>NZ_JCAQPC010000018.1:0-316244 GCF_059568005.1 Arthrobacter sp. BGA-UO-ETr-C19
TCGATGATCTCTCCCGTCACAGGATCGATCATCACCCCTGTCATCTCGGTCGTGGACTCTGACACGGCCGTCTCCTTTCGGATCAGGCCGGACCCTCACACACCGTTTTTCTTACAGTCCCTAGGTGGGGGACCGGCCTTTTTGGCCTGCTTTGGCACCACCGCTTGAAGGGATGCAAGGGCTGTCCGTGTCCCTTTAGAGGGGGAGATCCCGCCGTCGATTCGGCCGAAATGGGGTTCTGCAGGTCGTTGTAAATGATCGCCTCGGGATTAGGGGTGATCGACGCGCGCACCTGGTCAAGGTCAATCGCGAAGCCCTGGCTCGTGGGCAGGTAGCGGTAGGGCACGGCCGTGCCGCCGAGGTACTCGATCGGGGATTCGTAGCTCGGGAAGCCGGGGTTTGGGTAGAGGACCCGTTCCTGAATCAAAGGCAAACAGCATCATGACGAACACCAACGCACCCCGGTCCCCGATAACCTCTCCACGGCCATCGAGCACCTCGACCTCACTCCTGAAGGCCTTGCCGACGCCCCGGCCCTCCAGGAGGACACCGAGGGCCTCGTGCACACTGGAAACAGCTAAGACTGTTGTCCCCTCTGCTCGGGCAAGGCCCGGCTACTACGCCTGACGACAGCGGCCGCTCTTCGCTTGGGTGCGGTTGGGACTTCGTCCAGCCAAACCTGCCACACCCACCCCGGCTGACAGGGTCAATGCACATTTCTATGAGAGCGACGGTCCCGGCCTGGTGCACCTGTCTTTCCTAGGCTCACTGCTGGAGACAAAGTGGGACTGGAAAACATCCCCGCACCTGCGGCGAAAAGTCAGTCCGACCCGCTCAGGATGGGACGCTGCAATCTTCGAGCCGGCCGGCTCACCAGCTAGGCAGTGCTGGCACGGGGCCGTCCGCCTCGATATGTGCTGCATCGCCGCGCGCCAGCCACTGAAGCAGGCCCTCACGGTCGGACTCGATGTGCAGCGCGCCGTTGCCGATAATCCACTGGTCGCGTTCCTCGGTCACCAGCGTCATCCCCGGCGCCCCCTTGGCACGCAGTGCACGTACCACGGCCTCGATGGCGTTCAACAGCGAATCGGGGTCGGCCTCCTCGATGGTCCAGGCGGTCTCAAGGTCATGGTGGTGCACCACCACCTCGGCAATTCTCAGCGCCACAATGGATGTGGCCGGCAGGTCCCGGCCACCTGCCCTTACTTCCGGCGCCGCAAGTTCCCCGGTCAACCGCTCGGCTTCACCGGCGAAAGCGGCGGCTGAGTCCCGCACTTCAGCCAGGAGCTCCTCCCGCGGCAGGGCAGCAAGGGCAGCGATGGCCTCCGAGCGCGCTTCAGGGGATGCGTACAGCCGGCGTTCCTCCCCGGACGTGGCCCAGTCAATCAGCCCTATCAGGGCACGTCCGCTGGATGCGACGTGCGCGATGACGTGGGCGCGGGTCCACCCTTCACACAGCGAAGGAGTAGCCAGCTCTTCATCGGACAAAGAGGAGACCGTGGCCAGGAACATATCCGTCTCCCGGCCCAGGCGGGACAGGTCTGAGTGCAGCCGTGCTGGATTGATCATCACGCCAGCCTAACCGCGGCGCCCTGCTCCCGGCCACGGTTACGGCACGCCGGGTTCATACCGGCAGCCTATGGACTAAGACCCACCCTCCCACCGACGCCGGGATGCCCCTGCTGCCGGGCGCATTTGGCCTGTTCCCGCTGGATCCATCGCAAAAACAGCCCCTTTGATACGCGGAAACGGCACAATGCACCCCCGGCGCTAAACCGGGCATTTCCCTCGTATGCCGTGCGTCACATTACCTGTCAGGCTGGGTTGCCGAGGCCCCGGCGCGGATCCATCCGAATGTCGCAATGCCTCCACACCCGCCCCCTGAAAGGACACGCCCCATGACGCTGCCGCACCCCCAATCCACCCTCTCCGGAAACCCGGGAAAGGAGGCTCGGACGGCCAACTGGGTGGCTTTCGTCATCTGCGCCGCCCTCCTGTTCGATGGCTACGACCTGGTGGTCTACGGCACCGTCCTTCCGGGACTGCTCGCAGACGCAGGCCAAATCGGTCATTTTGATGCCGCCACCGCCGGGCTCCTGGGATCCTGGGCCCTCATCGGCGTGCTGGTGGGGTCGCTGGCATGCGGTGCGATCGGCGATTTCTTCGGCCGCCGCCGGCTGATGCTCGCCGGCATCGCCTGGTTCTCCCTGGGCATGTTCGCCACCGCCCTGGCCACGGACGTCACCGCCTTCGGCGCCCTCCGGTTTGCCACCGGACTCGGCCTGGGCGTCGTCATCGCCAGCGCCGGCGCCACGATGGCCGAGTTCGCCCCTGCAGGACGGCGGCAGTTCTACAACGCGATCGTGTACTCCGGGGTCCCCGCGGGCGGCGTGCTGGCGTCCGTCCTGGGCATCGCGTTCCTGGACAGCATCGGCTGGCGCGGTCTCTTCATCATTGGATCCCTGCCCCTCCTGGTCATCCTGCCCGTTGCCTGGCGGAAGCTTCCGGAATCCCCGCGGTGGCTGTTGGCCCGGGGCCGGGAAGAGGAAGCCCTGGCCGCTGCCTGGCGCACCGGGGTGCCGCTTGCCGAAGAGCTGGTGATCCGGGAGGCCGGCGCCGCCCCGCGGAAATCCGGGTTCGCCGCCGTCTTCTCCCGCCAGTTCGCCGTGGCATCCATCCTGCTGGGACTGATGTCCTTCTGCGGGCTCCTCCTGACCTACGGGCTCAACACCTGGCTGCCCAAAATCATGGAGGGCTACGGCTACGGCAGGACCTATGCCCTCTTCTTCCCGCTGGCCCTGAACCTCGGCGCCGTGGTGGGCGGACTGGTCGCCTCCCGGATGGCCGACAGGAACGGACCGCAGCGGGTTATCGCTGCCACGTTTGCCCTGGCCACCATATCCCTGGGATTGATGACGTTCAGTTTTCCGTTGCCGCTGCTCTTCACCTTCATCGCCACCGCAGGGGTGGGAACCCTTGGCACCCAGGTGCTGGTCTACGGATTCCAGTCCAACTACTTCACCACCAATGCCCGTGCCGCCGGCGTCGCCTGGTGCGCCAGTGTGGGCCGGCTGGGCGGGGTGCTGGGTCCGATCATCGGCGGCTGGCTGGCCGCCGCGGGCATCGGCGGGGCAACAGCCTTCTATATCTACGGAGGGGTGGCCCTGCTTGGCGGCGCAGTCACCATCCTGGTACCGCGCCAGCACAGGCTGGACGAAGCTGTGCCGGCGGCTGAAGAGCAGCAAGATTACGTCGAAAAAGTATCTAAGTAAGGCTTTTTATGGTTATTCTATGAATCAATGAGGCTCCATCCCGCCTCACCCCGAACGCTTGGAGAGGTGGCACCGCAATGGAGATCCGGCAGCTGAACTACTTCATTGCGGTGGCGGAGGAGCGGCACTTCGGCAGGGCGGCCAAGCGGCTCCATATGGCGCAGCCGCCCCTGTCCCAGCAGATCCGCCAGCTGGAAGACCAGCTGGGCGTCCAGCTCCTCAACCGCACCACCCGCCGGGTGGACCTGACGGCGGCGGGCCAGCTCCTGCTGGACCGCGGCCGCCAGATCGTCAACGACGTCGAGACGCTCCGGGCAGATGTCTACCAGGTGGGAATGGGCGCCACCGGCGTCCTCCGGGTGGGGTTCTCCGGATCGGCAACCTACGGCGTTATGCCCCGGATAGCGCGTCTCACCAAGCAGGTCCTTCCCGGCCTGTCGCTGGCGCTGAACGGAGAGATGCTGACGCCGTCCATGGAAGCAGGGCTGCGGAACGGGACCCTGGACGCGGCACTGCTGCGTCCCCCCGTTGCCTCAGAGGAGATCGACTACCGCGTCGTCTCCCAGGAGCCACTCGTCGTCGCACTTCCCTCCTTCAGCGCCCTAGCGGTGGACCGGCCCGTGGCCATGCACGAACTGCAGGACCAGGACTTCATCGCCTACAGACCGGAGTCCGTGCTGAACCGCATTACCTCGGACCTCTGCCGCCAGGCAGGCTTCCAGCCGCGGATCACGCAAGTGGTTGGTGAGACCTCCACAATGCTGGCGTTCGTGGCAGCGGGCGGCGGCATCGCCGTCATGCCGTCCAGCGTGCGTGCCTTCCAGCTCGACGGCGTCGCGTACCGGGAAATCGACAACGTTCCGCCGGTGGAACTGGCCGTCGCCTGGCTGCGCGGCCACCGGTCCGCCCTGCTGCAAAACTTCCTGGACGTCGTGGCCACGGCAACGGCTGACGCGTCCGCCCATGCCGCCACCCCCGCTCCTGCTGACGAAAGGCTCCTCCCATCATGAAGATCGCAGCCATCGAGGCGATCCCCTACTCGATCCCGTACCGCCACCCGCTCCATTTCGCCTCCGGCTCCGTGCACGAGGCCGACCACGTCCTGGTCCGCGTCCACATCGATGACGGCGTGGTGGGAACCGCAGACACCCCGCCCCGCCCCTACACCTATGGTGAGACGCAGAAGTCCATTGTTGCGGTGGTGCAGGATGTTTTTGCCCCGCAGCTGGTGGGCATTGACGTCTTTGACCGGGAAAAGATCCAGGCCGTGATGGCGCGGACCATCCACAACCAGACGGCCAAGGGCGCGGTAGACATTGCCGTGTGGGACGTCATCGGCAAGACCCTGGGGCAGCCCGTGACCAAACTGCTGGGCGGCTACACCGACTCGCTGCGGGTCTCCCACATGCTCGGGTTCAAACCCGCCCAGGAACTCCTGGCGCTGGCCCTGGAGTTCCGGGAAACCTACGGCATCAACACCTTCAAGCTGAAGACCGGACGCCGTCCGCTGAACCTGGACATCGAAGCCGCCAGAGTGCTGCGGGAGGGCCTGGGCGAGGACGCCGAGCTGTACATGGACGCCAACCGCGGCTGGACAGCCAACGAGGCCGCCGAGGTGCTGCGCCGCACCTCCGACCTCGGCCTGCAGTTCCTTGAGGAGCCCGACGACGCCCGCGAAGTCCTTGGCCGCCGCCGTCTGGTCACCAACTCCCCCATCCCCATTGCCGCGGATGAGTCCGCCGCCAACCTCGGCGAGGCTGCCCGCGAAATCCTCACCGGCGGGGCCAACCTCCTGTCCGTCAAGACTGCCCGGTCCGGCTTCACCGAAGCCGCCAAGATCGTTGGCATGGCCGAGGGCATGGGCATCGACGTCTACATCGGCAACCAGATCGACACCCAGCTAGGCACCGTGGCCTCCGTGGTGTTCGGCGCAGCCTTCGCCCATAGCGCCAAGCGTGCGGCGGAGCTGTCCAACTACCTCGATATGACCGATGACCTGCTGGCCCGGCCGCTGGCCATCACGAGCGGCCGGATCCACGTTCCCGAGGGGCCCGGCGCGGGCACCGACGTGGACGACGACAAGCTCGCCCACTACCGCACCGACTGACACCAACCCCTTCCATCGAGAGGTCACCCATGAAGTACCTGGTCCATATGGACGTCAAACTGCCCGCCGGCATGCCTGCCGAAGAAGCCGCCGGAATCAAGGCAAAGGAGAAGGCCTACTCCCAGGAACTGCAGCGCTCCGGAAAATGGCCCGAGATCTGGCGCGTGGTGGGGGAATACGCCAACTACTCCATCTTCGACGTCGAATCGAACGACGAGCTCCACGGCATCCTGCAGGACCTTCCGTTGTTCCCGTACATGGACATCACCGTGGTTCCGCTGGCCAAGCACCCCTCAGACGTGAAGTAGCCGCCACAGTCCCAGGGTCAGTCCTTGTCCCGGAACGCCGCCGCGAGCTCGCTGCGTGACCGGATTCCCATTTTCCGGTACAGCCGCGTGAGGTGGTACTGCACCGTCTTTTCGGCCAGGAACAGGGCCCGGGCTGCCTCCTTGTTGGTTGCCCCCGCAGCCACCAGTTCGGCCACGGCCTGTTCCTGGGCCGTGAGCTGTTGATGGTGGCTGCCCACCGAAGAGAGCACCGGATCAGCCGGGTCCGGCAGGTTTCCGACGTCCAGGCCTGTCGCCTTCAGCTCGCGGTCGCACCGTTCCACATACGTGGCTGCGCCGAGGGTGTCATACAGGTCGCGGGCCGCGCGCAGCACCGATGACGCCAGGCGCCGCTTTCCGGCCCGGCGCATGCTTTGCCCGAACGCGAAACTTATCCGCGCCCGCAGGTAAGGGCGGTTAAGCCCGCGGAGGTGTCCCAACGCCGCCTCGAAGTGTTCCCTTGCCGTGTCCGGGTCCCCCTGCGCGGCCAGCAGCCGCCCCCGGGCCCATGCCATGCGGGCCAGGTCCGAAGGGACTTCCCGCTCGCGGTGCACTCCTTCAAAAGCGGTAAGGAACGTATCGGCGGCATCGAGCTTGTCAGTCATGACCAGCGCGTTGACGTAGGTGTCCTGCCACGGCCAGAAGGACACCCGCTGATCAGTCCAGGGGTCCAGCTCAGTCAGCGGCTGCAGGGCAGCCAAGGCACTTTCATAATCCGCCCGCGCCTCGTGGAAACGGGCACGTGCCAGGCTGGCCGGGACCTGCATGGCCCGGTACGTTCCCGGCTGCACTGCGGCCTGCGAAACGTAGTAGCGTGCCCGGTCCCAGTCGCCCCGCATGGACCACAGCTCGGCGGCCGTCCAGTACAGCAGCGGGCGGATCAGCGGCATCCGCGAGGTCTCCAGCCGGACGCTTGCCCGGGTGATGGTGGCGGCGGCCGCATCCCAGTTGCCCAGCACAAGGTGGGTGCGGGCCAGCCAGGCCTCGGCCCACAGGGAGATCCGCAGCGATCCCCCGCGGTACTCGGTGGGGGCGGCCGACTCAAAATTCACCAGCGCGGATTCGGCGTTGTCCAGGCGCAGGGCCAGCCAGCCGGCGCCCATCTGCACCCGCTGCTTCTGGGCATTCTCGGCCGCCTGGGCAGAGGCCCGCTGATAGGAGGCCTCGGCGTCCGCTATCCGGCCCTGGGCATAGAGGCCCAAACCGTAGATGGCTTCCGACTCGATGTGCGCCGGTGTTCCGGGCTCCGTGAGCGCCATAGCGCGTTCGGCCCAGCCGGTAATCATCGGACCATCCCAGGAGGCCACCCCGTGGAGGACGAAACGCTGGGCCACCTGTGCTGCCGCGGCGGGTTCATGCTGCGGATTGCTGGTCCGCCAAGCCATCTCCAGTTGGCTTTCGGCGCTGTCACTCTGGCCGGACACCGTGGACAGATACCCCAACACCGAGGAGCGAAGGGGCGAGGGCGGCAGGGCATCCACCGCCCCTGCCCAGGCCTGCGCCTGGGCCACATTACCGGAGCCGACCAGGGCGTCGACCGCTCTCAGGAGCCGGAGGTTGCGGGCGCGGATATCAGGGGACAGCCGCGAGGCGGAGAACAGCGCGGTGGAGGCATCCTGCCACGCTCCAACCGTGGCCTGCCGCCGCGCGAACTCTTCCAGTTCCGCGGCCAGGGTTTCGTCTGCGGCCGGGGTGGCGGCAACGCGGTGGCCCAGCTGTTCGCCTTCGGACTGGACAGCCTCGGCGGCCTTCCGGTGCAGGGCAATGCGCCGGCTGGGGACGATCTGTTCGTAGACGGCTTCCGCGGTGCCGGGCTCCAGGAAGACGACGGCGGAGCGCGACTGGTCCACGGACAGTCCGAGCAGCCCGGCACGGTGCCCCTCATCGAGGGCCGGCATGACGGATTCCAGGCCGCCCACCTTGGCCACCTCAGCCAGGCCCGCGCCGGGGGCGAGCACCGATGCGGCCTCAGCGGCGGCGACCAGGGCGGGGGACGCGCCGGCCAGGACGCTGCGGACCCTGGCGCGCACCCGGGAGGTCGGCGGCAATGAGGGAAACCACGACTGCCAGGTCTCCGGGGGCAGTTCACGGAGCAGCTCCACGATGGACTGGGCAATCCCGCCGGTGTGCGTCACCAACCCGTGGGCCGCCGTCGCGCTGAGGTCCAGGCCGAACAGGCTCCGTGCCACGTCCTGGACCTGCTGCGGCGAGAGGGGCTCCAACGGAATGCGGGCCACCTGGTGGCCGGAGAGGAAGTCGAGCACACCGGCGGGGACACGGGGCGCGTCGACGGGGTTGAGCGTCAGCAGGAACAGGACCCGCTTGTCGTGCAGCCTGCGCATGACAAAAGTGAGGATGCGCAGACTCTCCTCGTCAAGTTTGTGGACGTCGTCGACGGCGACCACCACGCTGCCGTGCGTCTGCAGGCCTTCGAGATGGGTACTGAGGGTGGCGGCGTAGTTGACTACCTGGTCGGGGGTCAGGGAGGCGACGGGCCCGGGCGCCAGGGCCGGGCCGCCGTCGTAATCCTTTGCCGTGCGGAGCGGCAGGGTACGCATGAGCTGGGAGTAGCCTGCCAGGGCGAACTGCGCCTCCCAGTCGTCCCCCATGGCGGACAGGACGCGGACGCCACGGGCCGCCGTCCGGCAGTGGTCAAGGAAGAGTTCCAGGAGCGAGGTTTTGCCGGACCCTGACGGGCCGGACAGGACCACGGTTCCCACCTTGCCCTTGCGGACGGTGCGGAGGATTTCCAGGAGCTGCTCAAACGCCGCGGCCCGGCCCGCCAGCGGGAAGTCCTCCGCCATTTCGCCCTGGGTGGAGCCCGCTGTCATGGCCGTAATCCTACCGGAGCGGCCCGTGCGCCCCTGGTGCCGCGCGTCCAGCACGGGCCCTACCCCAGGTCGCCGCCGGCCACCGGGAGGATGCTGCCGGTCAGGTAGGACGCCTCGTCCGAGGCTAGGAACACAATGGGCGCCGCCTGCTCGTCCAGGGTGCCGTAGCGCTTCATGAACGAGGAATCCACCGTCTGGTCAACGATGGTTTGGTACCAGTCCTTCTCGGTGGCGGATTCGGCGTCGGGCCCGCGCTTGACCTTGCGCGGCGGGGCTTCCGTGCCACCGGGGGCGGTGGCCACCACGCGGATGCCGTGTCCGGCCACCTCCATGGCCAGCGACTGGGTCAGGGCGTTCACGCCACCTTTGGCCGCGGCATAGGGCACCCGGTGCATTCCCCTGGTGGCTACCGAGGAGACATTCACGATCGTGCCAGAGCCTTGCTTCATCATGGCCGGCAGGACTGCCCGGCAGGTCCAGAGCGTGGGAAAGAGCGAGCGGCGGATTTCCTTCTCGATCTTGTCCTCGTCGTACTCCTGGTACGGGCGCGCCCAGATGGTGCCGCCCACGTTGTTGACCAGGACGTCCACGCGCCCGTGGGCCGCTAGCGCGGCCTTGATGGCCTGGGTGGCGCCGGCAAAGGTCTCGAGGTCTGCGGTGACGGACGTGGCCGACCCGCCCGAACCCGACGCCTTGGCGGCCTCGTCGATGCCGCCGGCAACATCGTGGACCAGGTCCGCGCGGTCCACCAGGACCACGGCGCCGCCTTCGGCCCCGATGCGCTCGGCCACCTTTTGGCCGATCCCCTGGGCAGCACCGGTGACGACGGCGACCTTGCCGGCGAACCTACCGGGGGTCACGTATTGCCCGGCGTACGGCGCAGCCATCAGTGTGTGGCCTTGGCGTCGATGGCCCCGACCATTGTCCCCTTGGCATCCTGGGCGTGGGCCATGATGACTTCGCGCAGTCTGGCTTTGTCCCCGCGTTCAAAGGCGTCGACGACGTCAAGGTGGTCCTGCGTGACGCGTTCGAAGATCGGCGTGCCGGTTTCGAAGGCTGCGGCCATCTGGGCGTGGACGTCGAGGCGGCGGTAGGACTCCAGGAGCATCGGGTTATCGCAGATCATGAAGAGGTACTCGTGGAATTCCTCGTTGGTGCGTGCGAACTCCTCGGGATCGGTGATGTTCCCGCCCTGTACCGAGCGGGTGGTGGCTTCGGCCAGGCGGCGGAACTGGTGCAGTTGCTCTTCGCTGAGCCTTCCCAGCAGCAGTTCGCTGACCGCAAGCTCCAGGCCCATGCGGGCATCGAGCTGGGCGAAGCTGTCCTCCTTGCGGAAATCCAGCCGGCCGGTCTCCAGCGAGGACACGGCCTCGCCGCGGGTCATGGTGTCGCCGTCGGCCTGGATCTTCTCGGCCGGCGCCGGGGCGCCCGTTTCGGTGTCGCCTCCGGTGGTCTCCTTCGGAGCGAACCGTTCGAAGTAGAAGTTGGCGGGCTGGATGCCTTCGGTGTCCAGCCATTTGGAGACGGCGTTGACCATGGGGGGCGGGCCGCAGAGGTAGATGTCCACGTCGCCTTCGTTGAGGTGCGCGGGTTCGATGATCTGCGTGACGTAGCCGGTGTGCGGGGCGGAGGTGCCTGGCTCGGAGGCGATGTAGTCCCAGGTGAAGCCGGGCAGCTTCGCCTCGTAGGCGCGCAGCCAGTCCAGGCCCACGATGTCCGCTTCGCGGGTGAGCCCGTAAATGAGGTGGACCGGGGTGGACGGCGGGTTTTCCGCGAGCTTTTCCAGGATGGACAGGAGCGGGGCCAGCCCGGTGCCGCCGGCCAGGAGCAGCAGGGGCCGCTTGGGCTCACGCAGGAAGAACGAACCGTACGGCCCCGTGAACTCGATGGCGTCGCCTACGGCGGCGCGGTCGCGCAGGTACTCGGACATGGCGCCCAGCGGAGTCACACGGACCATGAAGGACGCGCCCTGGACCTCGGGACCGCTGCTGAAGGAGTAGGAGCGCTCGTCATCCGTGCCGGGAACCTTGAGGTTGACGTACTGGCCGGGGAGGAAGGCCAGCGCATCCCGGTTGTCCACCTCCAGGGTGAAGGACACCGTGGTGTCCGTATGCCGGTTGAGCTCCTTGATGGTGGAGGTGAAGGACGCGGCTGCAGTCTTCGCCGATTCCGACGTGGCCGGGATTTGGATGGTCAGGTCGGACTCCGGAACGGCCTGGCAGGTCAGCAGATAGCCTTTTTCGAGTTCCTCCTCGGTCATGGCGTCGTCGATGTAGTCGCCCGGGTCGAAGGAGCCGGAATCGCAGAACGCCTTGCAGGTGCCGCAGGCGCCGTCGCGGCAGTCCGAAGGGATGTTGATGCGCGCCTTGTAGGCGGCATCCATGACAGTCTCATAGTCGCCGACCTTGATGACTTTGGTGACGCCGTCTTCGAAGCTGAGGGCTACTTTGTGGCCCATGGGGTCCTCCTGGCTGGCCGGGCGCGTCGTCGCGGCCCGGGAAAAAGTTGTGGCGTGCCCGGCGGGCACGGGGTGGGAGCCGCCGTGCGGAGCCCGTATGTCCCGGGCGCCGGTTGCGGGCAGGTCAGATCATGTAGACGTCCACCACGTGGTGGATGTAGTCGTTCTTCAGGATCACCTTCTTCTTCAGGATCACCGGCTGCGGACCGGACAGGTCCACCGTGTAGTAGCTGGTGCCGAAGTAGGTGTCCGTCGTGTTGTAGCGGAAGTAGAGGGTGAACCAGTTGAAGCGCACCTCCACCTTGCCGCCGTCGTTCGCCAAAACCTCGACGTCCGTGATGTTGTGGCCCGTACGCGGCTCCGGGAGGGAGGTGGCCGAAGACCTGTCGGTCTTGATCCGGAACACCCGGTCCTCGATGCCACCGCGGTTGTCGTAGTAGATCAGGGAGATCTCGTTCTGGGGATCCTGCGTCAGCTGGTCGTCCACGTCCCACGCCGGCATCCAGAATTCGGAGTCCGGGTGGTAGCACTCCAGCCATTCATCGAACTGGCGGTCGTCCAGCAGCCGGGCTTCCCGGTAAAGGAACGCCCGGACGGTTTCGAGGGTCGCAATGTCCTCCGCAGTCTTTAGGACCGGGGCGGTGTGGGTCAGGTTGGTCATGGGTTCTGCGCTCTCTGTGGTTCCGGCGGGCTCTGTCAGGCGGAGACGGGGACGGATTCCAGCGCGGAACGCTCCTCTTCCTCCGCAAGGGCCCGGTCCATGACTTCCTTCCAGTACCCGTGCTGGATGGGGTAGAGCCCTTCGTCTTCGGTGCGCACGCCGGAGGCGATCACCCGGGTCATGCCCAGTGCCTGAGCCTGCTCGTCCGGGCCGGTGATCTCGTGGGTGGAGCCGCGGGTCATGTCGTTCCACGGGGCGCTGGTGGCCCAGTAGGTCTTGTTGCAGGAGCGGAATTCCTCCAGGTCGTCCGGTGTGGCCATGCCCGTGGCGTTGAAGAAGTCCTCGTACTGGCGGATGCGCTTGGAACGGTTCTCCTGCGACTCCCCCTTGGGGGCGATGCAGTAGATGGTCACCTCTGTCTGGTCAGCGGAAATCGGCCGGAAGTGGCGGATCTGCGAGGAGAACTGGTCCATGATGTAGACGTTCGGGTACAGGCAGAGGTTGCGGGAGATGTTGATCATGAAGTTGGCCATCTCTTCGCCGTACGTGGCCACAAGCTCGTCGCGGCGGTCCCACAACGGGCGGTCCTGGGGGTTGGTCCATTCCTGCCACAGCAGCAGGTGCCCGTGGTCGTAGGAGTAGAAGCCGCCTTTGACCTTGCCCCACTTGCCGGCGTCCATGGCCTTGGTCTTGTTGGCAGAGTCTCCGGCGCTGCGGCGGGCAGTTGTGGCCGCGTAGTTCCAGTGCACGGCCGTGACGTGGTAGCCGTCGGCGCCGTTCTCGGCCTGGACCTTCCAGTTGCCGTCGTAGGTGTAGGTGGAGGAACCGCGCAGCACCTCGAGGCCTTCGGGTGACTGGTCGACGATCGAGTCGATGACCTTGGTGGCATCACCCAGGTGCTCCTCGAGCGGGAGCACGTCAGCCTTCAGCGAGCCGAACAGGAAGCCGCGGTAGGATTCGAAGCGGGCCACCTTGGTGAGGTCGTGCGAGCCTTCCTTGTTGAAGGTCTCGGGGTACCCGGCGTTCCGGGAATCCTTGACCTTCAGCAGCTCACCCGAGTTCTTGAAGGTCCACCCGTGGAACGGGCAGGTGAAGGTGGTGCGGTTGTCCGTCTTGCGGCGGCACAGCATGGCGCCGCGGTGCGAACAGGCATTGACGAGGCAGTTCAGCGTCCCGTCCTTGTCCCGCGTGATCATCACGGGGGTGCGGCCGATGTAGGTGGTGAAGTAGTCACCGACGTTGGGGATCTGCGACTCGTGGGCGAGGTACACCCAGTTGCCTTCGAAGATGTGCTTCATCTCGAGTTCGAAGATCTCCTGGTCAGTGAAGATCTCGCGCTTGGCCCGGATGACACCGTTCTCGCGGTCGTCGATCACGGCGTCGGCAAGGACCTCGCGGGCATGGATCAGGTTCTCGGTCATGGCGTGCTCCTTCTTGGAGATTGCTGGACGGATGGGCGGAGGTCCACTCGGGAAGAGGCTTCGGCGGCGGACGTTATCCAGCAATTCTTGCCGCTCGCGACTGGCCTCACATCAGGCAAATACCTAGGTTGGACCAAGGGTGTCTTTATGTATTGATAATGACTCAAAAGACGCCTAGTTGATATTTGTAGCGTCCTTATCTGCGGCCTACGATTGAGACCGAGATCACGCGGTGCGGCGCAGGATAAAACGACTGGCCCCGCAGCCCGCGTCGGGTGCAGGAGCCCTTCCTGTCCCCATTCAATGAAGAAGGTGGACATCGTCATGACCCAAACCCCAGCGGACAGCCGCACGGAAAACGAAGGCACCGCCGTCGAAGCAGGCGCCAAGGCAACCGAGCGGTTCGCAGCGTCGGGCAAGCTCTCCAAGGTGGAAGTGTCCAAGGAACGCGTGAGCCTGCTGGCCGGCGCGCTGATCAAGGCCGCCAACGACATCGTCGCCGAGCACCAGGTCACCTACGAGGAGTACAACGCGCTCAAAGCCTGGCTGATCAAGGTTGGGACGGACGGTGAATGGCCGCTGTTCCTCGACGTCTGGCTTGAGCACACCGTTGAGGACGTCAACTCCCAGGACCGACCCGGCACCGTGGGCACCATTGAGGGCCCCTACTACGTTCCCAATTCCCCGGAACTTCAGACGCCCGCCACCGTTGAAATGCGCGACGGCGAAGAGGGCACCCCGCTTCGCTTCAGCGGCCAGTTCACCGACACCGAAGGCAACCCCATCCAGGGTGCCCAGGTAGAGATCTGGCACGCGGACGCCGCCGGCTTCTACTCCCAGTACGCCCCGGGCCTGCCCGAGTGGCTCTTCCGGGCCACCGTCAAGGCCTCGGACGACGGCCGGTTCGAAATCAACACGATGCGTCCGGCGCCCTACCAGATCCCCACGGACGGGGCCTGCGGGCAGCTGATCAGTGCCGCGGGCTGGCACGCCTGGCGTCCGGCGCACATCCACATCAAGGTGTCCGCACCGGGCTACGAGCCGGTAACCCAGCAACTGTACTTCCCCGGCGACCCCCACAACGCTGACGACATCGCCTCGGCAGTCAAGCCTGAACTGATGCTGGACCCCCGCCCCCGTACCGACGGAAAGGGCGAGGAAGTAGTTTATGACTATGTCCTGGCCAAACAGGGCCAGAAGAAGTAGCACGCAAACTGGGAGATACCCCCGCACGAAGGCGCTCCGGAGCTGATGCTTCGGAGCGCCTCCGGTTTTTCCGCGCCAGCCAGGAGTTCCGATGAGCCATCCCCGTCCCGACCTGCCCGCCACGTCCGTCGGATCAGCCGCGCTGGCGCCGGAGCCGGAACCCTTACTGGAACGCCCGGGGGTCCGGCCCGCAGGGCCGCGCCGGATTCTTCGCGACATGGGTCTGTCCTACGTCTCCAACGGGGCCATCGGGCTCATTTTCGCGGCGTCCGGACCCATCGCCGTCACCCTGGCCGTCGGAACGGCGGGCGGCCTGACCCAGGGCCAGCTGTCGTCCTGGGTTTTTGGCATTCTCTTTTCCGGCGGGGCGGCCACGCTGCTGATGTCACTCATTTACCGGCAGCCCCTGGGCTTCGCCTGGTCCATCCCCGGCACGGTTCTCCTGGGACCTTCCCTGCAGCACCTGACCTTCCCCGAAGTCGTCGGGGCCTTCTTCACCTCCGGCGTGCTGATCCTCGCCCTGGGCGCCACCGGGCTCGTGCGCAAAGCCATGGCGCTGGCGCCCATGCCGATCGTGATGGCCATGGTGGCCGCGGTGTTCCTGAAGTTCGGCACGGACATCGTCGCCTCCACCCAGGACAACCCGGCCGTGGCTGCCCCAATGGTGGCCGCGTTCCTCGTGCTTACTGCCGTTCCCATGCTCGGCAGGTATCTGCCGCCGGTCCTGGGCACGCTGGTGGCAGGCTGCATCGCCGTGGCTGCCAGTGGCCAGTTCAACCTTTCACACGGCGGACCGCTTCTGGCCACCCCGGTTTTCACCGCGCCTGAATTCACGTGGGCTGCCCAGCTCGAGCTGGTGGTTCCCCTGGCCCTCACCGTGCTGTTCGTTCAAAACGGCCAAGGCATCGCCGTCCTCCGCGCCGCCGGCCACCATCCGCCGGTGAATGCCTTCGCCATTGCGTCCGGCGCCTTCTCGGTACTGAACGCAGGGTTCGGGGCCGTTTCGGCCTGCGTCACAGGTCCCACCAACGCCCTGTTGACGTCGTCAGGGAAGCTCCAGCGCCAATACACGGCCGCCGTGGCGTACGGCCTGCTGGCCCTGGTGTTCGCAGCGTTTGCCCCCACCCTGACCCGGCTGATGCTGGCCGCGCCCAAGGAGTTCGTCCTGGCGCTGGGTGGCATCGCGATGCTGCGGGCCCTCCAGCAAGCCTTCGTCACGGCCTTCGCAACCAGCTTCACCCTGGGCTCGCTGGTGACGTTCGTGGTGACCATCTCCGGCATGAACCTCTTCAACATCCATGCAGCCTTCTGGGGCCTGGTGATTGGCTACGGGGTGTCCAGGCTTCTTGAGCAGAGGGACCATTTGGGTCTCTAAGTCGGCCAACCTGCAGCGTCGTCCGCGTACAGGCCCATCCCGGCTTACGTGACCGTGGATCCATCAACTCCTCCTCCCACAAGGCCAGGTCCTGAGTGCGGGACAGCTGGAGTATCGCGGCAAACCCCGGCTAATGATGATGCCGAGGCAATCACCCAGTTCAGTCAACGCGACTTTACGCCCCCAGCCGCGACGCGGTGATCGAAAAGCCCCGCAGGTTCGGCCCCAAAACCGTTCGGGCCGCGGTGACTGCCAGTAAGCCCTGGATCCGGGCGGCAAGAATCCGTGAACAAAGAGCTATGGAGTCTCGGCGTTAGGTGGCGGCGTTTTGTGTCGCTTCGTGTCGCTAGTTCCGATGACCAACACGCTTGCTGCTGCTTTCACGACATCATCGGCGATGATTCCGAGCTGGTTGGTTTTGAGGACGCGGACGATCTGCGGGACAAGCCGTTCGAGGATCCGGATGTGGCCTCCAAAACAAAGAGAGGCTCTCCCCGGCCCGAGGGCGCGGCATCGATGCGAGAAGCCGAGACGCGATCGCAGAACCCCGCCACTTACCGGCAATATTCACAACAGAGAGCGCCCGGTCGCGCCGTTCCGCGGGACATCCCCCAACGAACAGGGCAACCCGCCCGCAGGCATCGAGGCCGACCAGTTTGGGCACACCTGAACCTGACGTCAGAGAACAAGCAGAGTGGGTGTCAGAACAGGGGCCCGTTTCGTCCTTTTCTGACGCTGGGTCAAAAGGCTCTTAGAGATCAATCTGACATTAACTGACCTGCCTGACGCGCTGTTCCGGGTCATGGCGATGTCTGGTTGGCTATAGCGTGCTGCAGTCCGTGGTGGGACTATGCCTGAATGGCGGGGGGCAACACTGTACAGGCAGCCGTTGAAAAGGCGCGTGAAGAAATGATTTTCATCGGACCGGACCACCCCTACTACCGGCTTCTGGCCGAGATGGTGACCGCGGTGGAGGCAGCCTGACAGCAAGGGTATGACGCGCACCGGACCGGCAGACCTAAATCCAACCCCTATAGCTGGCACCTGGGAACCCCACACTGACAGCCCTCCCCACGGCAGTTCCGACCCCGGGGGCCGCATCGTAGTCATGGTCTCCCGGCCCAGGTCCAGAGTGTTCGATTTCGAGTTGACCTCGGTGAGCAGGTCCGTCATGTAGACGCCCCATGTGCCCGATCCCCCGGAAGGCTTCACCAATGCCCGCCTACAAAACACGTTTGCTCATCACAAACGGAAATTCAGGGCGAGTGGTTGAGCGTTCTGAGGACGTGGGCAACTCACTTCAAGGCTTTTGACGGCTGCATCCTTGGACGGTTCGCCCGTGATCTGTCTCCGGGCGGAGCTCGTGCGGGAGCCGCCTGAAGGCGTTGACGCCCCATGGAGACGCAGGAGGAGGTCAGGCCAGACCGAAAGGCACCGTGATTTACAGGGTCGCGATAGGTTGGGGGGCAGAACTGCAAAGGAGATGCCCATGGGCTACACCCACTACTTCCCGGGCCTCGCGGCCACCGCTGACGTCATCACCGATGCCGTGAAGATCATCGAAGCCTCCTCGGAGACCATTTGCGGCCCGGCCGGACAGGGACAGCCAATCCTCAACGAAGAGGACGGAATCCGTCTGAACGGCTTTAAGGCTGCCGGCGAGGCCTACGAGACGTTCCATCTGCGCGGCACCACAACGCCGGCCTACCCGGAAATGGGGACGTTCTGCACGACGGAGAACCGGCCCTACGACGTCGTGGTCACCGCCATTCTGGTCGCTGCGGCGGTCCGGTCTCTTGCCTCCGCCACAGGCACCATCCAGAGCGACGGTCGGTGGGACAACTGGGCTGCCGGCGTGAACCTGTTCGAGAAGGCGCTGCGACCGCTGACCGAGGACGAGAAGATCGCACTGGAGCTCGACGTCGAGGCCATGCGCC
The DNA here is from genome assembly GCF_059568005.1 of Arthrobacter sp. BGA-UO-ETr-C19. Classification (NCBI taxonomy): domain Bacteria; kingdom Bacillati; phylum Actinomycetota; class Actinomycetes; order Micrococcales; family Micrococcaceae; genus Arthrobacter; species Arthrobacter sp. BGA-UO-ETr-C19. The sequence goes on from NZ_JCAQPC010000018.1 coordinate 17,595, forward strand.
CAGCGCCCACTCCACACCCCGACGTCCCCTAGGAGTGGCAGAGACCCGGTCTCGGATGACTTGAGCACGCAAGATCGATGCCGGACATTTCAGCCGGTTGGAGGTCGCTCCCCCGAAACCTGACCGCACCCCGCTTGGGACCGGTTATGCGATGTCGGGGCCGCTTGAGGTGTTACCGGATCCGCCGAGGTCGACTGGTTCGATTGTTTGGCCGGCGACGGATTTGTAGTGGCGGATGGTTTTGGCGAATCCCGTGAGGGTGGTGTCCAGCCGGGAGAGTTCTTCGGCGGGGAGCCCGTAAGTGGTGAATGCAGTGGTTGGCAATGCCCTGTGACCCGTCATGGAGGTGGCGAACAGCTCGAGGTCCAGATGGGGGTCCCGTCGCCGGCACAAGTCAATCAACTGCCATGGCGTGAACCGGCCGCTGTTGATGATCGAATAGGCATCAAGGTAGTCCCGGGCGTAACCACGGGAATAGACCGCCAGCAATTTGGAGGCCACGGAATCCTTCAGCGACATGACCGGACCCACATCCACGACGGCGGGCTTGTTCTCCCACCAGTCCAGCCCAAGGTCCATAACGACTGTTGTGCCGTCCTTTTCCACGGTCAGGCTGGCGAACTCCTGGTACGGCCGCGTGACCTCGACCGTGTACCCGGCCGATTCAAGGGCTACCGTCATCTTCTTCACGCACGTCGCGAATGTTTCAGGGGTATGGTTTCGGTGCAGCGCGAAAAGATCGACGTCCTCCGACATCCGGGCGATCACGCCGTGTTCCTCCAGTGCCTGTCCCCCGGCCAGGATGAAGCCGTCTTCAGCGAGAACAGACAGCGCTATTTCCGCTGCTACCCGTTGAGCATCGTCCATGAAGGATGTTCCTTGCTTTCACGGTGTCCCGGAAGCTGAGGGAAAGTCGACTCCCACAGTTCGCGGCACCGATCGGGCAACCGCATCGAGGGCCACAGTCCGACCAGCCGGCCCGCGTTAACGATCCCGCCCATCTCATCGACCGACCCCGAGTTCTGCAGCGTCAACTGATAGAGCGCCACGCAGGCTGCATCATCAGCCACGTCATACCGCCGGTCCGGGCCCCAATCCAGATGAATCGGCACCTCAAGAACGCCGGACGCCGGGCCTTTCAGATCTTCAAGGGCTTTCGGAACGAGGTAGACGAGGGAATCGGCAATAGTGTGCCGGTCCTCCGGCCCGTAAACGTACTCGCGCAGCCCCGCCCGCACGCGTTCGGAGACCGTGGTACCTTCCCTGACCGCCTTGGCTTGGGCCTGGTTCCACAAGTCATCCTCTATACGGACTGTATGCCTAGTTGTCCCGGCCGACATGACGCCCTCCCGACTAATCCCCTGCTCTTCCGCTTCCACATTATCGGCTGTCATGACACCCCGTAAGGCTTGTTCGTCCTTGAAGGCAATCAGGGTCACGCATGGTTCCACATCTGGTTGCGCCCTAGGCATCCAAGGCCCATTCCGTCATGTTCTCATCCACCAGGGTGGCGATGAACAGATATGCAAGATCACCAAGCTGCAGCCGCCTCAATTCAGGACATAGCGGCAAAATCGACAGCCCAGTGTCATGTAGCCGACGTCGCAGATAAGCATGAGCAGGTATCGACAGAAGAACCCTCAATCCAGGAGAGACGCGCGATGAACGTCATGGGCCACATGAACGACGGTGTTGACTGCTGTTTGGCACCACTCTACGTCAGACCGCTTGCCGGCATTCGGCAGGAATGAGCCCTTCGGATTGAGCCCAAGTCATGTTGGCCGGCACCGGACACACCATGAACAAGCAGAACAGCCACTCAAAGCCGAACAGGAGGAACCAGGTGAACCGCCTACAACATATTCAAGAAGCTCGCACTGAATATTCGTCGCGTCATGTTGCCCAGGCCACGGACGTCCATGAACAGGTAACGAAGTACGTACGGTCGATCGAGGTAGGCAAGGAGGCAACCGGCCAGCAATGAAAAAGGCCCCCGAAGGGGCCCTTCGCACCACAAATTGTCCACACTCAGAGGCTAACAAGCCCCTGAACAGGGGAAACACGTGCCCGAGATGGGACTCGAACCGGGCGCCAACCCTTGAAAACCCGCCACTCCCCCAGAAACATCCGCAGTACGGCCCGGTCCGATGCCGGTACAACCGAATCCGAAGCCCCAGGTGTGCACATTGTGCACGCCCTCTTTTTTGGCATTTTGATGCGGCAAAGAGAGGCGCGCACCACTTCGCGCCCGAAGTACCTGCGCCTATTCATTTCGTCCAGTGTCGCTGCACATCGCTGCGCTGGTCGGGGCTCGACGCACGGCCTCGAGCGAGCCCCAACGTCCAGAGCAAGTTGAGGCTGGGGATCAATCAGTGTCACGGCGCTGCACCTCCTTCAGACATCTCATGGGCGAAACAGCGGAAGCACGCATGACCACGACCCTGCACCCAGGAAGTACCGCGGTTCAATGAGGGTCCAGCGCACCGGTTTCCGCGGAACCGATTGAGCTGACGAAATCTCCATTATCGGCGTTCGGTCTCGGCCGTCTTAGACGAGAGAATCCCGCTTCTGATTGCAGGCCTGTCGCTCGAGCACCATCCAGCGCGTTCGGCGGTGACTGGACCCGGCGAAGCCCTGACCCGTAAAGGAGGAGCCACCTGGCAGTGTCGGATCTGTCATGAGAATAGCCAGGCAGATAGGCGTGAAAGCACGGAAAGCATGCCTCTTATTGGATGGCGAGATCCTTGCGGCAGGACCCATTACCTCGCGTTTAAGCCGCCCGAGCCCACAGCTTCTACTCCATGTTCCACGCCGGTCTACTGGTATTTTCAATCACCGCGATAACGAGATGTTTTGACACCGCGATGGGTGGGGAGCTCACGGACAGAAACGCCCGCAGCTCCCTCAACATCACTTCAGGTTGCTGCGGAAGAAATCGGTGAGTTTGTCGAAGGGGATGAGACCGACGCGGTCGTACAGGTCGACGTGGCCGGCGCCCGGAACCCAGAACAGTTCCTTCGGGCCGGTCGCGAGCCGGTAGGCCTCTTCGCTGAACTCCCGCGAATGTGCCTGGTCGCCGGTGATGAACAACAGTGGCCGCGGCGCGATCAGCTCCAGGTCCGCGAACGGGTGGAAGTTCATGAACTTGGTGTTGGTGGCCAAGGCGGGATGCGTCGTGGTATTCGGGTGGTATCCGCGCTGTGTCCGGTAGAAGTCGAAAAACTCCCGGTCAACTGCTGTGGAATCCGCGGTGAGCTCTTCGGGCGTACCACCGGTGTACTGGATCGCGCCGCCAGCGAACTCGACGTCCCGCTGGGACGCGGCCTGGGCGATGATGGCCTTGCGCTGTTCCAAGGTGATGGATTTCCGCAGCCCGTCACGGTTGGCGGCGCCCATGTCGTACATGCTCACCGTGGCGATGGCCTTGATCCGGGGGTCAATCTTGGCCGCGCTGATCACGAAGCTGCCGCTGCCGCAGATCCCGATGGCACCGACGCGCTCCCGGTCAATGAACGGCTGGGAGCGCAGGTAGTCCACGGCGGCGCTGAAATCTTCGGCATACACGTCGGGTAAGACAGCGTTTCCGGGCTTGCCGGCGCTCTCTCCCCAGAAGGACAGGTCGAAGGAGAGCGTGACGTAGCCCTGCTCGGCCATCTTGGTGGCGTAGAGGTTTGCGCTCTGTTCCTTCACGGCGCCCATGGGGTGCCCCACCACCAGGGCGGGGTTGGTTGTGCTGCGGTTCAGGTTGTTGGGGACGAAGAGGTTGCCAATAACCTTCATCTCGTACCGGTTCTTGAACGAGATCTTCCGGACGGTGACCAGTTCACTCGTGTAGAAATTATCGGCACCGTTAGAGGTGTCCCCCGGGGCCAGGTCCTTTCGGGCAGTCGGAGCGGCGAGGGCCTGCTCTGCTCCTGTCAGGCCCGCCGCGCCAGCAAGCCCGAGAGCCGCCGCACCGGCGCCTGTCAGTTTGATCAGGTTGCGGCGTGATACACCGCGCTCCCCTGTTGCTCCGGCGGTCATGTTGTGGTTCACGTCGAAGTTCGTGCTCATGATGTTCATCCTCGTGGTCGGTCGGTTACGTATCTTGATGCGTTTCAGTGGCACTTTCGAGCAGACCACAACCTGATTGGCCGGTGAGAGTCCCTGCTGAGACGGGTTCTGCCATAGCCCCTCTAGATCCGTGCCAGTTCAGATGGCACATGTGCGCCGGAGCCAAGACGGTGAGGGCTGTTTGACAATTGCGTGAGGGGCAAAGCAGTTAATTCGTTCCGATCCTCAAGGTCGACAGGGCGCAGGCAGCGAAGATCGGGACGGCGGATACCTCGGCTCGTGGAACACGATTCGTGAATGATTCATATAAGGGCCGCTTCGCCATCGTCGCCCTCGCCAAGGGCGCAGACTCTTAGTTTCCGCCGTTGCCTGCAGTGCGGTGAAGTACGAATTGACTCCTAAAGCTGTTAGCCGGATTTTGATGCGCCGGCGGACGTCCACCGCGGTAGGCGAGTGCGAGTTTGTCGCAGCGCGTTGCCAAAGCTCGCCACCCGAAAGACTTCCCCGGAATCTAGGAGACACGCCCTGGCAAACCGATTCCAGGGGAACATGGCGCAGGTCTGCGACAGAAGACACGCTGGCCGACGTGCCGCCTCCAATGCCTCTGCGGCGTCAGGTCAGATCAGTCATTTACGGGCGCGTAACCGTTGAGCCGTGTAGCCGACGAACACAAGACGCCGCCCGCGTTCTTGAGCGACGTCATGAACTGCTCCTGGCTCAGGATGGTTCAGAAGGCGAAGCAGGCTGACATCAGCCCGAAGTTATGGCTAGCGAGTAGACACGTCCGGTTTGGCCGGTTTGGCGTCACCGCCGGAATCAAGATCAAGGAAGGCCAGCAGATCCCCGCCCAGGTCCCGGTGCACATTCCCACCGTCGCGTCCGACTCGGTCCTGGGCACCAACAGCCCGGACACGCCCTCCAGCGTCCCCGTTTCCAGCCTGCTCACCCCCGCGCAGATGAACCTCGCTCTGGCAGCTCCCTAATCCGGTCCGCGAACACGAACGCGCCAGGCCCCGTAACCGAGTGCCTGGCGCGTTCATTTGTCTCTCTTGACATCAGCGGCTGTCCACGCATGGGGAACTTTGCCAGCAGTGCCCCCTTCAGGAGAAGCGTTCCCTCGAGCAAATCTTAGAGATATATGAATTATGAGGTCGGATCGAAGCTATGGTTGGCTGGCGGGTCTATCGTTGCGACGCCATAAGAAGAGCCCGGGCCGGGTAGCGGGTGGAGGCCGCTCGTCGGGCATTCCCCGGGTTCTCCACGGCAAAGGGCTTTTCGGCGAGATGCATGCAACGTTTTGGTGGACCGCCGCCCCTGAGCAGACTTCGGAGATCCCCAGTTCCAGAGATCAAGCCACTCCACTGCCAGGTTCCTCCACAGCGCCTGCACGCGGGTTGCCCGCCACAGATCCTTTGGGTATGCCGTGGTAAGGACGAACACCGCCAGCCCAGGCGCGCAGTCCTGGCAGCAATACAGGCGCCTCCTGTCGAACTTTGTCTGTTCGAGGCTCAGTTCGCGCTATCGGTGGGGCGGCCGTGGGATCCGAGCATGTCTGCGACAGGTATCCGCCCGAGCTTTTCAGCAACGTCCTTCATGACCGGCAGCACGTCCTGGGCTGCCTGTTCATTAAAGCGGAAGCTGGGCCCGGAGACGGTGAGTACGCCCACAATGTCATCACGCCCCGCCGCCCGGATGGGATAGGCAAGAGGCGCAACGCCCTCCTCGTAGATGTTGGGGAGGTAGAGGTAGCCATCAGAGCGTGCTCTATGGATGATGCTCAAGGCCTCCTCCGTGCTGCGGGGCGCGGCAGAACCGTACTCCCCCGGTGATGCGAACCCCTCTTCCTGTAACCGTGCTGCCGCCTCGTCGTCTGAAAAGCTACTGAGCAGGAGCAGTCCGCTTGCGGTACAGGCAAGAGGGAGATTGCCGCCATGGAGGGGGTCGTACTTAAGGCCCGACTGCCTGCCCTGGGCTTTACCGACCCGCACCAGGTGGGGTCCGTCCACGAGGTTCAGCCGGGCGAGTTCGCCGCTGGCAGCGGCAAGTTCTTCAAGCAGCGGGCGCGCAAGCTCCACCAGCGGGATGAGTTCGAGGTATTGCAGTGCGTGGGACGTAAGTTTCAGGGTCAGGTGATACCGGCCAAAATCGTCGAGCCGGGCATACCCCAGCCGCGTCAGCTCCCCCATTAACCGATGCGCAGGTCCTTTGGAAGCGTCCAAAGCCGTAGCGATCTCGGTGAAGGTCAGCCCGCGGGGGGCGTGGCTCAGGAGTTCTATTGTTTGAAGTCCGCGCTCCAGTTCAGCGCTCATGCCTTCTCCATACTGCTTCCACCAATTCTTTCGGCCGGCCCAATGCCCCTCGCGGTCGGCAGGACCACGCCTCCAGCCTGCCTTGGGGCAAATTCCCCCTCCGTGCTGGCCTCAGGTCCACGGCTTGCCAACCGGCATTGCAAGCCTAGTCGCGATCAAAAGGCGCTGCCAGTCTTCCGCATCACTTCATTCTATTGACTAAGTCCCAAAAGGCGAGATATTGTCGATCTTGTTCTGGAACCAAGTTCCAAAAATCTACGCAATCTGCGGTGAGCAAGCAAAGGCAGTACGAGGCATGACCGAAAGAATGTCGATCCCCGGGCGCGACATCGTGCATGATCTGGCAGAGTTTGCAGTGGGCGCGGATTACAAGCGCTTGCCGAAGGACGCCGTTGAGGGCGCGAAAAAGAGCATTCTAGATACCATCGGTGTGATCTTGGCAGCCAGCGGACTCGAGCCGGCTATGTCTCCGATCATCGATCTCGTGAGAGAGTCAGGCGGTCGCGCCGAATCCTCAGTGTTGGGCTTCGGAGGTAAAGTCCCGGCGCTCATGGCGGCGTTTGCCAACGGTGCGATGGCGCACTGCCTTGATTTCGACGACCAGACGCCGTGGGGCCAGCACGCTGGCAGCAGCATCATCCCGGCAGTGTTCGCGGTCGCGGAGCGGCACGGCGGCGTCTCCGGCGAAGACCTCATCGCAGGCGTCGCCGTGGGGCAAGACATCTTCGCCCGGTTCCGTCGGAACATCGACTGGCGCAAGGACTGGAACCTCTCGACCACCATGGGCGTGTTCGCCGCGACGGCTGCAGCCTCCCGGGTCATCGGCCTTCCCGCCGAACGCATTGTGAACGCCCTGAGCATCGCAAGCATGCAGTCCTCCGGTGTCAACGAAACTGTCTTCTCAACAGGCAGTGACCTGCACGGGACATACGCGGGATTCTCTGCCAAAGGCGCCGTGCTCGCCACGCTTCTCGCGCAGAAGGGCACCACGGGGGTATCGACCCTGTTCGAAGGCGAGCACGGCGTCTTCAACACCTACTTTGGTGGGCGATACGACCGCGAAAACCTCCTGAAGGATCTGGGCGACGTCTACCTCGGTGGCACAACGCTCTACAAGTTCTGGCCGTCCGTGGGCACGTCCCACGGTCACATCCACGCAACGACTCAGATCCTGGCGGAACAGTCGCTGACCGTAGGTGACATCAGCGAGATCCGCGTATACGTAGGAGATCATCACGAGCTGATGTGCCGCCCGCTCACCCGCCGGCGTGCACCAGCCTCAGCCGTCGATGCGAAGTTCAGCCTTCCCTTCCTGGTCGCCGTCGCTGCCGTACGCGGAACCATCGTCGTCTCCGACTTCAACGAGGAGACACGACAAGACCCGGAAGTGCTCGCCGCCGCACAGAAGGTCGTCCCCATCCCTGATCCAAGCCTGGACTGGGAGTACGACATGCTTCCCGGCCGGGTCGAGATCCTCACCCACGACGGACGAAGCTTCACCAAGGTGGGAGACGGACTGCCCGGAAGCCCGGCGGCACCCATGACCTGGGACCAGGTGGCACAAAAGTTCAGCGACTGCGCTACCGCGTCCGCCGTCCCACTCTCCGCGGAGCAGATCCATGAAGCTCAGGAATTCACACACACTTTGGAGTCGCAGAACGACGCCACAAGGCTTGTAAGGATCCTCACCGGGATCTGAGCACCTGCCGCAGGTCCCATATTCCGCTGCGCAGCAATACAAGTAATCCCTTCCAAGCACTCAACGAGGAGAAATGCTTTGAAAACAACCAAGACCAATGTTCGCCCCTTCCAGAGACTCATGGGCGGTGCCATTGGCAACGTCGTCGAGACCTTTGACTGGTCAGTGTACGCACTGACCGCACCCGCACTGGCAGCCCACTTCTTTCCTAAGGGCGATCCGGCAGCCGCTCTACTGGGCACGTTCGCCGTCTTTGCGGCGGCGTTCTTCGCGCGCCCCCTTGGTGGCCTGATCTTCGGTATCCTTGGCGACCGCCTCGGCCGATTGCGCATTCTCACCCTGACGGTCCTGATGATGGGTGGTGGCACGCTGGTGACCGGCCTGCTCCCCGCCTACGAGGCGATCGGCATCGCCGCCCCGATCCTCCTGGCGACCTGCCGCATCATTCAAGGCCTGTCGATGGGCGGTGAATCCTCCGGCGGCTACACCTACGTCATTGAATCCGCCCCCGCTAGCAAGCGAGGGCTGTGGATCGGCATAGTTATGTTCGCCATCTACGTGCCCCACACTTTCCTGTCCCTCACGATCGTTGGTATTCAGGGCGCAATGGGAGATGCCTACATGGACTGGGGATGGCGCGTCCCCTTCGTCTTCGGCGGCGTACTCGCGGTAGTCGGCTTCTGGCTCAGGAAGAACCTCGATGACCCTGAGGAATTCGAAGCCGCCACTGTCAAGAAGGTCACGATCAAGGACACTTTCCGCGGACTCGCCGAATCCTGGAAGTCGATCGGCCGCATTCTTCTCCTGCAGGCCCCGCAGGCAGCAGTCGCCTACCTGATTGTGGGATACATGTACACGTTCGTTGTGACGCAGGGTGGCCTCAGGCAGATTGACGCCCAATGGACCAGCGGAGCGGCAGTCCTGCTTCTCGCCTGCCTCGGCCCGGTCTTCGGTAGCCTCAGCGACCGTGTCGGACGCAAGCCCGTGATTTGGGCAGGTTTCATCTGGCTAACAGTGACTGCTTATCCAGCGTTCGCCCTCGCCTCCAACGGCACTGTGGTCGGCGCCCTCCTCGGCCAGTGCATTCTGGCCACCGGCAGCGCACTCATCACCTCGGCGTACTTCGTCGTCGCAGTCGAAATCTTCCCGACCCGCGTAAGGTATGCCGGGCATGGTCTGGCCTTCAACCTTGCAGCAGCCGTCTTTGGCGGTACGACCCCGCTTGTCGCCACAGCCCTTGTCGATCAATTCGACACCCCAGTCGCCCCTGCTTTCTACGCAATCGGAGTCGCCCTGACCCTGGGCGTAGCAGGATTGCTGCTGACACCGGAAACACGCCACGTCAGCCTACGCCACTCGCTGCTCGGCGACGATAGCAGTGCCGCTGAGGAGGCCGATGCTGCAAAGTCACCGGACATGACGCCGCGATAGGCGCTTAGACATGCAATGTTCGTTGCCCAAGACCACGTACACCCCCAGACACCACCCACCAGAGTCGCGTACAATCCGGAGGCGTTTTGAATGACCACTAAGTTGATGACAACCCACGATTCGGTCTTTATCGGCGGCGACTGGGTTGCTCCAACAACCGCTGACCGCATCGAGGTGATCTCACCGTGGAGCGAAGACGTCATTGCCACTGTGCCGTCCGGTTCCCGTGAGGACGTTGACCGTGCGGTGGCCGCCGCGCGGCGGGCACTGGACGCGGGACGCTGGCCCTCGATGTCCCCTGAAGAGCGGCTGGCGATCCTGAAGCGGTTCCGCGAACTCCTCCTCGAGCGCAGTGAGGAGCTCGCCCAGCTTATTACCGCCGAGATGGGCTGCCCCATCACGCAGTCCCGCAACATCCAGGTCGTCAATCCCGTTGGCATCCTGGATGCGTACCTGGAGACAGCGGAAACGTACCCCTTCCGCACGGTCCGCCGCTCTGCCAATGGCCAGGCTCTCGTCGCGCGTGAGCCGATCGGCGTGGTGGCGGCTGTGGTTCCGTGGAACGTGCCCGCCTCATTGACGGCACAGAAGATCGTCCCGGCGTTGCTCGCCGGCTGCACTGTGGTGCTCAAGCCGGCACCAGAGACTCCGCTGGACGCCTACTTTATGGCTCAGCTCCTTTCGGAGGCCGGCGTGCCGCCAGGGGTTGTGAACGTGGTGCCGGCAGGCCGAGAGGTCAGCGAGTACCTGGTGTCGCACCCGGGTGTGAACAAGGTGACCTTTACCGGTTCGAGCGTTGCCGGTCGGCGGATCGCTGAGATCTGCGCACAGGACCTGCGACGTGTGACGTTGGAGCTGGGTGGCAAGTCGGCCGCCGTCATCCTTGAGGACGCCGACCTTGACTTCGCCGTGTCTGCGCTCCGGGTGGGGTCCTTCCGGAACAACGGTCAGGTCTGCAGTCTGAAGACCCGGCTCCTGGTGCCCTCGAAGCTCGAGGGGGAGTTCCTCGACCGCCTCAACGCGATGATCGACACGATGCCGATCGGTGACCCTCGTGACGAGGCCACTCAGATCGGCCCCCTCGTGAGCGCCCGTCAGCGTGAGCGGGTTGAGGGCTACATCGCCTCCGGAATCTCCGAAGGCGCCCGGCTCGTGCGAGGCGGCGGGCGGCCTTCCGGCCTGGAGAAGGGCTGGTTCGTCGAGCCAACGGTGTTCACCGGGGTCGACCCCGACGCCACGATCGCCCAGGAGGAGATCTTCGGGCCCGTGGTGTCGGTCATCCCCTACCGAACTGAGGACGAAGCGATCGCCATCGCCAACAACTCCAGCTACGGCCTCAACGGATCGGTCTTCACAACGGACATCGAGCGCGGATTGCGAGTAGCCGGCCGGATGGAGACGGGGACGGTCGAGCTGAACGCCAATCCCGCAGGATTCCGCGCCCCGATGGGCGGCGTTAAGCTCAGCGGACTCGGCCGCGAGTTCGGCCCCGAAGGCATCGACGCCTACGTCGAACTGAAATCCATCGGAATCCCGAAGGAAATCGCCGATTCACTCCAGTAAGCGGCTGGTCCTGTCCCCGGCGTCGACCAGGATGCCGCCTGGAGCCGAAACAGCCGCCCGCCGACCGGGTGAACCACTGACCATGCTCACTTATCTGTTACATCAAGGAGAATCCGATGCAAGGAGTTCTTTTCAAGGGCGACCGCGAACTCGAGTTGCGGGAGTTTCCGGACCCAACACCCGGTCCGGAAGAGGTTGTCGTCGAAGTCCGCGCCTCTGGCATGTGCGGTTCTGATCTGCACGAATATAGAAAGCCGCAGGGCCAGACCCCGAAAGCCATCGCAGGTCACGAACCCGCCGGCGTCGTCGTGGCCGTCGGCGATCTGGTGCCGGCATCGTGGATCGGACGCTCCGTGATGATCCACCACTACATAGGTTGTGGGCGATGCGACCAGTGCCGGACGGGATGGACCCATCTGTGCCGTGAGGAGCACCGCGCGCTCGGATACGCGGTGAACGGGGGCCACGCCAACTACATCAAGGTTCCGTTCTCGATCGTTATGCCCTTGCCTGACGGACTGTCGTTCGAGGCGGCTGCCGCCATCAGCTGCGGGACAGGAACCGCGTGGGGGGCACTGGAAATGATCAACCTGCGAGGTGTCGACACCATCGCCATCTTCGGGCAAGGGCCCGTCGGTCTCTCCGCGACCCAGTTGGCCACCGCGCTTGGCGCCAGGGTCATCGCCCTCGATATCGAGCCGCACCGGCTGGAACGCGCGCGCGAGTTCGGCGCTGCTGAGGTCATCAATCCGCTCGAGGTTGACTCCGTACGCGACGCGGTATTCGACCTCACCGGCGGCCGCGGCGTGACGAAGAGCCTTGAAACCTCGGGGGCGCCGATCGCTACCAACCAGGCGCTGCAGGTGCTCGGCCTCTGGAGCACCGTGTGCTGGATCGGACGCGGAGCCCCGCTCCAGGTCGACATGACAGAACAACTCTCGAAGCAAGTAACGGCCAAAACCTCCTGGACACTCTCCACGGAACAAATGGGGCGCTTGGCGGACTTCGTCCTCGATCGCGGCGTCGACGTCGACGCACTCTTCACCGACCGCTGGAAACTCAGCCAGGCAGTGGAAGCCTACGAGTGGTTCGACCGCCAGAGTAGCGGCAAGGGCGTTATCGTTCCCTGAACGCACCGTAATGTGCACTCAATCGGGCAGCCTGGCCCGGATGCTTCACATCCTGATGCTCTTCAACGAAGCGCGGCCCGTTTGGTCGGCGGCGGCCCAAATTGAGGCTCTGGAGACGTCACGAGCGACGGGATACCGCTACATCAAGACACTGCACGACGCCGGATTGCTCACCACCGTCCGTAACGGCTACTACAGTCTCGGCCCGCGGATCATTGAGATGGACCTCCAGATCCGTTTGGCAGACCCACTGCTGCTGGCCAGCCAGGGCGTCCTCGAGGAGCTGGTGGACAAGGTGGGGCACTCAGCGCTCCTGCTCACCACATGTCACGATGTGTCCGTCCTGTGCGTTGGGGAGTGCCGCACCCCGCTTAGCCCGGTTAACCGTTGGAGCCGTGGCCAGCGACTTCCCTTGTTTCAGGGAGCCGGGTCAAAGGTGATTTTGGCCCATCTCCCCCATCACCGCCTGAAAGCCATCTACGCCCGCCACGCCATGGAGATTGAGAACGCCGGGCTGGGCAGCACGTGGAGCGGTTTCCGCAAGGCCCTGGGCGGGATCAAAAGAGACGGCTATCTCTTGACTACAGGCGAGTTCACCCCGGGCGTCCAAGGCGTAGCAGCACCAATCTTTAGCCATCAGAAAGCCGTCTTGGGCAGCGTCGGGGCCGCATGGGACGAGAAAGTCGGCAGCGACATTGACCTCCAGCATGCGGTACTGGCCGTCAAGCAGGCGGCCAGTACTGTGTCGGATCGCCTCCAGGCTGTGCGTAGCCCTTCTGTATTACCTACTGATCTCCCCGGTGCCTAGACGGCATCCGACTCCTCCCGCTGCCGGCGGCTCCCGTTTCGTTTGTTTCGGCGATGCGTCGGCGGCCAGGCGCGTGTGCGATGGGCTGTTTGCCGCGAGGGCACGGTTTCTTTGGAAGAACCACAGGGTGAGGGCAAAGACCATGACCACTGCGGAGCAATTCATGATTGCCGGCCACTGCCCGATGTGCCAAAGCGTCGCGGCCATAGTCGAACCGATGGCCCCGCCGATGAAGTTGCTGACAATGTGGGCAGTGTTGAGACGGCTGCGCGCGGCAGGGTTTATCGAGACCATCATCGTCTGAAGGAGCACCAGCACGGACTGGGCGCCAACTGACAGCAACGAGATTGCGATAAATACGGCGACGATGGATGAACTGCCGAATCCAGCAATGGCGATTGCGGATAACGTGATGACCAAGCCGATGCCGATGGCGGGGACGGCCCACCCGCGGTCATACACTTTTCCGGTGTACTGGGCGCCGATGACTCCCAAAACTCCGAGCAGGCTCACGAGGCCAATGTGTGACGCCGGAAGGGAGAACGGAGGTGCCGCCAGCAGCAAGGTAAGGCCGGTCCAGAAGGCAGTGAAAACGCACATCAGGGACGCGCCGAAGAGTGGGATGATCTTTCCCCGTCGATGCCGGAGAGCAACGTGAACGACCGAGGCGAGGAGCCGGCCGTAGGGTATTCGTTTTCTGGGCGTGAGGGCAGGAATTGCGCGCCACATGATGACGGCGAGGACAAGGATCGTCCCTGATGCGAGAGCGTAAATCATGCGCCATCCGAAGGCGTCCGCCACGATGCCGCTGATCGTCCGGGACAACAGGATGCCGGTCAATAGCCCGGATGCCACTGTGCCGAGCACGCGGCCGCGTTGTTCATCAGTGGCAAGATCCCCGGCGAGTGGCAGCAGCATTTGTCCGGCCACGTTGGTGAAGCCGACCAAGGCAAGAGTGCTCAGCAGAAGGGCGAAGTTGGGCGCCAGGACACAGCCCGCCAGGGAAATGGAGCAGCAGACCATGATCGCCGGGATCAGGCGCTTCCTGTTGAAGGTGTCGCCGAGCGGCACGACGAAGAACACCCCCAGCGCGTAACCGATCTGAGTGAGTGTGACGAGCAGTCCGGCGGTACCGGGCACGACACCGAGCTGTGCAGCGATGTCGCCCAGCAGCGGTTGCGCCCAGTACAGGTTTCCGACGCCGGCTCCGCCGACGAAAGCGAAAAGAAGAGTTAAGCCCAGGCTGATCCCAGGAGTTCGGGTGGGAGCGTGTTGGCGGGTGACCATCAAGGTGGCCCCTTTCAAGGCAAAATAGGCGTGTAAGTCTCTCCTGCACAGCCATCTGGCACTGACGGCATGAATCAATAATATCCCAAACTGCGGGATTTTGAGGTATACATGTGACTAGTGTCCCTCACGGCCCTTTGCCCGTTCCGCCAGCTCCGTAGCCCGTGGACGAATCCCCTGGTGGAACTGCATGCCGGGGGGCATCCCTGTCACCTTCGCGTGTGAGCCGGAGATGTCGATGGTGATCCTGCCGTTCGCCATGGGCGCATTGGTGATATGGAGGTCGCCGTAGGACTCGGGGAACGCTGGATCCATCCAAAGGCCCCCGCGGGCGACATCCGCGTAGTAGCCCATCAGGGTCTTGATCAGCATGATCGGAGTCGTGGCGGCCCAGGCTTGGGGGGAGCACGCCGTGGGATATGGGACGGGTTCGTCGAAGTGCTCCCGGCTAAAGCCGCAGAACAACTCCGGCAGCCGGCCATCGGAGTACTCAGCTGCCTCCAGGAGCGCCGTGGAGATCCGCTGCACATGCTCTTTGAATCCGTGGCGCAGGAGTCCGGCTGCAATGATGGCGTTGTCGTGGGGCCACACTGACCCGTTGTGATAGCTGACGGGGTTGTAGGCCTCCATGTCGCTGGCCAGGGTTCTTATGCCCCAGCCGCTGAACATTTCCTTGGACATGAGCCTTTCGGCCACCAGGGGTGCCTTATCGTCATCGACGATGCCGAACAGCAGGCAGTGCCCCATATTGGAAGCGCAGGCATCGACCGGTCGCTTCTTTCCGTCCAGCGCTATGGCGTAATATCCCCGTTCCGGTAACCAGAACGACTCGTTGAATTGGGCCTTCAACTTCTCGGCGAGGTTTCTGTACTCGGCGGCCAAGGCGAAGTCACCTGCGTCGTACGCCAGCCAGGACCGGGCCAAATAGGCGCCATAGACATATGCCTGCACCTCGCACAGTGCGATTGGCGGCTCTGCCAGCCTCCCGTCCGCGAAGTTGATGCCGTCCCAGGAATCCTTCCAGCCCTGGTTTATTAGCCCGCGGTCGTTGAGACGGGCATATTCGACGAAACCGTCGCCGTCCCTGTCGCCATAGTTACGGATCCAACTCAACGCCCGGTCCACGTGGGGCAGCAGTGCGGAGATGGATTCGGGGGCAAACCCCCACCGACTGACTTCCCCGAAGAGGGCCACGAATAATGGGGTGGCATCCACGCTGCCGTAGTAGGCGGATTTACCGCCCAGGGCCAGGCCACTGGAGACGCCGAACCGGACCTCGTGCAGGATCTTGCCGGGCTCCTCCTCGCTCCTGGCGTCGACAGCACTGCCCTGGTGGTCGGCCAGCGTTTGGAGCGTGCCGAAGGCAAGCGACGGATCGACGGGGAGTGCCATGAGGGACGCCCACAGAGAATCCCTGCCGAACAGTGTCATGAACCAGGGCGCTCCCGCAGCCACCACGATGCGTTCCGGGTGGGCAGGATCCTCAATGCGGAGCGATCCCAGGTCGTCATAGCTGCGGCGGAGTGTCCGTTCGATAGAGTGGTTCCCCATTTGCAATACCGGAATTCTGGCCACCCACTCCTGCCGGCGCAGGTCGCGGGGAGTTACCTGGTCCTCGTCGGGACGAACGAACTGCCCACTCGAACCCGCCTCTTCTCCGATGGGTACAACGCTCAGACTGGCGCTCCATACCCCGTGCGGCGGAACGACGGTATGGTACGTGAGCCCGTCGGGGGACGCCTCAGCACCGGATCCCGAGACGACGACGGCCTTCCGGATGTCCTGCCACGTGGCCCGGATCGTTAGCCCGGTGCTGTCCGGCTCGCGGGACTGGTTCCAGTGCCGCTGGAATCTGGCCTCCTTCACCTCGAAGAGATCGGCAAAGTCCGCCTCAACCCGCACGGAAACAACACACTGGGCGGGAATGGACGAGTAGTTCCGGACAGTGATCCGTTCCAAAATCCCCACTCCCACCTCGCGAAGACGTTCAACGATGAGCGGGGTATCGGGGCGTCCGTCCGAGCTGTGCACGCGGCCGGCAAACACGGCGCGGTACGGTTCCTTCAACTTCGCGGTCAACGGCTCCACGGGTTCGCCATTCACTGTCAGATTCAAGCCCGACACGATGCGCGTATCTTCATGGAAGACCCCATGCGGAAGTCCCGGATGGATGTCGCCGTTTCGGGACGAGATGCAGAAGGACGACCCCTCCACCAAGGTGACGGACCCCGGTTCCAGCGGCCCGGCAGCAGTATCAGCGTTCCATCCAGACATCGCGGCTCCTTTGATGGATTGTTTCAACAGCGCTGTATAACCGGCCTTGCAGGGTGGCGACTGGCGCGTTTCCTGCTGTGCACGGCCATTGCCTGCGGACTTGACGCTACGCCTGGGTGAGTGGCGAGGCCAGAGCCGGAGGGGGAAGTGTGCTTGACCAAGGTACGGAGAAGACGATAAGTTTCATATATAAAACTAGCTGAGTTTGCGCCGTGCACTAATGGTGCTGGGAGAGAAGCGGGGCTCATATTGGACACCGAGACAAGTGATAGCAAGTACCGGGCGCCGGCCCTCTCAAAGGGACTGGACATCCTGGAGCTTCTCTCGTCGGCCGATGACGGCCTCAGCCAATCTGAGATCGGCAAGAAACTCGGTCGAACCACTTCGGAAATTTTCCGCGTCCTCATGGTGCTGCGCGAGCGGGGCTACGTGGACCTTGATGAGGCCGAGCGATACCACTTGACCACTCGATTGTTTGAAGTCGCCCATCGCCATCCAATCATCAGGCGCCTGACCGCCATTGCCGGCGATGAGATGCAAAAGCTTGCGAACCGCATCAGCCAAAGCATCCACCTCTGCATCCTCAACTCCGGAAAGCTGCTGGTCATCGCCCAGGTCGACTGCCCGGACACCAACGTCAACACAGTTCGCCTCGGCTCACAGATCCCCATCGACGACTCTGCTTCGGGCAGGGTTCTGGCTGCTTTCATGGGAGAAGACGAACTCTCCAACCTGCTGTCGCTCGCCGGCAATGAAACCAGTTCCAGACGCGCCCGGTTCCTCGCCGACCTGCCCGAGGTGCGCAAAGCCGGCTACTGCCAAGGAAAGTCACTCACCATTGAAGGGGTCACCAACATCTCGGCCCCCGTCTTCGACTTCACTGGCAAGGCCATCGCTGCGGTGACCACTCCCTACATCCACCGCCTGACGGGTACCGACAATATGCCGGCGGACGAGGCTCGCGAGCTGCTCGTCCAGACCTGCAAAGAATTGTCCCGCCGCATGGGCGCCGGAGCCATGAGCGGCAGCTAGTCCGAAACCCCGCGAGGCCCTTGTGCTCGCGGGGTAAAGCTCGTTCAGTTCCCAGTTATCCTCCTTCCACACTGCCGGCCCTGCCAGGGCCGAAAGTGCTAGCACCCGGCTGCCTCCCAGGAGCACCTTCAGCAAGCTTTCTCCATTACGAATCCTGAACTCGAAGGCCCGTCCGGACGGGCTGCATGACGCCATCACTGCGGCATTCACCGCCCCAAGAGCGCCTTTGTGTGAACAACCTGAGAGCCAGCGCCTCACATCAGCCACGCAGGCACTCGAAGATCTGCGCATCCACCTCCCCCATACCCCGGGCTCCTACGCATCTTCATGGAGCAGCACTATTGACGACGCCTCTCATATATGGAACTCTGTTTTAAATACAAAACAGCAACGCTCTGCGTCTGCCGAAGTCGGCCGAAAAGCAGAAGCGTCGCAGACACAAGAGGAGTCTCGATGAAGCGATTCGAAGGGCGCACTGTCGTTGTGACGGGCGCCGGCAGCGGAATTGGCGCGGCCACTGTCAAGAGGTTGCTCGATGAGGGCGCGACCGTGGTCGCCGTCGACGTCACACAAGCCGGCGTGGACTCGGCCTTGGCCGGCGCCACCGATTCCGCCCGCGTCCACGGTGCAGTGCTGGACGTCCGCGACCACGATGCGGCCATGGCGCTCCTCGCCGACATGCGCAAAATGCACCGCGGCCTCAACGGCCTGGTCAACTGCGCCGGAATCACCGGCGAGGGAACCATTCTCGATTCCGATCCGGAAAAGCACCGCCGGATCATGGCGGTAAACCTGGACGGAACAATCAACATGTGCCAGGCGTTCGTGTGTGCGGTGAAAGACGATGCCGTGCCTCGTGCGATCGTCAACATCTCTTCGGGCGCTGGCCTGCTGGGCGTGCCCAACAGGCTGTCGTACGTTGCCTCAAAGTTTGGGATTTCCGGCATCACGAAATCAATGTCGCCCGAACTCGGTCCCCTCGGGATCAGGGTCAACGCGGTGGCTCCAGGCATGACCAGGACACCCCTGATCGAGTACATGATGGAGGATCCTGCCGCTGTCGCCCGTATAAATGCAAAGCATCCGATCGGACGGATCGGTGATCCGGAAGAAATTGCCGCGGTTATCGTCTTTCTCCTGACCGACGATGCGAGCTTCATGACGGGTTCGGTCGTTTCTGTGGATGGCGGCCAGACGGCCTGCCTCTGACCTTCGGCTCAAACTTTGTTCGGCAACGGTGCAACCACGGGACCGAACCACTCTCCATCCACCCGACCCCACCGGCCCACATCCGGCCTACGCCCTAGGTCCAACAAACCCTAAAAGACCGTTTCGCTGAATACTCCAATCCGCAGCGACGGGGCATGAAATCTTCTGAGAAACTGAGAAAGACACGTTATGGCAAACAACCTCGATCTGTCCCACGACTTGGCAAAATTTGCGGCGAATACGCGGTTTTCCGACCTTCCTCCGAAAGCGGTCGAGGCCGCCAAAAAGAGCCTCCTGGACACCATCGGCGTCATGCTCGGGGCGAGCGGCATGGAGCCGGCTGTGAGGCCCATCATCGATCTCGTCACGGATGCTGGCGGCAAGGAAGAAGCGCGGATCCTCGGCTTTGGCGGCCGGGTACCGGCCGCCGCGGCTGCCTTCGCCAACGGCACACTGGCTCATGCCCTCGATTACGACAGCCAGACGCCTTGGGGCGCTCACCCGGACAGCTCCCTCGTCCCCGCTCTCCTGGCCTTGGCTGAACGCAAAGGCGACGTAACAGGCAAGGAACTGATCACAGCCGTGGCAATCGGCCAGGAATTGTTCATCCGCCTGCGCTGCAACGTGGGTTGGCACATGGACTGGAACTTGTCATCGGTGGTTGGCGTGTATTCTGGCGCCGCCGCCTGCGGATCCCTCCTGGGCCTGAACGCGGAGCAGATCGCACACGCTATGGGCATCGCCAGCCTGAATGCGGGCGGCACAATGCAACAGATCTTTGGCATCGACAGCGATCTGCGCGGACTCTACGCCGGATTCATCGCCCAAAGCTGCGTGAACGCCGCTCTCCTGGCCCAGAAGGGCATGCTCGGAATGGAGAACCTGTTCGAGGGCGAAGCCGGTGTGTTCAAGGTCTACTTCAACGGGGAGTACAACCGCGAGAAGATGCTCGAGAACCTCGGGTCAGAATATCTCTCGGCCGGGATGACCTATAAGTACTGGCCAGCGGTAGGTAACGCCCACACCTACATCCACGCTGCCATCGAACTGATACGCGAACATCCACTCAAGATCGAAGACATTGAGTGCGTGCGCGTCTACGTCGGAGACTTCGCTGAGCGCATGAGCCAACCGCTGAAGGAACGAAAAGCGCCCCAAACGATGATGGACGCAAAGTTCTCCTTGCCATTCACGGTCGCCCTGGCGCTCGTCAAAGGCAGCATGACCATCTCAGACTTCTCCACCGATGCCCTCAAGGACCAGCAAGTCCTGGCACTGGCCGATAAGGTCGAGCCTGTGTTCGACGCGGGCTTCAACTGGGACCTGAAATTACCCGCAGGCAAAGTCGAGGTGACCATGAATGACGGCCGCGGCATCGAACGGCTAGGAATCGAGGTGCCCGGCACGTCCGAGCGCCACATGACCTGGGAAGAACTCCGGCAGAAGTTCAAGGATTGCGCGGAGGCATCGATTCAACCGGTGCCCCTTGAGAGTATTAACAAAGTACAAAACCTGGTTGCCGCCCTGGAGACCTGCGGGGAGATCACCCCTGTCTTAGAACTGCTCTCCTGAAGATCGGCACCAACACCAGCGAGGCTTATGGAAAGCCACATGCGATCGCGACCCACAGGTCGCAGGCGATCATAGCGATGCCAGGTCCGCTCTTCCGACGGATCAACGAACCACCCCAATGGCCGCCAGGACGATCCCTACTCTTGGCCATGAACCCATCAAGGACGTCAATGGACGTCGGCAGTCTTACTGAATCAGCCCTACGGGGCGCACCCTACAAGGAGGTAGCAGAGTGGCTACAAATTCTGTACCGGCCAAAACGGCCGTTGACCGGAATGCGGTCATCAGGAAGGTTAGACGGACAATCCTGCCTGTCGCCTTCCTGCTCTATGCATTCAACTACATGGACCGCTCCTCCATCAGCTATGCCCAACTGACCATGGGCAAGGAACTTGGCATCGACGTCGCCACCTACGGCGCCATTGCCGCCATCTTCTTCATCGCGTACGTGGTGCTTGAAGTGCCCAGCAACATGATCCTCGCCAAGGTCGGTGCCCGCCTCTGGCTGGCACGCATTGCCATTACCTGGGGCTTGGTCACCATTGGTACCGGCTTCGTGTACAACGTGACCCAGCTCTACATCGCCCGCATCCTCTTGGGCATCGCCGAAGCCGGGCTCTTCCCCGGACTCATCCTCTTCCTCACCTACTGGTTCCTCAACCATGACCGCGGCCGCGCCATCGGCGCCATGGCACTGGCCATGCCCGTCGCCCTCATCGTCGGAAGCCTCAGCGGTGGCTTTATCCTCGATCACGCGAACTGGTTCGGACTCAGCTCCTGGCGCTGGATCTTCATCCTTCAGGGCCTGCCGCCGGTCCTCCTCGGCATCTGGCTCCTCCTGACGCTCGCTGACCGGCCGAGCAAGGCGAAGTGGCTCAAGGCTGACGAAAAAGAATGGCTGGAGGGCGCGATCGCCGATGAATACGCGGCCATGCCCGAAGAAAAGCACGACCACGCGAGCGAGCTGCGCGCCTTGCGGAACCCGAAGATCCTCTATCTGGGCCTGATCAACGCCCTTGCCGGTGTCGCAACGTACGGCATGACCTTCTTCCTCCCCCAGGTAGTCTCCCAACTCAACCCGTCCTACTCCCCCACCAACATCGGTATCTTCGGTGCCATCCCGTACGTTTGCGGTGCCATCGTGATGCTGCTGCTCGTCCGCTACGCCGACATCACCGGACGACGGAAGTTCATCGTCCTGGCCTGCTTCGCCACCGCCATCATCGGTCTGATCATGACCGCCGTGTTCCGCGGCTCCCCACTGCTGGGCATGATCGGTCTCATCCTGCTCGCCTGCGGCGTGATCGGAAACATCCCGACATACTGGGCTTTGATCAGTGAGGTACTGACCAAACGGCAGGCCGTCGTCGGAATCGCCGTCATCAACGCCCTGGCATCCGCCGGCGGATTCTTCGGACCCTTCCTCATCGGCAAGCTCGCCACACCCGGCGACACCATCGTTGGAATGACCGTCCCGATGGTGGCACTGGCTCTGGCATTTGTCCTGCTGCTCTTCGTCAAAGTCCCCGCCCGCACCGGGGCTGTGCTCCAGGCGTCGGAAGAACTGCCCCAGCCTGCACCCGGAACAACCTTCAGCGGCGACATGGGCCGGCCAGCAGCCAAGCAGCCCTAGCTTCCTCTCATGGCGTTGGTCCCGCATGTCCTGCATGCGGGACCAACGTTGTCGTTTTAAGGCCATTACGGCCGACGTGCGCAAATCCAGCCTGTGCACGGGACATCGGGCTTGCCGCGCGCAGAGGAGAACCACCAAAAGATATTGACTAAGTCTCACAATGCAGGATATTGTCGAACATGTTCATAAGAACTGTGTGCACCGTCACCGTCACAGCAGGGGTTGGATTCCGGCCCTGCTGTCGCGGCCCGCGGCAATCTATCGTCCTGAGAGTGTCCGGCAGGGCCGAGAGGACCAGTTCACTACACACCGTCGTGTTCGCGCCGTTGCGCACCGAACACCAAACCAAAGGTAGTAAGACGCATGCCTGAACAGTGTCGATCGAATTCATGCGAAGCCTGTACTCCCAGCCCAGCTGACCACGCTCGTACCGCAAGAGTTCTCCCGGAGCGTGCTCTGCTCCCCCTCACCTCCCCGCGCTCCGCCACAGATTCCTGCCAGGCACAGTCCCCGGCTGCACGTCCGAAAGGTGCTGTCCGATGACCACCATGCACGTCAACGCGACCCACAGGCTCGACAGCCTCCCGATCAGCAAATTCCACCGGCGCATGGCGTGGCTGGTTGGCCTCGGGTTGTTCTTCGACTCGTTCGATAACACACTCTCCTCAGCGGTGCTGGCCTCCATGCTGCCCAGCGGGTTCTCCACGCTTGCTTTGAATTCGCTGTTCCTGTCAGCCACATTCGCCGGCCTGGCAACTGGAGCGGCACTTTCCGGCTGGCTCAGCGACCGGATCGGACGAGGCTTCGCGTTCCAGTTCAGCCTTGGCCTGTTCGGAATCCTGGCGCTGGCTGCGGCCTTTGCACCCAACATTGAAGTGCTCATCGGTCTGCGGCTCGTGATGGCCATCGGCATGGGTGCTGAATACGTCATCTGCTACGGCATGATCACCGAATTCTTCCCGCGTTCCCACCGCGGCAAGTACCTGGGACTCCTCGGGGTTTTCGGCGGATTCGGCGTCTCGCTGTCCTCGCTCATCGGCTTCCTGGTCATTCCCGCGTTTTCGTGGCGGGCAATGTTCATCATCGGCGGCGTTGGCGCGCTGATCGCCTGGTGGCTGCGCCGTAATATGCCGGAGTCTCCCCGTTGGCTGGAGTCCCGCGGCCGCTACGAAGAGGCCGAAGCAGCTCTTCAGAAGATCGAAAAGGAGTCGGGCGTTGCCAGCCCGAAGGTCACCCCGGCTCCGGTTGTGGACCAGGCGGCCGGTGCTGCCCATGACAAGGCCAACTACGTGCCCGTCACGGTGCTCTTCTCACGCGGCGTCATCGGGCGGACCATACTGGCCCTGTGCCTGACCGTTATCTGCCTGTTTGGCTCCTACTCCGTGACCGGATGGATGCCCACCTTCTTCGTCAAGCAGGGAATGAACGTTACCTCCTCCCTGGGATTCAACGCCGCGATCATGTCCGGCTACGTCGCCGGTCCGCTCCTGTGCATGCTGCTGGCCGACAAGCTGGGCCGCCGCCGCAGCATCGTCGGTTCCGGCACCCTCGCCGCGATCTTCGCCGGCATCTATCCGTTCATGACCGAACCCGCACTCATCATTACCATCGGCTTCATCCTCGTTGCCATGGCCGCGTCGTTCCTGACCATGTGCCTGGGCACCGTTCCGGAGTTCTTCCCGACCGCCTTCCGCTTCCGCGGCGGTGGCCTTGCCCAGACCGTAGGCCGTGTCTGCCTGATCGCCTCCCCCTTCATCGTCCTCGGGCTGTTCACCAGCTTTGGAATCGTCGGAGTCATCCTGACCGTCTCCGGCCTGTACATCGCCGCTACAGTGATCTTCGCTGCGGCCCGCGTGGACACCTCCACCGAGGCCCTGGCACACATCGCCCCAGCCGGTGACACGGCCGACGCAGATGCCGACGAGCCCAAGGCCCACGCATAACCCCAACGGCGAAGGCGCAAACGCAGCGGCGCCGCTGACGTACGAGACAGCCGGCCACCGGCTGAATATGTACAACCAAGCCTGACGTCCTCGGACCTGACTTACCGGTCCGAGGACGTCAGATCCATCACCCGACAGAACCCTCCACAGTGTGCACCACTGCTGAGGACTTCACCACAAGCCATCGAATGAGCGCCGCTCCCCTCCGTCAGGGAGGGCCCGGTGCAGCAACTCCGATGCAGAATGTACCCGAGGCGTCACCGATGCCATCCATCTCCTGACCATCAAGGAGCAGTAGTCATGAAAGCCGTTGTTTTCCAAGGCGAGGGTGGGCTCGAGATCCGCGACTATCCGGACCCCGTGCCCGGGCCGGACGAAGTCGTAATCCGCATCAAGGCCTCCGGTATGTGCGGAAGCGACCTCCACCATCTCCACGGCCCTGTCCGTACCGGCTCAGAGCTGGTTATCGAGGGCCACGAACCATGCGGGGTCGTGGAGCTTGTCGGCGATGCTGTCGGGCCGAGCGAGGCAAAGGTAGGCGACCGGGTCATGGTCCACCACTACGACGGATGCCGCGCTTGCCAGTACTGCCGTTCCGGCTGGACCCAGTACTGCCCCAACGCACGCATCGTCTACGGCGGACTGAACGGAGACGGCGGGCACGCCGATTTCATGAAGGTCCCCGCACACACCCTCATCAAACTGTCGGACTCACTCTCCTTTAAGACCGGTGCAGCCATCTCATGCGGCACCGGAACGGCCTTCGCCGCGATCAAAAGGGTTGACCTGTCCGCCGACGAGACCGTCGCAGTCTTCGGCCAAGGACCTGTCGGACTGAGCGTCACCCTGCTGGCCAAAGCCTTCGGAGCCAGGGTCATTGCAGTGGACGTGGAGCCTTCACGGCTAGACATGGCGAAGCAGTTCGGCGCCGACCACGTCGTGGACTCCCGCGAACAGGACCCTGTTGAAGCCATCCGCGAGCTGACCCGGCGTGGCGAAGGGGCGGACAAGACCATCGAATGCAGCGCCATCCCTGCCGTGCGCCGCCAGGCGATCCAGGCAGCCCGGCCGTGGGGGACCGCGTGCATGGTCGGAGTCTTCGGCAAGATTGACCTGGACAGCGAAGAGCTCATCCATCTGCACAAGACCGTCCTCGGGTCGCTCACGTTCAGCAAGAACCAGCAGGAAGACTGCGCCCAGTTCGTCGCCGAACGGGGCCTGGACGTGGAGTCCCTGTTCACCGATGAGTTCCGTCTTGCTGAGGCCGAAAAGGCCTATGAGCTGTTCGATCAGCGCAAGATCGGAAAAGGCGTCTTCATCTTCGATTGACGGAATGTCAAAGGTCACCCCTGGAAGGAATGTCATGACCACAACCCAGCACAGCTTCGCCCCGTCCGAGCAGGCACAGAGCTTCCTGTCCCGCGACGTGCACCATCTCTTCATCGACGGCCAGATGGTTCCGGCCGAGTCCGGACAGACCCTAACCACCACCAGCCCGTCCACGGGCGAGGTCCTGGCACGGTTTGCTGCCGGCGGACCCTCCGATGTGGACCGGGCGGTTCTCGCCGCACGCAAGGCGTTCAATGGCCCCTGGAGCTCCTGGAGCCCCTACGAGCGACAGGCGCTCCTGACCCGTGTCGCGCAGGTCCTCGACCAGAGGTTCGAGGAACTGATTCAGATCGAGGCCCTGGACATGGGCGCCCCGGTCTCGAGGTTGCGCAATTCCAAGGCCTCCTTGATGAAGATGCTGTCGTTCTTCGCCTCCCAGGCGATGAGCATTTCCGGTGAGACGCTGATGAACGGGATCCCCGGCAACGTGGCCACGATGACGCTGAAGGCACCGGTCGGAGTCATTGGCGGCATCATCCCCTGGAATGGACCACTCAACGGACAGTTCTGGATTATCGGCGCTGTTCTGGCCAGCGGGTGCACCGCCGTGCTCAAGCCGGCGTCGGAAGCTTCCCTGTCGGTGCTGCGCGTTGCCGAGATCCTGCACGAAGCCGGGGTCCCGGCCGGCGTCATCAATGTCGTCACCGGATCCGGCAGCTCAGCCGGAAATGCTCTCGCGGCGCACCCGGATGTCGACCGCGTCGCGTTCACCGGTTCCACTGAGACCGGGCGGCGGATCATCGAGGCCTCCACCGTGAACATCAAAAAGCTGCAGCTGGAACTGGGCGGCAAATCGGCGGATATCGTGTGCGCGGATGCGGACCTTGATACAGCGGTGCCGGGAGCGGCCATGGGTGTCTTCTCGAATTCAGGCCAGATCTGCTTCGCCGGTACACGCGTGCTGGTTCAGCGGCCCATCGTCGAGCAGTTCACGGAACGGCTGCTGGCATTTATGGACACCCTGAAGGTCGGGCACAGCCTGGACGACGCCGCCACTTTGGGCCCGGTGATCTCCCAGCCGCAGTTGGACAATGTCCTGAACTACATCGATATCGGCCGCAACGAGGGCGCCGAGTTGCTCTACGGTGGCCAGCGTCTCGGCGGTGAACTCGGAAACGGGTACTTCGTGCAGCCGAGCGTCTTTGGCGGCGTGAACAACGACATGCGGATCGCCCGTGAAGAGATCTTCGGACCGGTTCTTTCCATCCTTCCGTTCGATGACATCGACGAAGCTGTCGCCATCGCCAACGACAGCGAGTACGGCCTGGGCGGAGCTGTCTGGTCACAAAACCTGTCCACCGCCCTCCGGGCAGTACACGGTGTACACACCGGCACCATGTGGGTCAACTGCTACGGCTACATCGACCCGCTCGTCGGCTTTAGCGGAACCAAACTGAGCGGCTACGGCTACAAAGGCACAGCCGCGCACATGGACACCTACCTTTACACGAAGAGCGTCTACATGCAGCTGTGACCCTCCGCCTTTTGCATGACATGCTCCAGACCCAGGCCGCGGAAGTTAACGGCGTCCTCCTCAGCCCCTGCAAAATCTGCGATAGAGAACGGAGAGGGAGAATGACCGGACCAAGCACGTCCGACCGTGCCCAGCAGTTGAAGGCCTTGTACGAGGCACCGGAGATTCTGCGGGTTGTAAACGTCTGGGATGCTATAAGTGCCGCAACCGTCGCGGCACTGCCGGAGACGAAAGTGATCGCTACCGCCGGCCACTCGATCGCCGCCACGTACGGTTTCGCCGACGGCATGATGCCTCTGGAGATAGCGTTGGCAGGGATCAAAACAGTCGTGGACGCAGTTGATGTTCCGGTCACTGCCGATCTTGATGATGGTTACGACAACCCGGCTGAGACGGTCCGCCGGGCGATGGGACTAGGCGTCGTAGGCGCGAATGTTGAAGACCGGCTTCGACCCTTCGATGAAGCTGTTGCCCGCGTGCACGCCATTATCAAAGCCGCCCACGACGAGGGCATCACGTTTCAGCTCAACGCACGGACAGACGCGATCGTGCGGGGCGGGGACCGCCCCATTAGGGTCAGCATCGATGACGCGATCATTCGGGGTCGTGCCTATCTCGACGCCGGTGCCGCCCTGGTGTTCGTCCCCAGAGCACTCACCCGCCAGGTCATCGAGCCTCTCGTCGACGGACTCGGGAGAGGAAAGCTGTCAGTAATCGGCGCACCTGGAGCGCTTCCCGCGGCCGAATTGGAAGAACTCGGGGTAGCACGTATTTCATACGGACCCTTCCCACAGCGCGTCGCACTTCGTGCGCTTCGCGATCTCGCTGCCGAGTTGTACGGGACCGGTGTGGTTCCACTAGATACTCCGCCCCTGAATTGAGCCGGGGCACAAAGGTGTCACCGTGCCCGTCCTGAACCCTGAAATGCTGTGCTGCTACATATCACGGCGGCCTGGCCCCAACCAAAAAACATCGCGCAGACTGCCCGGCGTCCCCTGTCTTCACTCACGGACGCAACGCCGGGTGGTCGCTACAACCGGGAGGAAACCGCACGAAAATTCCCGACGATGTAGGCCCACAAACCCGTCACCGAATCAGGCCCCTCGCGCGCAACGATTTCCGGCACGTGTAGCTTCTTTGCGCTGCGAAGGCTGAACCGCCTGCTTCATTCCATGCCGGAGGGGAAGGACGTTGTGGCCGAGCTTCACTGCGGTTCTGGATCACGCCTTCCATGAGGCACTGCTTGCCCGGAAGAAACAGCAGCGGCCTTGCGGCGGCTCTGTCCTGGTGGAGGAGCACGGGACAGTGTTCAGCGATGCCGCTCACCGAGCGTCCCAGCGCCAGGAGCCGAGAGAGTTCCGGTTCGTCACCGACAGCAGCCCGCCAGTCCACCTTGATGGCGTCCGCTGGGGCCGCGCCCCAGGGACATATCGATCCTCAGCGGACGACGGCGTTGAGCGGCTTCCGCTGCGGTCCATCCTCCTGGGCATCGATAAGTATCACCGCGCAGTTGCGCAAGCTGGAGGATCACTCTGTGACCGGGGCTCCGCCCTGGCTGAGCGGCAGGTGCAGGCAATCGTTCTTGGACATCGCCACTGCACGCGTTGTGCTGATTACCCGGGAGCGAAATCGAGAACCCTGAATCCAAAGGTGGGGCCGGCGAGCAGGCTGCAGTTCAGGCTTAGGCCAATCTCTTTGTGTACAGGTACGTATCCATACGTGCAGCAGCCGTCCTCTCCGTGGACCGCCCGGAGAGCTGGACAGGTTTTGTCACGGAACAAACCGTAGTTGGGCGCCGTCCATCTGGACGGCGCCCAACTACGTTAAGATTTTGCCCGCTGCAGGTTGGAAAGGAGCTGTCTGCTGGGACGGCAGGACCTTCAGAGGGGCTTGGATCCGCTTATAGCGAGAGGAAAGGAGGTGTACACGAACGAGGCCGGCCGCGGCTGTACGTTTCGGAGGTCGTGCATACTGCCCCGCAGCACGATCGAGTCCCCCTTGGCGAGCGTCACCTCGCCGTCTTCCAGGACAACGGCCAACTCCCCGTCGAGCATCGTGATCACATGCAGGGAATGGTCCGTGTGCAGGTCGGGCGCCGCCAAGGTGTCACCCGAAGCACCTGGCACAGTGAGTATTCGGACGACGGCACCCTCGGCCGGCGCATCAGGCCCGAGCGTCCAGCCGGGCTCTGGATGATCATCCGGAGCAGCGGGGATACTCCGCTGTTGCCATAGCTCCTGCAAAACGTTTCCATTGGGGAGCCGGGTGGAGGGGAGGTTTCGCTCGTCAGCGACGACTGCGGACGCCTTTGAGGCGTTGATCCCGACGATGACCCGACGGGCAGGCGTGGACAGGTCAGTGCTGTTGGAGTGCATGATCGATGGCGGTCAGCGAATCACGCTGACGTGAACGGCGGAGACTACGCATGGCTTGTCCGTCCTGTTCCGCCAGGCATGTTTGGTGCCGCGCTGCACGATTGTGTCGCCCTGACGCATGGTTGTCTCGCCAGTGTCGAGAAGAACGCACGCTTCCCCGGAAATCACGGTGACGATATCGATCGTGTCCGTCGTGTGCATTCCGGGAGCATCGTTGGGATTCACTGCGTCGCCAGCGCCGGACTCGGCCAGGATCCTGGCGTAGCCGCCCTCGTAATCCCATTCGCTGTCCGGGGCGAAGGCCGTGATCACGTAGTTGTAGCCTGCCGGCGGCGGCGGGATGATCGAGGCATCACCGGGTCCGTTGGGCGCCATCACAGGCGTCGGCACTTCCGTCGCCTGCCACAGGTGGTTGCGCGTGTAGCCATCGGCGACGAGCCGGTCGCTCGTTGGACCGTCACTTACGAACGTCGACGTGCCGTCGGCATTCAGGCCGGTAACGATCAGGCGTGACTGGAATTCGCGATGTTCTCCCACCATGATTGTGGTCCTTTCCATTGTTGAGGTCATTCGTTCGGACGGTGATTCTGGCCCCCATTAGAGGCTGGAAATCAAGGACGTCCCACTAGCCCTTTTTCTTGCTCCAGGGCTTCAAACACAGGCGCGTTGTCCACATAAATGCGCTGATCGACGAACTTCCCGTCTTTTACGGTGATCTTCGAAGCGGCCTTGATCTCGATCACGGCCCCGCTGAAAAGTGTCCAACGGCCGACGGATTCGAAGAAGACGACTCCGTCCTCTTCCTCCCACACGTTCACGAGGTCATGCCCCAGCGATTCGATCTCATTGAGCTTGTCGCTAAAGGCCGCGATGATGTTTTCCCGGCCCTTGATTTCCGGGCTGTTCCCGAACGTCAGCGTCATGTTCTCCGCGTAGTAGGACCCGAACTCCCGTGGGTTGTTTGCTTCCATGGCCGCGTAGTACTCGGTCAGCATCTTTGCCGTCTCGGTGTTTGCACGCATTGTTGTCAGACCTTCCGTCTCTATCGGTGTCGTCACTTGATGTGCCCCCTCATCAGGCGGCAGGTCAAGTGGCAGACCTCTTTGGCTGTTGACTAATTCTCACAATACAGGATATTCTCAAATCCGACACCAAAGAAGTGTGTGGAGTATCACAGCCTAGCCGCAGGCCGAAAAGAGTCCGCGCGAAAGCTAAAGCCACTGATCTCGACCATACGATCCACCCGGATCGAAGGTCAGTGCGTATGCAATGCCGGGTTCCTGCCGTCGCATGGAACCGGAATCAAGCCAAGGCAGTATGGCGCATGGCCGATCGACGCCGATCGGCCCTGGGGATTTGCTCCCTGAGCCTTGCTCACCAATAAGGAGACCTCGTGTCCGAAAAATTCCACTCGACAGGAGCGTTGACCACTACGGGTGGCCGCGAAGACCCGAGAACATTCATGTTCCGGCTGACCCTGATCGCCAGCCTGGGCGGTCTGCTGTTCGGTTTCGATACTGGCGTGATCGCCGGGGCCCTGGTGTATCTCCGGGAGGACTTCCAGTTGACTGCCGTCGCCGAGGGGCTGGTTGTCACTTCGCTGTTGTTCCCCGGCGCGACGGCAGGCGCGCTTCTGGGCGGTCCCATCGCTGACCGCGTGGGACGGAAGAAGTCGCTGGTCATTGCAGGTGTTATCTTCGTCCTCAGTACGGTCACATGCGCTTTGGCTCCCAGTGTGGGGATTCTGGTCGCGGGGCGCATCGCGCTCGGTTATGCCGTCGGCGTCGCCTCCGTCGTCGTTCCGCTGTACCTTGCCGAGATGGCTCCGGCCTCGCAGCGAGGCCGCATCGTCACCGTGAACCAACTGATGCTGGTCATCGGCCTGTTCCTGGCATTCGTGATCAACGCGGTCCTTGCCAACCTGATCAACGACACCGTGGTGTGGCGCTACATGCTTGGCATCGCCCTCGTTCCGGCCGCGGGGCTTCTCATCGGCATGCTCACCCTGCCCGATACCCCTCGCTGGTATGCCAGCAAGCAGATGTGGGCGGAGGCCAGGCGCACTTTGCAGCGGGCGCATGTCGCAGACCGGGTTGAGGACGAGTACCGGCAGATCGCGGCCATCGTCGAAACTGACCACATCAAGGGCAAGGTCTCGGTCCTGGCAACCCTTCGCAATGAACCGTGGATGAAGCTTTTGATCGTGGTCGGTATCATCCTGGCGATCGCCCAGCAGACTACCGGCATCAACGTGGTGATGTATTATGCGCCGACCGTGCTTGAGAGTTCCGGCCTCACCCGGTCCGCGTCGCTGCTGGCCTCCGTCACCGTTGGAATCGCGATGATCGTCTTCACGATAGTGGGCATGTGGATTCTCGGTCTGATGGGGCGCCGCAAGATGATGCTGCTCGGTTTCGGGGGCGTCGCCGCCTCCCACCTGGGGCTCCTCGCTACCTACATGCTGCCGGAGTCCACCCTGCGTTCGTACCTGATTCTGTTGTTCATGCTGCTGGTTACCGCCTTCATGGTGACCTTCCTGGGTACAACAGGCTTCCTGGTTCTCTCCGAGCTGTTCCCGCTGCCAATCCGCGGTTTCGCCATGGGCGCTTCCCTGGGCGGGCTCTGGGTTGCCAACTCCCTCATCTCATTCCTCTTTCCGATCCTCGCCGAGCAGTTCGGTTCGGTGGCCGTTTTCTCCGGATTCCTTGTCCTCAACGTGCTGGCAGCGCTGTTCGCGTTCCGCTACATCCCGGAAACCAAGGGGCGAACCTTGGAAGAGCTTGAGGTTGAACTACGTGACCGTTACACGGGTTCGGCGACCGCCCGCCCGTGACCGAGGAGGCGCTCTCCTCTTCCTGATTGCGTGCCGGCCGGGCCGATCCGGCCGGCACGCACCTGATTCCACCACCTGATTAACAGAAAGTGAGACCAGCAATGACTGAGTCCAGGTTCGCCGGAAAGGTAGCCTTCGTGACCGGCTCCGGCAGCGGCATCGGCCGGGCAACGGCGATAGCATTTGCGGCTGAAGGAGCAACGGTAGTGTTGGCCGATATTGACGCTGCCGGCAACGAAGAAACCGCTCGCCTCGTCGCCGAGCATGGCGGGCAGGTGCTCGCCGTCAAATGCGACGTAACGTCCTCACAGGAGATTCAAGCGGTCATCGAACAGACCGTCCAAGAGTTTGGCCGCCTTGATATCGCCTTCAACAACGCCGGTGTCGAGCAGCCGCCCGCAGCACTCGTCGATATCTCCGAGGATGAGTGGTCCCGGCTGCTCGACATCAACCTGCGCAGCGCATTCCTCTGCATGAAGTACCAGATCCCTGCAATGCTCAAGAGTGGCGGCGGCTCCATCGTCAACACGTCCTCGGGTGCCGGAGTTGTCGGAATCCGCGGGCAGGCCGCCTACGTCGCAGCAAAACACGGACTGATCGGCCTGACGAAGTCGGCGGCATTGGACTACGCAGCCCAGGGCATCAGGGTCAACGCCATCTGCCCGGGCATCATCGAGACACCAATGATGGACAGGTTCTCCGGCGGCACCCCCGAGGGCCGGGAACGCGTGATTGGCCAGGAACCCGTCGGCCGGATGGGCAAACCTGAGGAAATCGCCTCCGCCGTGCTGTGGCTTTCCTCAGACCTCGGCAGCTTTGCAACCGGTCACGCAATGGTCATCGATGGCGGCCAGACCGTAGGCATCTAATCGGTAGCACCATCCACAAGATCTACAGGACTGTGGCGGGCACTGGACCTCAATCCCGTGCCCGCCACCTTGCCGCGCCTATACTGGCAGTAATACCGCCGTTCGTGAGGCTGCCTTCGAGGGTCTTGGTATACGGCTTGTAGAGAAGGATGGGGCCTCACGTCATGAGCGGACGCGGTTTGCCGGAGAATGTCGCGGAACTGAGTGGCACTCCGGACAGCGCTGGAAGTCTGGCCAGGATGCTGACCATCCTGGACCTCTTTACTGCACAAGAGCCTGTCTGGTCGACGGCGGACCTCATTGATGCCCTGGAGACCTCGCGTTCCACGGGCTACCGCTACATCAAAACCCTGCATGACGCGGGTCTGCTCACCACTGTCCGCAACGGCTACTACAGCCTTGGTCCGAGGATCATCGAGATGGACCTGCAGATCAGGCAAACGGACCCCTTGCTCCTCGCCAGCCAGGGCGTCCTGGAAGAACTTGTAGAGAACGTCGGACACTCCGCTCTGCTGTTGACCGCGTTCCGTGACTCGGTGCTGTGCGTAGGGGAAGTCCGCGCACCATCAAGTCCGGCAAATCGGTTCAGCCGCGGGCAACGCCGGCCGATGTTCCAAGGGGCCGGGTCAAAAGTCATCCTCGCCTATCTCCCCCACCACCGGCTGAAGGCGATCTACCCCCGCTACAGTGACGAAATTGAGAAGGCCGGGCTGGGCGCTTCCTGGAGTGAGTTCCGCAAAGCCCTGGGTGAAATCAAAAAAAACGGCTACCTGCTCACGCGCGGGGAGTTCAACCCCGGAGTCTACGGCGTCGCCGCGCCTATCCTCACCGACCAAAAGACGTCGGTGGGCAGCGTGGGCGTCGCGTGGGATGAACACGTCCGTGACATCAACGTCGAGCAGGCGATAAAGGCCGTTAAGGAAGCTGCGGCCACTGTCTCCCGGCGACTCACGCAGAACCAGAACGACTCATAGATCCAAACCGCTGACGAGCGGGCCGAAAGGCACGCATCGGCCTGCCAAAACCTTTGGCCCTGTCCACATTTCCGGCCTACTGGCCGGGGAGTCTCCGCCCAGCGCAAGCCTTTCAGCGTCCACCGGGCTCCCCCAGTGGAAACGGCAGGCACGGTCGGCCGACAGATACGCGGCCTCCCCGCATCACGGATTGCAGCACATGATGCCCGGCTCATGACAGTTCGGGATGCCTTTGCCCTGGCGGCGCCACGCCCCGACCGCAGCTGCCCGGCGATACCTGCAACACCGCCCTCTTGTGTTCCTTGCGGTCTGTAGGAACCGGTTGGCTACTCGAAACTCTGAGCTGGCATTTGTTCTATTAAAAAGTCGTTGACGATATCCCGTTATGTGGGATATGGTGAATTTAGAGCGGTTGGCTGGCACGTAATGCAGCGGAGAACCGCCACCCCCTACCGGTTCTTGGTGGGGATGAATCGACTTTTGTGAAGGAGCAGGAGATGCGCGTAAGCAAAGCAGCGGAGACCGACATCGAAGCAGTCGGATCCATGCGCGAGGGGAAGCTGGACCAGAAGCACCTGCTGTTCGGTGAGGATGGCTCCCCGAACAACTACGACCTGAACATGGGCCACACCGGCGGCGGTGGTTGGCGGACCCCACGTCACCGGCACAACTTCGACCAGGTCCGCTACGTCATCCAGGGCCGGCTGCCCTACTCCGAGGAAGATTACCTGGAGGAAGGCTGGGTAGGGTACTTCCCCGAAAGCGTCCACTACGGACCGCAGGAACGCGCCGAAGGCCTCCGCACCCTGGTACTCCAGGCCGGCGGCGCCAGCGGCCAGGGCTACCTGTCGGTCGCCCAGCGCGAAGCGACCAATGCCGAACTGGAAAAGACCGGCGAATTCAAGAAGGGCCTGTACCACTACACGGACGCCAACGGCGACGAGCAGACCGTGGACGGATCGCAGGCGATCTTCGAACACGCCACGGGCGGCAAGCTCGAGTTCGCCACCCCGCGCTACGAAGACGTCATCGCCATGAACCCCGACGCCTACGACTGGCTGACCTCAGCCGACGAAGGCGTGTCCGAGAAATGGCTGGGCACCTTCACCGAGCGCAACTTCCGCATCGGATTCCTCCGGCTCGATGCCGGCGCTGTGTACCAGGCCGGCCAGTTCCCGTCCATCGAAATCCTGTTCCAGACCAAGGGCCAGGTCACCGCAGGCGGTGAAAAGTACGGCCCCGAAACCGGCTACGAGTTCCTTGCCAACGAAGGCCCCGCCCCCATCGAGGCCATCGAACCCACGGAATTCCTCCGGTTCGTCCTCCACACCTTCTAAAAAACAGATACGTCAGCGGGCAACACGGAAACCCCGTGTTGCCCGCTGACGTGCATAAAGGATGTCGGTAGGTCATTCGACCCCAGGCGCCCCTGGCTCTGAAAGCTTTGCCGGAAGCCGGGCACAGGGATGCGGCCCATCCTGACGATTTGCATCAATAAACCCCACACAATGGAGTGCATAGTGACACTTGAAGCCGATGTTCTAGACCCCTTCCCGGCGGAACTTCAGATTCCAGCACAATCAGTAGCCACGGCCGTAGCTGCTTCCTCGGAGGCGACCCCGCGCATCCTGGTGGTGCTCGATGATGACCCCACGGGCACGCAGTCCGTGGCGGATTTGCCCGTGCTCACCCGCTGGGAGGTTGAGGACTTCACCTGGGCCTTCAGCCAGTCCAAGCCGGCCGTGTACGTCCTCACCAACACGCGCAGCCTTGACCCCGAAGAGGCGGCTGCCCGTAACGAGGAAGTGGTTCGCAATGCCCTCGCCGCGGCAGGCAGCGTCAGGGTTGGCTTCGTGAGCCGCAGCGACTCCACCCTCCGCGGCCACTACCCGCTGGAACCGGATGTCATTGCCGCTACCGTGACCGCCGAAACCGGTGAGGCCACTGACGGCGTCGTTATCGTTCCCGCGTTTCCCGACGCCGGCCGCCTCACCATCGGCGGAGTCCACTACATGCGCGGTACCGGGGACGACGCCGGCAAGCTCATCCCCGTCGCCGAGACCGAGTTCGCCAGGGATGCCACCTTCGGATTCGCCAACTCGGAGCTGGCCAAATACGTGGAGGAGAAGTCGCAGGGCCGGTTCGCCGCGGACTCCGTGATCGTCCTGGACCTGAACATCATCCGCGCCGGCGCGTCCGCCCAGGACCCTGCCATCTCGGCGAAGGCCATCGCCGATGCCATTGAAGGCGCCACCAACTCCACGCCGATCGTGGCGGACATCGTCACCGAAAACGACCTCCGTGCCCTGGCCCTGGGCCTGGAAGAAGCCGAACGGCGCGGCAAGAAGCTGCTCTACCGCGTCGGCCCGCCGTTCGTCCGCGGCCGGATTGGCCAGGACGTCCGCACCGCCCTGACGTCCGGGGAGGCCTACGAAGGCAACACCCCCTCCACGGCCGGCGGCCTGATCGTGGTCGGCTCTCACGTCGGGCTCACCACCCGCCAGTTGAACGTCCTCACCGCCGAACACAGCTCCGCGAGCATCATCGAGATCGATGTCGAAAAGCTCCTCGCCAGCGAAGCAGAAGCAGCAGCACACCTGGACCGGACCGTGGACGCCGTCGTTGAGGCCCTCCGCGCCGGCGATGTCATCGTCCACACTAGCCGCCTGCTGATCAAGACGGACGACCCCGCCGAGAGCCTGCGGATCGCCCGCACCGTGTCCGCCGCCGTCGTCGCCGTGGTCAACCGGACACTGAAGACCTTCCCGCCGCGGTTCGTCATCGCCAAGGGCGGTATCACGTCCTCGGACGTGGCAGCCCATGGCCTGGAGATCCGGCACGCGATTGTCCGCGGACCCATGCTGCCGGGCGTCGTCAGCCTGTGGGAACCCGTGGACGGCCCGGCCAAGGGGATCCCGTACATCGTCTTCGCCGGCAACGTCGGCGAAGACGACTCCCTGGCCCAGGTCACCCGCAAACTCAGCAACACCTTTGAATCCGGCAAGTGAAGGAGAGCATGAGCAGCAACCACAAGACACCTGTCCCGGCGGCAACGCCCATGAGGATCCTTGAAGGAGGGGCCTTTAATGCGTACCCGGCTCGATGACCTTGTCACCGCCGCACTGCAGCGCGGCTCGGCTGTTCCGGCCTTCACCTGTTATGACTTCACTACCGCGCTGGCGGTGGTAACGGCGGCCGAGGATGCAAACCAGGGCGTGATTCTCATGGTTGCGCCGAAGACCGCGGCCACGCCCAATGGACTGCGCCTGATCGCCGCACTGCGCGGACTCGCCGATGCAGCGCGTGTCCCGGTAGCCGTGCAGCTGGATCATGCTACGAATCTTGGGGTCATGGCAGAGTCTGTTGCTGCAGGGGCAGACTCGGTACTTGCCGACGGTTCATCTTTGCCGTTTGAGGACAATGCCCAGCTGGTCCTGGCGGCCCGCGCTCTTCTGGGGAGTGACGTCGTGCTTGAAGCTGAACTGGGGGGTCTTGCGGGCGACGAGGACCGAGCCTTTGGCGCGGATCAGTCCGGGGTGCCGGTGGCCGGCCTGACCGACGCAACCCAGGTAGAAGGATTTATCGCCCGTACCGGCGCCGAACTGCTTGCCGTGGCAGTGGGCAACGTCCACGGCAAGTACCAAGGCGAGCCGCAGCTGCGCTGGGACGTTCTACAGGACATCGCAGGACAGACCAACGTCCCACTGGTGCTGCACGGGGCTTCAGGTATCCCGCCAGAAGAACTCGCCAAAGCGCCGGCGATGAACGTCGGCAAAGTCAACTTCAACACCGAGCTCCGCACCGGAATCCTGGCGACCCTCCAGGAAGAACTCCCGGGCCACCGGAGAGACGGTGAGAATATGCAGGGCCTGCTCGGCCACTGGAATACTTCGGCCAAAGATTTCGCCAGCGGAGCCTTTGCCACCCTCACCCGCTAATTCAACTGCCCGGGAGAGGCCGCTCGGACTTCAGCGCCGCGCGGCCCGTCCCGGGCAGCCCCGTTTCTGAGGGACTAAAGGGGAGGCTCACAGGTGCTCACACGCGGTCGGGATTGCGCGGCGTCTTCCGAGCCGACCTCTGTGCGGTGACCGACAGAACGACGGGGACCTTGGAACCTCCGCTGAGGGCGGGACAGCTGTGGTTAAAAGCTGATGCCGGCGCAACAGGTTCGGGTTGCGCCGGCATCAGGCGTAGGGGATTGATAGATCCCCACTGATTACACGGGAGTCAGGCAGGGAGCTCGGCCACGCGCCGGGCCAGATAGTCAACGCCCATCCGAGGGCTGGACAACACCGTCAGATTGGTCTTTTCCTGAAGGACTGGCGCGAGGCGGTTCATCGAGGCCTGTGCCAGGACGATCAGGTCGACGTTTCCGGCAAGATCCGTTGCCTGCTCGATGATCATGGAGTCGTGCTTGTCCCGGTCTCCTGCCATGAGGACCGCGAACGCTCCTTCGCACAACCGCTGCTCGATCGTGATGCTGCGCCCCATCTCGTCTGCCTTGGCCTGGATCAAATCCGAGGTCGGACCAAGCGTCGTGGGCACAGTGGCCAGGACCCCAATGCGGGTTCCGTCGCTGGCCGCCCGAAGCGCCATCGCCTCATCAATCTTGATGACCGGGGTGTGGACATTGCGGGCAGCAACATCCAGGGCAGGTCCCAGCGAGGAACAGGCGGAAAAGATGATGTCAGCGCCGGCGGCCTCAGCAGCCTGCGCCAAGTGGGTCATCCGCTCCTCGCTCTTACGCGAGATGCCGTTCTCCCGCTGAACAGTGGCCAGGACGTCCGAGTCAACAAAGTGCATGACTTCAGCATCAGGAATCAGCTCAGCAATCAGGTTATTGATCACAGGTTCGACGGAGACAAACACGAAGCTGGTGTGCAAAATCGCGATCTTCTTTGACACGCTAATACTTCCTTACTGGTTGAATTTCTGATGCCCTGTCGCTCATCACGCGTGGGTCCGCTACAGATGGGACGACGAAGCAGAAGTGGATGAGAACTCATGTAGACAATATCCCACACTGTGGGATAAAGTCAATATCAGAGTCGGCCGCCGGTGCATCATGAATCGCAGTTGACGCGGAAACGCATCCGAGCTCTCGGACACTGGGAGGCCCTGATGGCACCCAGCGGAAATGACACGAGACCTTCATCTGCAGGTACCTCGAAACAGGAGAAGAGCATGGCAGAGACATGGGGAACGTCCCACAATTCCGGCCAGTTCGTGGGATCAGCGGTCGTTGCCGGAGCCACCTATGGCCCGCACCATACGCTTCTGCGCCTGAAGACGTTCGGGGGCGAACTTATTGACTACCGCGTTGGTGACGTTCCAGATCCTGAGGGAATAGCTGAATTTAACGGCGACGATCTCCGGCCCATCTCGGTCAAGATCCAAGACGGCGGCAAGCAATGCAGTGTGGTTGCCCGTGCCGCAGCGGGCGGGGCGCGAGCTCTCAGGGTGACCCTGGGGGCAGCCCTGGCGCTGTACAAATCTGGTGTCCATGCAGTAGTCGATGGCGGCCTTTCAGCCGCAGTACCCTGTTCCGCGCGGAATGCGCCAAGGACTGCCCTGCAGTAACGAGCTCTATATGCGATACGCGACCCAGGCATGAGTTGTACTGGATGCCCTCCGCACTTCCTCTCGCCCAGCGCAGGGCATGCTGCACCCGACTCCTATTGGAGGGCGTCCCAG
The DNA here is from genome assembly GCF_059568005.1 of Arthrobacter sp. BGA-UO-ETr-C19. Classification (NCBI taxonomy): domain Bacteria; kingdom Bacillati; phylum Actinomycetota; class Actinomycetes; order Micrococcales; family Micrococcaceae; genus Arthrobacter; species Arthrobacter sp. BGA-UO-ETr-C19. The sequence continues at coordinate 57,146 of NZ_JCAQPC010000018.1, forward strand.
ACCAGGAGACCCATGACTAGGAACGTGGTCACGCTGGTGCTTTCACCTGGCACTTCCCCCAGCAAAGTAGGGTTCCCGTCCATGGACGGGAACCCTACTTTGCTTTTTTGCTTCTCGTGCCACGCACGGAATGCGCTCGATCAGAAGGCCGCTTCAGCCCGTGCGCGTCAGTTGGTGTAGGGGAGTTCGCGTTCGGTGGTGAGGTCCCAGACGACTGCTTTGCGGCGGGTGTACATCGCGACGGAGTCGAAGCCGTTTTCTTTGCCGAAGCCGCTTTGTTTCATGCCGCCGAAGGGGACGGTGGGGTGGAAGGAGCGGTAGGTGTTGATCCATACCGTTCCCGCGATCAGCTCCTTGGCCAAGTGCTGGATGGTCCGTGCGTCGTTGCCCCAGATCTGGGCGCTGAGGCCGAATTCCGAGGCGTTCGCGCGGGCGATGACTTCGTCGGTGTCGGTGTAGGACAGCACGCTTGCCATCGGGCCGAAGGCCTCCGTGAGGGCTGCGGGGTTGTCATCGGTGACATCGGCCAGGACGGTGGGCTGGTAGAACGCGCCGTTCGCGAGGTCGCCGTCCTCTGCCGGGCCGCCGCCGGCCAGGGCGACCGCGCCGGCGCTGAGCGCGCTTTTGACCAGGGCGTCAACCCGGGCGCGGTGCTGGCGGTTGATGAGCGTGCCCATCTGGGAGGATTCCTTGGTTGGCAGTCCGACGCGGACCGTTTTGGCTTTTTGCCCGAGCCGTTCGGTGACCTCGGCGTACATCGAGGCCGGGACGAAGATCCGGGAACCGGTCACGCAGCTTTGGCCGCTCTTGGCGAAGTTTGAATGCAGCAGCGACGGGATCGCGATGTCCAGATCGGCGTCCGGGAGCAGGATCGCCGGGCTCTTGCCGCCCAGTTCCAGGAACGTCGGCACGATGTTGGTTGCCGATTGGTGGATGATGGCCCGTCCCGAGCCCGGTCCGCCGGTGAAGGCGATCATTCCGATGTCAGGGTGCTCGGTGAGCAGGGGCCCGACCTTGTCTCCGCGGCCGGTGACCACGTTGATGACACCGGCGGGAAGACCGGCTTCCAGGGCGAGTTCGACCATGCGGTAATTCAGCAGCGGGGCTACCTCGGGTGCCTTGATGACAATGCAGTTCCCGGCAACGAGGGCCGGGCCCGCCTTCAGGGCGACGAAGTTCGCGTTGCCGTTGTAGGGGCTGACCCCGGCCACGACCCCGAAAGGCTCATCGAGCCCGTAGGAGAGCCGGCCGGGCAATTGCGCGAACGTGCGGCCTTCGATTTTGTCGGCGATCCCTGCGTAATAGCGAAGCACCCGGGCGCTGTTATCGATGTCGGCCATGGCCTCGCGGCGCAAGTGGCCCACATCGGAGACCTCGAGATCGGCCAGTTCCTCGCGGTGCGCGCTGATCGCATCCGCCCAGGCCGTAAGCATCCTCGCCCGGACCTCGGGCGCGGTACGGCGCCACACCTTCTCATACGCCGTCTTCGCACCGGCGACCACAGCATCAATATCAGCAGGGCCGGCCTCGTGCAGGGAACCGATCACCCGACCCGTGGCAGGATTCAGGAGCTCCATCTCATACCCACCCGACGGGACCACCACCCCGGCCGCGGAAATAAACCCGACCCGGCGCCCTCCCCCACCCACGCTCACATCAAACTCCTCCGACACCTTCGTACTCATACTCAAAAACTCCTTCAAAAAGGGGATCATCCCAAGGTTTAGCAAGGAATGGTCTTGCGTGGCTCCGGACATCAGTTGGTTCCCAGAGGGCTTCTCACCAAGACGTCCATGAAGTGGTCTTTTTTGCTGCTCCCGACCTGCCGATTCAGCCGCATACAAGGCATGCAAGCCGTTCCTCAGCCGTGGCGGCACTCCATCGGTCCGGACACACTTTCTAGGCTTCGGCTGACCGGGTGTTTTACATGTAAAAGATGCTTCCATATATGAAGGCCCTCGTCAATGGTGCGGTGGCGGCCAGGCTTACTTATCCGTGCTTGCGAACTCCCTGTCGAAGTATAAGAAATCCTGTAGAATGGGACTTTATTCACCGCTCGAAATGATGCGGCAGACCAAAGGCTTGCTGCATCGAGAACGATAAGGACTCGCGTCATGAGTGGACCCAGTTCGGTCAGTGGCCCCGGCGAAGTGACCGAGACTGCCGACAGCGTGGGCAGCCTTGCCCGAATGCTGCAAGTCCTGGAGCTGTTCAGCGAAGCTGGCCCCGTCTGGTCGACGGCCGATCTTATCGAGGCGATGGAGACGTCCAGGTCCACGGGCTACCGCTATATCAAGACCCTGCATGACGCCGGCCTGCTCACGACGGTGCGCAACGGCTACTACACCCTAGGCCCGCGAATCATCGAGATGGACCTGCAGATCCGGCAAACCGATCCGCTGCTACTGGCGAGCCATGGGGTTCTTGACGATCTGGTGGAGAATGTCGGCCACTCTGCCCTTTTGCTGACGGCATTTCGGGATTCCGTCCTGTGCATCGGTGAATCGCGCGCCCGGACGAGCCCCGAAAACAGGTTCAGCCGCGGGCAGCGGCGCCCCATGTTCCAAGGTGCAGGATCGAAGGTCATCCTGGCCCACCTCCCTCATCACCGACTTAAGGCCATCTACCCCCGCCATCAGGATGAGATTGAGCGCACCGGACTGGGCGCCACCTGGGGTGAATTCCGCAAGACCCTCGGAGAGATCAAAAAAGACGGATACCTGCTGACCAGGGGCGAATTTAATCCAGGAGTTTATGGCGTCGCGGCGCCCATCCTCACCGACCAGAAGACCGCGGTCGGCAGCGTCGGCGTCGCTTGGGATGAAAACATCCGGGACATCAACGTCGACCAAGCAATACAGGCCGTCAAGCAAGCGGCAGCCACCATCTCCCAACGCCTCGCTGAGAACCAGGGCAGGTCATAACCCGCGCAGTCCGACTCGCCGCCATCCACTGGTCTTCATCATGCGCAAGTGCCCGCGGCGGCTTCCTCGCACCGACTTTCGGGATATTTCCGGAACCGTCGTCCCCGCATTCTCCAACTGAGGCTGATACCGGGCGCCACAAGCTACCAGCGCCCAATTCTTCTGATCGGGCCGGAGGCTGCTGGCGCCTCCCCTGTGTAGGCCAACTGTCGGCCTCGCCCCTTGGATCCGGGATCATTGGGCCAAAAGCAGAGCTTGGGCGGCCATGCCGGATTCCCACTTCCAGAAGGGGTGACGCCCTGAACCCTCCTTGTAGCATCTCTTGACTGAATCCCAAATTACGGGATATTGTTAGCCAAACGCACTCTTGCTCCTCCTGCAGAACTCAGCGGCCTAGCGCGACGTAGGGCCCGCCGTGGCACCGGCGCCCACCGCTTTCTGCAATCCATAATGACAACGACGCCACAAGGACCAACTATGACGACGACACCCCTGACTCACACCCCCCATGACTCCGGCGTCCCGGCGTCGGCACGGGACTTCAGCGTAGAAGGGCGGGTAGTCGTTGTCACCGGCGCCGCCCAAGGCATCGGGCGAGAGCTGGCACGCCAGTACGCCGCCGCCGGGGCGGTTTCCGTTGTGGCCGACCTGGATATTGAGAAGGCTGAATCGGTCGTCAAAGAAATCCACGATGCCGGCGGCACAGGCTTGGCCGTCAAGGTCAACGTCGCCGACGAACCGTCCGTCACAGCAATGGTTAACGCCGTGATCGAAACCTGGGGCCGGATCGATGTACTGATCAACAACGCCTCCATCTTCGCCACGCTGGACAAGGTCCCGTTCGACCAGATCCCCCTGGCACAGTGGGAAAACGTCCTTAAGGTGAACATCACCGGCACCTACCTGTGCGCGCGTGCGGTCGCTGACCATATGCGCAAGGCGGGCTTCGGGCGGATCATCAACGTCTCATCCGACGCGGTCACGCGCGGCACGGTCAACTACCTGCATTACGTCACGTCAAAGTCGGCAGTAATCGGCATGACCAACTCCTTGGCCCGCGAACTGGGCCCCTACGGCATCACCGTGAATTGCATCCGGCCCGGCAGCGTCGCCACCGAAGTCGAACGCACCGTCAATCCCACACAAGAGGTCCGCGAACGCGCCGCTTCCCTGCAGTGCATCCCCCGCGGCATGGTCCCCACCGACCTGGTCGGCATCATGATCTTCCTTGCAACACCGGCATCATCATTTATCACCGGCCAGACCATCGCCTGCGACGGCGGCTACACCCACAGCAGCTAACCCTAAAAGCACAGCCAGCCACAGGAGAACCCGCTCATGAAGCAATACCCGCACCTTTACATTGATGGTCAGTGGACCGAACCGGCAGGCTCCCGGGTAGTGGAGCTGATCGATCCCACCCGCGAGGAGCCCTTCGCCCAGATCACCCTGGGAACGGCCGAGGACGTGGACCGCGCGGTGGCAGCGGCGCAGAAGGCATTCGAGACTTTCTCCACCACTACCGTGGAAGAACGCATCGCGCTGATCGACCGGATCATTGACGTTTACCAATCCCGGATTGATGAGTTCTCCGAGCTAATCGCCCGCGAAGAGGGCATCCCGGTTAACAACCGGGCCCAGGTCACCGGCCCGGCCGAACACATGCGGGTCGCGCGGGACATCCTGCGCGAGTACCCGTTCGAGACCCGTATCGGCGGCGCCATCGTCCGCCGGGAACCCATCGGCGTCTGCGCCCTGATCTCCCCCTGGAACTGGCCCATCCAAACCGGCGTCATCAAACTCATCTACGCCCTGGCCGCCGGGTGCACCATCGTGGCCAAGCCCAGCATCAACTCCGCCGCCAGCGGTGCACTCCTTGCCCAGGTGCTGCACGATGCCAAGATCCCGGCGGGTGTGTTCAACCTCGTCAACGGCACCGGCCGCGAGGTAGGGGATGCTCTGTCCCGCCACCCCGGCGTGGATATGATCTCCTTTACCGGTTCCACCGGCGCCGGCCAACAGGTAGGAGCAGCCGCTGCGGAAACCGTCAAACGGGTCAGCCTTGAACTCGGCGGAAAATCCGCCAACATCGTGCTCCCCGACGCCGACCTCGAAAAAGCCGCCCGCTGGAACATCCAACGCGCCTTCTTCAACGCCGGCCAGTCCTGCCACGCCCCCACCCGCATGCTGGTCCACGAAAGCCAGATCGACCAGATCGCCCCGTTCCTCGTCGACGAAGCACGACGGTTCCGGCTCGGTGATCCGCTCGACACCACCACCACCATGGGCCCGGTCGTCACCGCCGCCCAGTACAAATCCATCCGCGACCTCATCCAAAGCGGCATCAACGAAGGCGCCCAGCTCGTCACCGGTGGCCTCGACCGGCCCGAAGGCCTCGACGTGGGCTACTTCATCCAGCCCACCGTGTTCACCGGCGTCACCCCCGAAATGACCATCGCCCGCGAGGAAATCTTCGGACCAGTCCTCGCCGTCATCCCTTACAAGGATGAGGAAGAAGCCCTTCGCATCGCCAACGACTCCCCCTACGGGCTCGGCGGCTACGTCTTCGGCGAAGCCCGCGACAACGCCCGCCGCGTCGCCAGCCGCCTCCGTGCCGGGCGAGTGAGCTACAACGGCGCAGCCACCGACTCCTACACCCCCATGGGTGGATACAAGCAGTCCGGCATCGGCCGCTCCATGGGTCGGTTCGGGCTCGAGGAATACCTGGAAATCAAGTCTGTCTACGGCTTCGAGGACGAAGCCCAAGCATTGCCGACTCTCTTCGGCTGAAAAAATTAGAGTCGATCAGGAGACGCAAAAAATGAACACCGCAACTGCACCCGTCCTGCGAAACCACGTCAAGGACAAGCTGGCCAAAGGCGAAACCGTATACTCCATGACCGTCCGGTTGGTACGGACCGTGGATATCGCCTCCATCGCCCACACGGCAGGATTCGACTCCGTCTACATCGACATGGAGCACAGCAGCTTTTCCCTGGAAGCCGCAGGGCAGATCTGCATGGCCTGCAACCACCTCGGCGTTACGCCCCTGGTCCGTGTTCCCGGCCTGGACCCGGCCTACATCGCCAGGGTCATGGACTCCGGCGCCATGGGCATCATTGTGCCGGATGTGGAATCGGCCGACCAGGCCCGTGCCCTCGTCCGGGCAGTCAAACATGCACCCCTTGGGGGACGCTCTCTCGCCGGTGCCGCACCCCAACTGAACTACCGGACATACCCGCCCGCCGACGTCGTTCGGGTGCTTGACGAATCCTCCATGGTCGTGGCGATGATCGAATCCCAGACAGGCCTCGACGCGGTCGAAGACATCGCCGCCGTGGACGGGCTCGACATGATCCTGGTCGGAGCGAACGACCTCAGCGTCGGGCTCGGCATCGCGGGGCAAATGGATCACCCCAAAGTGCACGACGCCTACCTGCGGGTCCTTAAGGCCTGCCAGGCGAATGGGGTTTCGGTGGGAATCGGTGGCCTCGGCGGTTGGCCGGACCTGATCCGCCAGTACCTCGAGCTCGGTGCCGGCTACGTATCCACCGGCAACGACATCACTTTCCTCAGCACCGCAGCCAAGCAAAAACGTCAGCAGTTTGCCTAGTCGCGACATCACGGAACAGAGAACATGAAAATCTGCATATACGGAGCGGGAGCTGTCGGCGGGCACATTGCCGGGCGGCTCGCTGGCACTGAAGCCGAGGTCTCGCTGATCGCCCGAGGTGAACAGCTTGCCGCCATCCAGCAAAACGGGCTGCGGGTAGAGACCCGCGACGGAACGCTCCTGTCCCACCCCGTAGCCACCGACCGACCCGCCGACCTTGGCCCCCAAGACATTGTCATCGTCACAGTCAAGGCCCCCGCCCTGCCCACTATCGCCGAGGGCATCAAATCCCTACTTCATGACGACAGCCTCGTGCTGTTCGTCATGAACGGCATCCCCTGGTGGTACTTCCACTCCCACGGCGGAGAGCTGGACGGCACCCAGTTGCGGCGGCTGGATCCCAAGGGAACGCTATGGGACCTCATCGGGCCGGAACGGGCAGTGGGTGCCGTCGCCTACACCGCCTGCACCGTCATCGAACCCGGAGTGGTACGTGCAGAAAACGCACGCAACCGCCTCATCATCGGCCGTCCCGACGGAATTACGGACCCCAGGCTGGGTGCGCTGGCGTCGCTGCTGAATCCCACCGGGCTCGAGGTCAGCGTCACAACCAAGATCCGGGACGCCATCTGGGCCAAACTGGTCATGAACCTGATCGGGGGGTCGCTGGCCACCCTGAGTGCCTCCCCGATGAAGGATGTTCTCAACAAACCCGCGATTGCCGGCACCGCCAAGGCAATGGCAGATGAGGGCGTCGCTGTCGCCCGTGCCCTTGGTTGTGATCCGGGTGATCCGGACGAAGGGTTGGCAAAGCTCGCCACCTCGCGTCACCTGCAAAGCATCGCGCAGGACTTGCTGGCCGGTCGGTCCATGGAAATCGACGGGCTGTTCCGCGTCCCGCTCGACCTCGCCGAACTGGCCCAAGTCCCAACCCCAAACCTTGACCTGATCATCGAACTTGCCACACAGCGCGCACGGGCTGCAGGCCTCTACAACGACACGAGCAGGTGAAAGTGGCGGATGCCAAGCAAGAAATTTCTGGCAACTGTTGGCATCCCGCCGCGCCGGTCGCAAGTCAGCACTATCAAGGACTGTCGAGGGAGAACGTCTCCCGGCCCGCAAGGGAGGGGCGTCCCGCCTGAAAAGATTCAGCCACTGACTCAAGGGACAACAATGGCTCCTGAAGATGAGCAAAAGGACCGGAACGGCAGCAGGTGGAAGCTGGCACCGGGCGAATACATCGAAGTACAGGCACCGCGGTTCGGGACGCGACGGGGTCCCATCGAAGCAGTCATGCGAGACAAGTCCGGCTTCTGGCTGGCGGCTGATGGGGTGGAACCGCGCGTCTTCGTTCCGCTCGGGGAAAAGGAACTAACTATTCGATCCGCACCGCCGACGGATGGCACCGGCTGACGTGTGCGGCTAAGACTTTGCCAGAGCAAGAACAACTTGGCCTCCCGACAACAGTCTTGCCGGGGCCGGCCGTACCTCGCGACCGGCCGGCCTCCGGCGATCTATTTCAGGACCGGAGCCTGGTCCGGAATCCATCCGCCAGGTGCAGGGAGAAGGGAAGACAGCAAAGTGGAAATATCGAGGCAGGCCGCCACGAGCGAACCACCGCCGTTTGATATGTACAGAGCCCAGTTTTGCGATGGAGGCGGAAACAGGGACTGTCCGTTCTGCACGGGCCCGGAAACTGATTAGCGCTCAGCCCAACAAACCGTCTGCCTGGATAGCAATGTCCCGTACTGCAGCCTGTCCCGTGCGACGGCTCTGCTGTTCAGTGTTCGCCTACCGTCTTGCGGAGAATTCCAGGCTCTGTGTGCAGTTCCCAGAGCTGATCCGCCAGGGCGTCTGGAGCGAAAGCCGGGTCACCGCCACCGATTGCCCCGGGGATGATGAGCTGCCTAACCTGGATACCCTCAGACTTTAGCGCCGTGTGCAGCATTGACGCGTAAGCCGACTCACCTGCGAAGGCAGTTGAGGTTCCTGCCACGCGTTCGTTGGGGGTGACGGCACTGGAGCCATTGACAAAGAGTATGGTTCCTCGGCCCAACTCCCGCATTCCGCCAAGGACCTGCTGGACGGCTGCGGCCGGGCCGAGAATTGAAAAAGCGACAGCTGCTGCAAGGTCGTCAGCTGTCGTTTCCAGCACAGGGCGCAGGAACTCCTTCCTCGGAACCGGGCTGTACTGCAGCACTTCGATCGGGTCCAGCTCAGCTGCCGCCCGTTCCAGAGCAGCGTTCAGCGACTGGCGATCCTCCACGTCGGCGGTGAAGCCCTGTGCCTTGATCCCCTCATTGGCGAGGTCGCGCGTGAGGAGATCAACATGCTCCTGCGTGCGCGAAATCAAGGCGACGTCGAAGCCGCCGCGCCCGAAACGCTTCGCCGTGGCGGCGCCCAGTCCCCTGCCTGCACCGATGATTGCGATAGTTGTCATTTTGTCATCCGTTCCTTTGGCTTTGGGCACGCTAGGTCACCAGATTCGAGCAGCACAGCCGCGCGCCCTATTCCCCCGTATGCCGACCAGGCCAACGTCTGTCTCGTTCTCGTCAGGTGCTAGGGGCGCAGGAGCACCTTGATGGCGCGGCGTTCGTCCATGGCTTTGTAGCCTTCGGCTGCCTGGTCAAGCGGCAGTTCGAGGTCAAAGACTTTTCCGGGGTTGATCCGCCCCGTGAGGATGAGGTCGATCAGCTCGGGAAGGTACTCCCGGACGGGAGCGGGCCCGCCGTGGAGGTGGACGTGTGAGAAGAACATTTCCAGGCCTGGCAGTGCGACATCGTGGGCAACGCCGACGTACCCGACGTGGCCGCCCCGGCGTGTTGCGCGGATGGCCTGCATCATGGATTCCTGAGTTCCCACGGCTTCCAGGACCGAATGCGCGCCCAGGCCGCCGGTGAGTTCCTTGATCTTCTCCACGCCTTCGTCGCCGCGCTCCTCCACGATGTCCGTGGCACCGAATTCGCGGGCAAGCGCCTGCCGGTCAGCGTGGCGGGACATGGCGATGATGCGCTCAGCACCCATGTGCTTGGCTGCCACGACACCCAGGAGTCCCACGGCGCCGTCGCCCACTACCGCTACAGTCTTGCCGGGTCCGACTTCCGCGGCCTTGGCGGCGAACCAACCCGTGCCCAGCACATCGGAGGCGGCGAGCAGTGACGGGATCTTATCAGCGTCGGGGTGGCCAGGAGTGGCTACCAAGGTGCCATCGGCCAGGGGAACGCGCATGTACTCCGCCTGCGCGCCACCCACGCCTTGCCGGTGCACACACCCGCTTTGGTAGCCGGAACGGCAAATTTCGCAGGTGTTGTCCGAAGCGAAGAAGGACCCGACGACGAACTGGCCCACTTGAAGGTTGTGCACGTCCGCGCCGATCTCCTCTACGATGCCCACGTACTCGTGGCCCATCGCGACGGGTTCGGTTACAGTGTCGTCACCGCGGTAGGGCCACAGGTCCGACCCGCACACACAAGCGGCGACGAGTTTGATGACGGCGTCCGTGGGTTCCTGGACGGCGGGCCTGTCGCGGTCCTCGACGCGGACGTCGCCGGGTGCGTGGAGAATGGTTGCGCGCATGCTTGGTTACTCCTTGTGTGCTGGCTGAGATGGTTTTCTCCATCAAACAGGCGCCCGGCATCCGTAGCGAGGGCCCTGATGAAACGGGTTATGGCAGACCCCTTTGGAGGGGCCTGCCATCCCATGGAATCGTCGCGATAACGATTAGTGGAAGGACCTGCCGCCATCTGTTGCTAGGGCCGATCCCGTGATGTAGGAGGATTCCGGGGTGGACAGGAAGAGAATGGCCCGGGCGATTTCGATTGGGTCGGCCAGACGGTTGAGCGCGTAGTTTCCAACGTTTCCCCTATGTCCATCGGCCATGGCTGTGTCGACCATGCCAGGACATACCGTGTTCGCCCGGACTGCAGGCGCCAGTTCCGCCGCCAGGGCTTTCGTCAGAGCGATGACGCCGCCCTTGGATGCGGCGTAGGCCGTGTAACCGGGCGAGTTCGGAAGCAGCCCCGCCGCCGAGGCGATCGTGACGACTGTTGGGGACTTTTCCTGCAGAAGCCAAGGTATGCAGCTGCGGACTACGTTGTATGTGCCCGTGAGATTGATATCGATCACCCTGCGCCAGTCCTGCGCCGGCACGTCGACCGCGTGCCCACGAAACATAATGCCAGCGGCGTTAACAACACCGTCAATTCCGCTGAGCGCGGCTGCAGCTTCCGCAACGGCACGGGCGACTGCCTCATCGTCGGTAATGTCGACGGGAAAAGCCGCACCCCCGATTTCTTCAGCGGTGTCGTGCAGCTTCTCCTTGTCACGGTCAAGCAGACCAACTGTCGCTCCCTCACGCGCGAACAGCTGGGCGGTACTTTTTCCGATGCCGGAAGCGGCGCCCGTGATAATGATCCGTCGCCCTATCAGCCGCTCACCACGCGGCTCTACAAGCTCACTCATGTCGTACTCTCCCTTGTTTGTAGTTCTTCATTTCCTCGCGCGCTTGAAAGGCCGCCCGGCAGGTGCTCGGCCTTCTCGCCAAAACACGCCCATACCCGCTATAACCGCCGCAAACAGCGCTGTTAGTTGGTGTAGGGGAGTTCGCGTTCGGTGGTGAGGTCCCAGACGACTGCTTTGCGGCGGGTGTACATCGCGACGGAGTCGAAGCCGTTTTCTTTGCCGAAGCCGCTTTGTTTCATGCCGCCGAAGGGGACGGTGGGGTGGAAGGAGCGGTAGGTGTTGATCCATACCGTTCCCGCGATCAGCTCCTTGGCCAAGTGCTGGATGGTCCGTGCGTCGTTGCCCCAGATCTGGGCGCTGAGGCCGAATTCCGAGGCGTTCGCGCGGGCGATGACTTCGTCGGTGTCGGTGTAGGACAGCACGCTTGCCATCGGGCCGAAGGCCTCCGTGAGGGCTGCGGGGTTGTCATCGGTGACATCGGCCAGGACGGTGGGCTGGTAGAACGCGCCGTTCGCGAGGTCGCCGTCCTCTGCCGGGCCGCCGCCGGCCAGGGCGACCGCGCCGGCGCTGAGCGCGCTTTTGACCAGGGCGTCAACCCGGGCGCGGTGCTGGCGGTTGATGAGCGTGCCCATCTGGGAGGATTCCTTGGTTGGCAGTCCGACGCGGACCGTTTTGGCTTTTTGCCCGAGCCGTTCGGTGACCTCGGCGTACATCGAGGCCGGGACGAAGATCCGGGAACCGGTCACGCAGCTTTGGCCGCTCTTGGCGAAGTTTGAATGCAGCAGCGACGGGATCGCGATGTCCAGATCGGCGTCCGGGAGCAGGATCGCCGGGCTCTTGCCGCCCAGTTCCAGGAACGTCGGCACGATGTTGGTTGCCGATTGGTGGATGATGGCCCGTCCCGAGCCCGGTCCGCCGGTGAAGGCGATCATTCCGATGTCAGGGTGCTCGGTGAGCAGGGGCCCGACCTTGTCTCCGCGGCCGGTGACCACGTTGATGACACCGGCGGGAAGACCGGCTTCCAGGGCGAGTTCGACCATGCGGTAATTCAGCAGCGGGGCTACCTCGGGTGCCTTGATGACAATGCAGTTCCCGGCAACGAGGGCCGGGCCCGCCTTCAGGGCGACGAAGTTCGCGTTGCCGTTGTAGGGGCTGACCCCGGCCACGACCCCGAAAGGCTCATCGAGCCCGTAGGAGAGCCGGCCGGGCAATTGCGCGAACGTGCGGCCTTCGATTTTGTCGGCGATCCCTGCGTAATAGCGAAGCACCCGGGCGCTGTTATCGATGTCGGCCATGGCCTCGCGGCGCAAGTGGCCCACATCGGAGACCTCGAGATCGGCCAGTTCCTCGCGGTGCGCGCTGATCGCATCCGCCCAGGCCGTAAGCATCCTCGCCCGGACCTCGGGCGCGGTACGGCGCCACACCTTCTCATACGCCGTCTTCGCACCGGCGACCACAGCATCAATATCAGCAGGGCCGGCCTCGTGCAGGGAACCGATCACCCGACCCGTGGCAGGATTCAGGAGCTCCATCTCATACCCACCCGACGGGACCACCACCCCGGCCGCGGAAATAAACCCGACCCGGCGCCCTCCCCCACCCACGCTCACATCAAACTCCTCCGACACCTTCGTACTCATACTCAAAAACTCCTTCAAAAAAGGGCAAAAGCCCTGACTCATTCGGGGCAATCACAGCCCTGGATTCGTTTCAGTAGCGCCCTGGTGGGCTCTCTCTTCACTGCTGTCGGACACAGGGGGCGAGGCCCCAATACATGGCGCGGCCCTGCAGCACGTGGGCTGGACGGGACCCCAGTGGACAAGGAGCCGATGCGCTAAGACGACGGCGGTGCCTGCGCGGGCCGGACCGCTACTTCCTACTCGTTTCCTCGTTTGGGAATTTCGATGCCGTGAAGTACTCCCATTCGTTCGAAATGGGTGTAGATCCTGTCGACGTAGGTTCCGAAGTCAGGGGATTCCACGAGTGCGAGGGGACGAGGACGCGGGAGATCGACAACGATCTCATCAACAACCTCGCCTGGAGTCGGGCTCATGACGAAGATCCGGTCGGACAGACCGACGGCTTCTTCAACGCTATGAGTGATGAAGAGCACTGTGGGCCTGTTGCGCAGCCACAGGGCCTCGAGGTCGGCCCTGACCTGGAGACGGGTCAGGGCATCGAGTGCCCCGAACGGTTCGTCAAGGAGGAGTACCGATGGTTCGTGGACGATGGTGCGGATGAGTGACACCCGTTGGCGCATACCACCGGAGAGCTGGCGCGGGTATTTATCTACGGCCTTCTCAATGTGAAGCTGTTTGAACAGCTCCGTCGCCCGGGACCGCAGTTCCTTCTTATCCAGTCCACGTATGTCCGCGTGAATCAGGACATTTTCCATTGCAGTTCTGAAATCCAGCAGGAGGTGGTCCTGGAAGGCGATTCCGATGTCGGTGAAGGGCTTGTTTACCGATGTTCCACCGACCCGGATGTCGCCGTCGGATCGACCCAGCAGTCCGGCAACCATGAGCATGAGGGTGCTCTTGCCGCAACCGGACGGGCCGACGATCGAAATGAATTCTCCGGGCTTGATGTCCATTGAAACGGGCTTGAGCGCCTCAAAAGATTTCCCCGACGGGCTGTTGAACGTTTTGGCGACCCCCTTGATTGAAATGGGCAGACCTGCTGCCCTTGTCTGCAGTGCTGTGTCGTTCACTGGTGTGCCTTTCTCGATCCGCGCAGTAACGGATCTGAATCCTCATTGTTGACCGCGACCCTCAGGGTGAGTTCAGACTGTAGGTTGCTGGCCTGCTCCCATGAACCTTGAGCGGGCCCGGGGCTGCGTCGTAGACGTCCCGGGCCCGGTCAAGAGGGCTACTTGCAGCTCTTCAAGTCGCTGGCCGCGGGCAGGAAGTCGTAGGAGACGGATTTGGCCGTGTCCAACGGAGCCGGGAGCAGCTTGGCTTTGGTCAAGATGTCATTGCTTTGCTGCCAGTGCGCCGGCTCAGCGCGCCCGATGGTGGTTGCGTCTGCAGCGCACAGCAGGGGCAGCAGAAACTTGAGTTCTGCCCGTACGGTGCCGTCGACGGAGTCTGGCAGTAGCTGCTTGACGGCCGCCACCGCGTGTTCGGGATTGTCCCGTGCCGAAGCCCAGCCTTTGAGGCTTGCCGAAACGAACTTCTTCACAGCATCAGGGTTCTTCTCGGCAAAGCTCTGGGTCGTGAATATTGAATGGGCGACAGGCGAGACACCATGCTCGGCGAACGGGAAGTTCTTGAAGTTCGCGTGCTGCTGCTCGAGCGAGACGGCGGTGTCCTGACCGCCGACAATGGCGTCCACGTTCCCTTGGAGCAGTGCCGCCGGCATGGAGGCAAAGGGAACGTTCGATACCGTGACATCCTTCTCGGTTAGGCCATTCGCCTCGAGGAACAAGGGGAACAGGAAAGCGTGGGCGCTACCCTGGGGCACCGCGACCGTTTTGCCCTTAAGGTCCTGGACCGACTTGATCCCCGATGAATCCAGGACCTGCATGGCAATGTTGGTCACCTGATTCACAGTTGCGACGATGACAAGCGGGGCGCCCTTTTCAATCTGCTGACTAATAGGCACTGCGTCCGCGATACCGATGTCTGCCTGACCGTTCGCCACGAGTTGTACTGCTGTGCCGGAGCCGGTGCCCTGCTCAATTTTCGCGTCAATTCCAGCTTCTTTGTACAGGCCATCCGCCTGGGCAACGGCGAAGCCTGCGGTGGAAGCTGACCAGGACCAGTGCATCTGGAAGCGGACTTGGTTCGCATTGCTTCCAGTGCCGCTTGCCGAAGGGCTGGCGCAGCCCGAGAGCAGCATTGCTCCTGCGGCGATCGCAGCTGCCAGCAGCTTGGTAATGCCTCTTTGCATAACGATTCCTTTAGATCTTGTTTGTCAATAGCTTGAAAAGCGGTGAGAGCGGACGCCGGGTTAGCCCGCCGTCTTTGGTGAATATGCGCGGTTTAGGCAGCGCGGCGCTGCCACGGCGTCAGCACCCATTCGACCGCCTCCACAAGGTAATTGAGGATCACTCCGATGACGGTCAGGATGACCAGGATGGCGAACATGTACTCGGTGTCCATGGCACCGCTTGCCCGCAGCAAGGCGTAGCCCAGGCCGCTGTTCGAGCCAAGGAACTCGGCGACAAGGGCACCGGTGATGGCGATGGTCGCCGAAGTCTTGATACCGGAGAAGATCACCGGAAGCGCTGCGGGAAAGCGAAGCGTCCAAAACGTTTGCCAGCGGCTTGCCCCCATAGATCGCGTCAGGTACAGGAGCCTGTCATCAAGAATCCGGAACCCACTGATGCTGGCCATCAGCAAGGGAAAGAAGGTTATCAGCACGACCAGGGCAACCTTGGTGTTGAGGCTGAAGCCCAGCCAAACCAACAGCAGTGGAGCTACGGCGATCTTCGGCACCAACTGCAGGACTATCACCGGCGGGTAAACCAGCTGTTTAGCGGTCTTGGACAAGGCAATGACCAAGCCGAGGGGGATGCCGATGACAATGCTGAGCAAAAGCCCAACGACGAGCACAACAAGAGTGGATTGCGTGTGGACCCAAATGCTCCCCGCGTCCGTGAACAGACGCTTGAAGACGGCAAGGGGTCCGGGAAGAAGATAGGCCGGGATCTTGAACAGCTCCACCGCTGCAGCCCAGACCACCAGGATCGCCACGAACACGAGGGGCGGCAACGAGGACCACGCGATCGAGCCGATTCGCCGTCTCGTAGCGGATGCTTCCTGCGGTTTGCGTGGTGCCATTCCCGACGTTGGCAAACCAACGGCGGATGCTGTCTGGCTCGGCCGGTCGGCCGTGAGGTTTTCCCTCGACATGAACCTTCTCCTCCTTGAGCGGAACAAAAATCGCTGCCGGACAACCCTGCTGCCTTCGAGTGCATAAGTTCGCGAATGGGCTAGGGGAAGCGGCGCCCAGGGGACCCCTGGTGCAGTGATGGCCCCGTCTTGAACGCGAGGAACTATGGGGCACATCACACGCGACTGAAGCGACGATATCCTGCATTATGGGAAAACGTCAATACAAAAATCCTGGGATACGGGATCTATTCCACGAGCAATGGTGCGATTTATTTCCCGTCTAGTCCTCTTGACTCGTAGCGCAGGCAGGGCGGGCGAGGCACGTTCCTGCTAGTTCCCGGAGAGCAGGTACGGTGCAGCCGGGCACCGCTCACAGTTACTCCTAGTCGAATAACATACAGAGGAATTTTGCGTACTATTCCCTTTGGACCGACGGACGCACGGGTGCCCAACATCATCGCTGGCATCATGAGGATCAAAGACCGTTCCGATGAGGAAGTCCGCGCGCTGTACACAGCGGCGCGTGATGCTGGCATCGACTTCTTCGACCACGCCGACTTGTACGGCGGGCAGCGTCACGCGTGTGAGCGCCGGTTTGCCTCAGCCCTGAATCTCAGATCCTCGGAGCGCGAGGAGATCACCCTTCAAACCAAGACGGGCATCGCCGCCGAGGAGTGGCATTACAACTCCTCATACGACCACATCGTGACCTCAGTGCAGGAGTCGTTGGAGGCGCTGGGAACCGACTACGTCGATGTCCTGTTGCTGCATCGCCCCGACGCGATAGTAGAGCCTGAAGAGGTTGCCCGCGCGTTCGATGATCTAGAGTCCAGCAGGAAGGTCCGGGCTTTCGGCGTCTCGAACCACACACCCCGCCAGATCGATCTGCTCAAGCCGTGAGGCAATCGATTGTTGCCAACCAGCTGCAGTTGTCGCTCACCCACTCAACCATCATCACCCATGGTCCAACATCAAACATGGCCGGGGAGCCCGACTCGATAACCCGTGACGGTGGCGGGCCACAAGGTGCCCTAACTAAAGGGGAGGCCATGCAGCGTCCAGGACCACGTCCGTTAAGGAGGGCCCTGCTGTAACGGGTTATGGCAGGGCCCTCCTTAGGGTTTGGGTATTCGTCGTAACGTGTCCTTTATGGATAACCGAGCCGAGGTACGGCAGTTCCTCTTCACACGCCGCGGACGCATAACTCCGCAACAGGCAGGGATCGAACCCTACGGAGGACGGCGCCGCGTTCCCGGGCTCCGCCGGGACGAGGTGGCACGCCTCGCCGGCGTCAGCGTGGACTACTACACCCGGCTAGAGCGGGGAAACCTCACAGGTGTTTCAGACAGCGTGCTGGACGCCATCGCGGGGGCGCTTGAGCTGGACCGCGCAGAGCACGACCACCTCTACGACCTTGCCCGGACCGCCAACATGCCCGGCCGGAAGCGCGCCCCCGCGCCTGTAATGGCGGGCGTGCGCCCCGAGCTGCAGTACCTCCTGGACGCCATCGCCACGGCACCGGCCTTCATCGGCAACAACCGGATGGACATCGTGGCAGCCAACGCCCTCGGCTACGCCCTCTACTCGGACATGTACCGCGGCCCGGCCCGCCCGGCCAACCATTCACGGTTCATCTTCCTGGACCCCAGCGCGCACAACTTCTACACGGACTGGGAGCGAGCAGCAAACACAAACGTAGCCATCCTGCGCCGCGAGGCCGGCCGCAACCCGCACGACAAAGGCATCGCCGAACTCATCGGCGAACTGTCCATGCGCAGCGACGAATTCCGGACGCGCTGGGCCTCCCACAACGTCCGGCGCCACTACGCCGGAACAAAGTTCTTCCAGCACCCTGTGGCGGGCCTGCTGGAACTGAACTACCAGGTCTTGGGGCTGGAGGAGGACCCGGGACACTCCCTCACGGTCTACCCGGCCACCCCCGGCAGTCCCTCGGAGGAAGCACTCAAGCTCCTAGCTTCCTGGGCCGCCACCGAAAACATCGTCGAGCTCGCGCAGATATAGGTCGGCGCTGAGCGACCGCGCCACGCCCTTGACCTTCTCGTATATACGGCGGCCCCGTCGTGACAGCACCAGCACAAGCCGCCCCGTCGAGTCTGCCCATAAAGTCACGACCGCTCCTGGTGGTCCGAAACTATGCCTGGATGTCTACTACCCGTCTGACATCCGGTGCGGCCGCCGCCTCGGCCCGGCGCTACGGACCGTCGAAGTTAAGTTCTTGCTTCTTCTCCAGCTGTCCGCCTGAAGCACACCCCAACCTGACGTCGGGCAGGGAGCCGCCGGGCTGTCGAGGTAAGGCCCGCTTCCTTCGTCTCTGACGGCGGCTTTCAAAACTCCTGGACCGCAACATGACAGGGACACCCCGGCGCATAGCCGGATGTCTGCAGAAAAGTCGCCCAAGAAGACAGAGCCGCACCACAGCCTGACCTAAGGGCGCTTCGGCGGCGCATCATTCCGTCATGCAGTCACCCAACAGGCCGTCAATGAACAACCATGAAAGACCAGCCAGGCAGCAATGCCCCGTTTCAGGACATCGCGACAAAAATCCCGCAGCGTCATGCAGCCGACTCCGACGGCAACCATGAACAGCTATCGACGTAAACCCTCGAGCCATGGAAGAAAGGGCGGTGAGCATCATGGGCTACAACGCAGGCGCAAAGCCCAGCCGTCGGGCACTATCGGACAGCCTGTGGGCGTCCATCGCCACCGATTCCCTACCGTTTGAGCGCAAGTCACGTCATCCTCCCCCAGACCCACCATGGATAAGCAGATCAGCCACCTACAGCCGCTAAGGAGGACCCAGGTGAACATCCAGCAATGCAATAAAGAAGCCCACACCGAATTTTTCTCAAGTCATGTTGGCCGATCCATGAACGCCCATGAACTGGTCCTCTCGACCGCCACCGTCATTCCGCCCTGTGTCACGGTATTCCCCGTGCTCAGCCGGAGTCCGCGTACGACCTTCTTGAGCATTACGTGCCCCGGTAAGCCGAGGACTGGGATTTCAACGAACGTCATAGGGTTCGGAGCTCCTTCGGGCATCCCATGGGCGAAGGAATGGAAGCGCGCTGACCGGGACCCTGCAGACAGGAGGGCCGTGGGGCGATGTCACTGGAGTGTGTGTGAACTGCGGAGCTACATGGGCGGCTCTCTCCCATATGAAGCTCAGGGGAGGCCGGCGACTCGATGCTGAGCCCGAAACCTGAGCTGGTTGATCACGGGGAACGACTGACCGGATTCCCGATCTGAGGGATCTGTGCGTTAGAGGAGGCAGGGCGAGGTTGGGCCAGGCTTGCCTGGTTTTTCCCATGGACAGATATCCTCGGTGCCAAGCCCTCGGGCCCGCCGGCGACGCCGTGTCCGAGGTTCACCGCGTGGCTGGACCTGTCGGCGCTGCACCGTAGAGGTCCCCGATGATGGCCTTGGCGATGGTCGACGCCGGATCCCGTCCGTCCGGTGACGGGGCAAGGTTGGTCCACACTACCAAGGTCACATTGTTCTGCGGATCTCTGCCCATGAAGGTGTTGTAGCCGGGGAGTTCGCCGGTGTGTCCGTAGAGCGGGCCGAACTGGGCCAGTGCCATGCCATACCGCGCCGCGTCTGGGTTGTCCGGGTCGATCGGCGCAAGGCTGTCCATGCGCTTCTTTTGAAGGTCCGGGTTGAGCAGTTTGCCATCGGTGAGGGCCTCGGCCAAGGTCATGAGGTCGCCCGCCGTTGAGACTCCCTGCCCGGCGGCCCACGTCCAAGAAGGGTTGGCGTTTGTGTAGTCATTTGGTTTCAAGGAGCCGTCCTGTGCCTTGGCGATCAGGTCCGCGGGAAGCCTGGTCGTGGAAAGGGTGAGGAGGTTGTCCATGTACATGTAGCCGCGGGAGAAAGGTTTGGGAAGGTCCGAAGAGTCCGACGCCGGGAACGATGTTTGTTTCAGGCCGAGTGGTTCCAGGATCCGGTCGCGCACGATCCGGCCGAAGCCCTTGCCATCTACTTTCTCGGCTATGAGCGCCAGCAGAACCGTGTTGGTGTTCGAATAGTGAAAGCCTTCGCCGGGGCCGAAATAAACGGGGAGCGGCAGGGCGATGGCCACGAGTTGCTCAGGCGTCCAGACCCGTTGCGGCGTGATGTCGAGGGCCTTGCTGAGCTCGTACGACTCCGAGTAGTTGTAGATTCCGCTACGCATGGTCAGGAGTTGTTCGATGGTGATGTTGTCGCCGTTCGGTACGTCAGAGCGGTACTTCGAAACGGGATCCTCAAGCTTGAGTTTGCCTTCCTGCACGAGCTGGAGGATGACGGTCCCCGTCCACGTCTTGGTGACGGAGCCGATGCGGATGTGGTCATCGAGTGAGACAGATGTTGACCCGCCTGCGCTCGTCACGCCGTAGGTGAGGCTGATGTCGCCTTGGGTGGTGCGGAGCATCATGGCCGCTCCCGGTACGAGCAGCTCCTTGGCGAGAGTCCGGAAAGTGTCCTGGACCTTGGCTTTGTCCAGTCCGCCCAGAGTCGCCGGTCCTGTTTTTCCTCCCTCGGTCGTGCCGGTAGGTGAAGCGGCCACCGGTGGCGGTGCAGTGGACGACGCGGGGGCCTGCGTGGGCGTGGACGTGCACCCGGAGGTCGCCAACGCAGTTGCGGTTGCGATGCCGAGTGCGAGGAGGCGGGAGGGGACATGCCAATTGTGATTGGGTCTGCTGCTGGTCACGGTTGACTCCCCGGCGACGCTGATAATTGCGCTCAACCTACTCCAGCGGCGTCGCGAGATCTACCCCTTTCCCGAACGTAATGACATGGGGGCAACAGACGATCACCATTTGACCCTCGGCACCCAGAGCCACGCCTTGGGTAGAGCCCATGACCGTCTTCACACGTCCTTTGCGCAAGCTCTGATTCCTCCCTGTTTGGCTGTTTGATCCGGGAGATCCCGCCCAAGGGTCACCAATCCACGTTGCAGATCATCGAACTTGGCGAGCGGCTCGGATTCGACAGTGCCTGGCTGCGCCACCGCCATCTGCAGTTCGAAATCTCCTCCCCCATCGCGATGGTGGCCGCCCGCAGCCAGCGCACCTCCCGGATCGAGCTGGGAACCTTTGTGACCCCGCTGGGCTGGGAAAACCAACGTGGATCTGCTGGCCGGGGGCGAATAGTCCGAGGCTCATAGGGCTGGACCCAATTTGCCTGTGCCACGAGCCGTGGCACATTTGCCGTGAAGGGCGATGGGAGCACAGTGGACCAAGGCCGGCTGACTAACCGTTGGTAGCGGTCAGGGTTACGGAATCACGGTTATCGGGTCTTTAAAATAGGCGGGGAGTAGCTAAAGAAGAGGATCCAAACCAGCGGTGCTTTATGGCCGATTGGTGGTTGGCGCAGGCTGCAAGTCGAAGACGAGAACGCTACTCTCCTGATCGCTGATGTAGTTCGTGATGAAGGACTTGAAAGCGTGGTGCATCGGGTCATACAGCGCCGGATTGGTGATGAATGGTTCGCCGACGTAATAGTTTCGGTCACCCTGCGAGGCGAAGGACACTATGTAGGCCTGATGGAATCCCTGACCTAGTCCTTCGGGGCTGTTCTGTGGCCCGGACTCGATACTCAGGAGGTAGGGGCGTCCATTCCGCTTGGATGTTTGGAGCTCGTGGAACTTTCGCTCGATTTTCTGTAGGTCCTTTCCGTCGATGTCCTCGCGGTAGCGGAACAGCACGATGTGCCGGATAGTTCCGGGCTCATAGTCAGGGCTTGTCAGCGTTATTTCGCGTTCCTTTTCAGCATCATCCGTCATGTGTGTCCTGTTCGTCTGTTTCTTTTAGGCGGGACGGGTGTTCCTTCCCTGCCTGGGTTAGTGAAGCTAGGTCTGTCCGGGCAGAAGTGTGCCGGCCAGGGCGCAGTTCCTTACTCTCTGCGCTGTGCCATTCCTCCTGGCCGGCAGTGTATGGAGTCGAAAGATCCTGTGGCGGAGAACGGGTACTGATGTCTTGTGGGGTCGCGGCAGGACAGAGCCGTTCAGCCGAACCAGTAACGGAAGCGTTCAGGCGGCAAATTTCAGGTGGATGTTCAAGGTGCGGCAGTGCGTGCGGAGTCCACGCGTTCCAGCCATCTCTCTGTCTCGAGCGCGACTTCCTCGATGCTCTTTCCGGTCCAGCGGGAGATTGTGATGTTCACCTGCGCCTGGAAATTGCTGACAAGGTCAAGGTCGGGATTGAGCAGCCACTGGAGCTCCATTCCGTCCATCAGTGCGATCAAAGAGCGCGACTCCAGATCGATTGCATCATCGGGAAGCGGCAGGATGTCGCCGGCGTCCCGGGCAATGCTCAACTGCCGCTTGAAACCGTGGAGCGAATCTTCGTAGCGCTTGACGATAAAGTCGCGGGCGGGATGGTCTGGGTTTGAGGCCTCAGTGCTTAGGGTCAGGAAAAGTTCGATGAACCCGCGGTGCGTCGTGTGGTAGCGCATGAGCGGAATCAGGGCCCGGATGTGTTCAAGACCCGTATGGGGCCCCTGCCAACGGGACGACTCTTCCTGCCAGTGGCGCAAAACCGCTATCAGCAGCCCTTCCTTGCTGCCGAAGTAGCGGATTAGAGCCGCTCCGGTTACGCCAACTTCCTCGGCTATGTGACGCAATGAGCCCGCGTGATACCCATGCCTGGCGAATATGCGTGCAGCAGCGTCGACGATTTCCTGGCGCCGTTGGAGCCCCTTTTTATACGGGCCTCGGCTCATGAGTGAAGCTGACATACCACCTCTTCCCTTCCTCGGTACCCCATCCTATGGCCCTCTTGCCAAATCAGGAACACCTGTTTATGTTTGGCGAAACCGAATCGCTCGGTTTCTTTTTGGGTGGCCTAGCGCACATCCAGTGAGACAGGTGTTCAGATCAATGAGGAGATGTACATGTCCGCTCTCGAACAGTACGAGATAACAGCCCGATGAAAATGCCAACCTTGTTTAAAAGCCATAGCCGACGCCGGCGGCTAACCGCCGTTGCCGTCGCAGCCGGCATAGCCGCCACAACTATCGCACCAGCCCTAGCGTCGCCGCCGCCCGCGCCCGCCGCGCAACCGGCGGGGCACTCGGCCTTGGGTGAAGCCGCATACCAGCGGCCTCTTGGAGTCATTGGGAGCACCCCATGCAGCACTCACGACTGGCAACGCTGTGCAGGCGATACCTCCGATCCCAATACCTCGCCGTTCCAGCTCGGCAACCCCATGGCTCAGCCCGGGCTCGGTATTCCGCTCGGTGGACTCGGAGCAGGCTCGTTCATGATCAACCAGGCCGGGACCTTCGGTCCGTGGAACATGGGCGGATCCACAAACACGAACTACGAGAAGCGCATCCTGCCCCAGGCCGCCATACACATTCGTGAACAGCAGCCAGGCCATACCGCCACGACCAAGACGCTCGCCGTCAACAGCTCCGAGTTCGGGTCCGTCCTCCCTGCCTGGTCGGCCCTGGACGCTGGGAGCGGGACATACAGCGCGCTCTACCCCTTCGGCCGCATCGACTACGCCGACCCCGTACCCTCCACATCCGTGTCAACAACGTTCTGGACACCCATCGTGGCCGGCAACGACGAATCCTCCTCCCAACCCGTGGCCTACTTCGATGTGGAACTCACGAACGAAACGAGCAAGCCGACGAACGTGTCGACCATGTTCACCTTCCCCAACGCTCCAGCTCACGTGGGCAGCACAATACAGAACACGCCCAGCTCCGTGCCCAGCGTCCGCACAGGCTACACCAGCCACGAGACCGAGGATCACCGTAACAAAATCACCGGTATCACGCTGGGGGCTTCCAGCCCTCGCAACACCGCAGACTCGCAGAACAGCGAGTGGACCACTGCTGTGCGAAGGGAACCCGGACAACGGGTCACCTACGCAACGTCCTGGAACGCCGACGGCGACGGCTCTGACATCTACACCCCCTTCAGTGCAACCGGCAGCCTCCCCAACGCTGCCCTCGACGGCAGCGACTCCGCCAGCGCCCTCGCAGTCGAGATGAACCTGCCGGCCCATAAAACGCAAACCGTTCGCTTCGTCCTGGCCTGGGACTTCCCACAGATCACTTTCGGTACTGCGGGCGACACCTCCTGGATGCGGCGCTACACCTCCTTCTACGGAGCGCGTGAAGACGCGCAAAACAACTACGTCGCGGGCAGCTATCCCGGCAACCAGGGCTTTGCCATCGCTGCGCGGAACCTCGCACGCGCGGACGAGGCAAAGGAAGCGGTGGAACGCTGGTGGAAGCCGGTGGCGTTCGATGACGCGGTGTCGCCCGCGGTCCGCATGGCCGCGCTGAATGAACTCAATCAGCTCACGTTCAACGGCTCCTTCTGGGAAGCCGGCCTCGTCTCCAGTCCACACCAGACCGACGTACCCCGGGTAGGCGCGGCGGTCCCTGGCACCCACCTGTTTCACACGCTCACGGGTGGTGGCTGGGCCGACGCGGGGGAGGTCGACGTCCAGGGTCAGATGGCGATTGCCCTGCGTGAGCTGTTTCCCTCCATCGAAGCCGACTCGGTCCGCGCGATGTCCGAGATGATTGCCCAAGACCCCAACGGCCGAGTGCCCGGCAGCCCGGGCTTCAACCCGCCGATCGACGGCTATATCTGGTGGCAGCTGAGCGCGCCGTGGCTGCTGTGGGAGAAATCTACCGGCCCAGCCGCACCCGAAGATACCTTCTTCGACCGTCCGGTCAAGTACCTCCTCCGCGCGTACGGCGCGTATCGCAGCTGGGGCAACGATTCGCTGTTGCGCGACACATACCCGGCGATGCTGCGCGCGTGGACGCACGACGTCCTACCCCGGATATCGCAGGGAGACACGCTTCCCACCGAGCCGGCCGTCTTCGCCAGCACCTATGACGTGATGGGACAATCCGGCGGAGTGCACGGGGTTTACAACTCCGGCCTGTACATCCTGGCCGCGGACATCATGGCATCCGCTACTCAGGACGCCAAACGGCTCGGGATCCCCGCAGCCTCGACGGTCGATGTCGACGCCCTTAACAACACGCGCGCGGCTTCCCAGGCTGCGTACGAGGCCGCCTTCTGGACCGGGAGCTACTACAAGTTCACCGATGCAGGCGAGAGGTCCTCCGACGTCTTCGTCGACGTGCTGTGGCCTCAGCATGTGGCCGAGCAGCTCGGGCTGGCGGACATTAATCCGCCCGAGCACGTGGCCGCACACCTGACCAACACCTTCGACCATCTCACGCAGGTGAAGGACTCCATGGGGCACATGCTCGGAGCGCCGAACCTAGTCCCCATCGGCGGCAAACCCTACCCGTTGCTGCCCAACCGGCCCAGGGAACTCGGTTTTCAGGCTGCAGAGGTCTGGACCGGGACAAACTTCGAGTTCGCCGGAACGCTCATCCGGGAAGGCCGACGGCTCGGACGCCCCGACTTGGTAGCCGATGGCAACGAGCTCGCGGAGGGTCTGGTGCACCAGATATACAACCCCGCCGCGGCCGCGGGTGGCGCCTTCGCCTTCAACACCCCCGAGGCGTGGAACGGCTACGACACCAGCACCTACCGGGCGGCCTACTACGCGCGAGCCCTGGCCGCCTGGGACACGTACGCATCGGCCCGCCGCCAGTGACAGCGCAGGCCTAACGCGCGTGCACCAACTGAGGACGCAGGGTCAGACCGTGACCCTGCGTCCTCATCACGTCCGTGAGTCACGGTTCCGCCATCGGATGCAGTGTGACCGACGCTTCCTCCCGCCAGTGCCGAACGGCCACTCGATGCCTTGGTTCGACCTACTTGAGGACAGCTGCCCACCGAGGACCAGTTGCGCCCCTACCCGCACGCCCACGGTCGAGCCCGAGGGGGCTCGCCGAGTGGCGGCGTAGCAAGTGAAGCTGACAAGCAACCACTTCCCTTCCTCGGTATCCCGTCCTGTTGGCGTCTTGCCAAATCCAAAACACCTGTTTATATTTAGTGAAAAGTAAACGCATGATGTCTTTTCGGGTGGCGTAGCCCACACACGGCGACTCAGGTGTTCAGATCAATGAGGAGATGTACATGTCCGCTGTCGAACAGCAGGAGCCAACAGCGCCACCGCTTTTAGGCGTCGGAATACTGGGAGCAGGCCCCGTGACGCAGGCAATTCACCTTCCCACCCTGGCAAGACTCACCCAAACGTTCTTTGTGGCACATGTGATGGACGTGGACGAAGGCATTGCTGAATCAGTGGCCGGACGTGTAGGCGCACGCTTTTCCACCAGCGTCGAAGCGCTGCTGGCTGACCCTGAGGTCGAAGTAGTGGTGATCTGCAGCCCCCACCAGTTCCACGCCGAGCAAGTCATCGCCGCATGCCGGGCCGGCAAGCGCGCGATCCTGTGTGAAAAGCCCTTTGCCATGAGCGGTGAAGAAGCGGCCCGAATCTCGGAAGTTTCTGCCGAGACCGGTGTGCCGATCATTGTGGGCGCCATGCACACTTTCGACCCGGGGTGGACAGCAGCGGTGGAAGCCTGGGGCGACCTGGCGGAGACAGCACACACCTTGCGGTCATCAATCGTGTTACCTCCAAATCCCCGATTTGAGGATTTCGCCACCGAGGTCGTAGCCCGTCCGGCCACTCCCCCGGCTCCTGACCTTCGCGATCCAGCCGTTTTGGAGGGCTCGATCCGCGGAGGAGTGATGGGTCTGGCGATCCACGATCTTCCGCTGGTGCGCCGCTTCGTCCCGACGTTCACCGATCTCGAGGTACTTCGCGCCGAGGCCTTGGAGCCGTTCGGCTACCTAATACTCGTCCAGGCGGGTGGCCGAACCATTGATCTTCAGGCCGTCATGTCCGACAGCTGGGAACCTGAATGGACCTTCGAAGCGATGAGTGACACGAAATCCCTGAAGGTGACTTTCACGCCCTCCTACGTGCAGGCCGGATCAGCCGTGGCCGAAATATCTGACGGCGAGAAGACCCAAGTCTTTGGCCCTTTTGATGCCAATGGTTACGAGGGGGAATGGCAGTTCCTTGCGCTCCTGGCACGCGGCGAAGCCAGCCCTCCAAGCGCCGACACTCTTATCCAGGACCTGCAATTCGCACTCGCAACAGCCGACGCGGCGGCGTCGGCAGCACTGAAACGACAAGAGGCCGCAGCATGAGAACCACATTCGACGTCCATGCAGACAACGGGGCCGCGCAGACGGGCGCCGTCGCAGCGGTCATTGCGTCCCTGCCCATGTCCCTTGCGCCGGGACAGGCGGACACGGCGGCGCTGCAGGGCGTGTCCGGCACGAATGGTTGGGAGCATCGAGCCGCCGAAACCATCACCAAAGGTGCCGCCGGGGTCGCGGTGATCGCGCCGGAACCAGGCGACACGCAGTCGCTTGAACGACTGGCGGCCAGCAAGTCGGTACCCGTGGTGCTCGGCTTCCGCTGGGCTTCCAACCCTGCGGTAGCCCAGGCAGCGGAGGTCTACAAACAGGCAGCCCCGGACAGCGCCCTCGTTGAAGTAACCGCCTACATACGCCACAGCATTCCCATCGAGCAGGCGAGGGCCGAACTCCTGGTGCTGGCCGGAAGGCTTCTGGGACCCCTGGATGACGTTCGCACCCTCCGCACCAACAAAAACGGTTTTGCCGTTGCTGCCACCTTCACCGGGTCAGGGGCCCCCCTGAGCATAGCCGCGGTAGTCTCAAACGCTTTGAACAACGACGTGCGTGTGCGGATGCTAACCAAGAACGGTTGCGTCGACCTCTTGATCCCGGCTCCTGACACCGCTCGCCCGGCAACGCTGAAGAGAACCGACCCGCAAGGGGCACTCGTCTCCCCAACCATTTACGAGTCATCCCACCGCGCGACCTGGAAGCGCCTGGCAGCTCTCGCTGCCAGCGGTTCCACTTCATCGGACCTCGCGGAATTCCGAGCCGCGACCGCACATCTCTAGCAGTTCCAATTTATCCACCTCAACGAAGAGCAGGGCCCGGGACACCAGGCCAGAAAAGGAAAGAACAATGACGAATCCCAGCAGCACTAACGCCAAGTCAGTTTCACGCCGCGGTTTCCTCGGGCTCACGGCGGCAGTTGCCGCAGTTCCGCTTCTTGCCGCTTGCGGCCCGGGATCCTCCACAGGCGGCGGTTCAGGCGCCGGTGGCACGGTGAAGTTCTGGGACATGCCATGGGGGCCGGCCGCGTACACGGAGGCAGCCAGAAAAATCACGGAATCGTATGCACCTGAGGGCGGAAAAGCGAAGGCCACCTATCAGCAAATCCCGTGGAACAACTACTATCAGACCTTCTCTTCGGCTATCGCTTCCAAGACGGGGCCTGCAGTATCCACCGGCGCCGGATTCCAAGCCTTCCAGTTCGAAGAGCAGAACCAGATCGCCTACGCCGACAAGGTCATCGATGAACTGAAAAAGAACGGTATGTTCGACGATTTCCTTCCCGGCGTGCTCGAGCCCTTTGCGTCCGACAAGGGCTACATCGCCATTCCCTGGCAGCTGGACCCGCGCGTGTTCTGGTACCGAAAGTCACTCTTCGAGCAGGCGGGAGCTGAACTTCCCAAGGACTGGCCCACACTCCTGGAAGCCGGCAAGAAACTCAAAGCAATCGGGGCGTTCGCCTTCGGTACCGGCGCCGGCGCCGGAAACAACATCGGAACCCAATCCGTAGTCCAGATGCTGCTCAACAATGGCGGCGGCTTGTTTACCAAGGACGGCCAGCCGGATGCCCTCAGTGACCGAAACGTCGAGACCGTGGAGTTCATCCGCGAACTTGCGTCCAACGGCATAGTGGACCCGGCCGCTCTGAGCTACAACGAGGACAGCCTCACCAGCCAGTGGAAGAACAAAAAGATCGCCTTCGGCACCCACTCCCCTGGCCTTCCCCAGCGAGCCGGGGATACCTCAGGTGACATCCTGGTCGCGGATCCGCTAACGGGCCCGCACGGTGACAAAGCAACCCTCACCTACGGCAACAACATCATGATGTACAAGAACACCCCGTCGCAGGAGTCTTCTGAGGCATTCGTCGTCTATTACCTGGGCCAGCTAAAGGAACTGTGGAAGCAGGGCGTGATCGGAGCGATGCCGGTGTTCAAATCCATCACCGAACTTCCCGAGTTCCAGAAGGATGCCAACAACGTGAAGATCATCAAAGACTGGCAGCCGATCTCCAAGACGTTCAGCGCCCAAGGCACTCGGCTCTTCGCCTCCCTGGCAGCCGTTGAGGGTGGCCAGTTCCTTGGCCAGTTCACGCAGACGGTGCTCGGTGGCAAGACAGATGCGAAGACCGCACTGCAGGATCTGCAGACCGGCCTCGAATCAGTGACGAAGAAGTAAGGCTGAAACGTGTCGTCATCCACTGCACGCACCGGCCTGGACCGGGCCCGCCGGGGCGTAGCCCCCGGCGGCCCCGGCCTGCCGGGAAACCGCAAGAGCAAGCTCAGCACCCAGACCCGCCGGACCTTCTTTTGGCTGTTGTTGCCCTCAGTGGTGCTGCTGGTACTCATCTATGCCTATCCCCTCATCTACGCCGGAGTACAAGCCACTCATGACGGTTCCCTGATCGAGACCGGCAAGTTCATCGGGGGGGAGAACTTCGCAAACGTGCTCTCATCCGGGGCGTTCTGGAAGGCTGCCCGCTTCACCGTGCTGTTCACTGTTGTGGGAGTGTTCGGCTCCTGGCTTGTCGGAATGGGTCTGGCCCTGCTGTTGCGTACCAAGATCCCGGCAAACGGAGTCTTTAAGGTACTGCTGCTCCTGCCCTGGGTAGTGCCGATCGTGGTCTCCGCGGCTGCCTGGAACTGGCTGGTGGCAACGCCTGACAGCCCGGTCCCTGCGCTGTTCCGAAGCCTCGGCCTGGGTAGCCCCTTATTTCTGGCCGACCCGACCTTGGCCGCTGTTACCGTCATGATCTTCAAGGTGTGGGTCAGCTTCCCGTTCATGATGATGATGACATCCTCGGCCCTGGCATCAGTGGACACTTCCGTCTACGAAGCTGCCAGCATGGACGGCGCCAGCCGGTGGCAGCAGTTCAGCCAGATCACCCTCCCGCTGATCTCCCGCTCGACCTACATCAGTTGGATCCTCATGACGATCTTTTGTGTCAATGACTTCCCCACCATTTACCTCCTCACCGGCGGCGGTCCCGTCGATGCGACTACCTCGCTCGTGGTTTTGGCTTACCGCACCGTCTTTCAGAACTTCCAGACGGGCCCCGGCGTGGCTATCGCCTTCCTCATGACTCTCACCCTCGTCGTGGTGTCGGTCATTCTCTATCGCCAGATCCGAAAGTCGAGCGTCGAATAATGAGTGCAGTACTGCATCCAACCGCCGAAGTTGGCATGGTTCCGGGAGCTACAGGCAAACCCCCTGTACTTCCTGAAGCCGGTATGCGCGGGCGCTGGTGGAGGTTCGCCCTGATCCTTGCCATCACCGCGATCGTCCTGATCCCAATCATGGTCACGATAGTTCTCTCATTGACGCCAGGACGAACTAGTACCGCCACGGGCCTTACCCTGGAGAACTTCGGCTACATCTTCTCCCAAACGCTCGCCACCACCTGGCTGCAGAACAGCCTGGTCACCGCCTTGGCGACGGTCGTCGTATCAGTAGCCGTGGCAGCACCGGCCGGCTATGTCCTCTCCCGCGGCAGGAGCAAAGCAGTCTCCGGCTACTCGCTGCTCCTGTTTGTGATGCAGTCCCTGCCAATCATCACCTCAGTAGTACCGCTGTTCATCCTGTTCGCCGGGATGGGGCTGGTGGACAACCTTCTGGGCCTGACCATCATCTATGTGGGGTCCACGATGACCGTAGCGACATGGATGATGGCCGCATACTTCGACTCGATCCCGATGAGCCTGGAGGAAGCGGCCTGGATCGATGGCTGCTCGGTCTTCGGGTCCTTTACCAAGGTCGTGCTGCGCAACTCCCTGCCAGGAGTGCTCTCCACAGCGATCTTTTCCTTCCTGCTCGCGTGGAACGACTATCTCGTGGCCATCGTGTTCCTTCGATCAACCGAGATCATCACCCTGCCCCTGGGTGTCCAGTCATTTTTCCAGCAGAACCTCACCGACTGGAGTTCAGTCATGGCCCTCGCCGTCGTGATGATGGTCCCGCCGGTCATCCTCTTCGCCACTCTGAACAAATACTTCAGCGTCGGCGGTATCGGCGGTTCCCTCGCCGGACGCTGACACATGCCACAAGACTCGAAGCACAAAGACGTCAAGGAAAACATGTCCTACTCCCTCCAGCTGTACACGCTGCGCCATTCCCTTCAGGAAGACTTGCCAGGCACGATCAGACAAGTCGCCGCTATCGGCTACACGAAAGTGGAACCCTACAACTTCGTGGCCACCGTCAAAGAGCTCGGTGCCGCTTTGAAGGAAAACGGACTCACGGCTCCTTCCGGCCACGCCCCGCTCTTAAGCCAGGACCAGGATGAGATCTTCGCCGCGGCGAAGGAACTGGGCATCACCACAGTTATCGATCCCTTCCTGCCGGCCGAACACTGGCAGGACCCGGAAACTATTCAGGCCACAGCGGAGAAACTCAACGCCGCCGCCCGGAAAGGGGCCGAGTATGGCATCCGCGTTGGGTACCACAACCATGCCTGGGAACTGGAGAGCACTATCGAGGGCGTCACGGCCCTCGACTACTTCTCCAGCCTGCTGCAGCCGGAAGTTGTCCTTGAAATCGACACGTATTGGGCGGCCGTGGCCGGGCAAAACGCCGCTGATCTGCTGACTCGGCTCGGTGACCGGGTGAAGTTCATCCATATCAAGGACGGCCCGATCAGTACCGATACCACGGCCCAGCTGCCTGCCGGCGAGGGAGCAATGGACGTCCCGGCTATCCTCCGGGCAGCCACATCACTCGAAACAGGCGTAGTCGAATTTGATGACTACACCGGCGACCTCTTCGAAGGCATCAGCCAATCCCTGGCATACCTGTCCAGCATCGAAGAACCGAGCGCATAACCGCTACTCCCCTGGCAGGCCTCCCGCACGTCGCCCGGCATCTGGCACATAGGAACCGTTTAGACGAATCAATACACCCTGGGCTCCGTTGGAGGGCCACGAGAACCAGAGACGCGCGGCTCGCCTCATATGACGTGCTGTTTCGAACGGTCGTTCTTGCCGTGCTGAAGTCCAGGTGCTCCGATTTCCAGCACAAGCTTTGCGCATCTGCCCAGTAAACCCTCCCAGATGCCTCAAGGATCCGGCCTTCCTGGGCGGGCCTCGATGAAGGATTTAGCCGACGGATCCGTGCAGCGTTCAGCGCCAGCGCTCGGAAAGGATAAGACCATGACAGACAACACCGTCAACACCAAGAACGGACAACTCCAGGGGCCGCACGGGGAAATCCCGATCCGCATCTACACACCATCAACGTCCCGCCCCGAGCGGGTCGGCATGGTGTGGTGCCACGGCGGATCGTACATCCACGGCGACCTCGACATGGCCGAGAGCGATTGGGTCGCCACCAGCCTGGCCGAGGCCGGGATCTCCGTCGTAGCCGTAGACTACCGACTCGCCCCGGTCCCTCAGTGGGCTCTGGACCTCGGCGCCGAACCGGGCGCCGGTAACGCCTACTACCCCGTAGCGATCAACGAGATAGAGGCTGTTCTCGCTTGGGCAAACAGAGAACTACATTCGCAGAGTCCGGCCGGCTGGGCACTGGGTGGAGCAAGCGCAGGGGGGACCCTCACAGCAGGATTGACTCTGCGTCTGCGCGATCAGGGCCTCGCCATGCCCTCCAGACTGCTGCTCGCCTACCCACTGCTGCACCCGCAGTTGCCGCAGTTCAGCAGCGAACTGGAGGCCAAGCTCGCCGTGACGACCCCGGCCCCCGGCATCCCCCTAACGCCGGAAGGCGTCGAAGGGCTGACTCTGAACTACGTGAACGGAGACCCCAAGCAGTTGGGCGACCCTTATGCATTCCCTGGTGGGCATGATCTATCCGGCTTTCCACCCACGTTCATCCTTAATTCCGACGTGGACACCATCCGCGCATCCGGCGACGCCTTTGCCGCCGAACTCGCCGGCGCGGGCGTGGACATGTTGACCGTCAGGGAACACGGAACAGAGCACGGACACCTCAACGAACCGACGACAGTCGGTGCCCAGCGCAGCATCCATCGCATGATTGAGTGGCTTACCTCACCGTGGGCCGACGGTCGATCTGCCGATAGCTCGTCGGCGAGCACGGAAGCCTCAGTACGGTGAAGTCCCCGCGCGAACCCTCGCTGAGAAGCAGGCCCGGTTCCGGCCCGTCCTCGAGATCAGTCATCCTATGACCCCTCGCCACCAGGATCTTCCGTCACCAAAGCGGGTCGTCGGCAATCGCTGTCATCCTCACGTTTGGTCGCTCATCGGTGACAACGGGCGTGGCCCAGACCAAAGCAGATGAGATCTCTTCGTCTTTCCCCTGCCATTTTGTTCACCAGCCTAGGAGGGCTCATGTCCTACGACGCCGATCGGCTGCCAACTAACGAGGACAACCTCATCACACACAACGACCTGCCCGATCATCCACCGCTCTCGCTATCCGTTCAGGTTACGACAGAGGACGACCCACAGAGCCTGGACCAGAAAATCAGCGAAGCCGTCGACCGACTGATACCTGCCGCGTTCGAACACAGACACGGCATCCTCGTCACGCAGCAAGACATCGACTTGTACACCGTCCAAGTTGATCCGAGCGTGCCCTGCGGCACCATCAATGAAAAGCGCCACTGAAACAACCAGATCGGCACCGACCACGTGCACTCGGTCGCACCCCCGGCCCTCCCCTATCTCCACCCTCCTGCATCGAAAGGAAGTCTTTTGGACGAGAAATCACACAAGAACACGCCCGTGACCGGTCCCGACATTGAAGGCACCATGCCGTCTCGCTCCGGCCCCCCTGAGCTCCCGCTCGAAAGCCGGCGTACGTTAGGGGTGGCGATGATCGGCTATGCCTTCATGGGAAAGGCCCACTCCAACGCGTGGCGCAACGTGGCCAGCTTCTTCGACGTCCCGGCCTTCGAACAGAAGGTCCTGGTGGGCCGGGACGCCGGCGCCGTGGCAGAGGCAGCGGCCAAGTACGGCTGGGCCGAATCAGCCAGCGACTGGCGCACGGTGATCGCCCGGGATGACATCGACATCGTGGACATCTGCGCTCCGGGCTGGATGCATGCCGAGATCGCCATTGCCGCGCTCGAGGCGGGCAAGCACGTCCTGGTGGAAAAACCCCTGGCGAACACCCTGGCCGAGGCTGAACTCATGACCGCAGCAGCCGCCAAGGCCCGCGCCAACGGCGTGCAATCGATGATCGGCTTCAACTACCGCCGCGTCCCGGCCTTGGCCTTGGCCCGGGAACTGATCGCCGAGGGCCGCCTTGGCACGATCCGGCACGTGCGCGCCGCGTACCTACAGGACTGGCTAACAGATTCAGCATCACCCATGACGTGGCGGCTGCGTAAGGAGACCGCAGGGTCCGGGGCGCTCGGTGACATCGCCTCCCACGCCATCGACCAAATCCAATACCTCACCGGACAAACCATCCTGGAGGCATCCGGGGTGTTGAAGACCTTCGTCACCCAGCGCCCCGGCCCGGAAGGCCTGGAGAACGTCACGGTCGATGACGCTGCGTGGGCTACCTTCTGGCTCACCGGTGACATCGGCGCCTCCGTCGAAGCTTCCCGGGTGGCCACCGGCCAGAAGAACAGCCTCCAGATCGAGGTATACGGCACGAAAGGCGCCCTGACCTTCGACCTGGAAAACCTCAACGAACTCGGCTTCCTGGACGCCACCTCCCCGGTCCGGGAGCAGGGTTTCCGCAGGGTCCTGGTCAACGAACCCCAGCACCCCTACCTGGCGGCGTGGTGGCCGCAAGGGCACATCATCGGCTGGGAGCACACATTCACCCACCAGATCCGCGACTTCCTCACCGCCATCGCCACAGGTGTTGCGCCCTTGCCCTCGTTCGAGGAAGGCCTGCAGGTCCAGCGCGTCCTGGCGGCCGTCGAAGAATCAGCCAACAACAAGAGCACTCTAACCGTCGTGGACGACAACTCTCTTGTCACCGAAGGAGATTGAAATGTCCCGCCCGTATACCCTGTTCACCGGCCAGTGGGCCGATCTGCCCTTCGAGGAAGTCGCCAAACTCGCCTCCGGCTGGGGCTACGACGGCCTGGAAATCGCCGTCTCCGGCGACCACCTGGACGCCTGGCGCTGGGACGAACCCGGCTACGTCGACTCCAAACTCGCCGTGCTGGAAAAGTACAACCTGAAGGTCTGGGCCATCTCCAACCACCTCAAGGGCCAGGCCGTGTGCGATGACCCGATCGACTTCCGCCACGAAGCGATCGTCGGATCCAAGGTCTGGGGCGACGGCGACCCCGAAGGCGTCCGCACCCGCGCCGCCGAGGAAATGAAACACACCGCCCGGCTCGCCAAAGCCCTCGGGGTCGACACCGTCGTCGGGTTCACCGGCTCCTCCATCTGGCAGTACGTCGCGATGTTCCCCCCGGTCCCGGAGAAGGTCATCGACGCCGGCTACCAGGACTTCGCCGACCGCTGGAACCCCATCCTGGACGTCTTCGATGAATGCGGGGTCCGCTTCGCCCACGAAGTCCACCCGAGTGAGATCGCCTACGACTACTGGACCACCGTCCGCACCCTCGAAGCGATCGGCCACCGCGAAGCGTTCGGCCTGAACTGGGACCCCTCCCACTTCATGTGGCAGGGCATCGACCCCGTCTCCTTCATCTGGGACTTCAAGGACCGGATCTACCACGTGGACTGCAAGGACACCAAGCTCCGCCCCACCGGCCGGAACACCGTCCTCGGCTCCCACCTGCCCTGGGGCGAACCCCGCCGCGGCTGGGACTTCGTCTCCGCAGGACGCGGCGACGTCCCCTGGGAATCGTCCTTCCGGGCACTCACCGCGATCGGCTACAACGGACCCATTTCCGTGGAATGGGAGGACGCCGGCATGGACCGCCTGCACGGCGCCCCCGAAGCCCTCGCCGCCCTGAAGAAGTTCGACTTCCCCGCCTCCCAGACCAGCTTCGACGCCGCCTTCAGCAGCAAAGACTAACCGTTGCAAGAACTGCTGACAACGGCTGATGTAGCAAGCGGCGTGGTCACCGATCCTGAAAGCACGCAAGTCGCCGCCATTCGTCTGAAAGCCGCGCAGCTATCACCTCTGCCTCGGTTCGCTGCCACGCAAAGTCCGGACCCGGCAAATCCCTAAAACAGCTAACAGAGGACCAAACATAGGCATGACCTCACTTTCCATGATCGGCATCGACATCGGTGGCACCGGCATTAAGGGCGGCATCACTGACCTCACCACTGGCCGTCTTGAAGGAGATAGGGTCCATATCGCGACCCCAAGTCTGCGCACGCCACATGCCGTCGCCAACGTTGTCGCAGAAGTAGTCCAGGAACTGGAGCAGCGAATGGAAGCGCAAGGGGTGGGTGCACCGGTAGGGGTTACTTACCCCGGGATCGTCCAGCACGGCGTTGCCCGCTCAGCTGCAAACCTGGACCCTTCGTGGGTCGGCTTCGATATTCAAACCCTCTTCACAGACCGTCTTCATCGATTCGTCGAGGTCATCAACGACGCGGACGCTGCTGGCTTGGCGGAAGTGAAATTTGGTGCTGGTAAAGGTGTTACTGGCACAGCCCTGGCAATCACGCTGGGAACAGGCATCGGTTCGGCATTCGTATTCGATGGAAAACTCGTGCCCAACTCTGAACTGGGCCACCTCGAGATCGACGGGTTTGACGCGGAAACCAAGGCCTCGGCCGTCGCCCGCGAGAGAAACAACCTGAACTGGGAGCAATACAGCGAGGTCCTTCAACGCTATTTCTCTCACGTTGAATTCCTCTTCTCCCCCGACTTGTTCATAGTGGGCGGTGGGATCTCAGCTTGCGCCGACCAGTACCTTCCGAAATTGAAACTGAATACCCCGATCTTGCCGGCCAAACTAAGGAACGACGCGGGCATCATCGGCGCTGCCCTTCAGGTAGCTGCACTTCACCCGGATGCGATTGCAGCAAACTGCAATTAAGCCCTTCGTTGTAGCGTGCAGGTTGAAGTACACCCCAACCTGACGTCAGCACGCAGCTGCCGGGCTTTCGGGGTAGAGTTCGATTCCTTCTTTTCTGACGGCGGCTCTCGAAAACTCTTGGATCTCAACGTGACAGGGACACGTTGGTGCATCGCAACAGAGATGTCGGGACAGTTGGGCTGAGGGAGGCCACGCCGGACTGGGATTTCGGACGGCCGCGAACAAGTTCCCTAAAAGACAGAGCCGCACCACAGCCTGACGTACAGTTCCTCATCCGCTAAGGATGGTTCGGCGGGTCATCGTTCCGTCATGCAGTCACCCAACAGGCGGGCAATGAAGAGACATGAGAGACCAGCCAGGCAGCAGGCACAGCGCTTCGGGACACCGCGGCAAAGAATCCACAGCGTCATGTAGTCGACTCCGGCGGCAGCCATGAACAGCTATCGACGGAAAAACCGTCGATCCATGGAAGAAGGGCGGTGTGCATCATGGGCTACAACATAGGGCGACGCCGCCTCGCCGTCAGGCAGCATCGGACAGCCTCTGGGCGTCCGGGCGACCCCGATTCCCGACCAGTTGTGCGCAAGTCACGTCGTCCTCCCGCGAAACCACCATGGATAAGCAGATCAGCCACCTACAGCCGCCAAGGAGGAACTAGTGAACACCCAGCGATGCGATAAAGAAACCCACACCAAATTCTTCTCAGGTCATGTTGGCCGAGCCATAAAGGCCCATGAACTGGTAACGAACAACAACCGGTCCATCCAGGAAGGCAAGGAGGCAACCGGCCAGCAATGAAAAAGGCCCCCGAAGGGGCCACAAGTGAACAAAATGTGCACACTCAGAGGCAGAAAAGCCCCTGAACAGGGGAAACACGTGCCCGAGGTGGGACTCGAACCCACACACCTTTCGATACCGCATTTTGAGTGCGGCGCGTCTGCCAATTCCGCCACTCGGGCGCGGAGTACACGGAGTAACAATCGTAGGCTCACAGCGAAGTGTGATCAACGCAGCCACTACCAGTGCGCGGATTTACTCTACATGCAGATAGGCTAAAACCAGAATCGCGCCACTGCCGTCGCAACAAGCCATGCCGATCCAAGTACAAGCGCGGGGTCCAACTAAGATAGTCATAGTCCCGCCGTACCTTTTCAAGGAGATCCCGTGTCAGAACCGACGGAGTCAAACAAAACGTCCCAGCCGGCGCGCCGCGTAGTTGTGGCCGAAGACGAAACCCTCATCCGCCTGGACATCATCGAAATCCTGCGGGGCGAGGGCTACGACGTCATCGGCGAGGCCGACAACGGAGAGAAGGCCGTGCAGCTGGCCGAGGAGCTCAAGCCGGACCTGGTCCTCATGGACGTCAAGATGCCCGTCATGGACGGCATTTCCGCGGCCGAGAAGATCGTCAAGGCACGCATCGCCCCCGTGGTGCTGCTGACCGCTTTCAGCCAGAAGGAACTTGTGGAGCGCGCCCGCGACGCCGGCGCCATGGCCTACGTGGTGAAGCCGTTCACGCCCGCCGACCTGATCCCCGCCCTGGAGATCGCACTCTCCCGCCATGAGGAGATCAAGGCCCTCGAGAGTGAGGTCAGCGACCTGCAGGAGCAGTTCGCCACCCGCAAGCTCGTGGAACGCGCCAAGAGCCTGCTGACCACCAAGATGGGCCTGACGGAGCCAGAGGCCTTCCGGTGGATCCAGAAGACTTCGATGGACCGCCGCCTCAGCATGCGCGAAGTGGCCGAGACCATCATCAACCAGGTCAATTAGCCAAGAGCTACACCGAAGCGGAAGGACCCCGGCACACCGTGCCGGGGTCCTTCCGTTTCCCCCGAAACCGGAGCCAAAACCGGGAAACAAAAGGGAGGACCCCCGCCACCGGTGAACTGGTCGCGGGAATCCTCCCTTTCAGGTGCAGCTACTCAGCCGGAGCCGATGCAGCCTTGTCCTTCTTCTTCTTCTTTTCCGGCCACGGGCCGAGCTTTTCCTTCTTCTCGGTCGACTCGCCCGTGCGGGACGTGTCGGCGAGGTCGCCCACCTTGTGGACCTTCAGCGAGTTGGTCGAACCCGCCTTTCCTGGAGGGGAACCGGCAGCGATGACCACGAGGTCGCCGTCTTCCACGAGTCCCATGTCCAGCAGGCTGCGGTCCACCTGCGCCGTCATTTCATCCGTGTGGCCCACCGTTGCGACGAGCTGAGGCTGGATGCCCCAGGTCAGCGCCAGCTGGTTCCACACGTGCTCCACCGGAGTGAATGCGAAAACCGGCTTGATCGGGCGGAGGCGGGACAGGCGGCGTGCCGAGTCACCGGACTGCGTGAACGTACAGATGTACTTGGCGTCCAGCTGGTCGGCGATTTCGACGGCGGCACGGGTGATAGCGCCACCACGGGTCTTGGGCTTGGTGCCCAGCGGGGGGACGCGCTCCAGTCCGTGCTCCTCGGTGGACTCGATGATCCGGGCCATGGTCTTGACCGTCTCGATCGGGTACTTGCCCACGCTGGTCTCACCGGAGAGCATGACCGCGTCGGCGCCGTCGAGCACTGCGTTGGCGCAGTCGGAGGCCTCGGCGCGGGTAGGCCGCGGGTTGTCGATCATGGACTCGAGCACCTGGGTGGCCACGATGACCGGCTTGGCCCAGCGGCGTGCCAGTTCGATGGCGCGCTTCTGCACGATCGGCACTTCCTCCAGCGGAAGCTCCACACCGAGGTCGCCACGGGCCACCATGATCGCATCGAACGCGTCGATGATCTCGTGGAGCTGTTCCACGGCCTGGGGCTTTTCGATCTTGGCGATCACCGGAACGCGGCGGCCTTCTTCGTCCATGATCTCGTGGACGCGCTTGATGTCGCCGGCATCACGGACGAACGACAGGGCGACGAGGTCCACGCCGCGGCGGATGGCCCAGCGCAGATCGTCCTCGTCCTTTTCGCTCAGTGCGGGGACGTTGACGGCGACGCCGGGAAGGTTGATGCCCTTGTTGTTGGACACGAACCCGCCGACGGTCACCTGGGCAACGACCTTGACGTCGTCCACCTCAATGGCGCGCAGCGCCACCTTGCCGTCGTCGATCAGCAGGGCGTCGCCCGGGTTGACGTCCTCGGTCAGGCTCTTGAGCGTGGTGGAGCAGATCTCCTTGGTGCCCGGAACGTCCTCAGTGGTGATCGTGAAGGTGTCCCCCACAGCCAGCTCGTGGGGACCGTCGACGAAGCGGCCCAGGCGGATCTTCGGGCCCTGCAGGTCAGCCATGATGGCCACGGCCTTGCCGAGGTCGGCCGCGGCCTTGCGGACATTTTCATAGGTGTTGTCGTGCACGGAGTAGTCGCCGTGGCTCATGTTCATGCGGGCTACATCAACGCCGGCTTCCAGCACCGCGAGGGTGTTTTCATAGCTGGCAATGGCCGGTCCGAAGGTGG
Source organism: Arthrobacter sp. BGA-UO-ETr-C19 (assembly GCF_059568005.1). Classification (NCBI taxonomy): domain Bacteria; kingdom Bacillati; phylum Actinomycetota; class Actinomycetes; order Micrococcales; family Micrococcaceae; genus Arthrobacter; species Arthrobacter sp. BGA-UO-ETr-C19. The sequence continues at coordinate 97,407 of NZ_JCAQPC010000018.1, forward strand.
CCACAATCTTTGCGCGTCTCATATACCTACCCTATTTGTCACTTGCATTGGTTAAGTTGTCCCGGAGATGAATTTCAGCCCCGGATCGGCGCTACAGGACGGCTATGGCACGGTCCGTCGGAGCGACAGGAGCAGGAAGGATGGTGCTTCCCATCAGGTACTTGTCCACCGCCGCAGCGGCCGCACGGCCTTCGGCAATGGCCCACACGATCAGGGACTGTCCACGGCCGGCGTCGCCTGCCACGAAGACCCCCTCGGTGTTGGTCATGTAGTAGCCGTCGCGGGCCACGTTGCCGCGGCCGTCGAACTCGGCGCTGACCTGCTCGGTGATGCCGGCCGGCTCGGCTCCGGTGAAGCCGAGGGACAGGAACACCAGGTCAGCGGGGATGATCCGCTCGGTGCCGGCCTTGGGGAGGCGCTTGCCGTCCACGAATTCGGTCTCTGCAACCTTGACGCCGGTCAGCTTGCCGTCCTCGCCCACGAATTCCACGGTGGAGGCGAGGTACGTGCGCTCACCGCCTTCCTCGTGGGCGCTGGCCACCTCGAAGAGGGTCGGGAACGTCGGCCACGGCTGGTGGCCGGCGCGTTCCAGCGGCGGCTGCTTGCCGATGGCCAGGGTGGTCACCGACGCTGCCTGGTGGCGGTGCGCCGTGCCGATGCAGTCCGCGCCGGTGTCGCCGCCGCCAAGGATGACGACGTGCTTGCCGCGGGCGTCGATGTGGTTCTCCGGGGACTCCCCCGCCACCACGCGGTTGGAGGGCACCAGGTAATCCATGGCGAAGTGCACGCCGGCAAGGTCGCGGCCCGGGATGGGCAGATCACGCGGAACCGTGGCACCGGTGGCGATGACCACGGCGTCGTAACGGCGGCGCAACTGCTCCCAGGTGACGTCCGTACCGACGGCGACGCCGGTGCGGAAGCGGGTGCCTTCGGCTTTCATCTGCTCAAGCCGGCGGTCCACCTGCTCTTTTTCCATCTTGAAGTCGGGGATGCCGTAGCGCAACAGGCCACCGATCTTGTCGTCGCGTTCGTAAACGGCCACAGTGTGGCCCACGCGGGTCAGCTGCTGTGCAGCCGCCAGTCCGGCAGGGCCGGAACCGACGACGGCGACCGTCTTGCCGGTGAGGCGGTGCGGGGGCAGCGGGTTGACCCAGCCGTTGTCGAAGGCCTCATCGATGATGGAAACCTCGACCTGCTTGATGGTCACGGCGGGCTGGTTGATGCCCAGCACGCAGGACGCCTCGCACGGGGCGGGGCAGAGCCGGCCAGTCCATTCGGGGAAGTTGTTGGTGGCGTGCAGCCGCTCAATCGCTTCCTCGCCCTTGTCCCGCCACATGAGGTCGTTCCACTCGGGAATCAGGTTTCCCAGCGGGCAGCCCTGGTGGCAGAACGGCACGCCGCAGTCCATGCAGCGGCCGGCCTGGCTCTTCAGGACACCCTTTTCCTGGGCCTCGTAGACTTCCTTCCAGTCCATGATGCGGACGGGAACGGGACGGCGCGGCTGGGTTTCACGCTGACGTACTTTCAGAAATCCGCGTGGATCAGCCACCGGTCACCTCCAGGATTCGAGACCAAACTTCTTCGCCGTCGGGGTCAAGGCCCTCTTCGATGGCGTCAAGACGGGTTTGCAGCACTGCGGCGTAGTCGCGCGGCAGCACCTTGGTAATGCGGGCAGCGGTGTCGTCGAAGTTGTCGAGCAGACGCGCAGCCAGCTGGGATTCGGTTTCCTCCACGTGCTTGACCAGCAAGCCGTGGACGATGTCGCGGTCCTCGGCGTCCAGCTCGACGAGCTGGAGTTCGCCGGACTGCAGGGCTTCCTTGTTGACCCGGGCGGTGTCCAGGTCCAGCACGTAGGCCGTGCCGCCGGACATGCCCGCGCCAAAGTTCCGGCCGGTGCGTCCGATGATCAGCGTCTGGCCGCCGGTCATGTACTCACAGCCGTGGTCGCCGATGCCTTCAACAACAGCGGTGGCGCCCGAGTTGCGGACCAGGAAGCGTTCGCCCACCTGGCCGCGCAGGAACAGCTCGCCGCTCGTCGCGCCGTAACCGATCACGTTGCCGGCCACGACGTTCCGCTCGGCCTGGAACACGTTGGAGCGGTCCGGGCGGACGATGATCCGGCCGCCGGAAAGGCCCTTGCCGACGTAGTCGTTCGAGTCGCCGTACATGCGCAGCGTGATGCCGGCAGGCAGGAAGGCGCCCAGCGACTGCCCGGCGGTGCCGTTGAGCGTGATGTCGATGGTGTCCGTCGCCAGCACGTCCGTGCCGAACGTCTTGGTCACGACGTGGCCCAGCATGGTGCCCACCGAACGGTCGGTGTTGATGACGTCAACGGTGATCTTCACCGGGGCACGGTCGGTCAGCGCCTCGGCGGCCATGGTGATGAGCCGCTGGTCGAAGTGCTTGTCCAGCTCGTGGTTCTGGCCGGTCAGGTTCCGCAGCGGGGCGTCGTCGTCGAACTCGAGGCCATGCAGGATCGGATCCAGGTCCAGGCCCTCGGCCTTCCAGTGGCTGATGGCCTCCTGGGTGTCCAGCATTTCGGCGTGGCCGATCGCTTCCTCAATGCTCCGGAAACCAAGCTCCGCGAGGATCTCGCGGACTTCCTCGGCCAGGAACTCGAAGAAGTTCACCACGAACTCCGGCTTGCCGCTGAAGCGGGCGCGCAGCTCGGGGTTCTGTGTGGCAACACCCACCGGGCAGGTGTCCAGGTGGCAGACGCGCATCATGATGCAGCCCTCAACCACCAGCGGCGCGGTGGCGAAACCGAATTCCTCGCCGCCGAGCAGCGCGGCGATGACGACGTCGCGGCCGGTCTTGAGCTGGCCGTCCACCTGCACGACGACGCGGTCGCGCAGGCCGTTGAGCATGAGGGTCTGCTGGGTCTCTGCGAGACCCAGCTCCCACGGCACACCGGCGTGCTTGAGCGAGTTCAGCGGCGAGGCGCCGGTACCGCCGTCGTGCCCGGAAACAAGCACGACGTCGGCCTTGGCCTTGGTAACACCAGCGGCAACTGTGCCGATGCCCACCTCGGAGACGAGCTTGACGTGCACCCGGGCCGAGGGGTTAGCGCGCTTGGCATCGTAGATGAGCTGCGCGAGGTCCTCGATCGAGTAGATGTCGTGGTGCGGGGGCGGGGAGATGAGTCCGACACCGGGGGTCGAGTGGCGCGTCCGGGCAACCCACGGGTACACCTTCTGGGCCATCAGCTGGCCGCCCTCGCCGGGCTTGGCGCCCTGCGCCATCTTGATCTGGATGTCGTCCGCATTGGTCAGGTAGAGGCTCGTGACGCCGAAACGGCCCGAGGCGATCTGCTTGACGGCGGACCGGCGCTCCGGATCCAGCAGGCGGTCCACGTCCTCGCCGCCTTCACCGGTGTTGGACTTGCCGCCCAGCCGGTTCATGGCGATTGCGAGGGTCTCGTGGGCTTCCTTCGAGATGGAGCCGTAGCTCATGGCACCCGTGGAGAAGCGCTTGACGATGCTGGAGACCGGCTCGACTTCCTCGAGCGGCACGGCGGGACGCACACCGTCCTTGAACTTGAGCAGACCGCGCAGGGTCATCAGGTTCTCGGACTGGTCGTCCACGCCCTTGGTGTACGCCTTGAAAATGTCGTAGCGGCGCTCCCGCGTGGCGTGCTGCAGCCGGAAGACCGTCTCCGGGTTGAAGAGGTGCGGCTCGCCATCGCGGCGCCACTGGTACTCACCGCCGCCCAGCAGCGGGCGGTGCGGCTGTTCGATGCCGCCCTCGGGGTAGGCCATCTGGTGCCGCGCGGAGACTTCTGCCGCGATGACGTCCAGGCCCACGCCACCCAGCTGGGAGTGCGTGCCGGCGAAGAATTCATCCACGAGCTCCTGGCCCAGGCCAAGCGCTTCGAAGGTCTGCGCGCCGGTGTAGGACGCCACGGTGGAGATGCCCATCTTGGACATGATCTTCAGGACACCCTTGCCGAGGCCCTTGATCAGGTTGTAGACGCCGTCCTGCGGGGTCACGCCGACCACGTCGCCGGCGGCGATGAGCTGCTCGACGGATTCCATGGCCAGGTACGGGTTCACGGCGGACGCGCCGTAGCCCACGAGGACAGCCACATGGTGCGTCTCGCGGACGTCGCCGGCCTCGACCACCAGGGCGGTCTTGGTGCGGTTTGCACTGCGCAGCAGGTGGTGGTGCACGGCGCTGACAAGCAGCAGGGACGGGATCGGGGCCCACTGGGCGTTCGAGTCGCGGTCGGAGAGGACCACGTACTGCACGCCGCGGTTGATGGCACCGGACACCTGCTCGCAGATTTCGGTGAGCCGGGCGCGCAGCGCGTTCTCGCCGCCCTCGGGGCGGTAGAGGCCGCGGACCTTCATCGCGACCCGGTTGCCTTCGGCGTCCTCGATGTTGGCGATCTTGGCGAGCTGGTCGTTGTTGATCACCGGGAACGGCAGGGAGACCTGCGGCTGGCGCACCTGCTTGGTGTCCAGGAGGTTGCCGTTGGGGCCGATGGCGCAGGTCAGGGAGGTGACCAGCTCCTCACGGATGGCGTCCAGCGGCGGGTTGGTGACCTGCGCAAAGGACTGCACGAAGTAGTCGAAGAGCAGTCGGGGGCGCTTGGACAGCACGGCCACCGGGGTGTCGGAGCCCATGGCGCCCAGCGGTTCGGCGCCGGTGCGGGCCATCGGGCCCAGCAGGATCTTCAGCTCTTCGGTGGTGTAGCCGAAGGTGCGCTGGCGGATGTTCACGGACGCCGCGGTGTGCACCACGTGCTCGCGTTCCGGCAGTTCGTTGAGGTCGATCAGGTTGTCCTTGACCCACTCGGCCCAGGGGTTCGCCGCGGCAACCTCCGCCTTGACTTCCTCATCGCCGATGATGCGGCCGGCCTCGGTGTCCACCAGGAACATCTTGCCCGGCGAGACGCGGCCCTTCTTGACCACCTTGGAGGGTTCGACGTCGATGACGCCCACCTCGGAGGCGAAGACGACCAGGCCGTCTTCGGTGATCCAGTACCGGCCGGGGCGCAGGCCGTTGCGGTCCAGGGTGGCGCCCACGAGGGCGCCGTCGGTGAACGAGACGGCAGCGGGGCCGTCCCAGGGTTCCATCAGGAGGGAGTGGTACTCATAGAACGCACGGCGGGCCGGATCCATCGTGGCGTGGTTTTCCCAGGCCTCGGGGATCATCATCATGATGGCGTGCGTGATGGGGCGCCCGGACAGCCACAGCAGTTCGGCAACCTCGTCGAAGGACGCGGAGTCGGACGCGCCGGGCGTGCAGATCGGGAACAGCTCTTCCGGTGAGTCTCCCAGCAGCGGGTTGGCGAGCTGGGACTGGCGGGCGCGCATCCAGTTCCGGTTGCCCTTGACGGTGTTGATTTCACCGTTGTGGGCGATGGTGCGGAACGGCTGGGCCAGCGGCCAGGACGGGAAGGTGTTGGTGGAGAAGCGCGAGTGGACGATCGCCAGCTTGGTCTTGAAGCGCTTGTCCGAAAGGTCCGGGTAGAACGGCTCCAGCTGGGCCGTGGTCAGCATGCCCTTGTAGACGATGGTCCGGGAGGACAGCGACGGGAAGTACACACCGAACTTGTTCTGGGCGCGCTTGCGGATGCGCCAGGCGCGGCCGTCCAGGTCGTTGCGCTCCAGCTGCTCGCCGGTGGCCGAGGCGAAGAACGGCTGCGAGAAGTACGGCATGCAGGCGCGCGCCATGGCACCGACCAGGTCGGCGACGACGGGAACTTCGCGCCAGCCCAGGACAGTGAGTCCCTCGTCGGCGGCCAGGCCCTCGATGCCGGCTTTGGCGGCGTCGGCCTCACGCTGCTCAGCGGGCAGGAAGGCGGTGCCCACCACATACTGGCCGGGGGCCGGAAGTTCGAATTCGGTGACGGCACGGAAGAACTCGTCCGGCACCTGCATCAGGAGGCCGGCGCCATCACCCGTTCCCTCGTCGGCACCGACGGCACCGCGGTGCTCGAGGTTGCGCAGCGCGGTAAGGGCGGCGTCGACGATGTCGTAGCCGGGCTCGCCGCGCAGGGTGGCGATGATCGCAAGACCGCAGGCGTCCTTCTCCTGCTCCGGGTTGTAGAGCCCGGATGCCTCGGGGAGCGCCGCGAACCGTTTGAACGGCGACATGGCGGCGTCCGGCTGGTTCGGTTCGGACCAGCTGGGGCTTGAAAGAGTTTGGGTCATGGGAGACGTCCTTCCTCCTGATCGTGCGTATGGAAGGGACAACGTTGGCCCCACTCAGAGCGCCACTGTGATGGGCGCAACAAAGTGTTACTGCTTAATGGAAATTGTAGGGCAGGCATGCGTGCTGAACTAACAGTTACGCAAGCATCCGCCCCGGGCTTGACCGGCCAGCAGCTCTATGCTGACCGGAGTTGGCCTGTGCCACGACGCTGTGGTGGTGGGCGCTCCGAGCGGTAACTCTCTGCTGCCCTGGTACCGGTGCCTTCTAGCGTGAGCTGTCGGCCTCCGGCGCGGTTCCGGCGTCTGTGCCACCGGACTTTCCGGTGTTCCGCGACTCCGCGGCGGTTGGGGTGCCGCCGGTGGATGCCGGGACTGCTTCCGTTTGGGCAGAAGCTAGCCCGGAACCGTTTTGGTTATCAGGGAGATTATCACGCGATTCACTATCTGAGACAACAGGGTCCGTATCACGGACCGGATTGCCGGTCACATTCGGGGCGGAAGCGGGGCCCTTTGGCGTGTCCTTGCCCGCCGCCGGACCTGCCGTTCCGGCATCTGACCCTTCAGCAACGGCGGGCTTCCCGCCGTCGGCCTCCCCGGTGACCGCCATCCCGGCGTCGGCGTTCCCGCCGTCGTTCATAGCGGCCACCGCGGGTGCCGGCTCGCGGCCCGGCAGGTAGACGCTCTCCGCGTTGCCGTCCTTGCGCCGGCCCAGCACAATGAACACGGCCAGGGCGGCGACGAACACGAAGATGCTGGTCCAGACGTTCAGGCGGGTGGTGATCCCGAACAGGCTGATCTGTTCGGCATCATCGATCCGCATGGCCTCGATCCAGACCCGGCCCAGGGTGTAGTACATGGCGTACAGCCAGAAGAGCCGGCCGCGGCGGAAGTGGAACCGCCGGTCGAGGGCCAGCAGGATCAGCACACCCGCGATGTTCCAGAGCGATTCATAGAGGAACGTGGGGTGGAAGAGGGTGTCCGCCGGATATCCGGCCGGGAAATTGGCGTTGTCCGCGTCCACCTGGAGTCCCCACGGCAGCGTGGTGGGACCGCCGAAGAGCTCCTGGTTGAAGTAGTTTCCCCACCGGCCGAGGGCCTGCGCCAGCAGCAGCCCCGGGGCGGCGGCATCGATGAAGGCCGTGAGCTTGACCCCTGCACGGCGGCACCCGATCCAGGCGCCGAAGGCACCCAGCACCACGGCACCCCAGATTCCAAGGCCGCCCCGCTGGATCTGTGGAATCAGGGACAGGTCCCCGGTGCCGTCGAAGCCGGGACCGAAGTACGCGTCCGGGGAAGAAAACACATGGTAGAGGCGGCCGCCGATGATGCCGAAGGGGATGGCCCAGATGGCAATGTCCCAGACGCTGCCTTCGGGCGCTCCGCGCCTGGCCCAGCGGACGGATGTCAGCCACAGGCCGACGACGATCCCCGCCAGGATGCACAGGGCGTAGGCGTGGATACGGAGCGATCCCCACGGCAGCGGAATATCGAACCCCGACCAGTCCGGGCTCGGGATGCTTGCAGGCACCATGCCGGCTGGAACCAGGGCTGCTGCGGTGAGGAGCGTCTGCATGGTTGCGGTTACTTCCTGGCCAGTCCGGTACTGAGGTCTTTGGTGAGCTGTGCAACCGCGTCAACGCCGCCGTCGCGCACGGCCGCCACAAGTGCCGAGCCGACGATCACGCCGTCCGCGTAGGCCGCGATCTCGGCGACCTGCTCGGCCGTGGAGACGCCGAGGCCCACGCACACCCGTTCCGCGCCGGCAGCCTTCGCTGCGGCCACGACGCCGGTGGCCGCATCGCTTACCGCCGTGCGGGCACCGGTGACGCCCATGATGGAGACTGCGTAGACGAAGCCACGGCTCGCCTCCACCGTCCGGCGCATGCGCTCGGGCGTGGAGGAGGGCGCCACCAGGAAGACACGGTCCAGGCCGTACTTCTCCGACGCGTCCATCCACTCGGCTGCCTCGTCCGGGATCAGGTCGGGGGTGATGAGCCCTGCTCCCCCGGCCTCGGCCAGGCGGCGCGAGAACTCGTCCACGCCCATGCGGACCACGGGGTTCCAGTACGTCATGACCAGGACGGCGGCGTCGGTTTGGCTGGTGATGCCGGCGACGACGTCAAAGACCTGCCGGACGTGGAAACCTTTGGCGAGGGCCTCGGTGGTGGCTGCCTGGATGACCGGGCCGTCCATGACCGGGTCGGAGTAAGGGATGCCGATCTCGATCAGGTCTGCGCCGTTGCGCGCCAGGGCGATGCCTGCGGCGATGGTCTCCTCGACGCTGGGGTACCCGGCGGGCAGGTAGCCGATCAGGGCCGCACGGCCTTCCGCGCGGGCCTTGTCGATGGCAATGGCCGACTTGCTCGTGGCGGATTTGCTGGTGGCCGAATTGCTGGTGTTATGCGCCGTGGTCATAGCTGCTCCCCTTCCTTGCCGATGGCTGCTTCAGCCGAATCCTTGTCCAGAAGGTCGAACCACTCTGCTGCGGTGGCAACGTCCTTGTCTCCCCTGCCGGACAGGTTCACGATCACGATCTTGTCCGAGGCCCCGGCGGAGCCGCCTTCCGCTGCCAGCCGCTGGCCCACCTTGATGGCGCCGGCCAGGGCGTGGGAGGACTCGATCGCAGGAATGATGCCCTCGGTGCGGCACAGGATCCGGAACGCTTCCATGGCTTCGCTGTCCGTGATCGACTCGTAGCTGACGCGCCCGATGTCGGCCAAGTAGGAGTGCTCGGGTCCGACGCCCGGGTAGTCCAGGCCCGCGGAGATGGAATGTGACTCGATGGTCTGGCCGTCGTCGTCCTGCATCAGGTAGGAACGGGCGCCGTGCAGCACGCCGGGGCGGCCAAGGGTGATGGTGGCCGCGTGGCGGCCGGTCTCGACGCCGTCCCCGCCGGCTTCGAAGCCGTAGATCTTCACGGACGGGTCATCGAGGAAGCCGTGGAAAATGCCGATGGCATTGGAGCCGCCACCGATGCAGGCACAGACGGCGTCGGGCAGGCGCCCGGCCTGCTCGAGGATCTGCGAGCGGGCCTCCTCGCCGATGACTTCGTGGAAGTACCGGACCAGGGCCGGGAACGGGTGTGCGCCCGCTGCCGTGCCCAGCAGGTAATGGGTGTTGCCGACGTTGGCCACCCAGTCCCGGAGGGCTTCGTTGATCGCGTCCTTGAGGGTCTGCGAACCGTTGGTGACGGGGATGACCGTGGCGCCCAGGAGCTCCATCCGCGCCACGTTTAGCGCCTGCCGGCGGCAGTCCTCGGCACCCATGTAGACCACGCATTCGAGGCCCAGCAGGGCGGCAGCGGTGGCGCTTGCCACGCCGTGCTGGCCTGCACCGGTTTCGGCGATGACGCGTGTCTTGCCCATCCGCTTGGCAAGGAGTGCCTGGCCCAGCACGTTGTTGATCTTGTGCGAGCCGGTGTGGTTCAGGTCCTCGCGCTTGAGGAAGATCCGGACGCCGCCGGCGTGCTCGGCAAAGCGCTTAGCCTCGGTCAGGAGCGAGGGCCGGCCGGAGTAGTTCTTGTTCAGGTCCGCGATCTGGGCGATGAACTCGGGATCGGCCTTGGCCTTCTCGAACGTGTCCTCGAGTTCGTCCAGGGCCGCGATCAGTGACTCGGGCATCCAGCGGCCACCGTAGGCGCCGAAGTAGGGTCCCGGGGCGTGGCGCAGCGAGCCTCCCTGCAGGAATGCATCCACCGAGCCCTGGTCAGAGCCGGCTGTTGGCGCGTCGGCCATCAGTCTCACCATCCTGTTCACTTTTCTTATTGATGTCAGGCGCCATCTGTCCGCACGGCGTGCGGACAGACGGCACCAGGGTTGGGTGGGAGTTCAGGCCCGGGCGGCGATGGCCGCGGCCCCGGCCGCTGTGAACTCCGCGATGCGTTCACGCGGGGTGGCGTCGCTGACGAGCGCCTCTCCCACGAGGATGGCGTTGGCGCCGTGCGCCGCGTAGTGCGCGACGTCGTCGGCGTTCCGAACGCCCGACTCCGCCACCACCACAGCACCGGAGGGAATGCTGCCGGCGAGTGAGGCGAAAACGGACCGGTCGACGTCGAGCGTCTTGAGGTTGCGGACGTTGACGCCGATGATCCGGGCGTCGGCGGCCACGGCGCGCTCGACCTCCTCCGGCGTGTGCGTTTCCACCAGCACGTTCATGCCGAGCTCGCGGCTCAGGGCACTGAATTCGCGCAGCTGCTGGTCGGACAGGGCGGCCACGATCAGGAGGATGAGGTCCGCACCGTGGGCGCGGGCTTCCCAGATCTGGTACTCGTCCAGCGTGAAGTCCTTGCGCAGCAGCGGGACGTCCACCCGGGCGCGGACGGCGTCCAGGTCAGCCAGCGAACCGTTGAACCGGCGCTGCTCCGTGAGCACACTGATCACTGCGGCTCCGCCGTCGGCGTACTGCACGGCCAGCGATGCGGGGTCCGCGATGCTGGCGAGGTCGCCCTTGGAGGGGCTGCGGCGCTTGATCTCGGCGATGACCTTCAGCTCGCCGCGGTCCGCGGACGCCCCGCCGAGGGCAGCCCAGGCGTCCCGGGCAGGAGCCACCGCGAGGGCGCGGTCCTTCAGTTCCGCGAGGGACACGAGGCGCTTCCGGTCCTCCATGTCCTCCCTGACACCGGCGTTGATGTCGTCGAGAACAGTCACGATTAGTGGCCGGTGTTCTTGATCTTGCTGCCGCCCACGCCATAGCCGGCCTTGCGCATGATGAAGCCGGCCAGCAGGCCGACGAACATGACCGCGATGCCGGCCCAGAAGATCGGGGTGCTGGCAATGACGAACGCAATGGAGGCGATGAGGGCGCCGATGAGCATGACGATCACGCAGGTCCAGGCGGCCGGGCTGTTGCCGTGGCCCAGGTCAATGCTGTGGTCGATGCCGTGGTGCTCCTTGGGGGCCGCGGGCTTTGTACCGGAAACAGTGGCTTTGCTCATGTGAATCTCCTCAGGATCAATACTGCTTACATTCTGCCATTTTTTGCCGCGGCCTTCGGCATCGCGGCCGGGGTGCGTGGCTGCGTGACCGGCCGGCTCAGGTGGGGTCGTCGCCCCGGGAGAGCCTGTCCCAGCTGTCGATCTCGTCCACGGGACCGGTCTGCTCACCTGCGGGACCGGACGCCGCGGAGTCGTATTTGGTCCGGGATTTCCAGTACCGCCCCGCCGGAACCACCAGCAGGCCGCAAACGGCCAGCAGGGAACCTGCGACGACGGCGAGCACCGGGAAGGCGCTGACGCTTACGTCCGCGCTTCCACCCGAGACACCGGTGGCGGCGGCGATGGATCCCTGGGCCGCGGCAAGGGGATCAGCGAGAACGGTGGCAGCCGCCGTGATGATGCCGGCAGCCGCCAGCACGATGATGGCCGTGATGACCCAGCGTGCGATCTTTCCGGCGATGGAGGCCGCGAGGCCGCCGGCCAGCGCGACCAGGGCCAGGGCCGTGACCGTGGTGGCGGCTTTACTGCCCTGGACCTGGAGACCGCCTTCGCTGCCTGCGCCCTGGCCCAGCTGCTGGGGGTCCAGGTGCACCGTCAGCCAGGTCTGGGTGGTGGTGCCGAAAACCGCCAGCGCCAGGGCCGCGATCAGCAGCACCACCGTGGACTTGCGCGCCCAGCCCGGGACCGTGCTGCGCGTTTTGCCCGGCACGGCGGATCCTGCGGGAACCGCCATCAGGAGTTTGCCCCCGTGACGGAGTCGGGGGCGCTGACGGAGTCCGGCGTGATGTTGTGCAGCGAGCCGGCCGTGTGGACGGCCCGCAGCGGGGCCGCCGCCTTGTTGACGGTTTCCTGCGCCTCGGCCGGGTTGCTCGAGTCCGCCACGATGCCGCCGCCCGCCTGGACGTACGCGCGTCCTTCGCGCAGCAGTGCGGAGCGGATGGCGATGGCCATGTCCATGTCACCGGCGAAGTCCAGGTAGCCCACCACGCCGCCGTAGATGCCGCGGCGGTGCGGCTCGAGTTCATCCAGGAGCCGCAGTGCCCGGGGCTTCGGGGCGCCGGATAGGGTCCCGGCCGGGAAGGTGGCCTTCAGGACGTCGTAGGCTTTCGCCGTCGGAGCCAGGCGTCCGACGACGGTGGAGACCAGGTGCATGATGTGGCTGAAGCGCTCCACCTCCATGAACTGGGTGACGTCCACCGAACCCGCCACGCAGACCTTCGAAAGATCGTTCCGTGACAGGTCCACCAGCATGAGGTGTTCTGCCCGTTCCTTCTGGTCGGCGAGGAGTTCCTCGGCCATTGCCTTGTCCGCGTCCACGGTCTTGCCGCGGGGCCGTGAACCGGCAATGGGGTGCGTGATGACGTCCTCGCCAGTGACGGTCACCAGCGCCTCAGGCGAGGAGCCGACGATCGAGTACTCCCGGCCGGCGGCGTCCTCGAGGCTGAAGATGTACATGTACGGGCTCGGGTTGGTGTTGCGCAGCACCCGGTAGACGTCCAGCGGCGACGCCCCGCACTCCATCTCGAAGCGGCGGGAGATGACCACCTGGAAGACTTCGCCGTCCACGATCGCCTCCTTGCCCCGGTCGAGGGCGGCGAGGTACTCGGGCTCGTGCCAGCGTTCCTGGACGCTGGCGGCAAAATCGAGGGCGGCCGGCTCCAGCACGGACACCGGCTGGAGCACCGGGGTGCTGATGCGGGCCAGCAGTTCCTTCACGCGGGCAACGGCGTCATGCCAGGCCTCGTCGACGCGTTCGGAGCTGTTGTCGAAGTTGATGGCGTTGGCGATGAGCAGCACCGTGCCGTCCATGTTGTCGTGGACGGCCATGTCCGTGACGAGGTTCAGCGCCAGTTCGGGAAGCTGCAGGTCGTCCTCGGGCGGGCTGGTGAGCTTCTCCCAGTGACGGACCGTTTCCCAGCCAAGGAAGCCCACCAGGCCGGAGGTGAAGGGCGGGAGCCCGTCGAACCGGTCGGTGCGCAGCGCCTCGATGGTGTCGCGGATGGCATCAACAGGGTTTCCGTCCACGGGCACACCCGCCGGTGGCTCGCCCAGCCAGTGCGCCTGTCCGTCCTTGGTGGTCAGCGTGGCGCGGGACCGGGAACCGATGAAGGAGTAGCGGGACCAGGCACCGCCGACAGCCGCCGACTCCATGAGGAACGTGCCCGGCTGGCCCTGCGCCAGCTTCCGGTACAGCCCGATGGGCGTTTCGGCGTCCGCCAGCACCTTGAGCCGGACAGGGATGACGCGGCTGTGGGCGGCGAGTTCCCGGAATTCTTCCAGGCCAGGGCTGATGATTCCGAGGTCCTGCATCGCTATTGGTTCTCCGTCTGTTCTTGGTTAATGCCTGGGTGTGCGGGCCTGCTGGCTGCAGGGGCCGGATGGGTGGGAGGGGCGGGCCGCTAGTTGGCCGGGCCTGCCACGACGTCGAAGGCCCGGCCGTCAAAGCAGGTCCGTGTACCGGTGTGGCATGCTGCCCCCACCTGGTCCACCCGCACGAGGAGGGCGTCGCCGTCGCAGTCCAGGGCCACCGACTTGACCCACTGCACATGGCCGGACGTGTCACCCTTGCGCCAATACTCCTGGCGGGACCGCGAATAGAACGTCACGCGGCCGGTGGTCATGGTCCGGTTCAGGGCCTCGTCGTCCATCCAGCCCAGCATGAGGACCTCATTGGTGTCGAACTGCTGCACGATGGCAGCCACGAGTCCGGCCCCGTCCCGCTTCAGCGCCGAGGCAATTTCGGCCGGCAGGGGGCTCCCCGGCAGAAGGCTCTCGCCGACGCCGGAGGAAAGGGCATCGGCGGGAGGGGCGGGGGCGGGGCTGGGGGCGGGCTGCTCAGACATCACGTCAAGTCTAGTGCCCATCCCGGGACGCTGGCACAAACGCCCAGGCGTCCCCTCCCCAGGAGGAGGCACCGCACGGCCCGCAGGGGCTTTGAGCCACCTTCGGACCGTGCGGTCAACTGCTATTCAACGGGGGGAGTATTTTCGTCCGGCCAGGGAACCCGGTCAGGAGGCGGAACGCTTCACAACGACGTCGTCGACGTAGCTGTCGCCCATCTGGCGCGGGTGCTCGGCACCGAACTGGACCCTGCTCAGGGTTGTGGAGGGCAGATTCACCGTCCTGTTGAACACCTGGACAGTCCCGAACCAGATCTGGATGGCGGACCTGGCGCCGTCCGCGCGCACCTGCATCCTGATGTGCTGCCAGGTGTTCAGCGGAACGCTGGCGGCCTGGAGCCTGGTGTAGGTGACGGTGCCGTTCGGATTAGCGACCCGCAGCCACAACTGTCCGTTGGCGTTGTTGCGGAAAACATCCGCCACCCTCGTCGCGCCCGAGAAGAACCGGACGTACGGCACATTGTTGCCGGCAAGGCCGCCAGTGGTGATGTTGACCCAGGCGTCCGCGCTGGCCCGCTTTGTTCCGGCCGCCAGCCCCACATACATTTTCGCTATTGAACCTGATGTGTCAGTGGCACGGATTCTGACCGAGCATGTTCCCGAGTGTGCCTTGGGGCTCGTCACGGCCACAGTTCCGATCCCCGCAACGCTTCTGGTGAACGGCGACAGGGTGTTCCCCTCGAAGTTGGTGGCCGTCACGAGCGTCCCGGTGAAGGTGGTGCTGGTAGGGGCTGCCAGGCCAGTCCGGCATGTCGCCGCCATGGCTGCGTTAGCGGACCCGAAAATCAAACTGCCCGATACAAGCAGCCCGAGGCTGCCGAGTGTGCCCATTTTCTTTAGAGTGCTCATTACTTTTCCTCACGCCACAGATGAAGTTGTCTTGTTCGCTCCACTGCAGCCTTCCGGCTCACCCCCGGAAGCAGACCAAATGCGTCTGACGATGCGCTGGAGCCAGTTGCGTGCACTCCCCCTGCAAATACTTGGTGCATCAGCTTGGAAAAAGCTTGGAGTTTCTTGAAGCATCTTCCGTTTCGGGAAGGGCGCAGCACCGGCGTGAAGAAAGCCACAAATTCACCGATATCAACAGACTGCGCAACTCCACCGGGGACGTGCTAGTTTTCCAAGTGATGCATTTCGTCGATCCGTCCCGAGAAGTCCTGGCCGAGACCCTGCTGGCGGCCGGTCCTGACTCCCCCACGCTCTGCAAGGGCTGGAAGACCAGGGACCTCGCAGCCCACCTTTACCTGCGCGAGCGGAAGGCTGCCGTTGGGCTGGGCCTGATCATCAAGAGCCTGTCCAAGGCTTCGGACAAGGCAACTGCCCGGCTGGCCGGAAAGCTCAGGACGGCCGACGACTACGCCAAGCTCGTGAACTCCTTCCGCGCGGGACCGCCCGCGCTCTCGCCCATGAAGATCAAGGCGCTGGATGAGAGTTCCAACCTCATCGAATACTTCGTCCACACGGAGGATGTCCGGCGTGCCGTCGACCGCTGGGCGCCCCGGGCCCTCGACGAGGAATACTCGGACGCCCTGTGGGACGAGCTGGTCAAGCGCGCCGCCATCCTGTACCGCGGCGTCGATCTGGGCATCGTCCTGGTCAGCCCCTCCGGCCCCCGCCACGTGGCCAAGCGCGCTCCGGTGTCCGTGGCCATCGTCGGGGAGCCCGGCGAACTGCTGATGCACGCCCACGGCCGCACGCGCCATGCGCTGGTGACCTTCGAAGGCCAGCCGGACGCCGTCGCCCTCCTCCAGTCAGCCGAAGTAGGGCTGTAACACAGCAACGCGGGGTCAGTTACCGCCCAATAACCTCGGGTTTTTGGGCGGTAAGTGACCCCGCGTTGCCTGTCCTGAGCCGCGGGCGGGGACTAGCGGACCTCGAAGCCGGCGTCGCGGATTGCGGTCTTGACCTGCGACATCATGTCGTCCGGGCCCCAGTGGAAGATGGACGCGGCGAGGACGGCGTCCGCTCCGGCCTGCACGGCGGGCGGGAAGTGCGCAGGCTCCCCCGCGCCACCGGAGGCGATGATCGGAACCTTGACTGCGGACCGGACCAGCCGGATGAGCTCGAGGTCGAAGCCGTCCTTGGTGCCGTCGGCGTCGATGGAGTTCAGCAGGATTTCGCCGACCCCGCGGTCCGCCGCTTCCTTGGCCCAGGCGATGGCGTCGATTCCGGTGCCCTGGCGGCCACCGTGGGTGGTCACTTCAAAGCCCGACGGCGTGGGCTGGGATCCGGGGCGGACGCGCCGTGCGTCCACGGACAGCACCAGCACCTGGGAACCGAAGTGCCGGGTGATTTCGTCGATGACGTCGGGACGGGCCACGGCCGCGGTGTTGATGGATGCCTTGTCGGCTCCGAAGCGCAGCAGCTTGTCCACCTCGGCCACGCCGCGGACGCCGCCGCCGACGGTCAGCGGGATGAACACCTCCTCGGCGGTGCGGCGGACGACGTCGAACGTCGTTTCCCGGTTGCCGGAGGAGGCGGTCACGTCCAGGAAGGTGAGTTCGTCGGCGCCGGCGTTGTCGTAGCGGTGGGCCAGTTCCACGGGGTCCCCGGCGTCGCGGAGGCCTTCGAAATTGATGCCCTTGACCACGCGGCCGGCATCAACGTCCAGGCAGGGAATAACGCGGACGGCTACAGCCATGACTTCTCCTGTTGTACTGCTGGGGTGTGCGGTGGAAGGAAAACCGGGTCAGATCCGGCAGGCGTGGATGCTGCTGACCAGGATGGCGCGCGCGCCGAGGTCGTACAGCTCGTCCATGATCCGGTTGGTTTCCTTCTTGGGCACCATGGAGCGGACGGCCACCCAGTCGGAATCGCGCAGCGGCGAGACGGTGGGTGATTCCAGGCCGGGGGTGAGGCCGGCGGCCTGCTCCACGAGCTCCTTGCGGATGTCGTAATCCATGAGCACGTACTGGCGCGCCACCAGGACGCCCTGCAGGCGGCGGATCAGGACGTCAATTTCCTTGGCCGTGCCGTTGGCTGCGCCGCCCTCGCCGGTGCGGCGGATGAGGACGGCCTCGGACTTGAGGATCGGATCGCCGAAGATCTCCATGCCGGCGGCCTTGAGGGTGTTGCCCGTTTCGACGACATCGGCGATGGCGTCCGCGACGCCGAGACGAACAGAGGATTCCACTGCACCGTCCAGCCGTACCACCTTCGCCTTGATCCCGCGCTCCGCCAGGTAATCGCGCAGGAGACCGTCATAGCTGGTGGCCAGGCGCTTGCCCTCGAGTTCCTCCACACCGCTGAAGTCGCCGATCGGTCCGGCGAAGCGGAACGTGGAGGCGGCAAAGCCCAGCGGAAGCAGTTCCTCAGCCTCCACCTGCGCGTCCAGCAGCAGGTCGCGGCCGGTGATTCCGACGTCGAGCGTTCCCTGCCCGACGTAAACGGCGATGTCCCGGGGGCGGAGGAAAAAGAACTCGATGTCGTTGTCGGGGTCCACCATGACCAGCTCGCGGCTGTCACGGCGCTGGCGGTAGCCCGCCTCGGAGAGCATGGCGGAGGCGGCTTCGGACAGGGATCCCTTGTTGGGTACGGCTACACGCAGCATTAGGAGGTCTTTCTGGTTTGGAAGTTTGTGTCAGGCAAGCGGGGCCACGCAGAGGCGGCTAGAGATGCTTGTAGACGTCTTCCAGGCTGAGTCCTTTGGCGAGCATCAGGACCTGCAGGTGGTACAGGAGCTGCGAGATCTCCTCGGCGGCGGCTTCGTCGGATTCGTACTCGGCTGCCATCCAGACTTCAGCCGCTTCCTCCACGACTTTCTTGCCGATGCCGTGGATTCCCGACTCCAGTTCGGCGACGGTGCGGGAGCCCTCGGGGCGGGTCGCTGCCTTCTCGCTCAGTTCGGCGAACAGCGTCTCGAAATTCTTCACGCCCTCCAGCCTACTTGCTCGGGGCCGGGGCCCGCCTGTCGGGCGGTTCCATGACGGCGGGGATGTGAGCGATTGCACACGTTTGAATGCTTGCGCCCGCACCCCCGCCACGCCCCGGAACTGGGAAAATATTCTCTAGTAGTGCTTGAGCACTTAGTAGTTTTTGAGCAGCAGTGCCGTGGCCAGTGCCGCTGTGACGGCCTCGTGCCCCTTGTCTTCCGACGATCCGGGCAGTCCGGCCCGGTCCAGGCCCTGCTCTTCGGTGTCGCACGTCAGCACACCGAACCCGACCGGCACGCCGGTGCTGACACTGACATCGGTAAGTCCCGACGTCGCGGCCTGGCAGACGTAGTCAAAGTGCGGCGTTCCGCCGCGGATGACGACACCGAGGGCGACGACGGCATCAAAGTGCGGTGCCAGCCGCGCGGCGGCGACGGGGAGCTCGAAGCTGCCCGGGACGCGCAGCACCGTCGGCTCGTTGATGCCGGCGTCCTTGGCCGCCCGAAGGGCGCCGTCCAGGAGGCCGTCCATGATCTGCGTGTGCCAGCTTGCCGCCACGATCGCCAGCTTCAGCTGCGAGGTTTCCGCGGGGTCGAGGGTGGTGAGGTCAATCTGGGGTGCGCCGTGTCCGCTCATAAAAGTCTTCGTGATCCGTTCAGTCTTGTTCGTGGTCAAAAGTGTCAGTGCCGGTGCGGGGCAGGCCGGCGGTCTCGGTGTCGAGGGTCAGCAAGTGGTCCATGCGGTCCTTTTTGGTCTGCAGGTACCTGAGGTTCTGCTCCCGGGACGGCACCTCGGTGGGTACCATCTCGACGACCTTGACTCCCGCGAGAGCCAGGCGGTTCTGCTTGTCCGGGTTGTTGCTCAGCAGCCGGATCTCGTGCAGGCCCATCTCGGCCAGAATCTGCGCGGCAGCTTTGTAGCAGCGGGCGTCCACGGGCAGTCCCAGCTGCTCGTTGGCCTCAACGGTGTCGAACCCGGCCTCCTGCAGGGCGTAGGCCTTGATCTTGTTGGCCAGCCCGATGCCCCGGCCTTCCTGCCCGCGGAGGTACAGCAGCGTGCCGCCGTTCTCAGCGATCAGCTCCAGGGCGTAGGCGAGCTGCTCGCCGCAGTCACACCGGTAGGAGCCAAAAACATCGCCGGTGAGGCATTCGGAGTGCAGGCGCACCAGCGGCGCCTTGCCGTCCTTGGGCGGGTTCGGGGAGCTGACCGCAAGGTGTTCGGCGCCGGTCACCAGATCGGTCCAGGCCTGCGTCACGAAATCACCGAACGCCGTGGGCAGCTGGACCACCGGGCCGCTGCTCACCGGGTGCGGCTGCCGGCCGTTGCTGCCCGGTTCCGCTGTTTGAAATGCCGTCATCGTGTTTCCCCTTCTCCGGCCGGACTGACTTCCAAAGTGCTCTCCTGTGAAGATACACGGTTGCCAGCTCCCAGATAGGAAACCAGGTCCTCGATCGAAATCAAGGGGCAGCCGTGCTCGGCAGCGAAAACCCGGAGGCCGTCCAGCCGCATCATCTCCCCGTCGTCATACACAACTTCAGCGATCACGCCCACCGGCTCCAGGCCGGCGAGCCGGCAGAGGTCGACGGCCGCTTCGGTGTGGCCGGGGCGTTCACGCACTCCCCCATTAACGGCCCGCAGCGGGAAAATATGCCCGGGGCGGGTCAGGGTGTCTGGGCCGCTGGCCGGATCGGCGATGACGCGGGCGGTGAGGGCCCGGTCGGTGGCGGAGATGCCGGTGCTGACGCCGGTGGCGGCGTCGCAGGACACTGTGTAGGCCGTGCCCTTCGAATCCTGGTTGACCTCCACCATGGGCGGCAGTTCCAGCGCGTCGGCCCGGGCGCCGTCGAGCGGCACGCAGATGACGCCGGAGCTGTACCGGATGGTCCAGCCCATGAGAGCAGGGGTGGCGTGCTGGGCCGCGAAAATGATGTCGCCTTCGTTTTCCCGGTCTTCGTTGTCCACCACCAGCACCGGCCGGCCGGCCGCCATGGCGCGGACAGCGTCCTCAATCGGATCCAGCCTCAGGGGAACAGAGGTCAGGTCGCCGGTAATCGCGGCGTCAAGCTTTGCCGTGCCGTTCACAGCTGAACCCCGCCTTCAGTAACTACGGAAGCCTCCGTGCCGGACTCCGTGCCTTCAGAGCGGAAAGCGAGCAGCCGCTCGGTGTACTTGGCCAGCACGTCGACCTCAAGGTTGACCCTGGCGCCGGCCGGCTTGGCCCCGAGGCCGGTGTCGGCCAGGGTTGTGGGGATGAGGCCCACCTCGAACCAGGGCGCCGTCTCGGCTGCCGGGCTAACCGCGGTGACCGTGAGGGAGACGCCGTCGATGGCGATGGACCCCTTTTCCGCTATGTAGCGGGCAAGCCGCCGGGGCACGCCGAACCGGAGCCGTTCCCAGTTTCCCTTTGGCTCGCGTTCGAGCAGTTCGCCCACGCCGTCCACGTGGCCCTGGACCACGTGGCCGTCAAGGCGCCCGCCGGCGGGGACGCAGCGTTCCAGGTTGACGGGATCGCCTGCCACAAGCTCGCCGATGGTGCTGCGGACGAGTGTCTCGCCCATGACGTCGACGCTGAAGTCCTTGCCTTCGATGGCCGTGGCCGTGAGGCAGACGCCGTTGACGGCGATGGAGCCGCCCAGCGGCAGCCCTTCAGCGGTCCCCGGGGCGTGGAGGCGCAGCGTTGCGCTTGTGTCCCCGTTCCGGTCCACGGAGAGGACCTTTCCCTGTTCGGCGATAATTCCGGTGAACATCAGTAGCCTCCCATGGCTGTGCCCGCTGCGGTGCGGACAGGTAGTGATTTGGTTGATGTGGATTGTCTTGATATCGGCTGCGCCGCTGCGGGCGGGTCTTGGGTCCGGTGGGGCACGGTGGATTCCTCCGGGAGCAGGTGCAGGCGAAGGTCCCGGCCGAGGAACTGGACCGCCCCGCCGGACGCGGCATCCCATTCCCAGCGCTGCGCCTCCGCCAGCGTTCCGATGCCGAGGCCGTTGAGGGCCGGCGTTCCGGAGCCGAGCAGCGTGGGCGCCAGGTAGACGATGAGTTCGTCCACAAGGCCCTCGGCCAGGAAGGCGCTGAGGATCCTCGACCCGCCCTCCACCATGACGTGCCTGGTGCCCGCGGCGAACAGCATGGCCAGGGCCTCCCGTGGGTCCCGGGTCGGAAGGTGCAGGACCTTGCCGTCGTCGCCGCGCACGGCAGCGTCCGCCGGCACGTCGCGAAGTCCCATGACCGCGCGCAGCGGCTGGTTTCCGGTGGCGTCGCCGTTGGCGTCGCGTGCTGTCAGACGGGGGTTGTCCACCAGCACGGTCTGCGTTCCCACGAGGATGGCGTCGATCCGGTTTCGGATGCCGTGGTTGTCCGCCAGGGACTCCGGGCTGGAAATCCACTGGCTGGTTCCGTCCTCGGCCGCAATCCGGCTGTCCAGCGTCTGGGCGATGTGCAGGGTGACGAAGGGTCGCTTCGCCTCGACAGCCTGGAACCAGCGCCGGTTCAGCTCCAGCGCACGCTCGGCGGCCAGCCCACTGCGGACGCTGACTCCCGCCGCCCGCAGGGTGGTGGCCCCGCCGGCGGCGGGGTCATGGGGGTCGTCGACGGCGTACACGACGTTCGCTATTCCGGCGTCGATGATGGCCTGCGCGCACGGTCCCGTGCGGCCCACATGGTTGCACGGCTCCAGGGTGACCACCATGGTGGACCCGTGAAGGTCGACGCCGGCGCTGACCGCCGCCGCTATCGCGTCGGCTTCTGCGTGCGCGGTGCCGGCACCGCGGTGGTATCCCGTCGCCAGCTGGCGGCCGTCAGGTCCGACGACGACGGCACCTACCAGCGGATTGGCCCCCCTGGGGCCCTGGAGGGCCGCTTCCAGGGCAGTGTCCATGGCGGCTGTTTCGGCGGCGGTGAAGGCCGATACCGGCTTCTCGGTAGCAGTCACTTGGACACCGCCGGGTCCGGGAAGGCGCTCTCAACCTTGACGGTGGCGGGGTCCGCCTGGGCCTGCGTCCGGGACGCCCGCCACCAGACGATGAACCCGGCCAGGGTGAAGAAGCCGTAGAACAGGTACATGAAGGCGCTGGCGAAATATCCGGCACTGAAGAGCAGCGGAACGCCCACCACGTCCACGGCAACCCAGATCAGCCAGAACTCTGTCCAGCCGCGGGCCATACCGTAGGTGGCCAGGAGCGAGCCCATGAAGGTCCAGGCGTCTGCCCACACCGGCGGGTAGGAACCCAGGGAGTCGAAGAGTGGAGTGAGGGCGGCGGTGCCAGCCACCAGCGCGAGTACCAGCGCCACGCGGGTCCTGGCACTGGCCCAGGCGGGCGAGATCGCCGTCGAGGATCCTGCCGCCCGGCGGCTTTGCCGCCAGCGTTGCCAACCGTAGACGGCCACCAGGATGAACATGACCTGCCGTCCGGCCTGGCCCCAGAGCGTGGCAGGCGTGGCGGAGCCGAAGACGTTGCCCAGGAAGACCGTCAGGAGCAGAAGGTTGCCCGCGATGCCGGCCGGCCATGCCCAGACCTTGCGCCGCATGCCGCCAAGGGCACTGGCCAGGCCAAAAATGTTTCCCAGCACTTCGCGGAGAATGAGCACCGATCCGCCCACGGGAATCTGTGCCTCGAAGAGCCAACGCAGGATGTCCATGCGTGCGTGTCGTTCCTTCCCTCAAGAGCCGAGATTGCTCCGGGGGTATACGACAGCGAAACGCAGCGGCGTTATGGAACGCCACAAGTACAGCTGTACGTGCTTCTCTCATCCAGACTTTAACTGTCGGTACCGGAATTTCACCAGTTCAACCGTCCGCCGGGCTTCCGTAAAGGAAACGCCGGCTCGCGGGTCGCGGACTGTCACCGCCGGTTCGGACTTACACCGACCCCGGAGCACGTATTGTGTGTTGCTATTCTGACACAACTTGGCGGGTGCCCAGGCTATTCCCGCTGCGAACCGTCATTCTGGCGTCATGGAGGCAGGTTGCGCCCCCATGACGCTTGCCCTTGAGGACTTAAGGCCTAAAGGCTCCCGGCCTTCCGCAGCCGGTCGATGGCTCCGGCGGGGTCGGCGGCGCCATACACCGCGGACCCGGCGACGAAGACGTTCGCTCCGGCTTCCGCGGCACGGACGATGGTTTCCTCGGTAATTCCGCCGTCAACCTGGATGGCAACGTTCACGCCGGATCCCTCGATCGCGGCACGGGCGCGGCGGATCTTGGGCAGCGTGAGGTCCAGGAACGCCTGGCCACCAAAGCCCGGCTCCACCGTCATGATCAGCAGCATGTCCAGCTCCGGAAGCATGTCCAGGTACGGCTCCACTGCAGTAGCGGGCCGCAGCGCCATCCCGGCCTTCGAACCCCGGGCCCGCAACTCCCGGGCCAGCTTCACCGGCGCAATCGACGCCTCGGCATGGAACGTCACGGAAGCAACACCGGCGTCCGCGTAACCGGGAGCCCAGCGGTCGGCGTCGGAAATCATGAGGTGGGCGTCCAGCGGAACTGGGCTGACCGCCTGGATCCGCTGGACCACGGGAAGTCCCAGGGTGAGGTTGGGGACAAAGTGGTTGTCCATCACATCCACGTGCACGGAATCAGCGTTGCTGATTTTCTGCAGCTCGGCTTCGAGGTTCACGAAGTCGGCGGAGAGGATGCTGGGGTTGATGCAGCACTGCGTCATGCGGGGTCCTTTCGCGGGACGGAAGTCCGGGGGTGTGGGATCAGGCGGAAGTCAGCGGTGACTGGGTGCTCAGGACTTGCGGCGGATCAGGGCGAGGAACATTGCGTCCGTGCTGTGGACGTGTGGCCACAGCTGCGCGGTCCCCTCATGGCCCGCGCCCAGGCCGCCGCCCAGGCTGACGGCGTCCAGCACGCTGCCGGCGTCCAGGAGTTCCAGGTCGTCGCGCTTGCGCAGGGCGTCGCTGACCACCGCAGTGGTTTCGGCCGGGTGCGGCGAGCACGTCACGTAGGCCACCACGCCGCCGGGCCGCACGGCCGCCAAGGCAGAGTTCAGCAGGTCGCGCTGCAGCGGCCCCAGGTCGGCAAGGTCCTTGGGCGTGCGGCGCCAGCGGGATTCGGGCCGGCGGCGCAGCGCTCCGAGTCCGCTGCAGGGCACGTCCACGAGCACGCGGTCAAAAGCGGCAGGCCGTTCCGACCCAACCTCCCGGCCGTCGCCGGTCCTGACGGTCCAGACGCCCGAAGGAACGGCGGACAGCGCCTGGCTGACCAGTTTGGCCCGGTGCGGGGCGGGCTCATTGGCGAGGAGCGTGGCTCCGCGTTCGTTCGCCAGCGCGCCCAGCAGGGCGGCCTTGCCGCCGGGTCCGGCGCAGAGATCGAGCCAGGCTTCCCCGGCGGCGTTTTCTCCTGTTACGGCGCCTTCCGCCGCGTTTTCGCCAGGCCCTGCCCCGAGGCTGGCAGCCGCCAGGGCCCTGGCCACCAGCTGGGAGCCGACGTCCTGCACGCGCGTAGTGCCGGACCGGACGGACTCCAGCCGGCCGAGGTCACCCCCGCTGGAGAGGGCGGATCCTTCCACCAGTTCGCCGGGGACGGCACCGTTCTCCAGCGCCTCGTCCAGGCTTCCCAGCCCGGGAAGGGCCACCAGGTTGACCACGGGGGCCGCGTTGTCGGCTTCCAGGAGGTCGTTGATTTCGCCGACCGGGCGCCCGTGTGCCACCAGGGACTGCCGCAGGGCGCGGACGATCCACTCGGGATGGGCGTACCGGACGGAAGCGACTTTGTTCTCGTCCTGCTCGCCGGCAACCAGCTCGTCCAGCCACTCGTCCAGGCTGCGGGCCGCTACCTTCCGGAGCACGGCATTGATCAATGCCGACGGACCGGCGCCGATGACCGCACGGGCCAGGCCAACCGTCTGGTCAAGGGCAGCGTGTGCGGGTACACGCATGGCCAGCAGCTGGTGGACCCCGATGCGGAGGGCATCCAGCACGGCCGGATCCAGCTTGTCCAGGGGCCGGTCCACGCAGCGGCCGAGGATGGCGTCGTACGTGCCCTGGTTCCGCAGCGCGCCATAGCTCAGTTCGGTGGCGAATCCGGCGTCACGCCGGTCGAGGCCGTGCTGCCGGATCCGCGCCGGCAGCACAAGGTTGGCATAGGCGTCCTCGGCCGCGACCGCGCGCAGAACTTCAAACGCCACCAGCCTCGCAGGGTCTGCCCTGCGGGTGCGCTGCGACGGTGCGCTCTCGGTGAAGTTGCGCTGGGGGCCGCGGTTGCGCTCCCTGCCCTGCGCATTGCGCCGGCTGGCACTTCCCCCGCCTGAACCGCCGGTGCCTGAACCGCGCTGGCCGCCGCGGCTGGACCGGCCCTGCCCGGATCCGCTTCTGCCGGAGTCACTCATTGGAATACCACGCTTTCGGGGGATGCCTGGCCGCGCGCCCAGTCGGCGGCGGCCATCATTTTCTTGCCTGCAGGCTGCACCTTGGTGAGTTCGACGGCATGCGAACCCGTGCCCACCAGCACGCTTTTGCCGGCCACAGCCACTTGTCCCGGCTGGACATCGGTGACGTCGGGACGGAGCCGCACCGGCTCAAGCTTCAGCCGCTGGCCATCAAGGGTGGTCCATGCTCCCGGTTCGGGTGTCACGCCGCGCGCCCGCCGGCCCACGGACAGGGCAGGCTCGGACCAGTCGATGCGGCCGTCGTCGATGGTCAGCTTGGGCGCCAGGCTCACCTCCCCCTGCTGGGGAAGCGGCGACGCCGCGCCGGATCCGACGGCGGACAGGGTCTGGGCGAGCAGGACGGCGCCGCTGTGGGACAGCCGTTCAAGCAGCGCCCCGGAGGTGTCCTCCGGGCCAACGGCTTCGGTCAGCGTGCCGATGACAGGTCCCGTGTCGAGTCCCTCCTCGAGCTGAAAGGTCACGGCACCGGTGATCTCGTCGCCGGCGATGACGGCCCGCTGCACAGGGGCCGCGCCGCGCCAGGCCGGCAGCAGTGAGAAGTGCAGGTTGATCCAGCCGTGCCGCGGAATATCGAGGGCCGCGCGGGGCACCAGCCCGCCGTAGGCGACGATCGCGGCTACGTCGGGGCGTGCTTCGGCGATCCGCTCGGTGACGGCTGCGTCCACGCGGGACGCGTGGATGACATCGATGCCGAGCTCGGCGGCCCGGGCAGCAACGGGCGACGGCGTGAGCACGCGCTTACGTCCCACCGGCGCGTCCGGCCGGGTCAGCACCGCGACGATCTCGAAGCCGGCGGCCACCAGCGCATCCAGCGAGGGGACAGCTACGGACGGCGTTCCGGCGAAAAGGACCCTCATCCGGCAGCGCCGAAGCTGCCGGTTCCGGACGCTGCCGCCCCGAAGCTGCCGCCGCCGAAACTGGAGCCGACGGTCTTGGCGCGCTTGGCGGTGGTCTGTTCGGTGATGGAGTCGTAGTTGGCGTTGCGGATGGAGCGCAGGGCGGCCTTGCGGTCCTCACCTTCGAGCCGGTCAGTGAAGAGGATGCCGTCCAGATGGTCGGTCTCATGCTGGAAGCAGCGGGCAAGCATGCCCTCCGCCTCCACCGAGACGGGGTTGCCGTTCACATCGACGCCGGTCACACGGGTGCTGCGGTAGCGGCGGACCGGGAAGCCCAGGCCGGGGATGGAGAGGCATCCCTCCACCTCATCCGGCTGGAAATCTTCGCTGTTTTCCAGCACCGGGTTGATGACGTGGCCTTCAACGCCGCCGATCCGGTAGGTGAAGACCCGGAGACTGACGCCGATCTGGGGCGCGGCCAGGCCTGCGCCCTCAACGTCCTCCATGGTTTCGGTCATGTCGGCAACGAGCCTGGCCAGCTCCGGCCCGAAATCCGTGACAGGGTCGGCAACCGTGCGAAGCACGGGATCGCCGATGATACGGATATTCAGAATTGCCATGTGCAGTCATTTCCTCACGGTGAACGGGTAACGGGATCCAGTCCAGTTTAGTTGCTGCTGCCTGGCCGGCGCAGATGACGGCGGGAGCGGGCCCGGCCAGCCCGAGCGCAGGAAGGGTCAGGAGAACACGGGCGGCGCCAGCGGAAGCAGCGCGGGACCGGCGCTGACCGTGTCCGCTGACATTTCCCACACCCGGCGCAGGGCACAGAACTTCCACCAGTGGTGCTTCAGGACTTCCGGATTGGCGCGGACGGGCCGCACCTCGGTTTCACCGATCGCGACTGCGAGCAGGACCGGCGTGTCGCCGTGCTGCCACGGTTCCCACTCCCCGGCCACGGGATCCACCAGGCTTTCCTCCGCCTTCATGCCGGCAACAAGCTGCATGACCACCTTGTCGTCCAGGGGCTTGACCTGGCCGTCGCGCGTTGTTCCCTTGGTCTTGTAGTCGATGAGGCAGGTGCGTCCGTTGATCTTGGCGACGAGGTCCAGTGTCCCGGCGTATCCCACCGCCTTGTTCCACACGGTGATCTCCGGGGCGATCGGCTCCACGCGGAACAGTTCCCACCACTCATCGAAGCGGGCGGCGAAGGCTTCCTCGCCGTTGGAGGCCAGTGCTTCACGGGCTTCCTTCATCTGGTGCGGCCGGCCGAGGGCACGCAGGGCCACCTGCTCGCAGTAGTGGTGCACCCGGTCCCCGCGCTGCGCCGCCTCGTCCCGGTAGGTTTCGGCCGCCTTGGCCGCCCGGTTCACCGCTTGCCGCACCCGCGCAGGGCTGCCAAGGATCTCCGGCAGCGAGGGATCCTTGGCCAGGCTGCTGGCCCCCATGTAGCCGAACCAGCCGTCCAGTCCATGGGCCTGCTGCCCAATGACGGTGGTGATGGAAGGAACCGTGAACTGCTCCGTGGTGGAGCGGGCGTACATTCGGCCATATTCCGTGGCGTGGGCGAGGAGTGGAGCGGTCATGGTGAGACTCTTTCACGGGGGTCAGACATTGATGCGGAAACAGAAAAGCCCGCCCCTCCCAGTTCTATCTCCTGGGCTGAACGGACTTTCCATCGGTGGGCGATACTGGGTTCGAACCAGTGACCTCTTCGGTGTGAACGAAGCGCGCTACCACTGCGCCAATCGCCCCGATGCATTTGAATGCTAGCGGACGATCGCGGGTTAACGGAAATCGGCGGGTCGACCCATGGAAAAGGTCAGCGGAGCAATGCGTCCAAGGAACGCTCGAGGCCCGGACCCACGACGGGGCCAGCCAGTCCAGGCACCAGAAACTACACGTCTGTAATTCGAAAATTTCCCTAGAATTCAAGGAAGTACGGCTTCCCGGGACGCGCCACCGGTACTCGATTTGGAGTTTCCCGGAACCTCCTATAGAGTTCTTACTCGTTGGAACGCGACGAACTGCCGAATACGGCAAGGAATCGCTGCTCCGAAATGCGGACGTAGCTCAGCTGGTAGAGCACCACCTTGCCAAGGTGGATGTCGCGAGTTCGAATCTCGTCGTCCGCTCGCAGGACACTGTCACGGCATGATTCCCCGGAATCGACGCCTACACGGTGGGTTGGCCGAGAGGCGAGGCAGCGGCCTGCAAAGCCGTATACACGGGTTCGAATCCCGTACCCACCTCGGTGAAAACCATGGTTTCCGGTGATACCGGATGCGATGGGCGATTGGCGCAGCGGTAGCGCGCTTCCCTGACACGGAAGAGGTCACTGGTTCGATCCCAGTATCGCCCACCAGAGCAAGGAGACTTGCTTGTAGTTGAATGTTTGGCCACACGGCTGGATTTCAAAAATGCGGACGTAGCTCAGCTGGTAGAGCACCACCTTGCCAAGGTGGATGTCGCGAGTTCGAATCTCGTCGTCCGCTCTCTTGATCCTTAGGATCCGAACCCAGGATACCGCCGGTCCTACCGGCTCCGGGCGATTGGCGCAGCGGTAGCGCGCTTCCCTGACACGGAAGAGGTCACTGGTTCGATCCCAGTATCGCCCACGAAACAAAGCAGCTCCCCCGGAGCTGCTTTTTTCTTTGCCCTCATGCAGTTTGACAAAGTTTGTCAAGAACTCCTTGGCAGGCAACCGCCTTCGGGGCTAGGATCGAATGCGGAGGAGCGAACTGGCTCCGCGATTGAAGGGAGGTGCTCGTGGGTTTACTTGACGATCTAAAGGGCAAGGCTCAGGGTCTGATCCGCGGCAACGAGCAGGCCATCAAGGACGGCATCAACAAAGCAGGTGATTTTGTCGACTCCAAGACGGGCGGCAAATACACCAGCCAGGTAGATAAGGTCCAGACTGGCGCTTCCACTCTCGTTGACAAAGCCAATGAGAGGCCTACCCAGGGACCGGCGGACAACGTGCCGCCGGCTGAGAAGGCTCCGTAGCCCGGACTTTCCGGGCTTTGCCCCTAAACGTCAAAAGGTGCCGGTCCCGCCGAGAGGCGGCGCCGGCACCTTTCGTTTTCCCGAAAGAATGCTCGCCTGTCTAAAAAGCCCTACAAAAGCAAGTGTCTAAGAACGCCCGCGCCTACGAGGGCTCGTGGTTCTGGCCTTCGCGGGCCAGCGCGGTAAGCCGGGAGACCGCCCTGAAGTACTTCTTCATGTAGCCACCGTTCATCATTTCCTCGGTAAACAGCTTGTCGAACGGAACGCCGCTGGCAAGGATCGGTACATCCTTGTCGTAAAGTCGGTCGGCGAGCACCACAAACCGCAGCGCCACCGCCTGCTCCGTGATGGTTTCCACGTCCCGCCAGACAACGCCGTCCACGCCGTCAATCAACTTGCGGTAACGGCTGGGATGGACACCAGCGAGGTGCGAGATGAGGGTGCCAAAGTCATCTTCGGCAACGGTCTTGCCGTCGAACTCCGCCTTCATGTGGGCGTGGAGTTCGCTGTTCCGCAGCGGTGCCGGCGCGTCCGGGAGGCCACGGTGGCGGAAGTCCTCGCCATCAACCCTGATGACGTCGAACTGGTCCGCCAAAACCTGGATTTCACGCTGGAAATCCACGGCGGCAAACCGGCCGTCACCCAGCGATCCGGGAAGAGTGTTGGAGGTGGCCGCGAGCTTCACGCCGGCGTCGGCGAGTTCCCGCATCAGGCGGGACATCAGGACCGTGTCACCCGGATCGTCCAGTTCAAACTCGTCAATACAAACAAGCTTGTAGGAGCTCAACGCGTCGACGGTCTTCCGAAAGGACAGGGCACCCACCAGGTTGGTGTATTCCACGAAGGTGCCGAAGGCCTTTGGGCCGGGGGCAGCATGCCAGAGCGATGCCAGCAGGTGGGTTTTGCCCACGCCGAATCCGCCGTCGAGGTAAATGCCAGCGCGGGTCGTATCCTTCTTGCCAAAGAGCTTCTTGAACAGTCCCCCGCCGTCCCCGGCGCCGACTCCTCCGGCGAAAGCCTGCAGCGCGTTCACTGCCGCCGCCTGGCTTGGCTGCTTCGGGTCGGGCCGGTAGCTTGCAAAGGACACCTGCCCGAACCTGGGCGACGGGTAGAAACCTTTGAGGAGCTCATCCACCGACACCGCCGGCGTCCGGGTGGCGAGCTTTTCGATCTGTACCAAGGTGGTCCATTCTGCTGGTGATTTGTCCCCAGCAAGAATACCGGCATCGGCCGCCCGCCCGGCGGGCAACGCCTTGCCACCCGCGATGCCGTGAGCAAGCACACATTTCGTCCTGTTAACACACAGGAGCATTCGTACCGGCCCGTGGCTAGTGTTGGACCAGTGACCCGCCGTCCCCCGGCGGTCTGACCTGACCGTTTCAGTGAAAGGCCATACGCATGTCCTACCCCGTTGAACAGAACGAGAAGTTCGGCGCCTACGCGCACCCGGAGCGGCTTGTTTCCACCGAGTGGCTGGCCGCGGCCATCGACGCCGGCGCCCTTAACGACGGCAAGCTCGTTGTGGTGGAGTCCGATGAAGACGTCCTGCTCTACGAAACCGGCCACATTCCCGGCGCGGTCAAGATCGACTGGCACACCGACCTGAACGACGAAGTGACCCGTGACTACGTGGAGGGCGAGGCATTCGCCGCCCTGGCCGCCGCGAAGGGCATTTCCCGCGACGCCACCGTTGTCATCTACGGCGACAAGTCCAACTGGTGGGCCGCCTACGCCCTCTGGGTCTTCAGCCTGTTCGGCCACGAGGACGTCCGCCTGCTCGACGGCGGCCGCGACAAGTGGATCGCCGAAGGCCGTGCGCTGACCACCGACATCCCCTCGCCGGCCGTGGCCGACTACCCCGTGGTGGAGCGCAACGACACCCCCATCCGCGCCTTCAAGGAAGACGTCCTTGCCCACCTTGGCAAGCCGCTGATCGATGTCCGCTCCCCCGAGGAATACACGGGCCAGCGCACCCACATGCCTGCCTACCCCGAGGAAGGCGCACTGCGCGGCGGCCACATTCCCACCGCAGCGTCGATCCCGTGGGCACGGGCAGCAGCAGAGGACGGCACCTACCGCAGCCGCGCCGAGCTTGAGGCGCTCTACCTGGGCGAGGCCGGACTCACCGAGGGCGACGACGTCGTGGCCTACTGCCGCATTGGCGAACGCTCCAGCCACACCTGGTTCGCGCTGAAGTTCCTCCTCGGCTTCGAAACCGTCCGCAACTACGACGGTTCCTGGACGGAATGGGGCAACGCGGTGCGCGTGCCGATTGCCAAGGGCGCGGAACGCGGCTCGGTACCGGCAGTTGCCGCGAGGTAAGCAGGCGTAAAAAAGCGGCGGACGGCGACAACCTGCGTAAGCTGGAAGTGATGAGTACTCAAGCACTTCCCACCGCCTTGGCGGAGATTGTCGACGACTTCCAGGCACTGAGCGAGCCCGAGCGGCTGCAGCTCCTGCTGGAGTTCTCCCGCGGCCTGCCGGATCTGCCGGAGCGCCTGAACGACCACCCAGAGCTGATGGAGCAGGTGGTGGAATGCCAGTCGCCTCTTTTCCTCACCATTGAGACGGAAAAGAACGACGGCGGCTCCCCCGCCTTCCGGTTGTTCTTCAAGGCGCCGCCGGAGGCCCCCACCACCCGTGGCTTCGCCGGAGTGCTCCATGAAGGACTGGACGGCCTCACCGCCGAGGAGATCCTGGCTGTGCCCGATGACATGCCGGAATTGCTCGGCCTGACCCGCGCCATCACGCCGCTGCGGATGCGCGGCATGACGGCGATGCTCGGGCGCATCAAGCGCAAGGTGGCCGCCGCGGCCCGGCTCTACGCCTAGGAGCCGGACCCAGCATGGCGCGAAAAAACACGTCGCAGGGAACGCCTGCCACAGCCGTACTGGCTGCGGCAGGCGTTTCCTTTAACCTGCACCCGTACAGCCATGATCCGGCCGCGTCCAGCTACGGCATGGAAGCAGCCGAGGTCCTGGGGATCGACCCTGCAAGGGTCTTCAAGACCCTGATGGTGGAGGTTGACGGCAAACTGGCGGTCGGCGTCGTTCCCGTCAGCGGAACCCTGGACCTGAAAGCGATAGCTGCGGCGCTGGGCAGCAAGAAAGCCGCCATGGCGGACCCCGCGGCGGCCGAACGGCGCACCGGCTACGTGCTGGGCGGAATTTCACCCCTGGGACAGCGGCAACCCTCCCCCACGGTCATCGACCAAAGCGCCCTCACCCTGGACACGATCCTGGTCTCCGGGGGCCGGCGCGGCCTGGACATCGAACTGGATCCCCGCGACCTCGTGCGCCTCACCAAAGCCGTCACGGCCGCGATCGGAACAGGCCCTCAGACAGGCTGAACGGGATCAGGCTGGCCGGGATCAGGCTGGCCGGGATTCCGGCGTGGGGCCAGTTGCAGCTGCAGCCATGCCCGGACCAGGCCTTCCCAGCGGACCGGATCAGCGTTCCACTCCTTGGCATGCCGCGCCCCCTCGAACGGCTCGAAGGTGACCATGTCCGGGTTCTTTTCGGCGAGCAGGGCAGACGGCTGGTAGGGAACATATTCATCGTCCACGCTGTGGATGATGAGCGTCGGTGTCCGGAGTTCGACGGCCCGCGACACCCAGTCCATTGATTTCAGGTCCACAGGCGCAGCCAGTCCGGTGAGCCGGCGGCCCACCTTGTGACCCATCATCAGCTGGCCGTACCGGCCAACGGCCGACGGGATCCGGTTCAACTCCGCGTGGTGGGCCAGCACGTTCACCCAGTCGATGACGGGTGCGTCAAGGACCATGGCCCGGATGACATGCCGGTGCTCGGACAGGTCCGCCGTCTGCAGGCAGATGGCGCCGCCCATCGACCAGCCAAAGAGAACAACTTCCCGGGCGCCGCGGGACAGGGCAAAGGAGATGGCAGCGTCGATGTCCCTCCACTCCGTCGAACCGAGCCCGTACCGGCCGTCAAACGCGGCCGGCGCCAGGCCGTCGTTCCGGTAGGAAACCAGGAGGTTGGGCAGCCCCAGTTCGTGGACCACCCGGGCTCCACGCAGGCACTCCTGCCGGGTGGCCCCGCGTCCGTGGACCATGATGGCCCAGGTCTCGGCGCCAGCGTCACCCGGGATCAGCCAGCCGGGCGCCGTTCCGCCCTCAACCTCGATGCCGACGTCTTCGGACGCCAACCCGACGTCGGACGGATGCTGGTACGTGGCGCCTCCCCACCAGCCGCGCCCCGCGGTTTCCAGGTTGCCGCTGTAGACGGCCTCTACTTCGCGCAGCACGGTGCGTTCGGCCGGGGAATAGGACAGGATCCTGCCGATCCGGGCGTGCCCGGCACCGGCGTCGAAGAACAGGCTGTACACGCCATTGTGTGTTGTCTCCGGCGTGGCCGCGAGGATGACCTGCAGCTCCATGCCCTCCCTGATGACCGCCAGGACCTCCTGGTCCGCTGGCCGCACGCGGGTGGGAGTGAGGACGCGGCGGGCAAAGTACAGCGCGAGGGCGGACGAGCCGGCACCGAGCAGGGCTGCGGCGGTGCCGCCGGCAATGATTCCCCCGAGTGTCCACTTCGCCCTCAGGGTCATCGCATTGCCCTGGGCAATAGAAGGGGTTGTCAAAGCAGCCTGCGCGGAATCCATGCCACCCATCTTGACGGATCCGGCCCCTTCCGGCACATTCGCGGCCAAACGCATGCAGGCCAAATACATGCGGGCGTTGGCGGGCGGGACTAGGCTGATGCCATGAGCGATCCAATCGTCATTCTCACTGAAGAGCCGCTGGGTGCGGACGACCGCGTGAACATCGAACGCCTGGTGGACGGGGGTGACGCGCCCCTGGTTGTGCTCGTGCCTGCCAATACGGAACGGCATCTGCTGGTGGACTTCCTCGAGAACCTGTCGATGCTGGACATCGCCAAGGCCTTCCGGGAGCTGACCGCCCACACGCCGGACCCTGCAGAGGAACGGGCAGCGGCGGACGCCACGCTGGCCACCTCGGTCAGCGCCCTGGAAGGACTCGGCGGCGGCGTTGCCGGCGAGGTGGTGGCCGGCGGCGCCGTTAACGGCCTCGTGGCCAAGGTCAAGGAACTTGGCGCCGCCCAGGCCGTCGTCATCACCCGGCCGCATGCCGTCTCGGACACCTTCCATACCGATTGGGCCAACAGGGCGCAGGACAAGCTGGGGCTCCCCGTGCTGCATCTTTACGCGGGCTCGGGATTTATCGGGGACTCCTGAGCGTTGGTCCGACTATGAGCACTCCTGAGAAATCCGACCTCACCAACACCGCCGCAACCCCTGCCGCCGGCCGAACCGATGAAGACTGGCGGGAGGAACTGACGCCGGAGGAGTACCACGTGCTGCGCCAGGCGGGCACGGAACGCCCGTACACCGGCGAGTACTGGGACACCCACACCGCCGGCGTCTACAACTGCCGCGCGTGCGGGACCGAACTGTTCACCAGCAAGGAGAAGTTCGATTCACACTGCGGCTGGCCGTCATTCTGGGCCCCGCTGGCCGAAGGGCGCGTGCGCTACATCCACGACCGCACCCTGGGCATGGACCGTGTCGAGGTGCGGTGCGCCAACTGCGATTCCCACCTCGGGCACGTCTTCGAGGGTGAGGGCTACGGAACGCCAACCGACCAGCGTTTCTGCATCAACTCCATCTCACTGAAGCTGGTTCCGGCCGCTGACGGCACCCAGGCCTGAGGCTGCCTGGCGCTGCGCCTAGCGGTTATTTGGACAGCCTCGAGCACCACAGTTTCTTATGCTCGAGCCTTTGATCGATTAGGAAGCCTGTCTGCTTGCTACGCTCGCCGTAGAAGCTCAGATAACCGAAAGGCGAGGCCAGCGATGACCGTAACCGTACACACAGCACCAGCCCGAATCTCCGCAGAACACCCGGAATGGCAGCGCCTCAAGGCCGCCGCTATTGCCCTGCGGGAACTGCAGGTGCAGGACGGCTCCATCCCGGACCAGGCCGCCCATGCGGCTGCCCACGGCCACGTCGAAGCCCTTGTCAGCGCCATCGAAGCGCTGGCACCGGCATTCCCCCACGATTCCCTGTACCTGGACCTCGTGTGCCGCGACTTTGGCCGCTGGGCGGTGGACGGCTTCGGCGTACCGGATTTCCTGGACTCCCTGCTGGCGTTCCAGCCGCAGGCCGACCGCGAGAACGGCCTGCAGCACCTGGTGGTCTTCCCCATGTACACGCAGAACGGCAGCAGCAGCCGGCTCGTGGAGGCTGTCCTCATCGACGTCGTGTGGCCCGACTTCATCGCAGGCCTGGAACAGGGTGATTACTCAAACCGTCTGTTCGTGCCCATCCGGTTTATCGACTTCACCCCCGGGTACGACACCAACTCCGCTGTGCTGTTCCCCGAAACCGTGGGCGTGCGCGCGACACCCAGGTTCACCTGGGGCGCCATTTTCGCGGACCGGGAAGCGGCACGCTTCCGCCGGGTCCTGCGGGCCGCCGCTGACATCACTTCGCTGGAGCTGCCGGCGGGGGCCGCGGAACTCCTCGAGGACCAGGAGCTCACCGAAAAGACCTTCGTCATGTGGGACCTGATCCATGACCGCACGCACATGCGGGGGGACCTGCCGTTCGATCCCTTCATGATCAAACAGCGGATGCCCTTTTTCCTGTACTCCCTCGAGGAACTGCGCTGCGACCTGACGGCCTTCCGGGAATCGGTGAAGATCGAAAAGGACGAGGCAGCGGATCCGGAAGCCCGCCGGCATGCCAAGCTCGTGCAGTACGCCGTCATTTTCGACCGCATTTTCCGGTTCGCCATCACCGGCAGCCGGGTGCGCAACTACGACGGGCTCGGCGGCCAGCTGCTCTTCGCGTGGCTGCACCAGCACCGTGTCCTCCACTGGACCGACAGCCGCCTGACCATCGACTGGGAACACGTCGCCGGCGTCGTGGTGGAACTGGGTGCCCGGATCGAGGAGCTCTACTGGCGCTCCATCGACCGGCCCAAGACCGTCCACTGGCTGGCGGCCTATGAGTTGATCTCGGGCACCGTCACGCCGAATCCGGCTTCCGTCTGGGCCAAGGGGCCGGGCGCCCTCCCCCTCGACGGGCCGCCGCGCGGGCTCACCGACCAGGTCCTGGACGACGAGTTCCCGCTGTCCATGTTCTACGAGGCCCTCGAAAAGAAGATGCGACCAGTCATCGAATCCACCGCGGGCATTACCGGTTCCTCAGACTCTGCGCGGTCGGTGGACGGTCCGGCGGCGACGGCGGCATGACAGACCCCAGCATGGCCGGCGCCGGCCTGACTTACAACAGCCTGACCGACGGCAGGCCGCTGCGCGTGCTGGTTACGGGCGGCAGCGGACCTTCGGGAATCGCGGCCGCCGGCGCCCTGCGGCAGGCGGGCTTTGACGTCTTCACGGTCGGTTCGGACAAGGCGCGCATCGAGGCCGCC
Source organism: Arthrobacter sp. BGA-UO-ETr-C19 (assembly GCF_059568005.1). Taxonomy (NCBI): domain Bacteria; kingdom Bacillati; phylum Actinomycetota; class Actinomycetes; order Micrococcales; family Micrococcaceae; genus Arthrobacter; species Arthrobacter sp. BGA-UO-ETr-C19. The sequence goes on from NZ_JCAQPC010000018.1 coordinate 133,914, forward strand.
GCGGAAACGGCGGGCGGCGCCATCCCCCTCGTGTGCGACCTCGGCGACCTCGCCGCCGTCCGCGAACTGCAGCAGGAGCTCGCGCGCACGGCCGGAAGGATCGACGGCGTCATCCACCTGGTGGGCGGATGGCGAGGCGCGGAGGGCATCACCAGCCAGACCGACGAGGACTGGGATTTCCTGGAGCGCAGCGCTGTCACGACGCTCCGGAACGTGACCCGGGTCTTCTACGACGACCTCGCCGCCTCGCCCTGCGGACGGTTTGCCATGGTGTCCTCGACGGCGGTGGGCAGTCCCGCCGCCGGGGTCGCCAGTTACGTGGCGGCCAAGGCCGCCGCGGAAGCGTGGACCATGGCCGTGGCGGAGGGGTTCCGCCGCGACAGCCAAGCGGACAGCGCCCAGGGCCAGGACGGCCCGGCCGAGGCGAGAGCCGACGGCGCCCAGCACAGCGCCGCCGTCGTCCTCGTGGTGAAGGCGCTGGTGGACGCAGGCATGCGCAGCAAGCAACCGGAACGGAAGTTCCCCGGCTACACCGACGTCGAGCAGCTGGCCGCGGCCGCCGTCGGACTCTTTAGCCAGCCGGCCGCGGACCTGAACGGGCAGCGGCTGCTGCTGGCCCCGGTGCCCGCCGGCGCTGCAACCGCACAGAGTGCTGCAAGTACACAGAGCGCACCAACTACCTAGACTGAAAGCGTGACCAACGAGATGACAACAACAGTTGAAACGGCCGCCAGCGGCACCATGTCCAGGCTGCACGACGCCTCGGTGCGCGGTTTTGCCTCGGACAACTACTCGGGGGTGCATCCTGAGGTGCTGGCTGCGCTGGCCGCCGCCAACGAGGGGCACCAGGTTTCCTACGGCGAAGATGCCTACACGGCCCGCCTGCAGGAGCTGATGGAGGAGCACTTCGGGCCGGGCATCGAGTGCTTCCCCGTCTTCAACGGCACGGGCGCCAACGTGCTGTCCCTGCAGTCGCTCCTCCCGCGCTGGGGTGCGGTGGTCTGCGCATCGACGGCGCATATCAACATGGACGAGAACGGCGCCCCGGAGCGCGTGGGCGGCATGAAGCTGCTGCAGGTGCACACCGCGGACGGCAAACTCACGCCGGAACTCATCGACCGCGAAGCGTGGGGCTGGGGTGACGAGCACCGCGCCCAGCCGCTGGCCGTCTCCATCACCCAGACCACTGAACTGGGCACCTGCTACACGGCGGATGAAGTCAGGGCCATCGCCGAACACGTCCATGCCAAGGGCATGAAGCTGCACATGGACGGGGCACGGCTGGCCAACGCGGCGGCGCACCTGGGCGTTCCCCTGCGAGCCTTCACGCGCGACGCCGGCGTGGACATCCTGTCCTTCGGCGGAACCAAGAACGGGCTGCTGTTCGGCGAGGTGGTGGTGGCCCTGAACCCCGACGCCGCCCAGGGGCTGCTTTTCCTGCGCAAGATGAACATGCAACTGGCCTCCAAGATGCGCTTCATGTCCGCGCAGTTCATCGCCCTCCTCGAAGGTGACCTGTGGCTTCGTTCGGCCTCCCACGCCAACGCCATGGCCGCGAGGCTGCGGGCGGCGGTGGACGACATTGACGGCGTGGAACCCACACAGAAGACGGAATCCAATGGCGTCTTCGCGGTCCTGCCTGAAGGGGTGGCGGACCGGCTCCGGGAGTCCTTCCGCTTCTACGACTGGAACGAGGCCACCCGGGAGGTCCGCTGGATGTGTTCCTTCGACACGAGCGAGGAGGACGTCGATGCGTTCGTGGCGGCCCTCAGGGCCGAAGTCGCCGGGCACGGGTCCGCACCGGCGGCAGCGCAGTAACATGCGTGGGATTGCGTGAGCAGGCGGCGAGCCTGCCGGGACTGGCGGTTTCCAATGCGTACCCTGCCATTGTGAACGCACTTGCCCAGGTTCCCGCGAGTTTCCTGTATGCGCTGGGAACGCTCCGCAAAGCCCGCTGCCGCAGCGAACTGCGCCTCGACGAGATCCCGGCGCCCGCCCGGCTGGCGCCGTTTGCCGTCGCCCTCGGCGCCGAGGTCATAGGTGCCAGCGGCGGCAAGGCCAGCAGCGCCGTGGACCGTCCACCGGTCCACGGTCCGGCCGCGATGGCGCTGGCCCGGTCGGCCGCCGCCGGAGCCTCCGCGGCGTCCACCGCAGACGATGACGACGGCGAGGAACTCGCCACCGGGCGCTTCATCCTGCTGCATGACCCCGACGGGTCCGCCGTGTGGGACGGCGAATTCCGGATCGTCACGTACATCCGCGCACAGCTCGATGCCGAGATGGGCAACGATGAAATGCTCGGCTCGGTGGCCTGGACATGGCTCGTGGACGCACTCGAAACCCACAATGCCCCGTACCGCGCGGCCGGCGGTACGGCCACCCGCGTGCTGTCCGAAAGCTTCGGAACGCTGGCGGACCGGCCGGAATCGATCGACATTGAACTCCGTGCCTCGTGGACTCCGGCCGGCGCCGACGTCCAGGCCCACCTCGAGGCGTGGTCGGACATGGTGTGCACCTTCGCCGGCCTTCCGCCGCTCCCCGACGGCGTCTCCGCACTCCCCCGCCGGCGCCGCAACTAGGGGCTGCCCCGCATAGCGCTGCAGCTGAGCACAGCCCTGCCCCGCGCCTGCTCTACATTGCACTGCCCAGCACGGCTCTCTCCTGCCCAAAACCGTGCTGCCCCAACCGGTGGAGTAATTTCCGCAGTAATTACGGCACGATTCTTTTGCCTAATCGCCTTGGCCGTGTAAAGTCCCGTGCTTAGGTGAGCCTAAGACGGGCTCCCCCGGCAGAAGGTGCTTTACATGACAGCCAACTTCCTCATCGGCCTCCGGGAGGGCCTCGAGGCGACGCTCATCGTCGTCCTGCTGATGGCCTACCTGACCAAGAGCGGCCGGCGTGCGCTGCTCCCCCGATTGTGGGCCGGAGTGGGAATCGCTGTCGCCGTGTCCGTTGGTTTCGGCGCGCTGTTGACCTTCGGCCCGCGTGGCCTCACCTTCGAAGCGCAGGAGGCGATCGGCGGTGGTCTGTCCATCGTCGCCGTCGGCCTGGTCACCTGGATGGTCTTCTGGATGGCCCGCACCGCCCGCACGCTCGGCAGCGAACTGCGCTCCCGCGTTGACTCCGTGGCCGACGGGGCCGCCTGGGGCCTGGTGCTTGTCGCGGCTCTGGCCGTCGGGCGGGAAGGCCTGGAGACGGCCCTGTTCCTGTGGGCCGCGGCACAGGCAAGCGGCGAATCCGGGACCCCGCTGTTCGGCGCCCTGCTGGGCCTCGCAGTGGCAGCAGGGCTCGGGTACCTGCTGCACCGCGGCGTCGTGAAGGTCAACCTGTCCCGCTTCTTCACCTGGACGGGCGTAGCCCTGGTGGTCATCGCCGGCGGCGTCCTCGCCTACGGCGTCCATGACCTGCAGGAGGCCGGCATCCTGCCGGGGCTGCACAGCCTTGCCTTCGACGTCTCAGCCGCCGTCCCGCCGTCGTCTTGGTACGGCACCCTGCTGAAAGGGACCCTGAACTTCTCCCCCGCCACCACGTGGCTGGAGGCAACCGCCTGGGTCCTGTACGCCGTGCCCGTCATGTTCTTCTACCTCCGCGCCAACCTCCGCCCCCGGCTCCGGCCGGCTGCGGAAGCCCCTGCCGCAACTGCCGCCGTCGCTTCCTAACGGACAGCTTCCTGGCCGGCGGCTTCCAGACCGGCAGCACCTGCTTCAACCAAACACCGCCCCCAAACCCCGCCGCATCCCCAACAGCCCGACACCTCCAAGGAATCCACATGCCAGGCTTGACCTCGCCCAAAACCCGCCGCACTGCCGGTGCCCGCCTCGCCGTCGTGGCAGCCACCGCAGTCCTCCCGCTGGCCCTCGCATCCTGCACCGACAACGCAAACGCCAACGCGACCGGCGCAACCGACGGACCCATCCAGGTGACCAGCACCGATACCGAGTGCAAAGTTTCCGCAGCCGTTGCCCCGAGCGGGAACCTGACCTTCGCCGTCAAGAACGACGGCGCCGAGGTCACCGAGTTCTACGTGCTCGCAGAAGACGGCCTGCGGATCGTGGCCGAGGTGGAGAACATCGGCCCCGGGATCACCCGCAACCTGGTGCTCACCGCGCCGGCCGGCAAGTACACCACCGCCTGCAAGCCGGGGATGAAGGGCGACGGCATTCGCGCCGACTTCACCGTCAAGGACTCCGGCAAGCAGACGACCGCTGACGCCGGCCACCAGAAACTGGTGGACACCGGAGTCACCCAGTACACGGCCTACGTCAAGGACCAGACCGAGCAGCTGGTGGCCGGCACCAAGGAATTCGCCGCTGCCTACGCCGCGGGCGACGCCGCCAAGGCGAAGAGCCTGTACGCCGCCACGCGCATGCACTGGGAACGGATCGAGCCCGTGGCCGAGTCCTTCGGGGATCTCGATCCCAAGCTTGATGCCCGTGAGGCTGACCTGGAACCGGGACAGACGTGGACCGGGTGGCACCGTGCGGAGAAGGACCTGTTCCCGCCGGCCGGCTACAAGGCGCTGACCGCTGCCGAGCGCTCGGCAATCTCCAAGCAGCTGGTGGCCGACACCGAGGAACTCAGCACCCGCACCCGCGCCGTAAAGCTCAGCGCGGACAAGCTGGGCAACGGCGCCAAGGAACTCCTGGATGAGGTGGCCCGCGGCAAGGTCACCGGCGAGGAGGAAATCTGGTCGCACACCGATCTCTGGGACTTCCAGGCCAACGTGGACGGCGCCCGGATAGCGTTCGAGAACCTCAAGCCCGCACTTGAGCAGAAGGACTCCGCGCTGGCCAAGGACCTCAACGCTAAATTCAGTGCCCTGCAGGCTGAGCTGAAGACACATGCCAAGGGCGACGGCTTCGCCTACTACAACGAGCTGAGCAAGGACGAAATCCAGCAGCTCAGCGCCCTGGTGGATGCCCTCGGCGAGCCGCTGTCCAAACTCACCGCGGCCGTGGTGCTGTGAGCGGCTGCCCCTTCGGCGGCGGCCAGCAGCCGCCGGCAGATGCGCACTCCGAGTCTTCCGTAGGGTCATCGGAGACGACCGACGGCGTCACTCGCCGCCTGTCCCGGCGCGGACTTCTCGGACTGGCCGGCGTGGGCGGCGCGGGAGCGGTGGCGGGCATCGCCGCCGGCCTGCTCGGCCACGACGCCATCGCGGCCGCGGCAGCGCCGTCGGCCGCCAACGATTCCGTCATCCCCTTCTTCGGCGACCGGCAGGCCGGGATCACCACCGCTGCGCAGGACCGTCTCCACATGGCGGCATTCGACGTCACCACAGAAGACCGCGCGGCGCTGATCGAACTCCTCAAGGACTGGACCGCCGCCGCTGAGGCCATGACCGCCGGCCAGACCACCGGAGCCACCGGCGCCGTCGACGGCCCCTACGACGCCCCGCCGGAGGACACCGGCGAGGCTCTGGACCTGGACGCCGGCCGGCTCACGCTCACGATTGGCTTCGGCGTCTCGCTGTTCGAGAAGGACGGCAAGGCCCGCTTCGGCCTCGGCGGAAAGCGCCCCGATGCCTTGATCGATCTGCCGCACTTCCCCGGCGACGCGCTGGAGCCGGCCCGGACGGGCGGCGACATCGTGGTGCAAGCCTGCGCCGACGATCCCCAGGTGGCCGTGCACGCCATCCGCAACCTGGCCCGCATCGCCTTCGGCAAGGCCCGCGTCCGCTGGTCCCAGCTGGGCTTCGGCCGGACGTCATCGACGTCGCGCGCACAGCAGACCCCGCGCAACCTGTTCGGCTTCAAGGACGGGACCAACAACCTCAAGGCCGAGGACACCGCCCTGCTCGACGAGCACGTGTGGGCCGGCGCCGGATCCCGTGCGGACGAAGCCTGGATGGAGGGTGGCAGCTACCTGGTGGCGCGGCGCATCCGGATGCACATCGAAATCTGGGACCGCACCTCACTCCGCGAACAGGAAGGCCTGATCGGCCGGACCAAGGGAGAAGGTGCACCGCTGTCCGGCGGCAAGGAGTTCACCGCCCCCGACTTCGTCATCAAGGGCAATGACGGCGAGCCCCTCATCGGCATGGACTCCCACGTCCGTCTGGCGCACGCGGACCAGAACGACGGCGTGCGGATGCTCCGCCGCGGCTACAACTACACCGACGGTTCGGACGGGCTGGGCCACCTCGACGCCGGGCTGTTCTTCATCGCTTTCGTCAAGGACCCGCGGACGCACTACGTGCCGATGCAGATGACCATGGCCAAGGAGGACGTCCTCGCCCTGGAATACCTCAAGCACACAGGGTCCGGCCTCTACGCCGTGCCGCCAGGGGTCAAGCAGGGCGGCTTCATTGGGGAGGGCCTCTTCGCCTGAGCTGAGTACACGTGGGCTGCGTTCGCCCAGGCCCTGTTCGCCGGGCCCTGCTTCGTCTATTCACAGTGGCATTGGCAGCGCGCCGCCGTCGGTTCCGACGGCGGCGCGTGCCGTTCCGGACTGCCCTTGGGCCTGCTGCCGGTAAACTAGGGTCATCATGACCCCTCAAAATCCGGATAACACCACAGCCGGCGCTCCGGCTGCTGAAAATACACCCCATATAACGGTGGAAGGCTTTGACAGCCGGGTCCCCGTTGTCATCGATCTCGATTCCCCCCGCGACGGGGTGCCTCTGGTCATCGAAACCCAGGCCGGGCTGGAACGCTGTGCCGCCGCAATTGCAGCGGGCACAGGCCCGGCAGGCGTGGACGCGGAGCGGGCCTCGGGCTTCCGCTACGGGCAGCGCGCATTCCTCGTGCAGATCCGTCGGGAAGGTTCCGGCACCTGGCTGATCGACCCCGAGCCGTTCGGCGACCTGCGGATCATCAACGATGCCCTGCAGGGCGTCGAATGGATCCTGCACGCCGCCAGTCAGGACCTGCCCTGCCTCTCGGAACTGGGCATGTGGCCGGACAAACTTTTCGACACTGAACTGGCAGCCCGCCTGGCAGGCCTTCCCCGCGTCGGCCTCGCGGCCGTAATCGAGCAGCTTCTCGGCTTCGGCCTGGCCAAGGAGCACTCGGCGGCAGACTGGTCCACCCGTCCCCTGCCGGAACCCTGGCTCCGGTACGCAGCGCTCGACGTCGAAGTTCTGACGGAACTGCGCGAGGAACTCATCGAACTGCTCGAAACGGACGGAAAACTCGAATACGCCGAGCAGGAGTTCGCCGCAATCCTGTCCGCAGGGCTCGCAGCGCCCAGAGTGGACCCCTGGCGAAAGACGTCCGGGCTCCACCAGATCAGGGACCGCCGCCAGCTGGCCGCGGTGCGGGAGCTGTGGCTGGAACGCGACGCCCTGGCCCAGAAGCGCGATGTCGCCCCCGGCAGGCTCATTCCCGATTCTGCCCTGGTGGCCGCCGCGAAGGCGATGCCCACGACCGTACCGCAACTGCTCGGCACCAAAGGGTTCCACGGCAGGGCAGCCCAGCGGGAGGCACCCCGCTGGCTGCGGTGCATCGCGACGGCCCGGGCACTCGAAGACCTTCCGCCGCTGCACCTGCCCACGAACGCCCCGCCACCCCCGCGGGTCTGGGCCGACCGCGACCTCGCCGCCGCCGAGCGGCTGCAGACCGCCAGGCCGCTGCTGCAGGAAAAGGCGGACGAGCTCAAGTTGCCGCTCGAAAACCTGCTGACCCCGGACTACCTCCGCCGCGTCGCGTGGCGGCCACCGGCGGACATCAGTGAAGCTGCCATCGCCGAGGAACTGCGCGAGCTGGGCGCGCGGCCGTGGCAGGTAGGGCTGGCAGCGCCGCTGATCACCGCGGCATTCCTCAACCCACAGCCGCTTCCGCCCAAGGAAGCCAGGGAGTCGAAGGAATCCTCCTCCGCATAGGAGGCCGCCTGAGCAACGCTGTGCTGCGTGGGACGCGTTAGTGGGCGGGCGGAACGCCACCAATGGCCGTCAAGCGGCGTGTTCAGGTCAGCACCCAAAGGTGCGACAACGGGGTCGTTCCGCCCGCTTGACTCATTCTGCCCCAGATCCGGCTCGTCATCCAGTGCTCTGATGGGCGGGGCAGCTCGTCCTACCGCTGTGATCCCGCTACCGAGTATCCCCGTCGTCAAGGCAGACACATTCGCGGCGGCGTACGACGGCGGTGCTGGCCGCGCTGTGGGCGTTTTGCTCCCGTCTGTGCCCATCTAAGTGGCAGAACAGGGCGTTCTGAGCGCTGGGAACGCCCTGATCTGCTACCCAGTTTTCATGCAAAAAGTTTTTCGGTCCGGTCCGCACGGGGTGTGCTCTGCTCTTTCGCTGGCTGCTGAGCTGCGTCGGGTGGCTGGTCCGGGTCGGGGTCCACTGCCCGGTGAGGCGGATCCCTTGGGGGATCTGGCGGATGCGTGCCTGGAGGGTCTGGCCGGTGTGGCTGCGATGGAGGCCCGGCTGGCGGCGGTGAAGGTGCACCTCGCCGCCAGGTTCGCCGCGGCGGAGAAGACCATGACTCCGCCTGGCGCGTCCGCGCAGGACCGGACCGTCCGGCAGATGTCGCTGACCGCTGAGGTTGCCGGCGCGCTGACCGTGAGCGAAGGGTCGGCGGCACGGTTTCTAGCCGAGTCGGCCACGTTGAGCACGGACCTGCCGTTGACGCTGGCCGCGCTGGGGTTAGGAACAGTGTCGTGGCAGCACGGGCGGATCATGTGCGATGAAACCGAGGGGCTGGGGCCGGAAGGGGCGGCGGCGTTTGAGGCGCATTTCCTGAACCCGGACGCGCCGGGGTATGCGCGGGGTTGCCCGGCGGGGGAGCTGACGCCGGCGAGGTTCCGGGCGAAGGCGCGGTATTGGCGGGAACGGCATCATCCGGTCAGCATTGAAAAACGCCACCACAAGTGTGTGAAGGACCGGCGGCTGGAGTATTCCCCGGACCGGGACGGCATGGCCTGGCTGTCCGCGTACCTGCCCGCCGACCAGGCCGCCGGGATCTGGAACCGCACCACCAGCGCCGCCCGCGCCATGCAGGGACCAGCCGAAACCCGCACCCTGACCCAGCTCCGCGTTGACGCAGCCGCCGCATGGCTGCTCGGCCCAGGTTTGTGGGTCGGCACCGCGACTAACGACCCGGCCGCAGGAGCCCTGTCCACGGCTGTCCTACCCGCTAACTCTGCGCCGGCCGGCGACGTGCCGTCCCAGAGTCTGCCGGCCGATGATGTCCCATCCGGTACTCTCCCGCCCGGTGGGGTGCCGTCCCCGACGGCGCAGGTCCTGGTCACGGTTCCGGTGTTTTCGCTGCTCGGCCTGTCCGAGGAACCGGCCACGCTTGACGGGCACGGTCCAATCCCGCCGTCCATGGCCTGCCGGCTCGTCGCCAACGGCGCAACATCATTCCTCCGGGTCCTCACCGACCCGCGGGACGGTGCACCGCTGGAGATCGGCCGCACCAGCTACCGGCTGACCAAGCCGATGCGCCAATGGCTGCGGCTCCGCGACGCCAGGTGCACCTTCCCCAACTGCAACAACCACTCCCTGGACAACGACGCCGACCACATCCTCGCCTGGGCAGACGGCGGCGGCACCGGCGTCGCCAACCTCGGCCAGCCCTGCCCCAAACACCACAAGCTGAAGCACTCCACGGCCTGGCAACCAGTCGGCGCCACTCGCGAGAATCCGCCTGGCTGGATCTCGCCGTCGGGCCGGTCCTACAAGGCTGAGGATCAGGACTGGGAACCACCCACGTGGCCAGAACCACCGCTCGGCCAAGATGGGCAGGAACTGCCGTCCGGCCAAGGCTGGCCGGAACGGCAGGTCTGTTCCGAACCGGAAGCTTGGCCGGATCGTCCGAGCGTGTCCGATGGGTTCTTCGGATTCGACGGCCGCCCAAGCCTGGGCGGCTACCAGTGCCCCGAGCCTTCAGAACCTCCCGACAACCCTGACGATATTGAGTGCCTCATGGCTTTCGACGGCCCTGAACCACCGCTGCCAACAGATCCTTGGCCCGACTGGGCATCGTTCAGAGCAGCGTGAGAAGACACAGACAAGGCTCTAGGCTTAGGCCACACGAGTCACGGCGCCACTTGCAGCCAATGTTACTCACGAGTAACGTTGGGTTCACCGGTGCCCGGCCCTTGCTGGTCCTGCTGTCCAGCAATCCCGAGGCGCCTACCGCATGCCAGTCTCAATGAGGAGCCACAGAATGAGCGCCGCAGATTTCCGCAAGCTTGCCGATCTCTTCCCTGATGAGACGGTCACTCATTCCTCCGTGCAGGATATTCAACTCCCGGCAGCCGACGGCCAGGCCAGCCCAGGCGTCCTGGCCCTGATCACCCTGGACAACGGATTGGGCCCGTCCAAACCAACCACGCTTGGCCCCAATACCCTCGTTGAACTGGGCACCATCCTTGAAGGACTCCGCGGGCGGGCGGCCGCGGGCGAGATTGCGGCCGTTGGGGTGACGGGCAAACCGAACTTCTTCGTCGCCGGCGCCGACCTCTCCGCGGTGACAAAGCTGCAGGAGCGGGAGCACGGCCTGTGGATGGCGCAGCTGGGCCACGACGTTTACGCCACGCTGGCCAACCTGGGCGTTCCCAGCTTCGCCTTCATCAACGGCGTGGCCCTTGGCGGCGGACTGGAAATCGCCCTGCAGTCCACTTACCGGACGGTGTCCACCAGTGCCGGGGCGCTGGCACTTCCGGAGGCCTTCCTGGGGCTGGTGCCCGGATGGGGCGGCGTGTATCTACTGCCGCGGCTGATCGGGCCGGAGAATGCGGTGAAGGTGATGATCGAAAACCCGCTGAACAACAACCGCACGCTGTCCGGCCCCGAAGCCTTCAACCTCGGCATCGCGGATGCGCTGTTCGAACCCGAGAATTTCCTCGAGCAGTCGGTCGCCTGGGCTGCGCGCGTTGTCGCCGGCACCGCAGTTTCAGGCACAGCACCGGAACGGCCCGCCACCGTCGATCCTGCCGACCCCGGAGTCGCCGCGCGCTGGGCGGACGCCATCGCTGCCGGCCGCGCCGTCGTCGAAACCAAAACCTCCAATGCTTCCCCCGCGCCGGCAGAGGTGTTGAACATCATGGCGGCGAACCGCACCATGACCCAGGCGGAGTCGGCCGCACTCGAATGCGAAACCCTGGCAGGCCTCATGCAGACGGACGAGTTCCGTGCCACCGTCTACGCCTTCCTTGATCTCGTGCAGAAACGGGCCAAGCGGCCCGCCGGCGCCCCCGGCCGCGAGCTCGCGCGGCCTGTCAGGAAGATCGGCGTGGTGGGCGCGGGCCTGATGGCCAGCCAGCTCGCACTGCTGTTCGCCCGTCAACTCGCTGTTCCCGTGGTCCTGACCGACATCGACCAGAACCGGGTGGACAAGGGCGTCAGTTACGTTCACAACGAATTGGACAAGCTGGTGGCGAAGGGCCGGCTGGACGCCGACGCAGCCACGACGGCCACGGCGCTCGTGACAGGGTCAGTCTCCAAGGAGCCGTTCGCGGACGCCGACTTCGTCATCGAGGCAGTGTTCGAGGAACTGAGCGTCAAGAAGCAGGTGTTCGCCGAGCTGGAGGCCGTCGTCTCACCGGAGTGCATCCTCGCCACCAACACGTCCTCGCTGTCCGTGACCGCCATGGCCGCTGACCTGCAGCACCCCGGGCGCCTGGTGGGCTTCCACTTCTTCAATCCCGTTGCCGTCATGCCGCTGCTGGAAATCGTCCGGGCACCGAAGACCGACGACGCCGTGCTCGCCACGGCTTTCGAACTCGCCCGGGGCCTGAAAAAGACGGCCGTTCTGGTCAAGGACGCCCCCGCGTTCGTGGTCAATCGCATCCTGCTGCGGCTCATGGGCGAAGTCACGGCCGCCTTCGACGAAGGCACGCCCGCCAAGGTTGCGGACGCCGCACTCCGCCCCATGGGGCTTCCCATGACGCCGTTCACCCTCCTCGCCATGGTGGGACTGCCGGTGGCCCAGCATGTCCAGGAATCCCTGCATGCGGCCTTCGGCGACCGTTTCCCGGTCTCGCAGAACCTGCAGAAACTGGTCGACAACAACATCCGTTCCCTGTGGTCGGCGTCAGAAGATGGTGGCCAGGAGATCCCTGCAGCCACCTCGGCCCTGATGTCCTTTGGCAGCACGCCGTCAACCGCAGAGGAAGTGCTGCGCCGGACCCAGGACGCCCTGGCCGAGGAGATCGGGCTGATGCTCGAGGAGGGCGTGGTGGCAGCGCCCCAGGACATCGACCTGTGCATGATCCTGGGTGCCGGCTGGCCGATGTTCCTCGGCGGGATCACCCCCTACCTCGACAGGGTGGGGGCCTCGGAGCGCGTCAACGGCAGGCGGTTCCTGCCCCCGGGTGTGGCATCCCGCTCCTAATGCAAGCGAACGGACACTTGGGCCCCGGCAAGAGGGGCCAAGTCTCCGTTCGCGCCACAAACACGGGTTTTCCGGGCACCGGCCTCGGCAGCAGCAGGGGGCCTCAAGTGTACGTTCGCGCTTAGTGGGGCCGGAGCCGGCCGCCGTCGAGCCTGAGCAGCCTGTGTGCGTGGGCCTTCGCGAACCCGAGGTCGTGCGTCACCATCACGACGGCGGCGCCGCGGCCGGCTGCCGCTGAGACGGCGGCGGTGAACCGCTCCAGGCCATGGGCGTCGAGGGCCACGGTGGGTTCATCAAGCGCGAGCACCGACGGGCCGCGCGCCAGGACTGTGGCGAGGGCCAGCAGCCGCTGGCCGGAGGCCGGCAGCTCATGGGGGTGGGCGTTTTCGCTGGCTTCAAGGCCGACGGCGGCCAGGGCTGCCGTTGCCCGTTCCCGCGCCTCGGCACCGAAAAGGCGGTCCAGCCCGAACAGCACCTCCCGCAGCACAGTCCGCTCGAACAGCTGGTCATGGGGGTGCTGGAAAAGGAGCCCCAGCCGGCGGGCCACCAGACCCGTGGGAACCCCTGCAATGGACGCGCCGGCTACGCGGATCTCACCGCGAAGGGGCCGGTACAGGCCGTTGAAGAGCCGGAGCAGCGTTGACTTGCCGGCACCGTTGGGCCCGGTGACGGCGACGATTTCCCCGGGCATCACCTGCAGGTCCACATCCTCCAGGAGCAGGCCGTCTTCCAAAGGCGCGCTGCCGGACTGTCTTCCGAACCCGAAGGCGACATTCGCCAGCTCCAAAGCCGCAGTGGTTCCAACTGCAGGGTTTCCAACTGCAGGGGTTCCGGCACGAGGCGCTGCCACGGGATGGGGTAGCGCCGCAGGAGGCACCGGTTCCGGGGAAGTAATCACGACGCCGGACTCAGCCAGCGCCGTACCCTGTAGGATTCGGCTCGGCGGCCCCGCCGCCGTCACCTCCCCGTCTTTCAGTACCAGCCAGCGCTCAGCGGCGCGGGTCAGCGCGTCGGCGTGCTGGCTCAGCACCAGTACGGCTGTGCCCCGGGCTGTCTCGGCATGGACCAACTCCATCACGGCCCGGATCCCGGCCTGGTCCAGGGACTCGAGCGGCTCGTCGAGCACCAGGATGCCAGGACCGTCCACCACGGCGCAGCCGACAGCCAGGCGCCGGAGTTCGCCGCCGGATAGAGTTGCGGGATCCCGGTGCAGGAGCCCCTCGAGTCCGGTCCGGCGGGCTATGCCGGCGACGGCGCCAATCATCTCTGCGCGCGGAACTCCGCGGTTTTCCAAGCTGAAGGCGAGTTCCTCCTCCACGGTTCCGCGGACGGCCGACAGCATGGACGCCGCGTCCTGCGGCACATAGCCGACATGCCGTGCCCACGCCCCGGGATCGATCCGCGGGTCATCCGGGGCTCCGGTAAAGGACAGCGGACGGCTGCTGGCCGGAACCCCGGCCACCTCCAGCTGCAGGCTCCCGGCCAGCGTTCCGTCCCGGCCGCCAAGGAGCCAGGCACCAAGGAGTCGTCCCAGCGTGGATTTTCCGCTGCCGGATCCGCCCAGCACCGCCGTCAGCGTGCCGGGCGCGGCGGCCACCTCCACTCCGCGCAGCGCCGGGCTGGCATCGCCGTGGTACGAAAATGAGGCAATGGTGGCCAGCAGCGTGGTTGCGGCAGTCCTGTCCGCGATCATCCCGGGCCATCCCCTGACATGGACAATGCAGAAAGTGCCCCGGCCGGCAGCGATTCAGCGATGCGCCAGCCCACTGCCGCCAGGGAAAGCAGGATGGCCACAATGCGGAAGGCCGCTTGCGCGGCTGAATCGCGGACGTCCGTGTAGCTGGTCCGGGGACCGGCGCTCCTGAACCCCCTGGCGTCCAGGGACTGTGCCCTGATGCCCGCGTCGTGAACCAGGCCCAGCACCAGCGGGACCATCTGCAGCCGGATGGCCGCAGCCCGGCTGCCAATCCCCCGGCCCACCACCAGCCCGCGCGACTCCTGCGCCTGGCGGACCTTGTCCAGCCGCGCGGCGACCAGCGGGGCAAGCAGCAACGTGGACGCCAGCACATATCCCACCTGCGGCGGGACACGGCGGGCAGACAGGGCGGCCACCAGTTGGGAAACCCTGACGCTGAAGGAAAACACCATCAGCACCAGGACGAAGGCGGCGGTGCGGAGCCCCATCTCCAGAGCGAAGGACAACCCCTCGGCTGTGACCCGGGCAGGGCCCCAGCTGGCCAGCACGGTACGGCCCTCCGGGAAGAAGAGGCCATGGATCACCAGCAGGGAAAGCCAGAACGGCACAATGACGGCAGCCGCGGCCACGAGGACCCGCCGCAAGGTGCCTGCGGCGGCGGAAAGCAGAACTGCGCCGACTGCCACGGTGAGGGATACCGCCCAACTGGCAGCCGCCGTCGTAATAACAAGGACGGCGACGGCGGCCGTCAGCGTGGTCAGCGGGTTGAGGCGCGGAGACACCTGGCCGGCGGTTCCGGAGTCAGGAATTCCGCGCCGCCGGCTCCTTGCCGGCCAGGACACGGAAGCGGCGGACGAAGGGGAACTGGAACGTGGTGCGCCGGGGAAGGGCGTAGACCAGCATGGCAGCGATGGCGAAGACGATGGCCTTGTCCATGGGATCGGAGATCAGGGCCTGCTTGGTGATGGCGGCCAGCAGCGTGTCCCCCATGGCCCGGAAGGCGCTGACGATCGCGCCGGTGCCCGCCCCTGAGGTGCCGCCAAAGACGAACGCGGCGATCGGTGCGGACACCACGCCGGCGATGATGCCGGTGACGAAGCCGGCAACGGGGGCCAGGTAAAACCGGCGGAACAGCCCGCACCGTGCAGCCACGCCGGCCAGGAAGCCGATCAGCGCGGCGCCGGCCGCGAAGGGCAGGACCGTCGGGTTGAAGAACGACCACACGATGCTGCTCAGGGCGCCGGTGGCAGCGCCGGCCGCAGGCCCGGCAAGGACGGCGATGAGCACCGTGCCGATGGAGTCGAGATAGAACGGCAGGCCGCTGGTGCCCATGAGCTGTCCCAGCACGATGTTCAGGACCAGGGCCACGGGAATGAGCACCACTGTGGAGGTGGGCAGGGTGGGGAGCACACCCACGATCAGCAGCAGGGCACCGAGGAGGAAACCGCCGAGTGCGACGAGCGAGGAAACGCCGCCGAGCCCGCCCGCAATGTCGGCGGGCTGGGTGAGGACCAGGAAGACGAACGTGGCGGCGATGGCCGCTGCGCCAAACAGTTCGAGGAGCCTCCGGCGGCGGACAGCTTTCCGGTCCGCGGGAGGAAGGGTCAGGGACGGCTGTGACATGGTGGATCCTTAGGCTGAATACGGCGGGTCCCGCACCCGTGGCGTGATCTTCCGCGTGCGCGGAAGCAGGCGCCTATGTCACCTCGGCGCGGCTACCATCCTACCGACCCGCGGGCCCGGCGTGCTACGGCCGTTTCCTCACCGTAGCGGCCAGCGCGCCCACCGAGGAGATCAGCTCGTCGAAGCACTGCGCGGGGTCGTTCGACGTGACGATCCTGGCGTTGAACGGCTCCTTCCAGATGCCCCGGAAGTCGGCGACGGTGGTCCCGACCAGGCGGGGCGCCTCCGTCTCCACGTGCACGGTAGCCAGCCTTGTGCCGTACGGCGTGCGCCCGATGGCCGCAGCGGCGGCGAAGGCATCATGCATGTGTGCGATGAAGCCCTGGTCGTACAGCCGGTGGAACTCCATGTAGAAGCGGATGGCATCCGAGAGGCACGCTACCAGCGGGTTGGCCGAGCGGCTGCGCTGCCCCTCCGGCTGTTCGGGCAGCACAAGTTCCGGTTCGGCCCCGGCCGCCTCGGCGAGCCGCCGCAGGTGTTCGGGCCGCAGCTCGATGCGTTCCGTGGTCTCGAGCGCACACACCACCGGAAGGCACTCCTCCGGAAGGCCGCTGTAGGCGGCGAAGACTTCCGCGGCCGCGTGCGGGTCCACGGAAACGTTCCACTCCGCCGTCGGCGTCGTGTTGCCCTGGTAATTGAAGCAGCCGCCCATGATAACCAGACCCTTGAGCAGTTTGGGCAGGTCAGGTTCCACCCGCAGGGCCAGGGCGAAGTTCGTCAGCGGCCCGGTGATGAGCCCGGTGATCTCACCAGGGCGTGCCCGGGCCGCTTCCACCCACACGTCCACGGCATGCCGCGGTGAAATCTCCTGCTTCGGGGGCGGGAGCTCGGCATAGCCGATCCCCTGCGGGCCGTGGGTTTCCTCCGTGGTGAGCAGCGGAATTTCCAGCGGCACCTCCGCGCCCACGGCAACTTCAATCCCTGCCCGGCCGCAGAGCTCCAGCAGGGCGAGGTTGTTCACTGCCACCTGGCGCGCACCCACGTTGCCCGCGGTGCACGTAATGGCCTCAACCCGGACTTCCGGCCGTGAGAGCAGGTAGACCAGCGCGAGGGCGTCATCGATCCCGGTGTCAACATCCATGAGGATGGACGGCATCAGAACAGGGCCACCTTGGGGGTCTGCGGGAAGATGGCATCCAGTTCGTCGAGTTCGGCCCGGTCCGGCACCCAGGCCACCGCCCCGGCGTTCTGCCTGACCTGTTCCGGACGGGTGGCGCCGGCAATCACGCTGCTGACCGAGGGCTGCGCCGCGAGCCAGGAGAAGGCCACCTGCACTTCAGTCAGGTCGCGGGCGGCGGCGAAGGCGCTGAACGCCTTCAGCTGCTGCCAGTCGGCGTCGTGCACCAGGTTGGTCCGGGTGTGGCTGAGACGTGATCCTTCCGGTGCCTGGTCCTGCGCGTACTTGCCGGTCAGCAGGCCGTTGGCCAGCGGGAAGTAGGGCAGCACGCCCAGCCCGTACGCTTCGGCAGCCGGGGTGACCTCCTGCTCCGCGCGGCGGTCCAGGAGGTTGTAGTGGTTCTGCGCGGAGACAAACCGGGCCCCGCCGCGGGCGCGGGCCACGAATTCGGCCTCGGCGATCTGCCAGCCGGCACGGTTCGAGTGGCCGATGTACCGGACCTTGCCGCTGGTGACGAGGTCGTTCAGCGCGTCGAGGGTCTCCTCGATCGGCGTCTGGGGATCGGGCGTGTGGAACTGGTACAGGTCGATGTAGTCGGTGCCGAGCCGGCGCAGCGAGGCCTCCGCGGCGCGGATGACATAGCGGCGCGATCCGCGGGCGCCGAAGTCCTCGCCGTTGGCCCCGCGCATGTCCATGCCGAACTTGGTGGCCACCACGACGTCGTCGCGCCTGGCCCCCAGAGCCTTGCCGAGCATCGTTTCGCTGAGTCCGGGTTCGCGGCCGTAGGTGTCGGCGACGTCGAAGAGGGTCACCCCGGCGTCGAGGGCGGCATGCACGACGGCGTCCGTCCCCTCCTGCGATTCGGTCACCGTGTTTGCCCGGCCAAGGTTGTTGCAGCCGAGGCCCACGACGGAGACGGTCAGTCCGGATTTTCCAAGACGGCGGTATTCAGTCATGGAATCACCCTATAACGGCGCAGGCGGCAGCTTTCGCCCGCTCAGGCGGAGGCGAAGTCCAGGCCGTGCTCCTCCAGCGCATCCTGGAGCTGGGCCAGGGTCCGCGGGCAGATGCCCGGCAGCGCGGCCAGCTGGCGCCGGCCGAACTGCGCCAGCTGCTCAAGGGACTCCACGCCGGAGTGGGCGAGGATTCTGCGGTCGGGCGAGGCGAGGCCCCGCGGAAGCGGCGTGCGTCCCGGCTGGGCTGACTTCTTCGTCATGACGTTCTGCCTTCCTGGTGCTTTGACTGCTGTAGGTGCTGAACTGCTGTAGGTGCTGAACTGATTTAGAGGGTGAAGCTGGGTTAGAGGGTGAAGCTGGTCACCTGCTTGGGTGAGTGCTTGAGCTTAAGGGCTGAGGGGTCGCTGAAAGGGGCGGCTCCAATGCTCAGCTTGGTGAAGTCCAGGTCCTCGCCGCGGATGCAGACCTTGATCGCGTTTACGGCCTTGTTCACGTCCGGGCAGAGGCAGAAGATGTTGAGCTTGGCGTCGCTGAATTCCGAGCGGTCCACAATGCCCAGGCCGCGCCAGGCCAGGTGGCCGGAAAGTGCGTCCTTCGCCTTTTCCTCCAGGTAGCGGTCGCGGCTGGTGCCCTCCCTGGTCTTGAGTGCGTACTGGGCCACCACCCAGTACTGCTCCTCATCGGGAATCTCGGCGTAGCCGTCCTCGGTGCATGCCATCTCGAAGGCGTCCATCAGGCGGTCGGCGGCCTCGGCGTCCGGCACGTCGGTCTCCTGGGTCTTGCTCTGGTGGCCTACGGCGCCGTGGTTCATGACGAACTGGCCGTAGTCCTCGTCGTACCATGCTTCACGGAACAGCAGGGTCCCCTCGTCGTCGCGCTTGTAGACCCGGATAATTCCGCTCATGCCCGTCCTCTCGTAAACCAGGTGGTGTCGGTGCCGTCGAAGGGAGCATCCTGGCCCTTGACGGCAAGAAACAGGGCGTCGCACTCAGCCTGCATGGCGCGCACCAGCGTCTCAGGGTACTCCATGCGGAGCCGGTGCTCGGCGAACTCGTCCTCGTCGTCGACGAACACGCCGCGCTTCACTGAGCGGATCACGTCGAGGTCCATGTCGATGACATGGAATTCCGTCACGTCTGGCTTGATCCTGCGCCACTCATGGCCGGTGGCCAGGTCGACGTAGACGCGGAAGTCGCCGGGGTAGGTGTCGTCGTAGAAGGTGACCACGAACTCCCCGGTCCGCGGAACCAGGAGCACGGCATCGGATGCCGTGTAGAAGGCGGCGCCGGGGCGGGAGCAGAACTCATTGGCGGGCTGGAAAATCCACCAGCCGTGCCGGTCCTCGCCGAGGTACCTGCCGGGAACCACCCAGTGCGCCGAACCGTCCCATTTGCGGTTCCGGGACACCACCAGTTCGCCTGGCTGAAGGGAATCGGGCTCCCTCACAGTTTGGGCAGGCTTCCGGTGGTGGGGTGTTCCTGGCCCGGGAGCGGACGGGCGAACGGAACCTTGGTCCCCAGGACCTGGGCGACGACGTCGTGGGTGATCTGCTGGGCCGTAAGGCCTACCCGTTCCAGCACTTGGCTCCGGGTGCCGTGGTCCAGGAATTCGACCGGCAGGCCCACCTCGTTCAGGGCGGTATCCACGCCGGCGGCGCGCATCTCCTGGCGGATCCTGGACCCGACTCCCCCGGCCCGGACGCCGTCCTCGATGCAGATGACGAGGCGGTGCCTGGCGGCCAGGGCAATGATGGACTTCCTGACCGGGAGGACCCAGCGCGGATCCACGACGGTGGAGCTGATGCCCTGGGCGCCCAGCCGGTTGGCGACGTTCAGGGCCAGCTCGGACATGGCGCCCACGCTGACGATCAGGACATCGTTCTCGGTGGATCCGGCCGGGCGGCGGGACAGCACGTCCACGCCGTCGGCCAACCGCTCGATGGCCTCGACCTCGGCGCCGACGGTTCCCTTGGAATAGCGGATGACAGTGGGGGCGTCCTCAATGGCGACGGCCTCGCGGAGCTCCTCGCGGAGCCTGGTGGCGTCGCGCGGCGCGGCCAGGTGCAGCCCGGGAACGATCTGGACCATGGCCATGTCCCACATCCCGTGGTGGCTGGCGCCGTCGGGGCCGGTGACGCCGGCGCGGTCCAGGACAACTGTCACGCCGGCCTTGTGCAGGGCGACGTCCATAAGCAGCTGGTCGAAGGCGCGGTTGAGGAAGGTGGCGTAGACGGCCACCACGGGGTGCAGCCCGCCGAAAGCCATGCCCGCCGCGGAGGTGAGCGCGTGCTGCTCGGCGATGCCGACGTCGAACACGCGCTCCGGGTACCGTGCGGCGAACTTGTGCAGCCCGACCGGGATGAGCATGGCGCCGGTGATGCCCACGATGTCCTTGCGCTCATCGGCGATGGCGGCGATTTCATCAGCGAACACCGACGTCCAGGATTTGGCCCCGCCGGCTTCTGCGGGCTCGCCCGTTTCTGGGTCAATGACCCCGACGGCGTGGAACTGGTCCGCTTCGTGCGCGCGGGCAGGCGCGTACCCGTGGCCCTTCTCCGTCATGGCGTGCACGATGACCGGGCCGGCGAAGTTCCTGGCGGTGGAGAGGGCGTGTTCCATGGCCTGGAGGTTATGGCCGTCCACAGGGCCGATGTACTTCATGCCGAGGTCCTCGAACATGCCCTGCGGTGCCCACCAGTCCTTGATGCCCTTTTTCATGGCGTGCAGGCTCTTGTAGGTGAACTGGCCGGCGGGGCCGCCGTTCTGGAGCTTTTTCTTCCACCAGTCCAGGGCGCCTTCGTAGGCAGGTGCCGCGCGGAGGGAGTCGATGGTGGGGCGCAGGGACGCCAGGTAGTCGGCGAAGCCGCCGACGGTCGGGGCGTAGGAGCGGCCGTTGTCGTTCACCACAATCACAACACGGCGCTTCTTGTCCGCGGCGATGTTGTTGATGGCTTCCCAGGCCATGCCGCCGGTGAGGGCGCCGTCCCCGACGACGGCGACGACGTACCGGTCGCCGTCACCGGTCAGCTGGCGGGCGCGGGAAATGCCGTCGGCCCAGGACAGCGAGGATGAAGCATGGGAGCTTTCGACGATGTCGTGCTCGGACTCGGCGCGGTCCGGGTAGCCGGACAGGCCCCCCTGCTGGCGGAGGGTGCTGAAGTCGTGCCGCCCGGTGAGGAGCTTGTGCACGTACGACTGGTGGCCGGTGTCAAAGACGATGCTGTCGCGGGGCGAATCGAAGATCCGGTGCACCGCCATGGTCAGTTCGACGACGCCGAGGTTGGGACCAAGGTGCCCTCCCGTCTGGGAGACGTTGCCGATCAGGAATTCCCTGATCTCGGCGACCAGCTGATCCAGCTGCGCCGCAGACAACTTGCTCAGGTCCTGCGGATTCCGGATGGTCTCCAAGATTCCCAACGGCCCCTCCTTCGGCTGGTAGACATGCCTATTAACTGTAGCGCCTCCGCGCTGGCGGCAACGCAGAAGCCCCGGCCGGTCAGTTGACCGGCCGGGGCCTCATCGCACTGCATACCGGGGCTGGCCCGGCTAAATCCCGCTAGTTAGCGGAGATCTGGCGCAGGACGTACTGCAGGATGCCGCCGTTGCGGTAGTAGTCCGCTTCACCCGGGGTGTCAATGCGGAGCACTGCGTCGAAGGACTTGGTGGATCCGTCCTCGGCGGTGGCGGTGACCTTGAGGGTCTTGGGCGTGGTGCCTTCGTTCAGGGCGGTGACGCCCTCCACAGCGAAGGTTTCCGTGCCCGTCAGGCCCAGCGTGGCAGCGGATTCGCCGGCCGGGAACTGCAGCGGAAGAACGCCCATGCCGATGAGGTTGGAGCGGTGGATTCGCTCGTAGCTCTCAGCAATAACGGCCTTGACGCCCAGCAGTGCCGTGCCCTTGGCTGCCCAGTCACGGGACGAACCGGAGCCGTACTCCTTGCCGGCCAGGACCACCAGCGGGGTGCCGGCTGCCTGGTAGTTCTGTGCGGCGTCGTAGACGTAGGCCTGCGGGCCGTCAGCCTGGGTGAAGTCGCGGGTGAAGCCACCCTCCACGCCGTCCAGGAGCTGGTTCTTGATGCGGATGTTCGCGAACGTGCCGCGGATCATGACCTCGTGGTTGCCACGGCGCGAGCCGTAGGAGTTGAAGTCCTTGCGCTCCACGCCGTTGGCCAGCAGGTACTGGCCGGCGGGGGTGTCCGACTTGAACGAGCCGGCCGGGGAGATGTGGTCGGTCGTGACAGAGTCGCCGAGCTTGAGCAGCACGCGGGCACCGGCGATGTCCTGCACGGGCTCCGGCTGGGCCTTCATGCCCTCGAAGTACGGGGGCTTCCGGACGTACGTGGACTTCTCGTCCCAGGCGAAGGTGTCGCCGGCGGGGGTGTCGAGCGCCTTCCAGCGGTCGTCGCCCTCGAAGACGCCCTCGTAGCCCTTGGCGAACATCTCCTTGTCGATGGAGGAGTCGATGACTTCCTGGACCTCCACCGGGTTGGGCCAGATGTCCTTCAGGAAGACGTCGTTGCCTGCTTCGTCCTTGCCCAGAGGGTCGGTTTCGAAGTCGAAGTCCATGGAACCGGCCAGGGCGTAGGCGATGACCAGCGGCGGGGAGGCCAGGTAGTTCATCTTGACGTCCGGGTTGATGCGGCCTTCGAAGTTGCGGTTGCCCGAGAGCACCGCGCTGACGGCGAGGTCGTTGGCCTGGATGGCCTCGGAGATCTCGGTTTCCAGCGGACCGGAGTTGCCGATGCAGGTGGCGCAGCCGTAGCCCACGATGTAGAAGCCGAGCTTCTCCAGGTACGGGGTCAGGCCCGACTTCTCGTAGTAGTCGGTGACCACCTTGGAACCGGGGGCGACAGAGGTCTTGACCCACGGCTTGGCGGTGAGGCCCTTGTTCACGGCGTTGCGGGCCAGCACGGCGGCGGCAAGCATGACCGACGGGTTGGACGTGTTGGTGCACGAGGTGATCGACGCGATGGTCACCGCTCCGTGGTCCAAGTCGAACTCGCGGCCGTCCTCCATCTTCACGGCGACGGGGCTGGAGGTGCGGCCCTCGGCACCGTGCGCGGCGGAGTACTTCGGCGGAACGCGGTCGCTGTCGGTCACGTGCGTGGCGCCGGTGGTGAACGAGGGCGGGTCGGAAGCCGGGAAGGATTCCTCCAGCGACTCATCCAGCGAGCCGGCGTCGGCGTCGTGGGTGACGTAGTTCTTGAGGTCGTGGCGGAACTCGTCCTTGGCCTCGGTCAGCTCGATGCGGTCCTGCGGACGCTTCGGGCCGGCGATCGACGGAACCACAGTGGAGAGGTCCAGCTCAAGGTACTCGGAGAAGCGCAGTTCGCGGGACGGATCGTGCCAGAGGCCCTGCTCCTTGGCGTATGCCTCCACCAGTGCAACGTTCTCCTCGGGCCGGCCGGTGAGGCGCAGGTAGTCGAGGGTGACGTCGTCGATCGGGAACATGGCAGCCGTGGAGCCGAACTCCGGGCTCATGTTGCCGATGGTGGCGCGGTTGGCCAGCGGCACCGCGGCAACGCCTTCGCCGTAGAACTCCACGAACTTGCCCACAACACCGTGCTTGCGCAGCATCTCGGTGATGGTGAGCACCACGTCGGTGGCGGTGGCACCGGCAGGAATGCTGCCGCTGAGCTTGAAGCCGACCACGCGCGGGATGAGCATGGAAACCGGCTGGCCGAGCATGGCCGCCTCGGCTTCGATGCCGCCGACTCCCCAGCCGAGCACGCCCATGCCGTTCACCATGGTGGTGTGCGAGTCGGTGCCGACGCAGGTGTCGGGGTAGGCGCGCAGGGCGCCGTCAACGGTGCGGGTCATGATGGTGCGGGCCAGGTATTCGATGTTGACCTGGTGCACGATGCCGGTTCCCGGCGGGACAACCTTGAAGTCGTCGAACGCGGTCTGGCCCCAGCGCAGGAACTGGTAGCGCTCACCATTGCGCTGGTATTCGATCTCCATGTTGCGCTCCAGTGCGCCGGAGTTACCGAAAACGTCGATCTGGACGGAGTGGTCAATAACCATCTCGGCCGGAGCAAGCGGGTTCACCCTCTTCGGATCGCCGCCGAGCTCCTTGACTGCCTCGCGCATGGTGGCAAGGTCCACCACGCAGGGAACACCAGTGAAGTCCTGCATGATCACGCGGGCGGGCGTGAACTGGATTTCGGTGTCGGGCTGGGCATTCGGGTCCCATCCTGCCAGGGCGCGAACGTGATCGGCGGTGATGTTCGCGCCGTCCTCGGTCCTTAGCAGGTTTTCAAGCAATACCTTAAGGCTGAACGGAAGGGTTTCTGAACCTTCAACGGAGTTCAACCGGAAAATTTCGTATTCGGTTCCGGCAACATCAAGTTTGCCTTTTGAACCGAAGCTGTCCACAGTGCTCATCGCAGGACTCCTCTCGCAACAGTTTCATCTTTGTCGCGCGGTTGACCGCTTGCTAGTTAGGACACCCTAATTAGTGCCGGTCGCATCAAACTGCATGGTCAGCCGGGAACACGGGCGCGACAGGGGCTACACGGCCCATAGTAGTGGCATCAGCCGCGGGGAGTCAGCAGTGCGACAGTCTCGAGGTGGTGCGTGTGCGGATACAGGTCGAAGGCCCGCAGCCCAGCCAGCTGCCAGCCGCCCTGCTGGAAGTAACCAATGTCGCGTGCGAACGACGACGGGTCGCAGGAAACGTACGCGATTGCCCGGGGTTTCGAGTCAATCAGCTGGCTGACCACGGCCTTGCCCGCGCCGGCGCGCGGCGGGTCGAGAATGAGGGCGTCGAACTGGCGGGGCCGCTGCCGCAGCACCCGTTCCACTTTGCCCTGCACGATCTCCACCTGCGGTGAACCGTGCAGGTTCTTCCGGGCGTCCCGGCTGGTGCCGGGGGCTCCCTCCACCGACAGGACGGACCCGGTCTCCCCCACCGCGTCAGCCAGCGGGGCCGTGAACAGGCCGGCACCGGCATAGAGGTCCGCCACCGCGGCGCCGGGTTCCAGGAATCCGCCGTCGTGCAGGAAGCCGGTGACGGCACCCACCAGGGTTTCCGGTGCGTCGCGGTGGATCTGCCAGAACCCCGCACCCGTAACCCGGTACTCGTGGCCGGCCGCAGATTCCTGCACCCAGGTCCGGCCGCGGAGCTGCAGGGTCTCATTCTTGAGAGGATCGTAACTCGCCACGGACACGTCCGCGGGAAGCTGGGACAGGATGGAGTTCAGCCGTTTGGCGCGGGTCCCGGGGGCGGGGGCCAGCAGCACGAGCGGCCGCGTTCCGTTGGCGGGCGCGGCCACCTCCACCCGCTCGATGCCCTGAAGGTCCACGTCCCAGAGCCGCAGGGCGTTGATCCCGTCGACGGCCAGCGGCATTTCCTGGACGGGAATCACCTGGTCGGAGCGGTGGGCGTGCATGCCGAGCCGGCCGCTCTGGGTGACGCCAAAGCTGGCGCGCGTGCGCCACGCAAGGCCCGGCACGCCGTCGCCCGTATTTTCGGCCTTTACGGTACCGGCGGGTTCCACCTCAGGGGAGAGTTCGACGGCGGCCAGCCGCTTTAGCTGTTCGGCCAGCACCTCCGATTTGAGGCTCCGTTGGCGCTGCAGCGACACGTGGCCAAGTTCGGCGCCGCCGACCGGCGGGCGTCCGTGCGCCCATGAGCTGGCAGAATCGGCGGTCCGCCAGAAGTGCGGCACCCGGTCCGGCGAAGCATCCAGGACCTCCACGACGTCCGCGCGCCAGAACTTGGCCTTCTCTTCGGCGTCGGTGAGCCGGACCCGCACCCGCTCCCCCGGAATGCCATGGCGGACGAAGACCACGCGGCCCTCGTGGCGGGCCACACAGTGTCCGCCGTGGGCCACGGGGCCGACGTCGACAACCAGTTCGAGTCCGGTGGAGGTGGTCTGGGTGTCCGAACTCATTGAATGTCCTGCAGTCTCTTGGCTTCTTCGGATGATTTGAGCTGCCAGGGAACGCTGGCAACCATGACGCCCGGCTCAAAGTGGAGCCGGGTCTTGATGCGGAGGGCTGTCTGGTTGTGCACCAGCTGCTCCCACCATTTACCCACGACGTACTCAGGGATGTAGACCACGATCAGATCGCGGGGCGAATCCCGGCGCATGTTCTTGATGTAGTCCATGATCGGTGTGACCGTCTCGCGGTAGGGGCTGGCCAGGATGGTCAGCGGGACCGGGATCTCCAGTTTCTCCCAGTCGGCGAGGGTGTGCGCTGTTTCCTCGGCGTTGATGTCCACCGTAATGGCGTCCAGCCGCGACGGCCGGGAGGCACGGGCGTAGGCCAGCGCCCGGAGCACGGGCTTGCGGACATGGGACACCAGCAGCACGGCGTGCACGCGGGTGGGCAGGGCACGGGGAGAGGAATCCTCGTCGACCGCCAGTTCCTTGGCCACGTTGTCGTAGTGGGCGCGGATGCTCCACATGATGAGGAACAGCACGACCATGGCGAGCAGGGCAATCCAGGCCCCCTGCTCAAACTTGGTGATCAGCACGATCACCAGCACCAGCGCGGTCATGCCGAAGCCGACCATGTTGATGGTGCGCGACTTGAAAATCCGGCGCCGGACGGCCTTGTCCTTCGCCAGTTTCAGCTCGCGGCCCCAGTGCCGGACCATGCCCAGCTGGCTGGCAGTGAACGAGATGAAAACACCGACGATATACAGCTGGATGAGCTTGGTCACGTCCGCGTTGAACGCAAGGATGAGCACGAGCGCCCCTGCGGCCAGGGCGAGCACGCCGTTGCTGAAGGCGAGCCGGTCGCCGCGGGTGCGCAGCTGCCGGGGCAGGTAGCCGTCCTGGGCAAGGATGGAGCCGAGCACCGGAAAGCCGTTAAAGGCTGTATTGGAGGCAAACACCAGGATGACGCCGGTGGCCGCGACCACTATGTAGAACGGAATGGACCCGGCGCCGAAGATGGTCTGGGCAATCTGGCTGATGGCCGGGTTCTGGATATAGCCCTCGGGCAGCGGCTGGCCGTTGAGCAGGAACTCGGTGGCCGGGTCCAGCACGATATGCACCTTGGTGGCGTTGGCCAGGTAGATGATCCCTGCCAGCATGGCCGAGGCGATGATCCCGAGCAGCAGCAGCGTGGTGGCCGCGTTCTTGCTCTTGGGCTTCTGGAAGTTCGGCACGCCGTTGCTGATGGCTTCCACACCGGTCAGGGCGGCGGCGCCGGAGGAAAAGGCGCGCAGCAGCAGGAATGCGCCGGCGAGGCCCACGAGTCCCTCGTCGAAGCCGGGTGCGGGGACAATCGTGAACGCGGCCGACGGCGCCTGGCCCAGCTGGCCGGTCACGGCCTGGAAAATTCCGACGACGGTCATGCCCAGGATGGAGGCCATGAAGATGTACGTCGGCACCGCGAAAACGCTGCCGGCTTCCTTGATGCCGCGCAGGTTGACGAGCGCCAGGACCACTACGCCGACGGTGGCGATCATGGCCTGCTGTCCGTGGAGCGAAGGGATCGCAGTGGTGAGGTAGGTGGCTGCGGAGGACATGGACACGGCGACAGTCAGGACATAGTCCACCAGCAGGGCGGACGCCACCGTCAGCCCCGCGTACTTGCCCAGGTTTTCGTTGGCGATCTCGTAGTCCCCGCCGCCGGAAGGGTAGGCGTGGACGTTTTGCCGGTAGGACGCCACGACCGTGAGCAGGACCACCATGACGGCGAGGCCCACGAGCGGGGAAATGGTCACCGCGCTCACGCCGGCCAGGGCCAGCGTGAGGAGAATCTCATCTGGGGCATAGGCCACGGAGGACAATGCATCCGAGGCGAAGATGGGCAGCGCGATCCTCTTCGGCAGGAGGGTGTGGGCCATCCTGTCGTTCCGGAAGGGCCTTCCCACCAGCACGCGCTTCACGGCATTCAGAATTGTCAGCACCACACAAAGTTAGTCTGATTCGCACGCGATGTCATGGCAGGTTTCCGGCGGTAGAGTCTTACGGAGCAGTCGGCGAGAGTTGAGGAGAGAACGCGTGGCGCACTTCGTGATCATGGGTTGTGGACGCGTCGGGGCCACCTTGGCGCACACGCTCGAGGATGCCGGCCATTCCGTGGCCATCATCGACCAGGACGACCGCGCCTTCCGCCGCCTCCGCTCGGGCTTCACCGGCCGGAAAGTCACCGGAGTCGGCTTTGACCGCGACACGCTGAAGCAGGCGGGCGTCGCAGATGCCTATGCGTTTGCGGCCGTGTCCAGCGGCGACAACTCCAACATCCTGGCAACCAGGGTGGCGCGCGAGACGTTCCACGTACCGCACGTGGTGGCCCGCATCTACGATCCCGGCCGCGCCGAGATCTACCAGCGCCTGGGCATCCCCACAGTGGCCGCGGTGCGCTGGAGCGCCGACCAGGTCCTGCGCCGCATCCTTCCCGAACAGCACCTTGCCGGGGACTTCCGCGACCCATCCGGCCGCCTCGTGCTGGCCGAACTCGACCTCCACCCGGAATGGGTGGGCCATCCGGTGTCCTCCATCGAAAAGGTGGCCGACGTCCGGGTTGCCTACCTGACCAGGTTCGGCGAGGGAATGCTGCCCGCTGCGGGCACCTCCTACCAGGACGGCGATACGGTGCATGCCATGCTGCGGGTGGACCGCTCATCCGAAGTCGCCCACATCCTCGCCAAAGCACCCGCCAAGGAGTCCTAAGTGAAAGTCGTCATCGTCGGGGCCGGAAGCGTCGGCTCCTCGATCGCCCGTGAGCTGCTGGCCCACAAGCACGAGATCCTGCTCATTGACCTCAAGCCCGAAGTGATCGGGCGCAGCGGCCTGCGCGGGGCGCACTGGCTGGTGGGCGATGCCTGCGAGCTGAGCACCCTGCAGGACGCGAAGCTCGAGGACGCAGACGTGGTGGTATCGGCGACGGGCGATGACAAGGTGAACCTCGTTGTCTCGCTGCTGGCCAAGACCGAGTTCGGCATCGGGCGCACCGTGGGCCGGGTGAACAACCCGAAGAACGACTGGATGTTCAATGACTCCTGGGGTGTGGACGTTGCGGTGAACACGCCGCAGCTCATGACGGCCCTGGTGGAGGAGGCCGTGGAAATCGGCGACCTGGTCCGGCTCCTGACTCTGCAGACGGGCGTGTCTTCCATCGTCGAGTTCACGGTGCCGCATGACTCCCACGCCATCGGGCTGACGGTGGGCGACATCGACTGGCCGGAGGACTCCACGCTGGTGGCCATCCTGCGGGACCAGGCACCGATCACGCCCAGCCGGGACGACGTCATCGACGGTGGCGACGAACTGTTTTTTGTCACCACCATCGCGGCCGAGGACCAGTTGCGCGAACTGCTGTCGCCCAGCTCAAGCGACGGACAGGGTTCAAGCGACGCGCAGGCGTCAGGCGACGGGCGCGCACGGGACGAGGTCCCGGCGTCGGCCGTTTCGTCAGAGGAAGGCGCCCCGGCAACCCCGGCCCGGGCGACTGGAGGCCCGGCGGCCGCAGATCAGCCGGATGACGACGGCTTCGACGGCTGACCGTCAGGCGTTGCCGCCGGCCGCGTAACCAGCCAGGCGATCCACACGCCGAGGATGTACAGCGGCGCACCCATGATGAGCCTGGTGGTGGCCAGCGCCGCCAACCCGTCCGGACCCATCAGGTACAGGGGAACCTGCACCAGCAGGCGCAGCACCAGCACACTGACGATGATCCACGTGCCCAGCCGGTAGGCGCGGACGCGGACCGGGTCCTTGCGCCAGTCCAGGCCTTCATTGCGGATAAACCCGAACAGCAGTCCGGCGATCGGCCAGCGGACGGCGATGGAGATGACCATCGCCACAATGTAGGCCGTGTTCGTCAGGAATCCCGGAAGGTAGAAGTCCTCGGCCTTGCCCGTGGTGTTGGCGAGCCAGGCCGAGATGCCAACACCGACGACGCCGGCCAGCGCCTGGGTCAGCGGGCGGCGCTGCACCAGCCGGACCACGGTAAAAACGGCGGCGGTGCCCAGCGCGGCAATGAGCGACGGCGTCAGCGCGGTGGTGGCGGTGAAGGCGACCAGGAAGACCAGGCCGGGCAGGATGCTCTCTGCGATTCCCTGGTACCCGCCGGCGCTCTTCAGGACGTCGATGCGGCCGTCGTGAGTGCGGTGCAGCCCAGCCTTGGACGCATAGTCCTCGGCCAGCCCCGCAAAACCCGGGTTCTCGGGCGCAGGTTTGGGTTCTTCGCGGCCCGGTCCCGAATCGGGGTTCTCAGGCAAAGTCATTGGTTCTCCTGGCGGGACAGTATCTCGTAGCGGGGGTTGAACATGGTGGGCATACCTTCCTTAACGGTAAGCATGCCGTCGAGCCTGAGTTCCGTCCCGGCGTCGATTCCCGGAATGCGGCGGCGGCCCAGCCAGATGACCCGCAGCCGCCCGCGCCGCTCCGTGACCGGGGCGTCGTGGTCCGAGACGATGGCCGTGAAGGCTGCCACCTCCGACGGGGGCGCGTAGGTCACCGACTCGATAAATCCGTGGCACAGGACGCGCCCGCGCTCGGGCAGCCCGCGGATGGGTACCGCTTGGTCCTGCGGGCCGCCTGCATCAACCAATCTGGGTGATCTCCGGCCCGCGCTCGGGCTGCTCCAGGTCCGGCGCTGCGGGGGGCACGGATCCCGCGGCGTCCTTGGGCAGGCGCAGCTGCAACAGGTCCCTCGGCGGCATGGGGTTCTCGCCCCGGATGACCACGATCTTCCGGAACAGGTCCTCGAGGCCGGCGGCCGCTTCACGGTCCAGCGCGGCCTGGCCGCCGAAAACGCCGCGCAGGAACCAGCGGGGGCCGTCGACGCCGACGAAGCGGGCGACCCGGTAACCCTGGCTGCCGTCCGGGGCGCCGGCCGGGAGCTTGGCCATGAGTTCGACGCCGTAGTCCCCCGGGATCTCCTCAACCTGGCCGCCCTGGCCGCCGACGGACTGCCCGATCTGCTCCCGGATCTCATCCCAGAGCCCTTCGGAACGGGGCGCGGCAAACGCCTGCAGCTGCAGGCTCGACCCCTCGAGGTCCATGGTTACGGCGACGACGCGCTGTGTTGCTTCCTCGACTTCAAGCCGGAGCTGGAGTCCGTCGCGGGGTGCAATGAGCAGGGCGCCGAGGTCCACATAGCCGTCGCGGCTGCTGATCTCGGAGACGTCGAAGGGGCCGTTGGCCCTGCGGTCATCCGCAGCATTCCCGGCCGGATCCGGGGTGCTGTCCTCCTGGACGTCCTCCGGCTCTGCCGATTCGTGCTTCTTGGCTTTCTTGCCCCGCCCAAAAACCATGCGTTGTCTCCTTAGTTGTGATCATGTCGCGCGCCCGGAAGGGCGGGTGTGCAGCCCAGCGGGTGTTGAGCCGCTACGTGCCCGGAACGGCAAACCCGCCTGTGGAGCCGAACCCGCCGGCACCGCGGACAGAGTCGTTCAGCTCACCCACGGCGACGAACTGCGCGTGCTCCACGCGCTGGATCACCATCTGTGCAATTCTATCGCCGCGCCGCAGTTCTATGGCCTGGTCGCGGTCGGTGTTGAGCAGGGTCACCGCGATCTCCCCCCGGTAGCCGGCGTCGACGGTTCCCGGTGCGTTCACGACCGTGAGCCCGTGCTTGGTGGCAAGGCCCGAGCGGGGGTGGATCAGGGCCACAAAGCCATCCGGCAGGGCGATGGATACACCGGTGGGGACGAGCCGCCGCTCGCCCGGCTCGAGCACCACATCTTCGCGGGCCCGCAGGTCCGCACCGGCGTCACCGGGGTGGGCGTACGACGGAGCCTCCAGGCCGTCGTCGAGCATTTTCAGCTGCACCTGCACCGTGGGTGCTCCGAACTCTGCCCTGGGCGGCTGCGCAGCGGCGGCACTCGCGGGGGGCTGCTGCACTGTTGGGATCTGCTGCGCTGCGGGCGCCTGCTGCGCCAGGGATGTCATGGCCGTTGATTCGTCAGTCACAGTCCCTCACTCTATCGCCCGCGCGGCTCCTCCTCATACTGGCCACTAAGCTTGGGGGCATGCCCGAATCAAGCGCCGCCGTCCCCGCCCGCAACCCGTCTTCACCGGACGAAACCGTAATTTTCTCCGAAAAGCTGTGGCCCGGCGCGTGGATCTGGGTGGTTGCAGTGGGCATCGCATCGGCAGGCATCCTGGTCTTCGCCCCCATCAGCATGGCCGCCGGTTTCACGGCAGCGGCTGTGCTGTTCGCCATCGAGGCAGTGCTGCTGGTCCTGTCCACGCCGTCAGTGGCGGTGACCACACGGACCCTGCAGGTGGGCCGGGCCAGCATCGGACGCAACCTGATCGGCGCGGCGGCGGCGTACCGCGGCAAAGAAGCAACGGCAGAGCGCGGCACGCGCCTGAACGGTCTGGCCTATCTCTGCATTCGGGGGTGGATTGACCCGGTGGTCAGGATCGAGATCGCCGACCCGTCGGACCCCACACCGTACTGGCTGACCTCCACGCGGCGTCCGGAAGAACTCGTCGCCGCTCTGACCGGCAAGTAGCCGCGCTTAGCCTTCACAGTCGCGCCTACCCTTCACAATCGCGGCAGTACAGCAGCCCGTTCTTTTCCCGGGCTATCTGGGAGCGGTGCCGGACCAGGAAGCACGAGGCACACGTGAACTCGTCGGCCTGGGCGGGCATAACGCGGACCATGAGCTCCTCGCCGGACAGGTCGGCTCCGGGCAGCTCGTAGCCTTCGGCGAGGTCGGACTCGTCCTCCTCGACCACTGCCGTGGGTTTCTCGGCACGGCGGGTCTTCAGCTCCTCAATCGAGTCCTCGCTGAGGTCCTCTTCGGACTTCCGCGGCGCATCATAATCAGTCGCCATGGCCTGCTGCTCACACTCCGTTGAATCGCTCGAATGATTCATCCGGGACAACGCCGGACGAACCTGGTTTGTGCCCGGTACGCGCTCATTTTTCTCCACGCCGCACGGAAAAGCCATAGCCGGATCCAACGCCTCCCACGGGCCTCCACCGGCCGCCCAAAACTCCCGGAATTTCGCGGCGCGCCCTCCGTCCTAACGGGAAAAGACAGTGCGGGGTGGCAGAGTTTCGAATGATAGTAATGCCAGGGTGGAGGATTGTATGCAGGATCTACGGCTTGTAGGCGTCCACGACGACGGGGAGCATCTCCTGTTAAGCGGCACCGGTAGCGCAATGTTCCGGCTACCGATCAGTGAGGCGCTCAGGCTGGCTGCCAGCCGGCCCTCTGCGCGCCCGTCCGCGGGTGCCCCCGTGGCCATGTCTCCCCGCGACATCCAGGCGAAAATCCGCAGCGGTTCCACTGCTGCCGAGGTTGCCGCCGCATCCGGCATGCCGCAGGAAAAGGTCGAGCGGTACGAAGGGCCGGTCCTGGCCGAACGCGCGTATATTGCGCAGCAGGCCCAGAAAGTGGAGGTCGCCTCCCCCGCCCCGGGGCACGACGTCTACCGTTCGGCTTTCGGCGACAACCCCGCCACCCTCGGCGACATGGTGACCCACCGGCTTACCGCCCACGGTATCCAGTCCTCCACACTGGAATGGGATTCATGGCGCCGTCCGGACGGCACCTGGACCGTAGTGGCCAAGTTTGAAGCCGCCCCCGGCAGCCACGCGAGCATCGGCGAGGAACCTCCCGCGATGTGGACGTTCAATCCCACCCGGAAATCCCTGCAGAACGCGAACCGCTGGGCGCAGCAGCTCAGCGAGCTTGAGCCCCTGGACGGACCTGTGCCGGCCCGCCGGCTTTCGGCGGTGTCCGACAGGCCGTTCGACTTCGAAACCGACGCAGAGGCGGCGGCCCGCACCGGCTTTGCAGCCGGCACGGGAACAGCCACGGAGCAGCAGAAAGACCCGGACGGCCTGCTGGACATGCTGCGTTCGCGGCGCGGCCAGCGGCTCGGCGTGGATGAGGACAGCGACGACGCCCTGGCGCTGCTGCTGGCAAACGGCGTTCCGGCCGCCCACCCTCGGGCAGAGGAGACGCCTGCGGACACTGAGGCCGCATCATCGGCGGACAACCCGGCGCATCCAGGTGATTCAGCCCATCCCGGCACTTCGGCCCATCCCCATAGTTCGGCCCAGGACGGTTCGGAACAGGATCCTGAGTCCGAACTGCAGGAGACCGACGACGACGCCGAGGTTCCGGCGGCGGAGTTCACGCTGGCCCGACGCCGTGACGGCCGACCCTCGATGGTTTCCCGCCTCAACCTGGTGCCCCGGCATGAGGACACTGAGGACGAGTCACTGAAGCTTCACGACGGCGTCAGCACCCACACGCGTGAGATCACCATAGTGCCCGGTCAGCCAGCCTCAGCAAAGCACAGTCCGGCCAAGCCTGAGGATCCGGCCTCACCTGCGGCGCAGTCCCCCGGCCCGGTTACCGGCCGGCCTGCGCCTGCCAACCCGGGGCTGGACGAGCTCCTGGGCCGCGGCAATGCCCGCCGCCGCCTTGAGGGGAACCGGCTTGAGGGGAACCGGCTTGAGGGAAGCCGCGTCGACGGGGCCCGTCCGCAGTCTGGCCAGGGGACGTCCCGCGCCGATCAGGAGGAACCGGAACGCCAGCCATCCCGGCCGAAGCGCTCAAGTGTCCCCAGCTGGGACGAAATCGTCTTCGGGACCCGCGGGGACTGAGTACTAGCTCCAGGCCCCTTTACCGGCACTGGCCCCTCCACTGGCGCTGGTATTTCCACCTGCACCGTGCCATAGGCAGGCGTCCACCTCGAACGGGAGCAACTCGTCCTGCTGGGCGATGATGCTGGCGCCGTGCGCGGTGACCCGGCGCATGAAATGCCGCCGGCACAGCGTTTCGTAGCCCACAACCGGCACATAGCCTGCATCGCCGTCGGGATCGCCGGCCGCAGGATCAATGGCCATGTCCACATCGCCGACCACCACCTGGGCGCCTTCGGTGACCATCACGCCGTCGACCGTCCTGGCGTTATGGGTGGCCCGCCGGCCGCACCAGCACAACGCTTCAACCTGCAGGACCTGCACGCGGTCCGCGAGTTCAATCAGGCGCTGCGAACCCGGGAAGAGGCGGGTCCGGAAGTCCGCGGTGATGCCAAAGGCAAAGACGTCCACCCCGATCTCGTCCACTACGCGCGCCAGCTGCTCCACCTGGGCGGCTGAATAGAACTGTGCCTCGTCGCAGATGAGGTAGTCCACGCGAATCCCCTGGGTGCGGCGGAGCACCACTTCGTCCCAGAAATCCGTGGTGTCGACGACTTCCACGGCCTCGGTCTGCAGCCCCAGGCGGCTGGAGATCCGGGAGTCGCCGGCGCGGTCGTTGCGGCTGAACCGCACGCCGCCGCGGCCGCGGGCGTGGTGGGTGTAGTCCATCTGCAGGGCGAGGGTGGACTTGCCAGAGTCCATGGTTCCGGAGAAAAAGACGAGCTCAGCCACGGGATCCCCGGCGGCCCGCCGTCCTTCCGGAACCTGCGTTGCCTGCGGCTGCCTTACCGGAAGCCTGGAAACTGAGCAGCGGGACTTCGCGTTCGGCCTTGGTCAGGGAACCATGCTGGCCCACAACCTCCATGGCCGTCGGACGTACCCGGCGCGTGTCGTAGAAAGCCAGCGCGTCCCGGGCTGCCACCATCACATGGCCCAGCCGTCCCGTGACCTCGGGCCGCACCGCACCGAAGAGCCCTGCGGCCACGGCTTCCTCCCGGGTGAACGCCCAGATCCGCTCGCCAAAGCGGGCGCGCCAGGCCGCCAGGAGCCGCTCCTTCGCGGCATCGCCGGCGTCGTCCTCCAGGTACAGGTGCACCATGCGCGGTTCCCCGGCGGTGTGGCGGACACCGTCCACGAGGGCGGGGTCGGCGGCGTAATCGATGCGCTGTGATTCAGGAACGTCCAGCATCCCGTGGTCGGCCGTCACCAGCACTGTGGTTCCGGGCGGGAGTGATGCATCAAGGCGCTTGACCGTGGCGTCCAGCTCCTCGAGCTGGTGCTCCCACTGCGGCGACTGTGCGCCGTACCGGTGGCCGGCCTTGTCCAGGTCGTTCACGTAAAAGTACATGAGGGCGGACTCCCCGTCAGCCATCGCTTCGGCAGCCGCCGCAGAGCGGGCGTGCGAAGTGGTGCCGGAGACGAATGCACCGCCGCGCAGCGCTGCCTGGGTCATGGGCGACCCGCCGAACTGCGGCAGGCTGACGGTGGTGACCGCCACGTGTTCGGAAGCACGTTCAAAGACCGTGGGGAACGGCTGCCACAGCTGCGGGTCGACGGCGGCATCCCAGTTGCCCAGCATGTTGACCACCTTGTCCTGCGCCGGATCAAGGACGTCGTAGCCCACCAGTCCGTGCTGGCCGGGCGCGAGTCCGGTGCCAAGGCTGGCCAGGGAGGCTGCGGTGGTGGAAGGGAAGGCGGCATCCAGCCAGACAGGGACGGCCCCCTGGCCCTGCTGCAGGACGCCGCGGAGGAAGGGAGTATGCGCGGTCTTCTGCTTAAGCAGGCTGCGGCCCAGCCCGTCGGCCAGGACTACGCACACGCGCTTGGCCTGCGGGAGGCCCAGCACGTTCTCGAAGCCCGGTACACCAAGGCTGGCTGCGGCGCTGCCCAGCACCTCGGCCACGGAGCGGAGGCCGTAGGCAGGTGCGGCCGGCAACCCGCTTACGGCAGGGCCGGATTCCGTGGTTGCTGGTGCGGAGTCTGAAGCTTGGTTTTCCTGCTCCCGCATCTCAGCGCTTGTGCCCGCGGCTGAGCCGGTTGGCAAAAACGCCCATGCGGGGACGCGGGTGGGTCGCGGACGGCGCATGCCGCACCGGGGTGGGGGATCCGGTGTTCACCGCACGCAGGGCACGGGCAAAAAGCTTGGCATCCTGGACCGCCTGCAGGCCGTCCGCTTCGGCGCTGATGCGCAGGACGATGTCCTCCTGGGCGATGGTGCCGCTGTAGCCATGGTCAGCTTCGCACTGCGGGTCGCCGCAGCTTGCCGGACCCACGTCCAGGCGCTGGCCGCCGGACCAGGCGATGGACAGGGTGACCTCGCGCACCGGGTCCGAAGGCTTGTAGTTCTGCGGCTGGGCGTACATGTAGCTCAGGACCACCGAGCGGATCTGCGACACCGGGACTGATTCAGTGGAAATCTGCGCCACGATCTGTTCGCCCGCCTCGTCGAGCTGCTGGTCGTCCACATGGGTGATCACCAGCATGTCCTCGGTGAGGACCAGGACAGTGATGTGCCGGCGGACCTCGGCACGGTCGAAGTGCGTCTCGAGGTGGACCAGGTGTGCGAGGCAGTCCCGGCCGTCGAGGGCGTCATCCACCACGTCGGCCACCAGCAGCGGATAAAAACCGGCCTGCTGCAGGGCGCCTTCGAGGCTCTGGCCCTGGACGCTGTGGTTGTGTGAGCTGTGCTGGAAAGCCTGCGGGCTGTGGTCGGGCGCTTGAGGCTTCGAGGTGGGAGGCTGGGAGCTCATTTCCCCATTTTCACAGATCGGTGTGGCACATGCTAACCAGGGGGCCACCTTCGCCAGCCCTTCGGCTGCGCCCGCCTCCTAACTCCGCATCGCCCGCCGCGCGCTGTCGGTGCGCTGCGCCGCGTTTCCGATCCGTACGTCGGCAGCCAGGATGAACGCCCCCTGCGGCGTGGCCAGGACCGGATTGAACTCCACAAGGGCTATCTCCGGGTGCGCATCCTTGAGCCGTGCCAACCGCGCGGCCACCTCCTCCAGGGCGGACACATCGACGGCGGGCAGGCCCTGGTAGCCGAACAGCTTCCGGGACGCACGGGGACTGCGGATCAGGTCCCGGAGGTCGGCATCGGACAGCGGCGGCGCCCGGTGCGCCCAGTCGTCCAGCAGGTTGACGGCGTCGCCGGCCAGCCCGAAGGACACCACCGGCCCCAGCAGGGGGTCCTCGATGGCGCGCAGGGTGCAGGCCTGGCCCACCGGGGCCATGGTCTGGACCTCCAGCGACGCCGAGCCGTAAGGCTCCAGCGCCCGGCGCATCTGGAGGATGTTCAGCCGGAGGGAGTCCGCGTCCTGGATATCCAGCCGCACCCCGCCCAGGTCAAGGCGGTGGCGCAGCGTGGGATCGGTGGTCTTCAGTGCCACGGGCCAGCCGAGCCTCTCTGCCGCCGCCACGGCTTCATCCTCGGTGTCGAAGCCTTCCGAGGGCATCACCCTGATCCCGTAATGCGCCAGCAGACGGGCGGCGTCTGCTGGCTCGAGTTGCTTGAGCTGCTCGCCGCGGACATCGGCCAGCAGCTGCTCGAGGTCGGCGTGCGCGGCCTCCGGATCGCACCCGTCAGGATCCACAAAGAGGCCCTGGTCCCGTTCCGCCCATTCGGCGTAGCGCACGACGGCGGAGAGGGCTGCCACGGCCGCCCCGGGGTTCGAGTAGCACGGCACCGGTGCTGCGCCGGCGCCCTCCCCCACCATGCCTTCCACGTACACCGATGGATCGAGGATGCCGGTGAAAGCAGCCACTACCGGTTTTCCGGCCTCGGCGGAGGCTTCTGCGAGCGCCCCCGCAATCTTCTCCACGGTCAGCCCGCGCGCCGGAAGGAAGGCAACCACGGCCGCGTGGACCGCCTCCTTGGCCAGCACCACGCGGAGCTCCGCACGCAGGGCCGGCAGGGCACGGGACATGCCGGCGTCCAGGTCCAGCTCCGTCACGAGTTCTTCAACGCCCAGGCCGAGGGACACCGCGCTGTCCGCCACCACTTTCCCCAGCGCCCCGGAGTTGCTGAAAACCGCCACGCCGGCACCCGTGGGGAGCGGCTGGGCGGACACGATCTGTGCCACGTCCATGAGCTGTTCGATGGTCTCCACCCGGATCACGCCGGACTGGCGCATCATCGAATCCAGCGCATCAGCGGGGGCCTGCGTGGTGCGCACCGCATGGCCGGGCGGCAGCTGCAGCCCCATGGACGTGGACTTGGCGACGATCACCGGCTTGGTCCGCGCGAGCCGCCTGGCGATGCGGGAGAATTTGCGCGGGTTGCCGATCGACTCCAAATACAGGCCCACCGCGGTGGTGTCGGCGTCGTCCTCCCAGAACTGCATCATGTCGTTGCCGGACACGTCGGCCCGGTTTCCGGCGGACAGGAAGGTAGAGATGCCGGCGCGGCGCCGGCTGGACGCTGCATAGAGTGCCACCCCGATCGCCGCGGACTGGCTGAACAGCCCCAGGCCGCCGCCGCGGGCCAGGCTTGGTGCCATGGAGGCGTTCAGCGACACCGCGGAGTTGGTATTCACGATGCCGAGCGAGGCCGGTCCGATGACGCGCATCCCGTTGGCCCGCGCCTGCCGCACCAGCTCCCGCTGCCGGGCGAGGCCACGTTCCCCGTCCTCGGTAAATCCCGAGGAGGCCACCAGGACCCCCTTCACGCCGGCCGCCGCGCACTCATCCACCACCTTGGGGACTTCCTCGTAAGGCACCGCTACTATGGCCAACTGCACCGGCCCGGGCACCTCGGAGAGATTGCCGAAGGACAGCATGCCGGCCAGTTCAAAAGCTTCGGGGTTAATGGCGTAGACGGGGCCGGTAAAACCGCCTTCGATGATGTGCTCAAGGAGCTGGTATCCCACCGTCCCCCACCTGCGGCTCGCACCGATCACCGCTACCGATGACGGCGCCAGCAGGTCCTGCACGCTTCTCGCCTCCGCGCGGTGCTCCCGGGCTTCCATCACGGCGCGCGATTTATCGGTGGGGTCGATGTTGAACTCGAGGCTCACCACGCCGTCGTCGAAATGGCGTTTGACGTCGTACCCGGCGTCGGAGAAGACCATAAGCATCTTGCGGTTCTCGGGCAGGACTTCGGCACTGAACCGGCGGATCCCGTTTTCGCGGGCCGCCGCCGCGAGGTGCTCCAGCAGGATCGAGCCGATGCCCCGGCCCTGGTGCGCGTCGGCGATGTTGAAGGCCACCTCGGCCTCTGCGGGGTCGTCCAGCCGGTCGTACCGGCCGATGCCGATGATGTCCCCGCCGATGGTGATCACGAAGGCCACCCGGTCCCGGTAATCCACCTCGGTGAAACGCTTGAGCTCGCGGCTGGAGAGCCGCTCCTTGAAGGCGAAGAACCGCATGTAGATGGAGTTCTGCGACTGCCGTGTGTGGAAGGTCTGCACGGCGTCCGCGTCGGTGGGATGGATGGGGCGCAAATGCGCTGTGCCGCCGTCCCTCAGAACGACATCGGCCTCCCAATATTCTGGATATTCGCCGTCCCCGGGCTGATCCACCATAGGCTTAGCCTAGCTAAACCTCCCGAAGTGCACCCCAAAAAGGATCCACCAGCCCCATGGCACGCCGCCAAACACGCACCCCCGCAGGGGAAACAGTCCAGGACTACACCGAAAACATCGTTGACATCGACGTGACTTCCGAGATGGAAGGCTCCTTCCTGGAGTACGCGTACTCGGTCATCTATTCCCGGGCCCTGCCCGACGCCCGGGACGGCCTTAAACCCGTCCAGCGGCGCATCCTCTACATGATGAGCGACATGGGCCTCCGTCCTGACCGGGGCCATGTCAAGAGCGCCCGCGTCGTGGGTGAGGTCATGGGCAAGCTCCACCCGCACGGCGACACCGCCATCTACGACGCCATGGTGCGCATGGCCCAGGATTTCTCGCTCCGGCTCCCCCTGATCGACGGCCACGGAAACTTCGGCTCGCTCGACGACGGCCCCGCGGCACCGCGGTACACCGAGGCCCGCCTGGCGGCGGCAGCACTCACCATGACGGACCACCTCGACGAAAACGTGGTGGACTTCGTCCCCAACTACGACAACCAGCTCACCCAGCCGGAGGTCCTGCCCGCAGCGTTCCCCAACCTGCTGGTCAACGGCACCACCGGCATCGCCGTCGGCATGGCCACGAACATGGCGCCGCACAACCTCGTGGAGGTCATCTCCGCGGCCCGGCACCTCATCGCCAACCCGGACGCCACGCTGGAAGACATCATGCGGTTCGTCCCCGGCCCCGACCTGCCCACGGGCGGGCGCATCGTGGGCCTGGACGGCATCCGGGACGCCTATGCCACCGGCCGCGGCTCCTTCAAGACCCGCGCCAAGGTGGAGGTCGAGCAACTCTCGGCCCGCCGGACGGGCCTCGTGGTCACTGAACTGCCCTACATGGTGGGTCCGGAAAAGGTGATCGAGAAGATCAAGGACGCTGTCAACGGCAAGAAGCTGACGGGCATCAGCGACGTCGTGGACCTGACCGACCGCAAGCACGGCCTGCGGCTGGTCATCGAGCTGAAGAACGGATTCAACCCCAACGCCGTTCTGCAGCAGCTCTACCGCTACTCGCCGATGGAGGACTCCTTCGGCATCAACAACGTCACCCTCGTGGAGGGGCAGCCGCAGACGCTTGGCCTGCTGCAGCTGCTCACCGTGTACGTGGACCACCGCATCTCGGTGGTGCGGCGCCGGACGGTGTTCCGGCTGGGCAAGAAGAAGGACCGCCTCCACCTGGTGGAGGGCCTGCTCATCGCCATCGTGGACATCGACGAGGTCATCCAGATCATCCGGTCCTCGGACGAGGCCTCCGCGGCCCGCGAACGGCTGATGTCCATCTACGACCTCTCCGAGATCCAGGCCAACTACATCCTTGAGCTCCGGCTCCGCCAGCTGACCAAGTACAGCAGGATCGAACTGGAGAAGGAGCAGGACGAGCTTCGCAAGGAGATCGCCGAACTGGAGGCCATCCTCGAGTCCGACCAGCTGCTGCGTGAACTGGTGTCCGGCGAGCTCGCTGAGATCGCCGAAAAGTACGGAACGCCGCGGCGTACCGTGCTCCTGGAATCCGAGGCCGTGTCCCCCACGGTGGCCAGCGCCGCCGGCGCCGAGGGCAAGGCAGGCGTCAAGGGCAAGCCCGCTCCCCTGGCCCTCGAGATTGCGGACGACCCGTGCTGGGCCATCCTCACGGCCTCCGGCCAGATCGCGCGGACCGCCAACCAGGACAGCCTGGCCGAGACCGGCCCCCGCTCCAGGCACGACGTGTTCCGCTCGGTGATCAAGACGTCGGCCCGGGGCGAGATCGCCGCAATCACCTCCCAGGGGCGCATGCTCCGGATCCAGGTGATGGATATGCCCGTCCTCCCGCCGGTCTCCGGCCTGCCGAACCTGGCCGGCGGCGTTCCGGCCAAGGACTTCATCACCCTCCTGAAGGGTGAGTCACTCGTGGCGTTCGCTCCGCTCGATGAGGTGCTGGCACTCGGCACCGCGCAGGGCATCGTGAAGCGGGTGCAGCCGGATTACCCCCTGAACCGCGAGGACTGGGAAGTAATCACGCTCAAGGACAACGACACCGTGGTGGGCGTGGCACCGGCTGGGTCCGACGACACTGACCTGGTGTTCCTGACGCGGCAGGCACAGCTGCTGCGGTTCAGCGCCTCCGTCGTCCGCCCGCAGGGCAGGACGGCCGGGGGCATGGCCGGCATCAAACTCGCCGCCGGCGACCAGGTGGTGTTCTTCGGTGCGGTCGCCCCCGGCGACGAGGCCGCCGTCGTCGTTACCATTTCCGGCACGGAAGGTGCCCTGCCGGGCACCGCCCCCGGGGCCGCCAAGGTGACGGCCTTTGCCGAATACCCGGCCAAGGGCCGCGCTACCGCCGGCGTCCGGGCGCACCGGTTCCTGAAGGGCGAGGACACGCTGCTGCTGGCGTGGGCCGGCCACGGCCCGGCCAAGGCGTCGTCGTCGGCAGGGGTGGCCCGCTCGCTGCCCCAGGAGCACGGCCGGCGCGACGGTTCGGGCATTCCGCTCTCGCAGGCGGTGGACGTGATCGGCCCGAGCATGGCCTGGCCGGAATCCGCCTAGACTACTGCCATGCCTATCGTCCCGGATGAAAAGGACTGGACCTGGGTCCTGTCCCGCCCCTGCACGCAATGCGGCTTCGATGCGTCCACCGTCACGCCGTCCACGGTTCCCGGCAGCGTCGAAAACATGCTGCCGCGCTGGCGGG
This sequence comes from Arthrobacter sp. BGA-UO-ETr-C19, assembly GCF_059568005.1. Lineage (NCBI taxonomy): Bacteria > Bacillati > Actinomycetota > Actinomycetes > Micrococcales > Micrococcaceae > Arthrobacter > Arthrobacter sp. BGA-UO-ETr-C19. The sequence goes on from NZ_JCAQPC010000018.1 coordinate 176,459, forward strand.
CCGTGCTCCGGCGGCCGGACGCCACCGAGCGGCCGGACGACAGCACCTGGTCCGCGCTGGAGTACGCCTGCCATGTCAGGGATGTGTTTAACCTCTTCGACCGCCGCCTCAACCTGATGCTCACCGAGGACAACGCCCGGTTTGCGAACTGGGACCAGGACCAGACGGCGGTGGAGAGCGACTACGCGAACGCCGACCCCGCCGTGGTGAGCGCCGAGCTCACCGCGGAGGGCGAGCAGGTCGCGGCCTCCTTCGCCCGCGTCGAGGAGTCGCAGTGGGGCCGGACCGGCCTGCGCAGCAACGGCTCGGAGTTCACCGTCCTGACGCTCGGGCAGTATTTCCTGCACGACGTCGTCCATCACCTTGCGGACGTGGACGGCTGAGCGGTTTCCGTCAGAGCTGGAGGGCCTTGTCCCAGGCCAGGCTGGTGTTAACCGGGGCATAGCCCATCTTGCGGTACAGCGCCATGGCACCCGTGGGGTTCGCGGAATCCACATCCAGCGACGCCTTGTCCATGCCTGCGGCGGCGAAGCGCCGCATGGCATCGGCCAGGAGTGCCTGTGCGACGCCGCGCCCGCGGAATTCCCGGCGGACACCGAGCAGGTCCGTATAGCCCTCGGTGAATCCGCGCGTCACCGCGGTATCCGGGTCGTGGCTGGCCAGCTGGTACCCGACGACCTCACCCGTGCTGCTCGCCAGGACGACGGCGCTGAGATCGGGGCGGGCCAGGGGGTCGTTGACCACGAAGCCCCATGATTCCTCGTCCCGCGGTTCGCTTCCCCAGTGATCGGCGAAGACCTGGTTGTGCGCCAAGCGCACGGCTTCGCTCAGCCCGGGTTCCATCGGCACCAGCTCCAAGCCGTGGTCCAGTGGCGCTTCGGGCAGCGGAGCCGAGAGCGGACGGTGCATCTCGTTGTAGTAGCGGACCACCCCATACCCGGACTCCGCCAGGAGCGCGCACTGGTGCTGCTGCTTTTGTTCGACGAAAATCCGCAGCCGGGGTACTGGCCCTCCGCTGCCTAACCCTGCGCCGGCATCCGATGGACTGGCATCCCCTGCGCCGGCATCCTCCGCGAACCGCTGCCTGGTCCGCGCTTCCAGCCAGGACAGGAGGGCTGAACCGACGCCGCGGCGCTGCCAGTGCGGATCCACGGCACAAAATCCGTGGGCTTTCGCACCGTCCGTGTTTTTGGTCAGGCGGGCGTAGGCTCTGGGAACACCATCGGAGTCCAGGCCAAGGACCGTGTTTGGCCCCACCGGGTTGTTTTTGGACTCCATGATTTGCTCCAGGTCCGCCCGCCGTTCAAACCACACCGGCTGCTCGGCAGCCGCGGTCCGGGCGATCAGCGCAGCCCACGAGTCCAGATCGGCGGGGCCGGCGCTGCGCCAGTGCAGTTCCGGGAAGTCGACGGCGGGCAGGTCCCCGGAACCGGCAGCGGGCAGGCCGGAGGCGTCGTTGTGCGTCATGGAAAACAGGCTAGCCGCCGGGAACTGGCCGCGCCATCATGCCGAGGCTGCGCTTGCTGTTTCTGGCGCTTCAGTGGTGCTGCGCGGCGGGGCGGCAACCCGTAGGCTGGGGCAATGACCGTGCTGGGGCAATAGCGGCCAGCTTCCCGTGAAAGGCGCAGGATGCTTCTACTCTTCGGATTCAAGACTGTTCAGAAGCTGCTCCCGGGCCGGTCGGCGTCCTGCCAGTACTGCCGCGTGTTCGCCCACCAGCACCTTGAGGAGCGCGCCACCAAGTTCACGCTGTTCTTCATTCCGGTCTTCACGACCTCCCGCTCCTACCGGATCACGTGCTCCAACTGCGGCGCCACCTCGGTGGTCAACGGCCGACAGAAACAGGCGCTGGTGGGCTAACCCCGGCCGGACGCCATCGCGGCGGCGGAGAGCCGGTTTTCGGCGCGAAGGTCCAGGAGCGCGTCGTCGGTGCTGATGTCGGCAGGGTTGTGGGTCACCAGCACCACGGTGCGCGACGCAAGTCCGGCACGAAGGTCCGCGATCAGGGCCCGGCCGGATTCGGCGTCGAGGTGCGCCGTGGGCTCGTCCAAAAGGATCACGTCGGCCTGCGTCATCAGGGTACGCGCCACCGCCAGCCGCTGCCGTTCGCCACCGCTGAGGAACGCTCCGCCCGGGCCGATCCGGGTATCCAGGCCATCGTCCAGGCGCGCCAGCAGGGGCGCCAGTCCAACCGCCGCCAGCGCTTCCCGCATCGCCTGCTCGGTCTCCTCCGCAGACCCCACGCCGGAGTCCTGCCGCGGGCTGCCGAGCATCAGGTTCCCGCGCACGGTGGAGTCGAAGAGGTGCGCCTCCTGCGGGCACCACGCCGCGGTGCCAGTCACTCGGATGCTGCCTGCCCGTGCAGGGAGGAAGCCCAGCATCACCGCCAGCAGCGTGGACTTGCCGGCGCCGGACGGGCCGGTCACCGCCAGCCAGCGGCCGGGCTCGGCCACGGCAGACAGGCCAGTGAAGACAGCACCACCCCCTGGCCACGCGGCCGACAACCGGTCCAGCTCGACGCCTGGCTGCCCGTGCTCGCGGGAAACCGGCTTGGAGGGCTGTCTGGAAGCCGGCCCGGCGTCCTTCCGATTAACGCCGTCGTTGCGATCAACTCTGGGTTCTCCCGGCTGCAGGACGCCCGACCCACCGATGCGGCGCAGCACCGCACGCAGCGCCGGAAACTGCCGGACCGCCGTCGTCATGGCCCCAAACGGTTCGGCGAGCGCCAACTGCAGAAGGACCACGACGCCGACCGTTGTCGCCGCAACGGAACCGGCCAGGACCTGCGGCGCCGCGAGCACGGCGCTGTAGAGGGCCGCCGCGCCGCACGCGGCCACGGTAAGGGCTTGGCCGAGTCCTTCAGCCCATGCCGAACGCCGTGCCGCGCCGGTGGCGTCCCGGTCCAGGGCACGGATGCCGTCCAGAACCGGCTGCTTCGCGCCATTCGCGTGCAGTTCCGCCCTGGCGTCCAGTGCGGCGGCGACCCGCCGGAGGACCCCGGAGCGCAGCCGCTGCTCGGCCCGTGCCGACATCCGGTCGGCGAGCAGCGCCGCGGCGGGCGCGGCCACGAGGCTCACCAGTGCGGCGGCGAGCACTGCCGGCAGGGCCGCCGGAAGCAGCCACGCCACTGTACCGGCTCCAGCTGCCGCCACCGCCACGGCGGTAACCGGCGGCAGCACCACCCGCGGGAGCAGGTCCCGGACGGTGTCGACGTCCTCGATGACAGCACCCAGCACGTTGCCGCCCTGCAGCAGCCGGCGCAGGGACAGTGCCCGCTGGCTGAGCGACGCCCAGAGGCCGCCGCGCAGCTTCGTCAGGGAGGCGAATACGGCTTCGTGCAGGAGGAGCCGCTCGCAGTAGCGCAGAACGGCCCGGCCGATGCCGAAGAAGCGGACACCCACAATGGCGGTCAGGAGGTACATGATGGGCGGCTGCTCACTGGCGCGCAGAATGAGCCATCCGGACAGTCCGGAAAGCGCGACGGCGAAAAGGGCGGCCAGCGCCCCGACAATCCCGGATGCGGCGAACCGTCCACGGACGGGCGCGAGCAGCCGGGCGAGCATGCCGGCGGTGCGGGCGGAACTGACGTGCGCCCCGGTGACTGGGACGCCGGCCGCCGCGCTACCCACCGCAGAGGCTGCGTCCCCGCCATGGACTGCCGACGCGCCGGAAACGGCAGCGCTGGCCGGAACCTGCACAGTGGCCTCAGCCGGAGCCGCGGACGACGTTTCAAAAGTGGCCGCAGCTCCGTGGCCGGACAGCGGAACGATCCGGTCGGCGAGCTCCCTCGTCTGGCGGTCATGGGCAACCAGGATGACGGTGGCTCGGCCGCGCACGGCACGGATAGATTCATGGACCCGGTTCGCCGATTCCCGGTCGAGGTGCGCGGTGGGCTCGTCCAGGAGCAATACCGTGGCGCCTGCTTCGATGCGGGCCAGGCCGCGGGCAAGGGCAACGCGGCGCAGCTCGCCGGGGCTCAGTTCGGCCGGATGCTTGTCCGCCAGGTGGTCCGCCCCGACGGCGGCCAGGCACCGCAGCACTCCCCCGGAGTGTGCGGCGTCGCCGACAGTTGAATCGGTGACGGCTGAAGCGGTGCCAGCTGAAGCGGTGCCAGCCGTCAGGTACAGCAGCACCTCACCGCGCACGGTGTCCGCGACCATCACCGGATGCTGCGGCACCCAGGCTACCCCGCCCGCCGCGAATCCTTTGATGGTTCCGGACACTGCTGTGCCGCCGCCGCTTCCGACCGTGCCGGCCAAAACACCCAGCACGGTGCTCTTGCCCGCACCGCTGGGACCGTCGAGCGCGGTGACCAGTCCGGCAGGCGCCGAAAAACTGAGGGGCCCGACGGCGGGACCCCGCCTTCCCGGATAGCTGACCGTGAGATCCCGGACGGTCAGGCCGCCCGGCCCATCCGCACCGGCGGTCTCCACGCCGGTAGGCTCGCCCGCCACGGCCTGAGCCGGCACGAGCCGCCGGAGCTCCGGGGCCTCAAGCACCGCCGTAGTCTCGGCAAGTGCTGCCCGGCCGTCGTCGCTCGCGTGGTGGGCGGTCCCCAGCTCACGGAGCGGCAGATAGCAGTCGGGGGCGAGGATGAGCGCCAGCAGCCCGGCTTCCAGCGCCATGTCGCCGTGCACCAGCCGGACGCCGATGAACACCGCCACCACCGCTACGGAGATAGTGGCGATCAGTTCGAGGGCGAGCGCTGAGAGGAAGGCAGTCCGCAGGGTGCCCATGGTCCGGGACCGGTAGTCCTCGGAAATGTCCTCCAGGGCGCGGCGCTGGGCGGCGGCCCGGCCGAGCCCCACCAGCACCGGCAGCCCCTTGGCGAGTTCGAGCATGTGCCCGGACAGCCGCGACAGGGCAGCCTGGGCGTCCCGCACCTTCTCCTCGGTGTAGCGGCCAATCAGCACCATGAACACAGGAACCAGGGGCACAGTCAGCACGATCACCACTGCACTGACCCAGTCGGCGAAAAGGATCCGGGCGCCGAGCAGCAGCGGGATGGCGGCGCAGTTCACCAGCGCGGGGAGGTACTGCGTGTAGTAGTTGTCCAGGGCATCCAGGCCGCGCGTCGCAAGCACGGCCAGGCCGCCGTCGGAAGGGCCGGTTACCCGGACTCCGTTGCGCAGTGCCGTCTCCAGGAGTTGCGCCCGCAGCTCCTCCTTGACGCCCAGGGCGGCGCGCCTCGCGGCGACGCCCTGCGCCCAGACCGTGACGGACCGCAGCACCACTCCGGCTGCACCCCAGCCCAGCTGGTCACCCCACAGGGGGTCTTGGGCCATAAGGCCTGCAAGCACGGATGCGACGGCCTGCCCCATCAGCACCAGGGACAGGGCCTTCAGCGCAGCCAGCAGGCCAAGTCCGTAAAGGGCGCGGCGGGTGGAGGGTCCGGACGGGAACTGAGGTTTCAAGGCGGGTCAGTCTTTCCTGATGAGTGCTTTCGCAGCGACCGCGGGCAGGAAGCTGTGCGCCTCCGGGATGTGGGCGGCGCTGACGCGGCGGCGGAACACCCAGTAAGTCCAGGCCTGGTAGGCGATCACCAGCGGCAGTCCGATGCACGCCACGATGCTCATCAGGCCGAGGGTGTAGTCGGAGGATGAGGCGTTGGCGATGGTGAGGTTGTAGGCGGGGTCGATGGTGGACGGCAGGACCACCGGGAAGACTGCGCCGAAGATGGAGGCGGAGCCGCCCAGCAGGAACACGCCGGTTGCCAGGAACGCCCGGCCTTCGTTTCCCTTCCGGGCCTGGGCCCAGGCCACCCCCGCGGCGACCACGGCCACCGCGAGAACAGCCAGCGTCCAGGCTTCACCGCTGAGGACCTGCACACCGATGGCCCAGCCGGCCATTGGGAGGAGCAGGACGGGAAGCAGCCGAACGAACCACTGCCGCGCACCGTGCCGGACGTCGCCGTCGGTCTTCAGTGCCAGGAATGCCAGGGCGTGCAGCAGGGCGAAGCAAACGACCGCCAGGCCTCCCAGCACGGCGTACCAGCTGAACCAGGCGAACGGCCCGCCGTCGCGGTCGCCGTTGGCGTCCAGCGGCAGTCCGGTGGTGGTCAGTCCCAGGGCGGCACCCACCCCGAAGGCGGCCAGGAAGGAGCCGACGGCGATCGCCCAGTCCCAGGTGTTCCGCCAGCGGTCCGTGTCTACCTTGCCGCGGTATTCGAACGCCACTGCCCGGAAGATCAGCGCGACGAGGACCAGCAGCAGCGGCAGGTACAGGGCGGAGAACAGGGAGGCGTACCAGAACGGGAAGGCGGCGAAGGTGGCGCCGGCGGCGGTCAGGAGCCAGACTTCGTTTCCGTCCCAAACCGGCCCGATGGTGTTCAGGAGCACGCGGCGTTCGGTGTTGTTCCGGGCGAAGATCTTCATCAGCATCCCGACACCCAGGTCGAATCCCTCCAGGAAGAGGTAGCCGGTCCACAGGACGGCGATGGCAATGAACCAGATGGTTGGCAGCAGTTCCATGCTTTGTATCCTCGGGTCTTAGTAGGCGAAGGCCAGGACGTCGTCGGATGTTCCGGGCTTGTCCGGTCCGCCGTCGCGGGGTGTGGCGTCCTCGTTCTCGTCGACCGGCACGTGGGCCAGTTCGGGCATGGCCGAGACGACGCCGCCCCGCACGTACTTCACGAGGAGCTTCACTTCCACCACGAGGAGCACTGCGTATATCAGAGTGAGGACAACCAGGGAGGTCAGGATCTCACCGGCGGAGACTCCGGGCGAGACGGCCGCGGCCGTGAACATGAAGACCTGGTCGATGCCGTTGAGGTCCGGGTTGGGGGCCACGACGAACGGCTGCCGGCCCATCTCCGTGAAGATCCAGCCCGCGGCGTTGGCACCGAACGGTGCCAGGATGCCGAACACGGCCAGCCGCATCAGCCAGCGCGACTCGGGCACCGTCCCCTTGCGGGTCAGCCAGAGCGCCACCAGGGCGGCGAGTGCCGCGAGTCCGCCGAATCCGATCATGGCGCGGAAGCCCCAGTAGGTGACCTCCATGACCGGAACGTACTGGATCTCCTGGCCGGCGCGGTCGCCGTAGATGGGGTTGTTCGGGACGTGCGTGCCGTAGTCCGCCTTGTACTGGTCAATCAGGCTGTTGACGCCCTTCACCTCGGTGGTGAAGTCGCCCTTGGCAAGGAAGGAGAGAATGCCGGGCACCTCGATCACGGCCTTGATGTCATCACAGTTGCGCGAGCCGACGTTGCCCACGCTCAGGACAGAGAAGCCCGTTCCGTCGTGGCAGGCGGCCTCGGCGGCAGCCATCTTCATGGGCTGCTGCTGGAACATCAGCTTGCCCTGCAGGTCACCGGTGATCGCGGTTCCGGCGAAAGAGATCATGGCGACGACGGCGCCGATCCGCAGGGATTTGATCCAGACTGAGTAGTCGGTGCGGTCGCGGCCCGGGATCTCGGCTTCCCCGGCAACCACCTTTCCGTCAGCACCGATGGTGTCGATGCCGTCGCGGCGCCTGCGCCAGAGGTGGTACCAGGCGATGCCCAGCAGGAACCCGCCGGCCACGGCAAGGGCGCCGAAGAGCGTGTGCGGCACGGCCACGAGGGCGGTGTTGTTGGTGAAGACGGCCCAGGCATCGGTCATGACCGGGCGCCCGTCAATCATCGTGACGCCGACGGGGTGCTGCATCCAGCTGTTGGCCACGATGATGAAGTACGCGGAGAAGAACGAGCCGACCACGGCGATCCAGAGGCACGCGAGATGCACGCCCCTTTTGAGCTGCTTCCAGCCGAAGATCCACAGTCCCAGGAAGGTTGACTCGACGAAGAACGCCAGCAGTGCCTCGAGGGCCAGCGGAGCGCCGAAAACGTCACCCACGAAGCGGCTGTATTCGCTCCAGGCCATGCCGAACTGGAACTCCTGGACGATGCCGGTGGCCACGCCCATGATGAAGTTGATGAGGAAGAGCTTTCCCCAGAACTTGGTCATCCGCAGATAGGCGGGATTCGCCGTGCGGTACCAGACGGTCTGCATCACCGCGACGACCAGGCCCAGGCCGATTGTCAGCGGAACCATCATGAAGTGGTAGACGGTGGTGATTCCGAATTGCCAGCGTGCGATTTCCAAGGCGTCCAAGGCGGTCCCTACTTACGGTTGGGTCTAGCTCTCCAGCGCTGATTTCTACACAACGTAGAACTTCAACTTCTACAGAGTGTAGAACACAGGTCGAACACTGTAAACACGGTTGCATGCACATCGGAGGAACGCAATCACCCGGCGACGCGCCGAACGTTCTACCTCATGTAGAAACAAGCGGCCAAACGCGATAGATTTGAAGTTGCAGTATTGGAATCACGGCACGGGCCGGGCGATCGGCTCCTGGCAGTGCGTTGTCAAAAGGATGTACAGATGGCAAGTCTTGGGGAACTGGAACGCGCAGTCATGGACCTGCTCTGGGCGGGCCACGAAGCAGCCACGGCCAACACGCTGCGGGACCTGCTCGCGCAGAGCACGGCAGCGCATGGCGGAGCAGCAGGGCATGAGGGCAAGGACCTGGCGGTGACCACCGTCCTGACGGTCCTTTCGCGTCTCGAAAAGAAGGGCCTCGTGGAACGCGAACGCGGCACCCGGCCGCACCGCTACCAGGCTGTATCCAGCCGCGAAGACCACACCGCCGAACTCATGCACGAAGTGCTGGGATCCGCTCCCGACCGCGAGGCTGTGCTGGCCCGGTTCATCGGTTCGGTGACGGAAAGTGAAGCCGAGACGCTGCGCAAACTGCTTGGCCACAGCTAGCACCTGATGTTCTGGACCTCATATTTCCTGGCGGTCCTGGCGATAGTACTGGCCTGGCCGGTACCTATCCTTCTCTCGCGCGCCGACTGGCCGGCCCGCGACCCCTTTACGGCCATGGTGCTGTGGCAGGCGATCGCTCTCGCCGGTGGCCTGTCAATGATCGGCGCCATGCTGGTCTACGGCCTCGAACCCGTCGGCGACAACCTGATAGCCGGCCTGCGTGCGCTTGCCGGAATGGTACTGTTTGCGGCGCCCACAACAGCGCTGGGTTTCTGGCATCTCTTCGCGCTCTCCGCGGCCGCTCTGCTGACAGCGCACCTCGTCTTCACGCTGCTGCTGACCTATTACAGGATTGAGCGCCAGCGCAGGCGCCATCGTGAACTCCTGGCCCTCCTGGCCTCGCCGTCCGACGACGGGCCCGGCACTGTGGTCATCAACCACGATTCGCCGGTGGCGTACTGCCTGCCCGGCGGCGCCCGCTCCGTCACTGTCCTCTCCGACGGCCTCATGGCCGCCCTCGAACCGGCAGAGCTGCGCGCTGTCCTGATTCACGAAAACGCGCACCTCACCCAGCGCCACCACCTGCTGCTGTGGGCCTTCGCCGCCTGGCGCCAGGCACTGCCGTGGCTGCCCACTACTCGCCTGGCCCAGGAGGCCGTGAACTCCCTCATTGAGATGCTGGCGGACGATGTCGCCCTCAAGACGGAGAGCAAGGTAACGCTGATCAAGGCGATAGCCATCGTGGCCAGTGGCTCGGCGGCACCCCAAGGTGCCGCCGTCGTCGAACCGGCAGGCCTGGCCGGAGCTGGGCTGCAGCTGCCGGACGGTGCCGGCGGCGCCGGTCCGGCGAGCACGACGGCGTCACGCGTCAGCCGCCTTCTCTCACCCCGGCCACCACTCGCCAGCGGCCTCCGGGCAGCCGTCCTCGCCGTGTGCACGCTGCTGCTGGCGATGCCTACTGCGCTGCTGATCGTTCCCGGACTGCTGGGCTGAGCCGGGCCGCCGGCTGAGGCCGGCTCCCAGGCGTCGATGCGTTCGGCGTCGGCCCTTAGGCGTCGATGCGTTCGGCGTCGGCCCTTAGGCGTCGATGCGTTCGGCGTCGGCCCTTAGGCGTCGATGCGTTCGCGGTCCAGGCTGGAGGCACCGGCGATGATGAAGTCCTTGCGCGGCGCGACGTCCGATCCCATCAGCAGGTCGAACGTGGCTTCCGCCTGCTGGGCGTTCTCGATGTTCACCTTGCGGAGCATGCGGTGCCGGGGGTCCATGGTGGTCTCGGCCAGCTGCTCAGCGTCCATCTCACCCAGGCCCTTGTAGCGCTGAATGGGTTCCTTGTACTTCCTGCCTTCGGCTGCGAGCTTCGCCAGCAGGGCGTGCAGCTCGGCCTCGGAGTACGTGTAGATCATCTCGTTGGCCTTCTGGCCGGGGTTGATGACTTCCACCCGGTGCAGCGGCGGCACGGCAGCGAAGACCCGGCCTTCCTCCACCATCGGCCGCATGTAGCGGAAGAAGAGGGTGAGCAGCAGCGTACGGATGTGGGCGCCGTCGACGTCGGCGTCGGTCATGAGGATGACCTTCCCGTAGCGGGCGGCCTCGATCGCGAAGCTGCGTCCGGAGCCGGCGCCGACCACCTGGATGAGGGCCGCGCACTCGGCGTTCGAGAGCATGTCGCCCACGGAGGCCTTCTGGACGTTGAGAATCTTGCCGCGGATCGGCAGCAAAGCCTGGAAGTCGGAGGAGCGCGCCAGCTTCGCCGTGCCGAGGGCCGAGTCGCCCTCCACGATGAACAGTTCGGAGCGGGCGACGTCGTCGGTGCGGCAGTCAGCGAGCTTGGTGGGCATGGAGGACGACTCGAGCGCGGTCTTGCGGCGCTGCGTCTCCTTGTGGACGCGCGCCGAGATGCGCGACTTCATCTCGCTGACGATTTTTTCCAGCAGCAACGCAGACTGTGCCTTGTCATTGCGGTTGGAGGAGTTGAGCTTTGCCGCTATCTCCTTCTCCACCACCCGGGCCACGATGGCCTTGACGGCTGAGGTGCCGAGGATTTCCTTCGTCTGGCCCTCGAACTGCGGTTCGGCGAGGCGCACTGTCAGGACGGCGGTGAGCCCGGCGAAGATGTCGTCTTTCTCGATCTTGTCGTTGCCGGCCTTGAGCTTCCGGGCGTTGGCTTCCACGGTCTTCCGGAACGTCTTCACCAGGGCTTGCTCGAAACCGGCCTGGTGGGTGCCGCCCTTCGGGGTGGCGATTATGTTCACGAAGCTGCGGACAGTGGTGTCGTAGCCGATCCCCCAGCGCAGTGCGACGTCCACTTCGCAGTCGCGTTCCACTTCGGCCATCTTGCTGTGACCCTTGTCATCCAGCACAGGGACGGTTTCCTTGAACTTCCCGGCGCCGTGCAGGCGCCAGACATCCGTGACCCCGGAATCTGCGGCGAGGAAATCCACGAACTCCGAGATCCCGCCGTCGTGGTGGAACACTTCCTCGTGCGCCCCCAGCTCACCGGGCGTGCCGGGGAGCTTGCGCTCATCGCGGACGGTGATTTTCAGGCCAGGGACCAGGAAGGACGTCTGACGGGCCCGTGCGGTGAGTTCCTCATAGGAGAACCGGGCATCCGGCGTAAAGATCTGGGTGTCTGCCCAGTAGCGGATGCGTGTTCCGGTGACGCCGCGTTTGGCCTTGCCGACGACGTCGAGGACGGAGTCCTCGACGAACGGCGCGAATGTGGCGGTCGGGTTGGGGCGGCCGTTGTCGTTGAAGCGGCCGGGCTCGCCCCGCCGGAAGGACATCCTGTATGTCTTGCCGCCCCGGTCAACCTCGGCGTCGAGCCGTGCCGAGAGCGCGTTGACCACGGACGCGCCGACGCCGTGCAGGCCGCCGGAGGCGGTGTAGGAGCCGCCGCCAAACTTGCCGCCCGCGTGCAGCTTGGTGAAGACCACCTCGACGCCGGTGAGTCCAGTCTTTGGTTCCACGTCGACGGGAATGCCGCGGCCGTCGTCGTGGATCTCCACGGAGTTGTCCGCGTGCAGGATGATCTTGATGTCGTGGCCAAAGCCAGCCAGCGCCTCGTCGACGGAGTTGTCGATGATTTCCCAGAGGCAGTGCATAAGGCCGCGGGAGTCCGTGGATCCGATGTACATGCCGGGGCGTTTGCGCACGGCCTCCAGCCCCTCCAGCACCGAAAGGTGGCGGGCGGTGTAATCAGAACTCGGTGCCACAGGTAGTGAACTCCTTTGAGGAACAGGCCGGATCGGCGTTAAAAGGCTCCCCCTAGCCTAGTCCCGCCGCCGCCAAATGCCTGACTGCCACTCCCGACACGGGCCCCCGCTCACGGCGTTCGTTACCCACACGTGATACGCGGACAGCGAAAGTGACCCATCCTTGCCATGGTTTGCCAGCGAATGCTGGTTATATAGATGTACAGATCTACTAAGGAGGCCGACATGACAACAGCAGTTGCCGACCGCACACTCACCGCAGCTGACCGGTGTGACCGTTGTGGAGCGCAGGCATACGTCCGGGTTGTACTCGAGTCCTCCGGTGGTGAGCTGCTCTTCTGCGCCCACCATTCACGCGCCGTCGAAGCGACCCTCAGGCCGCTTAGCTCCGATTGGCACGATGAGACGAACCGGCTGCACGAAAAGGCACCGGTTCCGGTCGACTAGACAACCAGACTCAAAGCCAGGATCCCCGCGCGGGGGTCCTGGCTTTTTCTTTCCCGCCTGTTCCCGCGGCGCTAAATTGTCAGTCCCCCTTGCCAGACTGTGTCTATGGATGGAGTTAGGGAATCGGAGCTGGCTTTGGTGGCGGCGCCGCGCGCCGGCGTTCTGCACGCTGCCGGGGTTCCTGACAGGTTTCCGGATGCCGATGACCCCAACTTCGTGGACGCCGACGACGTCTTGCCGGACGCCCCTTTCCCCGACGCCCTGCTTACCGACGATGAGTTCCCGGAGGACCCGTTTCCCGAGGCCCTGTTTGCCGACGTCCTGTTCGCCGACGCCGCCGCCACGAGCACTGAGGCGCGCGGGCACGGTACGACGCGGCCGGCTTTGGAGGACCGGGTCGCGGCGGCAACCGCCCTTCTGACGGCCGACCTCAGCGCCGACGATGCCGGACTGATCGACCAGACGCACGCCTTCGAGAACGTCAAAAACATGCTGGCCGGGCAGCAGGCCAGGCTTGCCGTCACCTTCGAGGCACGGCACCGCCAGGACCACGACAACCGGGCAACCCTCACCGCAGAGAACCTCGGCAAAGACCGGACCAAGGAGCACAGCCTGGGCGTGGCCGAGCAGATCGCCCTGGCCCGGGGCGAGTCCCCCAACCGCGGCGGCCGGCTGCTCGGCACAGCGAAAGCCCTGGTGCAGATGCCCCACACCCTGGCCGCCCTGGACACCGGACAGCTCAACGAAGAGCGCGCCACGCACATCGTGAAAGAGACCGCCTGCCTGAGTCCGGCCGACCGGACCGCGGTAGATGAGGAACTCGCCGCCGACACCGGAACCTTCACCGGCGCCGGGACCCGGAGCGTGATCGCCGCAGCCCGGGCCGCCGCAACCCGCAGGGACCCACGCTCCGTGACCCAGCGGGCGAGCCACGCCGCGTCCGAACGGACCGTCAGCCTGCGCCCGGCCCCGGACTGCATGACCTACCTGACGGCGCTGCTGCCCGTCCAACAGGGCGTTGCCGTTTACGCGGCCCTGACCCGGCAGGCCGATACCCTCCACGGCGCCGGAGACCCGCGCTCCCGCGACCAGATCAAGGCCGACACCCTCGTCGAATGGACCACCGGCACACCCGGCGGCATCACCGGCATCGAGATCAACCTCGTCATGACCGACCACACCCTCCTCCAAGGCGACACCGAACCCGCCCGGATCCCCGGCTACGGCACCGTCCCCGCAGACTATGCCCGGAACCTGCTAACGCAGGGGCAGGTAGAAGGAGGCCAGGGGCTCAAAATCTGGTTCCGGCGGCTCTACACCGCCCCCGGAACCGGCGACCTCGTCGCCATGGACTCCCGACGGCGCCTCTTCCCCGCACCACTGCGCCGCTTCATCCAAATCCGCGACGACACCTGCCGCACCCCCTACTGCGACGCCCCCATCCGCCACCACGACCACATCACCCCCTGGCACAACGCCGGAACCACCTCCTTGAGCAACGGCGCCGGCCTCTGCGAAGCATGCAACCACACCAAAGAACTCCCCGGCTGGAAAGCAAAGCCCAGACCCGGCCCCAGGCACACCATCGAGCTCACCACCCCAACAGGCCACACCTACCGATCCACTGCGCCTCCACCGCCAGGAACCGCTCTATCGGGGGCAGGGAGCCGTGGAATCAGTCACCCTGGATCCAGCGATCCTTGAAACCGTCTCACCGGAACGGCCCGCGCATGTCGCCCGAGCCGAGTGATCCCTGGCGGGGGCCTTAGCGGGTGTTGCGGAAAGCCGACTTAGGCCATGGCTTGCGTCTCGGGTACGGATGCCCGCCCGTGCCCGATAGGCACATGCCTGCGGGCAGCTTCGCCGCGTCCGTGTCCAGCCGTGACGGGCCTGCGGTGTCCGCGGCGGAAATCTTCGGATGCCGCCACGCAGTGTGGGCATCCAAACGTCCACGCGCACTTGGTTTGATGTCGTAGCGGTACGACAAAGGCCAGGCCTTCCGCCGATTTCCGGCGGAAGGCCTGGCCTTTGTTCGCGTCTACCAGTCCAGTAGTTACTGGTCCGGTGTTTCCTAGTCCAGGTAGTCCCGCAGCACCTGTGACCGGGACGGGTGGCGGAGCTTGGACATGGTCTTGGATTCAATCTGACGGATGCGCTCACGGGTAACGCCGTAGACCTTGCCGATTTCGTCTAAAGTCTTCGGCTGGCCATCCGTGAGGCCGAACCGCATGGCAACGACGCCCGCTTCGCGCTCGGACAGGGTGTCCAGCACGGAGTGCAGCTGTTCCTGCAGCAGGGTGAAGCTCACAGCATCGGCCGGAACGACCGCTTCGGAGTCCTCGATGAGGTCACCGAATTCGGAGTCGCCGTCCTCGCCAAGCGGTGTGTGGAGCGAAATGGGCTCGCGACCGTACTTCTGGACTTCGACGACCTTCTCGGGGGTCATGTCGAGCTCAAGCGCCAGCTCTTCGGGCGTGGGTTCGCGGCCCAGGTCCTGCAGCATCTGGCGCTGGACACGGGCCAGCTTGTTGATGACTTCCACCATGTGCACCGGGATACGGATGGTGCGGGCCTGGTCCGCCATTGCACGCGTGATGGCCTGGCGGATCCACCAGGTGGCGTACGTGGAGAACTTGAAGCCCTTCGTGTAGTCGAACTTCTCGACGGCACGGATGAGGCCGAGGTTGCCTTCCTGGATGAGGTCCAGGAACAGCATGCCGCGACCGGTGTAGCGCTTGGCCAGCGACACCACGAGGCGGAGGTTGGCCTCGAGCAGGTGGTTCTTGGCGCGCTTGCCGTCATGGATGATGAACTCAAGCTCGCGCTTGTACTTCGGATCCATGGAGCCGTCGTCGGCGGCGATCTTCTCTTCCGCGAACAGGCCGGCCTCGATGCGGAGCGCGAGGTCAACTTCCTGTTCGGCGTTGAGGAGGGCTACCTTGCCGATCTGCTTCAGGTAGTCCTTGACGGGGTCGGCGGTAGCGCCGGCAGACATGACCTGCTGAACAGGTGCGTCGTCGTCGTCGGCGTCAGAGTAAACGAAGCCCGAACCGGTAGGAGCTGCGGCTTCCTTGCCGGCCTCGTCGGGTTCATCGACCAGATCTGCGGTGTCGGGCTGCGCGTCGTCGAGGTCCTCCTCGACTTCCACGTCGGCGTCATCGGTTGAGCGGCTTCCGGCAGCTTCGGCTGCAGCCTTTGCTCCGGGTTTGGGTCCGCGCTTCTTGGGCTCGGGCTTCCCAGCGGCACGGGTGGCGGCACGCTTGGCGCTGGATGCCGCCGGCTTCTCCTCGGCAGTTTCAACGGCCAGGGCGGCGGGTTCCTTCTTCGCGGAAGACGGGGTCACAGAAAACCTTTCTAGCGGCGGTCTGTGGAGTCACCTTCGGGCAACACCACTATGACCCTGTCAAGTCCGTGATTGACATCAGATGCAACCGACCGACAGGGCCACTAAGTAGAACTGCCGGGGCGGCCGCAATGTTCCCGAATGGGAACACTGCAAGCATTGATTCACGGACCCAACCGGGTCTCGGCCTCCATTGTCTCATGATTTTCCACGCCAGGGGCCGACCGGACCGTAATATGCTCCAGCCTGGTATCCGGACTCAGCCCGGCCCGTGCCCCAGGCGGGGTCATCCCAGGCGGCGTCTGACCCGAACTCTAGGCGGCGTCTGATCCGAATTTCTGCCAAGCGGCCTCCCGTCGCCCTGCCCAGCCGCAGATTGTTCCGCGCCGGACCACCTCGGACAGCAGCTCGGCCAGCCGGTATCCCGGGCTGACCTCCAGGGCCCGGCTCAATGATGCGTGCGCGAAGGAACCCCTCCCCCGGCACCACTCGATCCAGCCGGTGGCCGTTAGCGCCGCAGCCTTCGCCTCACCCCCGCCACACGACGACAACTCCGCCATCAGGCCCTCCAGGCGTTTCATAGCGTCCCAGTCCGGCACCGGCGGACTCAGGCCCAACAGGACTTCGCCATAGCCGGGCAGGGCATCCGGGCCACAGCTGGAAGCGGGCGGCTGGACAGGACGGCCCGTGGCCATTCCCCGGTCTGGACGTTCTGATCCGGGCGCCTGCTCTGATCGGGGCGTTGGCTCTGATCCCGGCGCCTGTTCTGATCCGTGCGCCTGCTCTGATCCGTGCGCCTGCTCTGATCCGTGCGCCTGCTCTGATCCGTGCGCCTGCTCTGATCCGTGCGCCTGCTCTGATCCGTGCGCCTGCTCTGATCCGTGCGCCTGCTCTGATCCGTGCGCCTGCTCTGATCCCGGCGCCTGCTCTGATCCGTGCGCCTGCTCTGATCCGTGCGCCTGCTCTGATCCCGGCGCCTGCTCTGATCCCGGCGCCTGCTCTGATCCCGGCGCCTGCTCTGATCCCGGCGCCTGTTCTGTTCCGGAGACCGGGTCGGTTCCGGGTACCGAGGATGCCACCCGGCCGTCGGTTGCCGGGCTAGGCAACCCGCTCCGGGACAGCCGCGCCGCCGGCAGCGGCGGGCAGGACACGCGGAGTCCGGTCCCTGCAGAGAAGATGCCGAAGGCTTCGGCTCCGGACGCCGCCGCGGCGCGTCCCGCGGCGGCCATGACCAGGACCGCGTCGCGCCAGGCCGGAACATGCAGGGACGCGCGCAGGAACCCGGCGAGTTGCGGTTCAAGCCTGCTTCCCCGGCAGGCTGCACGTGGACCGGGCGCACGTTGACCGGCTCGCGACGGAACGGCCTCAGAACCAACGGCTTCAGGCGAAACGGCTTCCAGCGCAGCTGCCCAGGCATCGAGGACCGCATCGAACTGCGCCCGATGAGTACGCTTGCCCGCCAAGGCCAGACTCCACGCGCGTTCGGCTGCCATGACGGCGGCATCGGCCGCCACCGGTGTTTCTGAGTTACCGGCAGAAGGAGCCCCGGGAGGCGCACCAACGCTGCTGCCCAGATACACCATCTCCGCATTGAGCCGGCTGTCCCGGATCTCGGCGACGGGGCGGCCCGGCGCCGGGCAGCAACTGCTGTCAGTGCAGTACAGGTTGCGCCAGTACTCGTCGCCGACGCGCCAGGCATCCCGCACCGGCATGCCAGCCAGTCCGAGCGCACATTCCAGATCGGCGAGTAAGGGCCGAAGAGACAACCCCGCTTTCCCTGTCCTGGCGCCGTCGGTAGTACCGGCGTCATTAAGACCGCCATCGGCAAAGAAGACCAGCAGCGTTCCGTCGGCTTCCTTGTCCGCCAGGAGGTACTCCGCCACCGTCCTCGCGAACGCCTCCCGGCTGCGGCGGCCACCGCCCTCCGGGAGGTCGACCCTAAGAGTCGCTCCGAGGCGCTTGCCCTGCATGGTCATGGCCACGAGGCTCTGCGACGGCCAATAGCCCAGGCTGTGCGGAACGTAGCCAAGAATGTCTTCGGGACCGCTGATAGTGAGATGCTCCGGTGTCATGGAAACAGCTTCCGACGGCCGTCACCGCCGGCGCGACAGGCAGCCTGAGCTATGTGGACAAGCCCGGCCCGGAACAGATCTGTGGAGGAACAGTGCGGAACAGGGGAACCGCCGCGGCAACACCCGCCAGCGGGTATGAAACCTAGTCGCGGGACAGGGTCTTGCGGCGGGCAATCCGTTCGCGGCGCTGCTGGGCCATTGCCTGCAGCAGCGGCGGCACCACCACTCCCTGGGCAGCCATCTGCCGGCGGACCTTGCGCCGGACCACCAGCATGGCGACGGACCCGACGCCGAGGAGCAGGAAGTGCACGCAGAGCGCGATGCGGAAGGGCTCCAGCCCATAGAGCTCCCCGCGGGAAAAGCCCGTGGAGTTGAGGATGTCCAGTACGGCACCGATGAGGTAGATGGCCATGAGCGCCGCGAAGAAGCCGCCCACGTTGACGATGCCCGTGGCGGTCCCGATCCGGTGGGCCGGGTTGAAGGTGCGGGCGAAGTCGAAGCCGATCATGGAGCCCGGGCCTCCGATGGCCAACACCACGATGAGAACCGCCAGCAGCCACAGAGGTGAGCGGCCGGGGTACAGCAGCACGGCCGCCCAGGCTGCCGCGGTGGCACCGACAAGGAGGAGGACCATGGTGGAGCGCCGGAGGGGGTGCCGTGCAACAAAGCGCCCGATCAGCGGCCCGGCTCCGATGGCACCGGCCACGTACAGGGACATGAGCGACGCGACGGTGCCGGCATTGAGACCCTGCGCCGAAATCAGGAACGGGTAGCCCCAGGTCATTGCGAACACCGTGCCGCTGAACTGGATGGTGAAGTGGCTCCACATCCCCAGCCGCGTCCCCGGCTGCTTCCACGCGCGCGACAGGGACACACCGGTAGCGCGCAGCCCCTTGGCCGCCTCCTGCCTGGGCGTGCCGGGCGGCACGTCCTGCAGCATCAGGACCACCAGCACGACGGCGACTCCGGAGAATCCGGCCAACGCAAGGAACGCCGGGGTCCAGCCCGCGGCGTGCAGGATGAAGGCGAACGGCACCACGCTCAGCAACTGTCCGAGCTGTCCGGACATGCCTGTGAGCTGGGTCAGCAGCGGAACCCGGGCGGGCGCAAACCACAGTGGAATCAGCCGGATGACGGAGATGAAGGTCATGGCATCGCCGGCCCCCACGAGCACGCGGCCCAGCACTCCGGCCGGGACGCTGTCCGCAAATGCCAGCTGCAGCTGGCCCAGCCCCATCAGCAGGGCGCCCCCGGCGATCATGGCCCTGGAACCGAACCTGTCCACCAGCACGCCCACCGGAATCTGAAGTCCCGCGTACACGAGCAGCTGCAGCACAGTGAAAAAGGAAATGGCCGAGGCGCTGGCGTGGAACCTCTCGGTGGCCTCGAGGCCGACCACACCGAACGACGTACGCTGCGTCACAGCCACGAGGTACGAGAAGATGCCAATGGACCAAATGAGCCAGGCGCGGGGTGCAGTCACCCTTTTATTATCCTCCGCGGGGGCAAAAATACTATTTATTTGCCTGGTTTTGGCCTTTCAGTGACGAGTCTTACGCCGCCCCGTGACGGGGCTTACGGGGTGGGGTTCTCCCGCGCCAGGTAGGCCTCCACAGCGGCGCCCAGCGCGTCGCCGTCGGGCAGTTCATCGTTTTCGTTGGCCAGCAGGGACCGGCGCACCGTGCCCTCCGCCTTTTCGTCATAGCGGGCCTCGAGCCGAGCCACCACCTGCTGGACTTCCTCCGACGCCTCGATCTGCTCGGCAATCTGCCGGCCAACTTCACGGCCGGACTCGCGCAGCCGGTCGGTCGGCAGCATCAGCGAGGTGGCGGCCCCCAAGTACTCCAGGCCGGCAACAGCAGCCGTGGGGTACTCCGCCTCTGCGAGGTAGTGCGGCACATGGATCACGTACCCGGCAACGTTGCGGCCGGCGTCGGTCAGGCGGAGTTCCAGGACATGCCCGACGGCGGCCGGCACTTCCACGGTCGGCTTCCAGGAGGAGATGCCTTCAATGAGCTCCGGCCGGTTGCCGTGCACGGTCACCCCGACCGGCCGGGTGTGGGGCACGGGCATGGGAATCGAGTGGATCCAGGTCACCAGGTTGACGTCCAGGGCTTCGACGATCTGCACTACGGCACGGGCGAAGCGCTCCCACTGCAGGTCCGGTTCGAAGCCGGCGAGGAACAGGAATGGCTTGCCCAGCCCGTCAACGAGCCTGTACAGGGCCAGGGTGGGCGGCTGGTAGTCCTGCAGATGGTCCTCAACAAAGGTCACATGCGGGCGCCGGGAGCGGTAGTCCATCAGCTGGTCGGCGTCGAACACGGCCACGCGTTCGGAGTCGAGTGTGTCCAGCAGCTCGTCGGTGATCTGCCGGACCACGTGGCCGGCATCGGCGAAACCGGTAAAGCCCATCACCAGGTTCAGTCCGCGGAGCTCAGGGTTATGGAACAGCCCAATGTTCTTGGCATAGAGCGCGTCGGGGTCCAGCAGCGAGCCGGAAATCCTTTCAAACACGGCGAGTTCCTTTCGTGGTCGGGGTTAATCTTCATAACACCCGGAAGAGCGGCGTCATTCCTCGGGGCGCTGTGGCACGGCTCTCAACCGGCCCGTTTCCCCTGCGCTCCCCCGCAGTTGCGGACCGAGAGACTACGATCGGAATTGGCTTCCTTGGAAGCTGGCGCCGCTGCCCTGCGTGGACGGCGGCCGGCACCCGCGAGAGGGCGCCTTGCTGCGCTCCCTGCCCGAACAATCACAGAGAATTGAGGACCGATCCTCGTGGTCAAGAATACTGAAACCAACCTTAGTGCCATTGCAAGGGACCTGAAGAAGGCGGCAAGTGACGCAGTGGTCATCGGCGTCGGACAGGGCACGGACGGCCCGTTCCTGCTGGATAACCCATTGACCGCGAAATCCGTCGAGGCCCTGACCGACTCCCTGAAGGTCCTCGGCATCACCGGCGCGCCGGACCAGGCGGTCCGCCTTCCCGGGCTTCCGGAAACGGGCTCCGGAATCCTCGTGCTGGCCGGCGTAGGCAAGGTTGACGCCGGGGGAAGGGTTTCCGGCGAGGCGCTGCGCCGCGCTGCCGGCTCCGCGGTCCGCCAGCTTGCCGGTCTGTCTTCCGTCACGCTGGCCTTCCCGACGGCGAATGTCGCCGATGTTGCCGCCATCGCCGAGGGTGCCGCGCTGGGAGCGTACTCGTTCACGGAGTTCCGTTCGTCCAAGGACGGCCTCAAGGATCCCGTGGCCGACGTCGCGATCTTCACCGAACTGGCCGGCGACAAGGACGTGGACACCGCGCTCGACCGTGCGCGCCTGCTGGCCAAGGCTGTCAACGCCACACGCTCGCTCGTGAACCAGCCGCCGAGCCACCTCTACCCCGAGTCGTTCGCCGATGCCGCAAAGGAACTGTCCAAGGGGCTGCCCGTCAAAGTCACCGTGTGGGACGAAAAGCGCCTGGAAAAGGAAGGCTTCGGCGGCATCATGGGCGTCGGCAAGGGCTCCGCCCGGCAGCCGCGCCTCGTCAAGGTGGAGTACTCCCCCGCCAAGGCCACGAGGAAAATTGCACTGGTCGGCAAGGGCATCACCTTCGACACCGGCGGCATCTCCATTAAGCCGGCACTGGGCATGGGCGACATGAAGAGCGACATGGCGGGCGCCGCCGTCGTGCTTAATACGGTGCTGGCCATCGCGGGCCTGGGACTTCCCGTCAAGGCCACCGCCTGGCTGTGCATCGCCGAGAACATGCCGTCCGGGGCCGCGTCGCGGCCCGCCGACGTGCTGACCATGTTCGGCGGCAAGACGGTTGAAGTGCTGAACACCGACGCCGAAGGCCGGCTGGTCATGGCCGACGGCATCGTCGCGGCAAGCCAGGAGTACCCGGACGCCATCATCGACGTTGCCACACTGACCGGGGCCCAGCTGATCGCCCTTGGCAACCGGACCGCCGGCATCATGGGCGCGGACAGCGTGACCGGCCCGCTGAAGGCGGCCGCAGACCGGGCCGGCGAGCTCGTGTGGCCGATGCCCCTGCCGGAAGAGCTGCGGCCCAGCCTCGACTCGCAGGTGGCGGACATCGCCAACATCGGCGAGCGTCACGGCGGCATGATGACGGCGGCCGTGTTCCTTCGCGAGTTCGTGGGCAAGGACAAGGGCGGCCAGACCATCCCGTGGGCGCACATCGACATCGCCGGCCCGTCCTTCAACAACGGAGCACCCTACGGCTACACGCCAAAGCAGGGCACCGGCTGCACGGTGCGCACGCTGGTGGCCTACGTCGAGGATCTCCTGGCCTAGACCCGCGTGCCGCGCGGCTGTGTGGCGAGCCTGATCCGCTCGCCACACAGCCGCGTGACACTCGACACAAGCGCTCCACAAAAGTACCGGCAAGGTGGAGCATGGATAAGTGGTTCGCTAAGGTGAACCACGGTAGTCACAAATGAAAGGGAAAAGGCCTGCTGGCATAATCACGGCAGAGCAATTTCCAAGACCAGATGATGCGTACTCTCGTGTCATCGTTCACGCGAGGGAGCGTCTAAGTGGCCGATCAGGCAACTGCGCAAGAATTCGACATCCTGGTACTCGGTGGTGGCAGCGGCGGGTACGCCACGGCTCTCCGGGCCGTTCAGCTTGGCTTCACCGTTGGCCTCGTGGAGAAGGGCAAGCTCGGCGGCACCTGCCTGCACAACGGCTGCATCCCCACCAAGGCGCTGCTGCACTCGGCCGAACTGGCAGACCACGCCCGTGACTCCGCCAAGTACGGCGTGAACGTGACGCTTGACAGCATCGACATCACCGCTGTCAACGCCTACAAGGACGGCATCATTGCCGGCAAGTTCAAGGGCCTGCAGGGCCTGATCAAGTCCAAGGGCATCACCGTCATCGAGGGTGAAGGCAAGCTCCAGGGCACCGACACCGTCGTCGTGAACGGCACCGCCTACAAGGGCAAGAACATCGTGCTTGCGACCGGGTCCTACTCCCGCACGCTGCCGGGCCTGGAAATCGGCGGCAAGGTCATCACGTCCGATGAAGCCCTCACCATGGACTACATCCCCAAGAGCGCGATCATCCTGGGCGGCGGCGTGATCGGCGTCGAGTTCGCTTCCGTCTGGAAGTCCTTCGGTGTTGACGTCACGATCGTTGAAGGTCTGCCCTCCCTCGTCCCGAACGAGGATGCGACGATCGTCAAGAACTTTGAGCGCGCCTTCAAGAAGCGCGGCATCAAGTTCTCCACCGGCGTCTTCTTCCAGGGCGTCGAGCAGAACGACGACGGAGTCAAGGTCACCCTTGTCGACGGCAAGACCTTCGAAGCCGACCTCCTCCTCGTGGCCGTCGGCCGCGGCCCCGTCACGGCCAACCTCGGCTACGAAGAGGCCGGCGTCACCATCGACCGCGGCTTCGTCATCACCAACGAGCGTCTGCACACCGGCGTGGGCAACATCTACGCGGTCGGCGACATCGTCCCCGGCGTGCAGCTGGCGCACCGCGGCTATCAGCAGGGCATCTTCGTCGCCGAAGAAATTGCCGGCCTCAAGCCCGTAATCGTCGAAGACGTCAACATCCCCAAGGTCACTTACTCCGAGCCGGAAATTGCGACGGTCGGCTACACCGAAAAGGGCGCCAAGGCCAAGTTCGGCGACGACCAGGTCGAGACCCAGGAATACAACCTCGCCGGCAACGGCAAGAGCTCCATCCTGGGCACCAGCGGCATCGTCAAGCTGGTCCGCCAGAAGGACGGCCCCGTCGTCGGCGTCCACATGATCGGCGCCCGTATGGGTGAGCAGATCGGCGAAGCCCAGCTGATCGTGAACTGGGAAGCATACCCCGAGGACGTGGCCCAGCTGGTCCACGCCCACCCGACCCAGAACGAATCCCTGGGCGAGGCGCATCTGGCGCTGGCGGGCAAGCCCCTCCACGGCTAATTCGTTCCGCAGGACAACAAGGGCCTGGTGCACCGGCTCGAACAGCAGGGTGCACCAGGCTCGAACAATGCAGCAATTCATCCGCACTTTAGATCAATAAGGAGAACGGGGACGACATGTCTGAATCCGTTAACTTGCCCGCCCTCGGTGAGAGCGTCACCGAAGGAACTGTCACCCGCTGGCTCAAGCAGGTAGGTGACCGGGTAGAGGTGGACGAACCGCTGCTCGAGGTTTCCACCGACAAAGTAGACACCGAAATCCCCTCTCCGATTGCCGGCGTCATCGAGGAAATCCTCGTCGCCGAAGACGAGACCGCTGAAGTTGGCGCCCCCCTGGTGCGCATCGGTGACGGTTCCGGCGGCGGCGCTGCCGAAGCCCCCGCAGCGGCTCCTGCCGAAGATGCACCGGCTGCAGCGCCCGCTGAAGAGGCACCCGCAGCACCTGCCGAAGAGGCACCGGCCCAGGAAGCACCTGCTGCCCAGGCAGCACCCGCTTCCTCCGGCGAAGGCCACGAGGTCACCCTGCCGGCCCTTGGCGAGAGCGTCACCGAAGGCACCGTCACCCGCTGGCTCAAGGCTGTTGGCGACTCCGTGGAAGTTGACGAGCCGCTGCTCGAGGTTTCCACCGACAAGGTCGACACCGAAATCCCGTCCCCCGTGGCCGGCACGCTGCAGGAAATCCGCGTCAACGAGGACGAGACCGCCGAGGTTGGCTCCGTCCTCGCCGTCATTGGCTCCGGGGCCGCTGCTCCTGCTGCTGCTCCCGAGCAGCCCGCCGCCCCCGCTGCGGAACAGCCCGCACCGGCAGCCGAGAAGCCCGCCCCCGCCCAGGAAGCGGCCCCCGCGCCTGCTCCCCAGGCAGCGCCGGCTCCGCAGGCTGCACCGGCACCGCAGGCCGCACCGGCACCGCAGGCCGCTCCCGCACCGCAGGCCGCCCCGGCGCCTCAGGCTGCACCCGCCGCAGGCGCCGAGTCCGGCTACGTCACGCCCCTGGTCCGCAAGCTCGCCAACCAGCACGGCGTGGACATCGCTTCCGTGTCCGGCACGGGCGTTGGCGGCCGCATCCGCAAGCAGGACGTCCTGGCGGCTGCCGAATCCAAGGCCGCTCCGGCAGCCGCAGCACAGGCAGCCCCCGCCGCCGCTTCCGCGGCCCCGTCTGCAGCAGCATCATCACTGCGCGGCACCGTGCAGAAGGCACCGCGCATCCGCCAGGTCATCGCCCGCCGCATGCGCGAATCCCTCGAGGTCTCCACCCAGCTCACGCAGGTGCACGAGGTCGACATGACCAAGATCGCCAAGCTGCGCCTCAAGGCCAAGAATTCCTTCCAGGCCCAGAACAGCGTCAAGCTGACGTTCCTGCCGTTCATTGCCAAGGCCGTGGCCGAGGCCCTCAAGCAGCACCCCAAGCTCAACGCTGCATACGACGAGGACAAGCAGGAAATCACATACCACAACGCCGAGCACCTGGCGATCGCCGTCGACACTGACAAGGGCCTGCTGGTTCCGGTCATCTCCGACGCCGGCAACCTGAACCTCGCCGGTCTGGCGGGCAAGATCGCCGACGTCGCGGGCCGCACCCGCGACGGCAAGATCGGCCCGGACGAGCTGTCCGGCGGCACGTTCAGCATTACCAACATCGGATCGGTCGGTGCCCTGTTCGACACCCCGATCATCAACCAGCCGCAGGTCGGCATCCTCGGCACCGGTGCGATCGTCAAGCGCCCCGTGGTGGTGCAGGACGAGAACGGTGACGACTCGATCGCCATCCGCTCCATGATGTACCTGTCCCTCACCTACGACCACCGTCTGGTGGACGGTGCGGACGCGGGACGCTTCCTGCAGACGCTGAAGGCCCGCCTCGAAGAAGGCGCGTTCGAAGCGGACCTGGGGCTGTAACCAGCAGTCGATAACCACGGCGGTGCGGACACCGGTGGCTTGCCACCGGAAGGCTGCACCGCCGTCGTTATTTAAGCCGTCGATATTTATGCCGTTCGCGTTGCCGCCGACGTAGGGCACGGTGTTTACCGGGGGCGCGCGTGGATTTGCTACATGACGTAGAACAGACTGGCTAAGCTGGAGCCATGACTATTCTCTTCAGCATTCTGGTGTTCCTGCACGTTGTCGGAGCCGCCATGATCGTGGGCTACTGGATCGCCACGATGAAGCAGCCCACCGTGCACCCGCGCCAGCGCGACGGAGCCTTCCTGCAGCTGCTCACTGGCATCGCCATGATGGGCCTCCTTCCGCTTCTGCCCGACGCCAACCCGAACTATGCCAAGCTGGGCATCAAGTTCGTCATCGCCGTCGTCGTTGCCGTCCTGGCCGTTATCGGAACGCGCAAGGTCAAGAATGGGCAGCCCGTCTCAACAGGCCTCGCACACGGCGTTGGCGGGCTGGCACTGATCAACATCGCCATCGCCACTCTGTGGAACTAATCCGGGAAACCGGCAGTCCGGTCATAATCCTCTGACAGCGGACAACCCGTGCACCGGAGGCACCGAATCCATAGGATTGGTAGCGGCGGGGCCCCGGCAGGTGCCGGGTCCCCGGATCGAATCAACGTTGAGGAGTGACATGGCTACAACACGCACCGCGCACACTGTATGGACCGGCAGCCTGACGGAGGGCTCAGGCAACGCGACCCTGGACAGCTCGGGCCTCGGCACGTTCGACGTCACCTGGAAGGCCCGCACCGAAGCGGCAGAAGGCAAGACCAGCCCCGAGGAACTCATCGCCGCGGCACACTCCGC
Organism: Arthrobacter sp. BGA-UO-ETr-C19; assembly: GCF_059568005.1. Classification (NCBI taxonomy): domain Bacteria; kingdom Bacillati; phylum Actinomycetota; class Actinomycetes; order Micrococcales; family Micrococcaceae; genus Arthrobacter; species Arthrobacter sp. BGA-UO-ETr-C19. The sequence goes on from NZ_JCAQPC010000018.1 coordinate 202,950, forward strand.
CTGCTTCTCCATGGCGTTCAGCCACGAGCTGAGCCAGGCAGGTTTCACCCCCGAGGAGGTCAACACCAAGGCGGAGGTTGGCTTCCAGCCCGGCACCGGCATCACCGGCAGCCACCTGACCCTGAACGCCCGCATCCCCGGCATCTCCGAGGAGGATTTCCAGCGCATCGCGGAATCCGCCAAGAAGGGCTGCCCGGTATCCCAGGCCCTGACCGGCATCGAGATCACCCTGGACGCCACGCTGGCTTCCTGACCTTAAAGGCCCGAAGGCCCTGTTCCCCTGGTGATCCAGTCGGGAACAGGGCCTTCGGGCTTTCCGGAATGCCGCCGGCCTACGCCGGCGGCACGTCGGTGTTTACACGGCACGTCGGCGTTTACACGGGCGCCCTACGCCTGGCTGTGGCGGCGGGCCGGCAGCGGCTCGGGGCGCAGCCGGCGGTAGCCCTCGCGGGCCGGCGGGCGGTCCGTGGGGAGCTCCTGCACCATCTCCTTCAGCGCCGTTATACCGGACTCCAGCTGCGGGTCCCGCCGGGCAGCGTAGGCGTGCGGCGGGAACGTCACCTCAATGTCCGGAGCCACTCCATAGTTTTCGACGCTCCAGCCCACGCCGCCGCCAAACCAGGTGGCGTAGCGGGGCTGGGTAACGCCTGTTCCGTCGGCCAGCGTGAAGCGGTTGTCGATGCCGACGACGCCGCCCCAGGTGCGCGTGCCGATCACCGGGCCGATGCCACGCAGCTTCGAGACCTGCGTGATGATGTCGCCGTCGGAACCGGCAAATTCATCTGCGAGGATGATGACCGGACCGCGCGGCGCGTGGTGCGGATACGTCCGCGGCTTTTCGCCCCGGGGCATGCTCCAGCCCGTCACCTTCCGCCCGATCAGTTCGGCAACTAGTTGGGAGGTGTGTCCGCCGCGGTTGCGGCGCACGTCCACGATCAGGCCATCGAGCGCCGTCTCGGTGTCCAGGTCGCGGTGGAGCTGGGCCCAGCCGTTGGCCAGCATGTCCGGAATATGCAGGTAACCGAACTTGCCGTCCGATGCCTCGCGTACAGTGCGGCGGTTGGCATTCACCCAGTCCTGGTACCGCAGCCGTTCCTCATCCCTGATGGGGATGACGGCGATCCGGCGCTGGACTCCGACTGCCGGTCCGTGGCCGGCGCCGTTGCGGATGGTCAGTTCCACCGCCCGGCCGGCGGCGCCCACCAGCTGCATCGCCGGCGTCAGCGACTCCGTCAGGCGCACGCCATCAATGGCCAGCAGCACGTCCCCGGCCTTGGCGTCGGCGCCCGGCCGCGTCAGCGGCGAGGTGGCCAGCGGATCCGACGATTCGCCTGCCAGGATGCGCTCGATTTCCCAGCCCTCGCCGGTGAAGGCGAGGTCGGCACCCAGCCGGCCCTGGCCGTTGCTGCCGTTTTCCGTGGCCGCCGCCGGACGCACATATGCGTGCGATGTGCCCAGCTCGCCGTGCAGCTCCCACAGCAGGTCCACCAGGTCGTCATGGGATCCGAGCCGCCCCACGAGCGGACGGTAGCGGGCGTGGATGGAGTCCCAGTCCTGGCCGGCCATGTCCTCGGTCCAGAAGAAGTCGCGCTGCAGCCGCCACGCCTCGTCGAACGCCTGGCCCCACACGCTCAGCGGATCCATCAGGACGCGGATGCGTGTGAGGTCCACCTTGACCAGCTGGCCGGAATCCTCATCGGCCTTGGCGTCTGAAGGCACCACGCGGACCTGCTTGTCGTGGACCAGGACCACCTTCCGGCCATCACCGGACAGACGGTAGCTGTCCAGGGCGTCCACGAGGGTGATGCTCTTGCGCTTGGCCAGGTCGAAGCGGACCAAGCTCGGCGCCGCGTTCTTGTCCTCCAGGCTTGCCCTGCCCTCCCCCGTGACGCCGGCGAGGGCGCTGTCGAGCCACAGCAGGGCGCCGTCGGCGGCGGTCAGGTCCGAGTAGTTGCCCTGCGGAACCGGGACGCTGATGACCCGGTGAGCGAGGCCTTCGGCGTCCACCCGGACGGCGGCCGGTGCGGTTTGGCCCTCGGCGGACGCGTCGGACTTGGCTGCGGTGCCGTCCTGTTCGTTGGATCCGTCTGCCAGGGCCACGCTGGGGCCGAACGGTGAAGCGGTGTCCGCCGCCAGTGCCACGAGGTAGGGCTTGATCGGGCTGGGGAAGGAGAGGTCAAAGGAATGGCCGTCGTAGACCGGATCGAAACTGCGGTTGGAAAGGAAGGCAAGGAACTTGCCGTCCGGGGAGAACGACGGCGATTCGTCCCGGAAGCGCCCGTCCGTCACCTCCACGATGGCCGGTTTTTCCGGGACGCCGGCGCGGACCAGCCGCAGCCGGCTGCGGGAGCCAAAGGATGTCACCGGCTCAGACCAGGCGAGCCATGCGGAGTCCGGCGACCAGGCGAGGTCCTCAATGCTGCCCTCGCCGATGCTGGTTACCGCCGTCAGCGCGCCGTCCTGCGTGTCGGCAATGTACAGGTCGCCGAAGGCGGTTCCGATGGCGATCCAGCGTCCGTCGGGGCTGGCTTCAATGGCGCTGGCGCGTGAAGGCTTGGGGAACCGGACCGTGAGCGGGCTTGATTCGGCGGCGACAGTTCGGGTTGCCTGGCCAGCCGTTGTTCCGGTTGCTGCCTCCGCAGGGGCGAGGTCGGCCGCAGCGTCGTCGGCCACCGGGTGCGTGGCGCGGGGCCCGGTTACCCCGGCGGCAGAAACAGGCTTGGGCAGGGGCGCGGCCGGAGGGGCAGCTTCCTGCTGATCCGAGCCGGATGCGGTGTCCGGGGCAACGCTGGCAGCGCCGTTGCCCTTGGCTGTAGTCGCCGCCTTTGCTGCCCGGACTGCCCCGTCGTCTGCCGGGACCTCCGGGGCGATTTCCCTGATGAACAGGGCTTCGTCGCCGCCGTGATCTGCCACGTAGGCGATGCGGCCGTCGGGAAGAGGACGCGGCAGGCGGGCGCGGACGCCGGCCGTTGCCTCCACAACGCGGGACGGCCCGTCCTTGTGCCTTAGCCAGTGGACTGTTCCGTGGGCCTCCACGGCGCTTGCTTCCCCAGTGGTGTCCGGCCGGACGTCGCCCAGGTGCTTGCCGACCTTGAGGAGCGAGGGCCGGCGGCCCTGGGACGCCGATCCGAGCGTTATCTCCAGCCGGACAGCCTCGGAGCCAAGGTCATGCAGGAGCCAGAGCTCACCGGCCGATTCGAAGACCACGCGCTTACCGTCGGTGGAGGCGTGGCGGACGTAGAAGTCCTCGTGGTCGGTGTGGCGCCGCAGGTCCCCGCCGCCGGGCAGGACAGAGTACAGGTTGCCGTAGCCTTCGTGGTCTGAGAGGAAGGCGATGCGCCCGTCCACCCACATGGGATCGGCGAGGTTGCCGTCCAGCTCAGGCAGGAGCCGCTCAAACTCGCCGTTTCCGTCGCTGTCGATCCAGAGCTTCCCGGCCGTGCCGCCACGGTAGCGCTTCCACCAGGCCGGCTCGCGGGACAGCACGCTGCCCACCACCACCGGCTTTTCGTCCCCGAGTTCCGGGCCGAAGGCCACAGACTCGACGGGCCCGAGCGGGAGCTCCTCGGCCCAGCCGCCCTCGGTGGACAGCCGGTAGGCGTGCGTATGGCGGCTCTCGGCCTGGCGGAACGCGCTGGTGACCACGATGTCCCCGGCAGGCGTAAAGCCTTTGACCCGCGTGGTGCTGTGTCCGAAGAACGTCAGCTGGCGGTATCCCCCGCCATCGACGTCAGCGATGACCACCTCGGGAGCCGTCCCCTGCACGACCGTCCAGACCAGCTTCTTTCCGTCCGGCGTAAAGCGCGGGTTGCGTGCCGGCAGTTGGAGCGAGGAAACACGCCAGGCGCGGCCGCCGCTGAGGGGGGCAATCCAGACGTCGTCCTCGGCCACAAACGTGACCAGATCGCCGTGAACATGAGGGAACCGGAGGTAACTCGAAGAGGTCATCGTTCGATCATAGTCAACGTGACATGAGCCATCGGGGAGGTGCCCTGCCGTGCCGGGCATGGTGAGATGGATCATGCGCATCGTCATGGCCGGCGCCTCCGGGCTCATCGGAACCGCACTCTCCTCCCGCCTCACCTCCAACGGGCACGACGTCGTCAGGCTGGTGAGGCGGCCGCCGTCGTCGCCGTCGGAGATCCCCTGGGATCCCGCCAGCGGGACCCTGCACCCGGGTAGCCTCGAGGGCGCCGACGCCGTCATCAACCTTTCCGGCGCCAACATTGGCGCCAGGCCATGGACACCGCACCGGATCGACGAGCTGTTCCGGTCCCGCCTTGACCCCACGCGGACGCTGACATCGGCGATGCGCCACCTCGATTCCCCGCCCCGAACCTTCATCAGCCAGTCCGGGGCCGGCTACTACGGCGACGCCGGGCACGCCCTGCTGACCGAGGAATCCCCGGCCGGACAGGGCATCATGGCGCGCATCTGCGTCGAGTGGGAAGCGGCAGCGCATGGGGCCCCCGCCGGAGTCCGGGTTGTGACCCCGCGGACCGCGGTGGTCCTGAGCAGGTCAGGCGGGGCCATGGGCCGGCTGCTGCCCCTGCTGCGGGCAGGCATTGGCGGTCCGCTGGGCAACGGCCGGCAGTACTGGCCATGGATCACGCTCCCCGACCTCACCTCCGCCTTTGGGTTCCTCCTCACATCAGGGAATTCGGGCCCGGTGAATGTTGCGGCGCCGGAAGCCGCCGATGTCAACACCCTCGTGGCCGCGCTGGCAAGGGCCCTTCACCGCCCCGCTCTGCTGCGCGCGCCGGCACCGGCGCTTCGCCTCGTCATGGGCAAGCTGGCCGACGAACTCCTGCTCGCCAGCCAGCGGATCGAGCCGACACTGCTCAGGGACAGCGGATTCACCTGGCAGCACCCCTCGGTGGCGCTTGCCGCCGCATGGGTCGCCGGCGATAAGTAGGTGTTCAGCCCGCCGGCAGGATGTCCGCGATGCGCCAACGTCCCTCAGCCCGGACCAGGACAAGCCGCAGCCTAATGTCCTGCTGCCGCGCTCCGGTGGCCACGACGGCGCCGCCAGCCGATCGCTCCTCATAAGCCGAGGTGGATGACGTCACCGCCACCACTGCCCGCGCCGGCGTGCCTCCGGGCAGCCGGCGCACGCCGGAGAGGCTTGTGGTGAACCCGGCCAGCACTGTTCCGGATTTCTCCAGTCTGGCTCGGATCCGCCTGTCTGCGGCACGAGCCGGGGTGTTCGGAGCATTTACACCGTCGAGCAAGTCCAGCCTGCCCTCCCGCAGTGCCAGTGAACGCACCTGCGCCAGTCCGAGGACCGCCTCCACAGGATCCTTCGCCGCGAGCCGCCGCCTGACGTCATCGGGAAGGCCATCTTCCGGCAGGCCATTTTCAGGGAGGACTTCGCCTGGCAGCTCGGCACCTTGAGTGGATCCGGCGCTGCCGGCGGGAAGGACCGCTTCCGGCGCCGACTGGCCAGACTCCCGCGCCGCCCCGGGCAACCCCAGCAGCACGGCGCCGGCAACCACCGCTGCCGTGAGAACACCGCCGGCCACTGCCATTTGCCTGTCTGCGGTTCGTCTCTCCGCCCTGTGCCTTACCACGTGGGGTGTGTCCGCGGAGTGCTGCCCGCCCGCGAAGGGCCTGGGCGTCTGACTGATCGCGGTTTGCCGGCCCAAGGCCCTGACCCATCCGGTGGTCTTCAGCCGCCTTCCGCAGGCGAGCAGGCGCGTCCTCAGCCGCCTGCCCGACGGCGGGACGGGCCTGCGGGTCAGCAACTCGGGCAGGACCGTGTCATGCACAGAGCGGGACAGATCCACAGGGACTGCGGCCGCGCTGCGGTACACGGCCGTGGCAAACTCGGCGGCGGCGGGACGCTGCCGCCGGTCATCGCTGAGCCCCGCCTCCAGCGCCGCTGCCAGCTCGGCCGGCACGTCCGGAACGAGCAGGGAGAGCGGTGGCCTGGCCGCGGACGGCGGAGGGGCCTGTCCGGTGAGGCAGTACCAGCCCAAGGCGGCAGCAGCATAGACGTCACGTTCCGGCTGGAGTCCGGCCCGGACTGCATCCACCGGAGCCGGATCCGCAAAGCCGTCGGTGTACAGGTCAGGAACGCCGGACGCGTCCCCCACCAACCGGGCCAGGCCGAGGTCGGCCAGCAGCGGCTTTCCATGGGCGGTGAAGAGTATGTTGCCGGGTGCGACGTCGGAGTGGGTGAAGCCCTTGCCGTGCAGGTAGCCCAGGACCTGCGCAATCGGGGTCAGGACCGTGACCGTCTCGCCGACGCCCAGGGTGCCCCTCGCCGTAACCAGCTGCTGGAGCGACCCCCCGGCCGCGTAGTCCATCAGCAGACCAAACCTGCCCGCTCCAGCCTCATCCGTCCTGCCAGGTTCATCCAACCGGATCACGCCGTACGCCTTCACCAGGTGCTCGTGGTCCAGCGCTGACATGACCAGGAGTTCACGGCGGACATCCTCCTCCCGCGCCACGGCGAGGTGCGTATCCGCAACGCCCGGCTCAGGACTGCTTGATTCACCGCTGCCCCGCTTCCGGCCGAAGCACTTCAGGGCAAGCTTCACGCCCGTGGAGTCCTGCGAAACCAGCCACACTTCGGCACTGCCACCCCGGCCCAGGCGGCGGCACACCGAGTAGCCCGCGATGGCAGGCGCTCCCCCGGCGGAACCGTGCGTATTCACGCTGCGGTTCCCTCCGGGGCTGTGCAATCCCAAGCTTTGCGATTCCACGTTGTGGTTTTCCAAGCTGTGCCGGTCCATGGCTTAAGGAGTACCGGAAACCGGGAATCCCTGCAGAAGTTATCCACAGGCAGGCCCGTGCGCTCCGCCGTCATCGGAAACGGCGCAGAATGTGACCGGGGAGGCATGAGAGCTTGGGCACACTATCCGGCAGGACGCCGGCTGAGGTCTAAGCTGGAACGCATGACTCTTGAGTTCACAAAGCTCGGTCTTGCCCCGGATTTCGTTGATTACACCCACGCCTGGGACATCCAGCGCGAAATCCATGAAAATGTCCTGGCCGGCAAGGCCCCCAGCACGGTACTCCTCCTCGAACATGCCGCCGTCTACACGGCCGGAAAGCTGGCAGAGGATCACGAGCGGCCCTTCGACGGCACCCCCGTGGTTCCCGTGGACCGCGGCGGCAAGCTCACCTGGCACGGGCCGGGCCAGCTCATCGGATACCCGATTATCAAGCTTAAAAACAAGGCCGGCATCCGGGACTACGTTGAGCGTCTGGAGGCCGTGATCATCGCGGTGCTCGCGGATTATGGCATCAATGCGGTCCGGATAAAGGGCCGCGCAGGCGTCTGGATCGAGGAGGATGCCAAGGGCCCCGCCCGCAAGATCGCCGCTATCGGCATCAGGGTCAGCCAGGGCGTCACCATGCACGGCTTCGCCATCAACTGCAACAACGACCTCGCACCATATGGCCAGATCATCGCCTGCGGGATCACCGATGCCGGGGTGACCACCATCGCCCGGGAAACCGGCCGCGATGTTTCTCCGGCCGATCTCGTTTCGCGGATCACCGAGGAACTGCGCAACAATGAAGACGCCCTAGTTGCAACCCCCGAAGGAGCTCTCCTGTGACACTGGCACCAGAAGGCCGGAAAATGCTGCGGATCGAGCAGCGCAATGCGGCCACCCCGGTGGAACGCAAACCGGACTGGATCAAGGCCAAGGTCCAGATGGGCCCGGAATTCGTCGGCCTGAAGAACCTGGTCAAGAAGGAAGGCCTGCACACCGTCTGCGAAGAGGCCGGCTGCCCCAACATCTTCGAATGCTGGGAAGACAAGGAAGCCACCTTCCTGATCGGCGGCTCCGAATGCACCCGCCGCTGTGACTTCTGCCAGATCGACACCGGCAAACCCTCCCCCGTGGACAGGTTCGAACCCACCAAGGTGGCCCGCTCCGTCCAGGCCATGCAGCTGCGCTACGCCACCGTCACCGGCGTCGCCCGCGACGACCTCGAAGACGAAGGCGTCTGGCTCTACGCCGAAACGGTCCGCAAGATCCACGAACTGAACCCCGGCACCGGCGTCGAACTCCTGATCCCGGACTTCTCCGGCAAACCCGAACACATCGCCGCGATCTGCGACTCCAAACCAGAAGTGTTCGCCCACAACGTCGAAACCGTGCCAAGGATCTTCAAGCGCATCCGCCCCGCGTTCCGCTACGAACGCTCCCTGGACGTCATCACCCAGGGCCGGAACCTGGGCATGGTCACCAAGTCCAACCTGATCCTGGGCATGGGCGAAACCCGCGAGGAAATCTCCGAAGCCCTGAAGGACCTGCACCAGGCCGGCTGCGACCTGATCACTATCACCCAGTACCTGCGCCCCTCCGAACGCCACCTCCCCGTGGACCGCTGGGTCAAGCCGCAGGAATTCGTGGACCTCGCCACCGAAGCCGAGGAAATCGGCTTCCTCGGCGTCATGTCCGGCCCCCTGGTCCGCTCCTCCTACCGTGCCGGCCGGCTCTGGGCCACCGCGATGCGCAAAAAGGGCTGGGAAATCCCCGCCGAACTCGCCCACATCGAATCCTCCGGCACCACCCGCCAGGAAGCCAGCTCCCTGCTCGCAGCACACCACTAGCACCAGACATTTCCCACGGCCAAGGGCCGGACACCGGAACTTTCCGGCGTCCGGCCCTTTGTCGTGAATCACGTAGAATTAAGGCACTATGGCGAAATCCCCTGACTCCAGCAACAACACTCCTGCGGCCGCTGATGGCTCCAAGCGCGGTCTCTTTGGGCGCAAACCCAAAGCCGCGAAGGAAAAGAAGCCAAGCCGGCTCAAGCAGATCCGCGAGGTCTTCAATATGACCCGCCGCCACGACCCCATGGTTCCGTGGCTCATGTTGCTGGCGTTCCTCGGCGTCGTGGCCGTCAGCCTCGTGGTTGGCCTGTTGCTGAACAACTGGATCACAGGCCTGATCATCGGCATTCCGCTGGGTTTCCTTGCGGCAACGTTCATCCTTTCGCGCCGCGCCGAGGGGGCTGCCTTTGCCCAGATCGAAAACCAGCCGGGAGCGTCCGGGGCCGCCCTCAGCACGCTGAAGCGTGGCTGGATCACCGAGGAGCAGCCCGTGGCTGTGAACCCGCGGACCCAGGACGCCGTTTTCCGCGCTGTCGGGCGTCCCGGCGTCGTGCTTGTTGCTGAAGGGCCCGCGCACCGCGTGCGCCCGCTGATCGAAGGCGAACGGAAGAAGCTGGCGCGCATCCTTCCCAACGTCACCATCCACGTCATCGAAACCGGGCGCGGCGAGGGTCAGGTGCCCATCAGCCAGGTGGCGAAGAAGATGAACAAGCTGGGCAACGAGCTCACCAAGACCGAGGTCAGCGCCGTGTCCAAGCGCATCTCATCGCTGGGTACCCGCCTCCCGATCCCGAAGGGCGTGGACCCCTACAAGGCCCGCCCCCAGCGCGGACGCTAATACGCCTGAAATGCCCCGGTGGCCGCCGCACCTGCGCCGGCCCCGGGGCGTTTTCGTTTGAGCGGCACATCCCGTTTGAACAGTACATAAACCAGCCAGACCTTTGCGCCTACAGAAGCCGGAGCTTCCCGTGAAATTCCCGTCCGCGTCCGCCGTCGTCCGCGCCTTCCGCCTGCTGGCGGTGGCCGAAGCCTTCAGCTGGGCCGCGCTCCTGGCTGGCATGTATTTCAAGTGGATCGCCGGGACCACCGAACTCGGCGTGGAGATTGCCGGACCGGTGCACGGCGCGCTGTTCATCGGCTACGGAGTGGCTGCCCTGGTCCTGTGGCGGCTGCAGCGCTGGCCGTTGAAGGTGGCGCTGTTCGCTGGCCTCTCAGCGGTTTTCCCTTTTGCCACCGTCCTGTTTGAGCGGTGGGCGCTCCGCCGGGGGTACCTCTCGGCCGGGCGGCTACCGTCGGACGAGGACCGTGTTCATGGCCTTGTCATGGAGCCCGCGCTGGTCGGGGTCGAAGATGACCGCCGGGATCACCAGGCACAGCAGGACAGTGCGGACCAGGGCGGCCAGCGGACCGGCCGCTGAGCCGTCCGGCTTCACCACGTGGATGCCCATCACCCGGTGGCCGATGCTGTAGCCCAGGGTCCCGACCAGCAGGATCTGCTCGACGGCAAAGACCGCGAGCGTGGCCATGGAATTGCCGGCGAGGAACACGTTGCTGATCAGCAGCGCGATAGTCCAGTCGATGGTGATCGCCAGGATCCGCCGGCCGGCGCGGGCCATGGATCCGGAGCCCGACTCGGGAAAGCCCAGGCGTTCCCCCGGGTACTTGGAAATGCCGGAAGTGTCCGGCCCGCTGAGCCACGAACCAATGTCTTTGCGATCTACCACCTACCAAGTTTACCGAGCCGCGGGCAGCATCCGGACGTTCACACTCTGGATAGGCATGGACCACAGTGTGGACACCGTATAGCGTTTACATATCAGTAGGTTCTGTAACCTGCCGGAAACAAAGCGGACACGGACGGGAAATCCCGAATCCCTAGGGTGGTAACAGTTGCTAGCGAGCCTGGAGCGGGGCACTTTTGTGTTTCCGCTCATTGGATTGCGCTGGACCACTTGGCTTTAGAGCCAGTTATTACATATGCGTAAGGAGCATAGATGTTCAAGACTGCGGACGAAGTCCTCAAGTTCATCAAAGATGAAGACATTCGGTTTATCGATATCCGCTTCACCGACCTCCCCGGCGTTCAGCAGCACTTCAACGTGCCCGCCAAGAGCGTGGACGCCGACTTCTTCGTCAACGGCCAGCTTTTCGATGGTTCTTCCATCCGCGGCTTCCAGGGCATCGCCGAGTCTGACATGCAGCTCATTCCGGACGTCACCACCGCGTTCCTGGACACGTTCCGCATGGAGAAGACCCTTGCGCTGAACTTCTCCATCGTGAACCCCCGCACGGGCGACCCGTACCACCGCGACCCCCGTGGCGTGGCCGAGAAGGCCGAGGCCTACCTCGCCTCCACCGGCATCGCAGACACCGCGTTCTTCGCTCCCGAAGCAGAGTTCTTCGTGTTCGACAACGTCCAGTACCAGTCCTCCCCCGAGGGCAGCTTCTACAAGATCGACTCCGAAGAAGCGCACTGGAACACCGGGCGTGAAGAAGAGGGCGGAAACCTCGGTTACAAGACCCCCGTCAAGGGCGGTTACTTCCCGGTTTCCCCGACCGACAAGCAGGCCGACCTGCGCGACGCCATGTGTGTTGCCCTGGACGAGGCCGGCCTTGAGGTCGAGCGCAGCCACCACGAAGTTGGCTCCGCCGGCCAGGCCGAGATCAACTACAAGTTCACCACGCTGACCCACGCGGCTGATGACCTGCAGAAGTTCAAGTACGTCATCAAGAACACCGCCGACGCCTGGGGCAAGTCCGTCACCTTCATGCCGAAGCCGGTCTTCGGTGACAACGGCTCGGGCATGCACTGCCACCAGTCGCTGTGGAGCAACGGCGAGCCGCTGTTCTACGACGAGAAGGGCTACGCCGGCCTGTCCGACACCGCCCGCTGGTACATCGGCGGCCTGCTGAAGCACGCCGACGCCGTCCTCGCGTTCACCAACCCGACGGTCAACTCCTACCGCCGCCTGGTCAAGGGCTTCGAAGCCCCCGTCAACATGGTCTACTCGCAGGGCAACCGCTCCGCCGGTATCCGTATCCCGATCACGGGGTCCAACCCCAAGGCCAAGCGCATCGAGTTCCGCGCTCCGGACCCCTCCTCCAACCCGTACCTGGCCTTCGCTGCCCAGCTGATGGCCGGCATCGACGGCATCCGCAACCGCATCGAGCCGCCGGCTCCGATCGACAAGGACCTCTACGAGCTCCCCGCCGAGGAAGCCAAGGACATCCCCAAGGCTCCGGGCACCCTCGAGGAAGCACTGCAGGCACTGGCTGAGGACAACGAGTTCCTGCAGGCCGGCGGCGTGTTCACCCAGGACCTGATCGACACCTGGATCGAGTACAAGTACGAGTACGAGATCCGCCCGCTGTCCCTGCGCCCGAACCCCTACGAGTTCGAGCTCTACTACGGCGTCTAGCCGGATCAAGGGCTAAACCGTGTTTAGCCCTTGAGAATCCCGTTACAGCGAAGGCCGGCCCCAGGTTTCATCACCTGGAGCCGGCCTTTCGTCGTCTGCGGTTCCGGCCAGTCACTGCTCTTGCGACACCCACTTGGCCGCGGCCTCAGTCGGGTCGGGTTCCTGACTCGCGTGTCTGAAGGTCAAGTCATACCTGCCCCCAGGAAGTTCAATCGGGAACTCCGATAATTCTCGAAGCTCAGACTTACTGTCCTTGTCTCCACCTTGGTAGGTCACGTGCAGCCTCATAGCCGCAACCGTAGAACATCTGCTGGTTCTTAGAAAGACCCCTGGCCGAGGGATTGCGCACGGGAACGGGTGCCGTCTCACGTTCCCCGGCAGGGTTCCTCCGCGTACCGCCCCCAGAGGGAGTCTGCACCGGTGCCGCCAAAGGCCTCCTGGTCACCCTGCAGTGCGCGGCACAAAATGAGGGAGTCCGCGAAACTCCGCCGCATGTAGGCCTCCCAGTCAGCGCGTTCGGAAGTGAACGCCTGCGTTCCCATCTGGTACTTGAGGTGGGCGAAGTGATCCAGGATGCGGTGTGCCGTCGCTTCGGCCCGGGCAGCCAGCTGCTGTGCCTCCAGCTTCGACGCAGGATCCCGGATCGCCGATGCATCGGGCAGTTCCTGACGGTGCCAGAAGTAGGGCTGCAGGTCGACGTTGTCCACGAAGATCCTGTCGATCTCCTGCTGCTGGGCATACAGGGAGGAAGCGGTGCTGCTTTCCAGGGTGCTCCTGATCCCGGCGTACTGGTAGGCCGCCGCGATGAGCGTGGCGGCAACACCCGCCCCGATGAGCAGCAGCTCGGCCCTCCTGAGCCTCCTGGCGCGGCTGCCCTTCGCCTTCGCGAGGGCATGGTCCGCGGCCTGGCGTGCCGGAAGCTGGCTCCAGGCGTGCTGAGACCGGGAGCCAGCCTGTTCCGGCGAGTGCCTCCGAGACGAAGACCTTTTCAAGCCTTCCCCCCAACAAGGTTTGAAGTGCACTGCCAAGACACAGCGTAGGCACGCCTCCGTGCCGGCGCAACGGTCCGGCGGTGTTCCCGTGCCGGATGAGCGTTCAGAAGGCGGCGTACATGGTCCGCTGCGGACCGGCCTCGCCGCCCAGATAGACGCCTTTGTCCGCAAAACCCGCCTTCAGGTAGGCTCCCTGCCCGGCGGGGTTGCGCTCGTTGACTGAAAGCACGACGCCGGCCTGGCCGCCTCCCAGCCGTGCCGTCAGTCTGGCGGCCGCCGCAACTGCGGCAGAGGCTGCCGCCTGGCCCAGGCCCTGGCCCTGCCGCCGCCTGTCGATCAGGAACCCGCGAAGCAGCCAGGCGGAGTCGTCGTCGGGCCAACCGGCCAACCGGGCTGCCCCCGACTGCAGCGTCAGGACCCCGGCAGCCCTGCCGCCCGCCTCGACGACATAGGGCCTGCGGGACCCGTCCTCGAGCCCCGCCAGCATCATGCGCAGCGGGTCGCCCACAAACTCCTGCTGGCCAGGTGCGAGTTCCAGTTCCGCCACCGCACCCAGCTGGATGGCGCGGGCATCGGCATCCAGGTCCCGCAACGGAATGAGCCATACGTCCGGATTCATATTCCGTCAGGAAGCAGGCGCCGCCCCGTCGGCGGGCGGACCCGCCGGATCCATCCATATGACCTCCCACAGGTGCCCGTCCGGATCCTGGAAGCTGTGGCTGTACATGAAGCCGTAATCCTGCACCGGCTGCGATTCGGTCCCGCCGGCGGCCAGGGCCTTGCCCACCATCTGGTCCACGGCCTCCCGGCTGTCCACCGAGAAGGCCATGATGGCCTCGGTGGCCGAGGTGGCGTCCACGATCTCCTTGGCGGTGAACGTCTTGAAGAACTTCTCCACGAGGAGCATCACGAAGGCGTCATCGTTGATCACCATGCAGGTGGCGTTCTCATCCGTGTAGTCCTGGTTGAACGTGAAGCCCAGCGCTGTGAAGAACTGCACGGATCTGTCCAGGTCCCGGACGGGAAGGTTCATGAAGATTTGGGTAGCCATGCGCCCAAACCTAGCACCGGTTCAGTGGCCGTAGAAGACCTTCTCGAACACCGCACGGGCCCGTCTGCTCACCCTCAGATAGTCCTCCTCGAACGCCGTGGCCATCCCTTCCTCATAGCCGCACCATCTGGCCACGGCCTCCAGGTCGCGCCGGGACGAGGGCAGCAGGTCCGAAGCGCGGCCCGTCCAGATCACGTTTGCGGAACGGATCCGGCTGGCGAGCCGCCAGGCGTCGGCCAGCAGGCGGGCGTCGTCGTCTTCCAGCAGCCCCAGCGAGGCCGCCGCGTGGAGAGCCTTCAGGGTGGAGGTGGTGCGCAGTTCCGGGTGGCTACCGGCGTGCTGGAGCTGCAGCAGCTGCACGAGCCATTCCACGTCGCTCAGGCCGCCGCGTCCCAGCTTGAGATGCCTGGCAGGATCGGCGCCGCGGGGCAGCCGCTCGGACTCCACCCGCGCCTTGATGCGGCGTATCTCCCGGACGTCCGCGTCGGAGACGGCGGCCGGGTAGCGGATGGGATCGATGAGCTTCACGAAGTCGGCCGCAAGCCCGTCGTCACCCGCGATCGGCCGGGCACGGAGCAGTGCCTGCGCCTCCCAGATGAGCGACCAGCGGCGGTAGTACTCGCCGTAGGACTCCAGCGACCGCACCATCGCCCCGTTCTTGCCCTCCGGGCGAAGGTCAGCGTCCACGGCAAGAACCCGTTCGGCCATGATCGCCGGCTTGAGCGGCTGGGTCAGAAGGGTTGACAGATGGCCCACGATCTTCGCGGCCTGCTGCTGGGCTTCACCGTCCGAGGCCCCGGGCAGCGCACGGTGGACGTACAGGACGTCGGCGTCGGACCCGTAGCCGATCTCCAGCCCGCCCTGCCGGCCCATGGCCACCACCAGCACCGATGTCGTCAGCGGGCCGGCGGCGGAGACAATGTTTTCCGCCACCCGCAGGGCGCCAAGGATGGCGGCGCGGTCCGTCTCGGCCAGCGCCTCCCCCACCTGGTCCTGGCGGAGCAGGCCGGCGCTGTCCGCGATGGCGATCCGAAGGATTTCACGGCGACGGATGAGCCGGATGAGGCGCATGGCGCTTTCCGGGTCCGAGTGCCGGGACATCTTGGAGGTGATCTCCTGCCATTGCGCCTCAAAGCTGAGCGGCGCCAGTTCCTTGTCCGTCCCCAGCCAGGACACCGATTCCGGTGACACCTCGAGGAGGTCGGCGATGAGGCGGGAGTTGGACAGCATGTGGCACAGCCGCTCGGCCGCTGCAGCGGAATCGCGCAGCATGCCGAGGTACCAGTGCGTGGTGCCAAGGCCCTCGCTGATCCTGCGGAAGGCGAGCAGCCCGGCGTCGGGGTCCACGCCCTCAGCCAGCCAGCCCAGGAGGATGGGCAGCAGCTGCCGCTGCAGGGCCGCACGCCGGCTGACCCCCGCGGTCAGCGCCTCGATGTGGCGGAGTGCGCCCTGCGGGTCCCGGTAACCGAGTGCCGCGAGCCGGCCCTGCGCGGCTTCCGGAGTCAGCCGCGCGTCCTCGCTGCTCAGCTTGGCGGCCGTGTTCAGGAGCGGACGGTAGAAGATCCGGTCGTGCAGCTCGCGGACGGAGCGTTTTGTCCGCTGCCACGCCGCCAGCAGGGCGTCTGGGTGCGGCCGGTCTGTTGAGAAGGGTCCCAGCACTGCCTTGGCCAGGGTGCGGAGGGGCTCCTCCTTGACCGGCATCAGGTGCGTCCGGCGCAGCTGGAACAGCTGGATGCGGTGCTCGAGCAGCCGCAGGTAGCGGTAGGCGTGGTCGAACGCGGCCGCGTCTGCCCGGCCGATGTAGCCGCCGGTAGACAGTGCTGCTATGGCCGACGTCGTGTCGCGGCGGCGGAGGGATTCGTCCGATTTGCCGTGCACGAGCTGGAGGAGCTGGACGGTGAATTCGACGTCGCGCAGCCCGCCCCGGCCCAGCTTGATCTGCCGCTGCTCCTCGGCCGGCGGGATGTGTTCGGTCACCCGGCGGCGCATGGCCTGCACGGACTCAACGAATCCGTCCCGGTTTGCCGAGGTCCACACGAGCGGCGAGACGGCCTCCTCGTAGCGCGCGCCGAGCTCTGCGTCGCCCGCAATGGTCCGCGCCTTCAGGAGCGCCTGGAACTCCCAGCTTTCCGCCCACCGGGCGTAGTAGCTCTGGTGCGAAGCCAGTGTCCGGACCAGCGGGCCGGACTTTCCCTCCGGACGGAGGTTGGCGTCAACCTCCCACAGGCCGGGCTCGCGGGCCGGGGACGAAATGGCGCGCGAGATGCCGGACGCCAGCGCGGTGCCGATGGTGTTGGCCCGGGCGTCGTCCAGCTCGCCTGCCTCCACCACGTAGATGACATCGACGTCGGAAATGTAGTTCAGTTCGCGGGCTCCGCACTTGCCCATCCCGATTACCGACAGGGCGACGTCGGCGACCTCCCCGGCGTCGAACTTCACCGCGGCTTCGGCGCGGGAGACAGCGAGGGCCGCCTCGATGGCCGCCCCGGCCAGGTCCGCGAGTTCGGCGCCGACGGCGGGCATGAAGTCCAGCGGGTCAGCGGCGCAGAGGTCCTTGACGGCGAGGTCCACCACGCCCCTGCGGTAGGCGGTGCGGAGCGCCTCGTAGGCCTCCGGGCCCGACATGCCCGCCACCGGCCGGGCTGCGGTGGGGTCTGCGCGCACCGACCTGAGCAGCTGGGCACGCAGCTCGGCAGGATCGGCCTGGAGCGGTTCCGGGCTGGCGGTGACATTGAAGGCGTCGAGGTGCTCCGGGTGCCGGATCAGGAATTCACCCAGTGCCTCGCTGGCGCCCAGGACCCGGTAGAGCGGTTCGCTCACCTCGGTGTCCGCCGCTGCCAGCTTCCGCAGGTCCGGGTGCTTCTCGATCAGCCGGACCAGGGACTGCAGCGCGGCGTCCGGGTTCGCCGCCAGCTGCAGTCCGGCAAACAGGATGTCCTGGTCAATGCCCTCCAGTTCGGGGGCAGCAAGGAAGCGTTCGCCCTTCTCGAGGTCACTGAAGCCGGCGGTAATGAGCCGGCGGGCCAAGCTCATGGCAGCCGCCTACAGGATGGCGAGGTTGCGCTGCAGCTCATAGGGGGTCACCTGCAGGCGGTAGTCCTGCCACTCCGCCCGCTTGTTGCGCAGGAAGTGCTCGAAGACCTGCTCGCCCAGGATCTGCGGCATAAGTTCCGAGTCCTCCATGGCCCGGATCGCGTCATGCAGGCTGGCGGGAAGGGGGTCGTGGCCCATCGCCCGGCGCTCCGCGGAGCTCAACGACCAGATGTCGTCCTCCGCCGCTGCGGGCAGCTCGTAGCCCTCCTCGATTCCCTTCAGCCCGGCGCCCAGGAGCACGGCGTAGGCAAGGTAGGGGTTGGCGGCCGAGTCGATGCCGCGGTATTCGATCCGGGCTGACTGCCCCTTGCCCGGCTTGTACAGCGGGACACGGACGAGCGCGGAGCGGTTGTTGTGCCCCCAGCTCAGGTAGCTGGGCGCCTCTCCCCCGCCCCAGAGGCGCTTGTAGGAGTTGACGAACTGGTTGGTGACCGCGGTGAATTCGGGGGCGTGCTTGAGGATGCCGGCAATGAACTGGCGCGCCGTCTTGGAGAGCTGGAATTCCGCACCTGCCTCGAAGAAGGCGTTGGTGTCCCCTTCGAAGAGCGAGAAGTGCGTGTGCATGCCCGAACCCGGGTGGGCCGTGAAGGGCTTGGGCATGAAGGTGGCGTACGTGCCCTGCTGCAGTGCCACTTCCTTGATGACCGTCCGGAAGGTCATGATGTTGTCCGCTGTCTGCAGGGCGTCCGCGTAGCGCAGGTCGATTTCGTTCTGGCCCGGGCCGGCCTCGTGGTGGCTGAACTCCACGGAGATACCCACGGATTCAAGCATGGTCACGGCGGTGCGGCGGAAGTCCTGGGCCACGCCGCCGGGGACGTGGTCAAAGTAGCCGCCCTCGTCCACGGGAATGGGCGAACCGTCGGGGCCGGGCTCCTGCGACTTGAGCAGGTAGAACTCAATCTCGGGGTGGGTGTAGCACGTGAACCCCATATCGGCGGCCTTGGCCAGGGTGCGCTTGAGGACGTTGCGCGGATCCGCTGCCGAGGGCTCGCCGTCGGGAGTCAGGATGTCGCAGAACATGCGGGAAGTCTGCTCGGTCTCGCCGCGCCACGGAAGGATCTGGAAGGTGGACGGGTCCGGCTGGGCCAGCATGTCCGACTCGAAGACACGCGCAAGGCCTTCGATGGCCGAGCCGTCGAAGCCGAGGCCCTCCTCGAAGGCGCCTTCGACCTCCGCGGGTGCCAGCGCCACCGACTTGAGCGAGCCCACGACGTCGGTGAACCACAGGCGCACAAAACGTACGTCGCGCTCTTCGATCGTGCGCAGGACAAACTCTTGCTGGCGGTCCATGAAGGCCTCTTCTCCGGTCTACGTTCATGCCCCGGTCCGTCGACGACGGAGCAGCGGCAGCTCACGGATCACTTTACTAAGCATTTACGCGTGATGCTGGCGCGGCTGCGGCGCGTAACACAGCGTTAACACTTAACCGGAGGGCGGGCAGCCCCGCCGGGGCAATCCGGCTATGACGCGAATCACGCGGCATCCCATGGCGGCCGGTGGCTAGCACGGCGGGTCCCGGACTACGCTCTTGCCATGGCCTCAAGCAGCAGTCCCGATCCAAGCACGTCCGCTGAAGTACCTGCACCCTACGGGAACGGCCCCACGGCAGCAGCAGCGCCGCCGTCGGACTCCGCACGGAAGCCGCTCCCCCGGATCCGCACGCACCACCTGCAGCAGGCCAAGACCAGCGGCGAACGCTTCGCCATGCTCACGGCGTATGACCAGTACACGGCCGAGATCTTCGACCAGGCAGGCATCGAGGTCCTGCTGGTGGGCGACTCCGCCTCCAACAATGTCTTTGGCAACGAAACCAGCCTTCCCGTCACCGTCGATGAGCTGCTGCCGCTGTGCCGGGCGGTCGCACGCTCGGCGAAACGCGCCCTCGTGGTGGCGGATCTCCCCTTCGGCAGCTACGAGGTTTCGCCGCAGCAGGCGGTGGCCACCGGCGTGCGTTTCCTCAAGGAGGGCCTGGCGCACGCGGTGAAGCTTGAGGGCGGCAAGTTCTACGCCGACACAGTCAGGGCGATGGTCCAGGCCGGCATTCCGGTCATGGGTCACATCGGCTTCACGCCCCAGAGTGAGCATTCCCTGGGCGGCTACCGGGTGCAGGGCCGGGGTGAGGACGCCGCGCGGCTCGTGGAGGACGCCGCGGCGCTGGCCGACGCCGGCGCGTTCTGCGTGCTTATGGAAATGGTTCCCGCGGAGACGGCAAAGTCCGTGGACGCTGCCGTTTCAGTGCCCACCATCGGCATCGGCGCGGGCAATGCCACCACGGGGCAGGTTCTGGTCTGGCAGGACATGGCCGGCCTCCGCGGCGGTAGGATGGCCAAGTTCGTCAAGCAGTACGCGGACCTCCGGACCGCCCTGAGCGACGCGGCCAAGGCCTATGGCGACGACGTCCGGTCGGGACAGTTCCCCGGGCCGGAGCATTCGTTCTGACCCGGAGCGTTCTTTCCGGAAGCGCTACCTGACCGTGCAGCGGAAGGGTCAGTCGTCGTCGCCCTTTTCCCAGCTTTCGTTGCGGGCCTTGACCTTCTCGAGCGCGTGTTCCGCCTCTTCCCGGGTCTTGTAGGGACCGATCAGCTGGGTCCAGTCCGACATCGCGTCTTCCTCCACCATGTGGGTCTTGACGTTGTACCAGTACTCGGGCATCGGTCTTCCTCGCTTTCCGGTCATCGGCACACTCCCGCCGTGATCCACGTAACGTAACCCGCAACGGTAGCCGGCGGGCGCATTAATTTACATGGCGTTCTGTGCTGCCTTATATGATCAATCTATGCCTTCCTTAGCCTCGACCGCACCCACCGGCACGCTTACCCCGGGAACCGTCAGCCCGCAGCGGCCCGTTCCGGCGTCGATTCCGCGGCCGGAGTATGTCGGCAAGCCAGGTCCGGCCAAGTTCACCGGGTCAGAGGTCAAGTCAACGGAAACCATCGAGAAGATCCGGGTTGCCAGCAGGATCGCCGCACAGGCCATCGTGGAGGTGGGCCAGCACATCCGGCCGGGCATCACCACCGACGAGCTGGACCGCATCGGCCACGAGTTCCTGCTGGACCACAGCGCCTACCCGTCCACGCTGGGGTACCGCGGCTTCCCCAAGTCCCTGTGCTCGTCGCTGAATGAGGTCATTTGCCACGGCATCCCGGACAGCACGGTGGTGCAGGACGGCGACATCCTCAACATCGACATCACCGCCTTCATCGGCGGGGTCCACGGTGACACCAATTACACCTTCCTGGTGGGCGACGTGGACGAGGAGTCGCGGCTGCTGGTTGAGCGGACCCGGGAGTCCCTCAACCGCGCCATCAAGGCCGTCGCCCCCGGACGCCAAATCAACGTGATCGGCCGCGCCATCGAGTCCTACGCCAGGCGCTTCGGCTACGGCGTGGTCCGCGACTTCACCGGACACGGTGTGGGCGAGGCGTTCCACACCGGGCTGATCATCCCGCACTATGACGCCGCGCCGGCCTACAACACCGTGATCGAACCGGGCATGGTGTTCACTATCGAGCCCATGCTGACCCTCGGCGCCATCGAGTGGGACATGTGGGCCGACGACTGGACCGTGGTCACCAGGGACCGCAAGCGCACCGCGCAGTTCGAACACACGCTCCTCGTCACCGAATCCGGCGCCGAGATCCTCACCCTTCCCTGACGCCAGGCAACCACCCGCGTCATTCGGGCAAGTCCGCCTTGCCCAGCCCGAGCCCCTACCCTGCCACGAACGGAATCCCATTGGCCAAGAAGGACGAAAAGACCCGCAAGAACGCCCCGCTGATCGGCATCGACATCGGCGGCACCGGAATCAAGGGCGGCATCGTCGACCTGAAGAAGGGCAAACTGATCGGCGATCGCTTCCGCCTGGCGACGCCGCAGCCGGCCACGCCGGAAGCGGTGGTCGAGGTGGTGGCCAAAGTCGTTGAGGAACTGTCGGCACGTCCCGACGCACCCGAGGCTGACAGCCCCATCGGCGTGACGTTCCCCGGCATCATCCAGCATGGCGTGGTCCACTCTGCCGCCAACGTGGACAAGAGCTGGCTCAACACGGACATTGATGCGCTGCTTACGGCCCGCCTGGGCCGCCCCGTGGAGGTCATCAACGACGCCGACGCGGCCGGGCTGGCCGAAGCCCGGTACGGTGCGGGCGCCGGAATCGGCGGCACCGTCCTGGTCATCACCCTCGGCACCGGCATCGGGTCCGCGTTCATCTTCAACGGCCACCTGGTGCCCAACGCCGAACTCGGCCACCTGGAGATCGACGGCTTCGACGCCGAAAGCAAAGCGTCCGCGGTGGCCCGTGAACGGGACGGCCTCAGCTGGGAGGAGTACAGCGTCCTGC
Source organism: Arthrobacter sp. BGA-UO-ETr-C19 (assembly GCF_059568005.1). Taxonomy (NCBI): domain Bacteria; kingdom Bacillati; phylum Actinomycetota; class Actinomycetes; order Micrococcales; family Micrococcaceae; genus Arthrobacter; species Arthrobacter sp. BGA-UO-ETr-C19. The sequence continues at coordinate 224,419 of NZ_JCAQPC010000018.1, forward strand.
TGCAGCGTTACTTCTCCCACGTCGAGTTCCTGTTCTCCCCCGAGCTCTTCATCGTCGGCGGCGGCATTTCCAAGCGCGCCGACGAGTACCTGCCGCACATGAAGCTGCGCACCCCGATCGTTCCCGCTGAGCTGAAGAACGAGGCCGGCATCGTGGGCGCTGCCCTGGAGATCGCCGTCAAGCACGAACTGGCCAAGTAGTCCCGGGCGGGCCGCGGCCCGCAGAAACGCCGAAGGCGGCAGACACCGGGTCTGCCGCCTTCGGCGTTTTGCACTGGAGCCGGCGGCGGCTGCGGCTTCCCCTCCGCAGCCGCCGCCGGAGACTTTAGAGCGTGCTCTTCGCCGTGTTCTTTTCTACCGTGTTCTTTTCCGGGCTCTTGCCCTCAGAACCCTTACCGTCCGAGCCCTTACCCTCTGTTCTGGGGGTCGCCGCCTCTTTGGCCTCGACGTCGGACTCGTGCCGGAGCAGCGCAATGGCGGATTCGAAATCCTCGAGTGATTCAAAGGCCTGGTAGACGCTGGCGAACCGCAGGTACGCCACCTTGTCCAGCTTCTGCAGCGGGCCAAGGATGATCAGGCCAACCTCGTGGGCGTCGATTTCCGCAGCACCGGAGGCCCGGATGTTCTCCTCGACTTCCTGTGCCAGCATCGCGAGGTCGTCCTCGCTGACGGGCCGGCCCTGGCAGGCCTTGCGGACGCCGTTGATGACCTTGCTGCGGCTGAAGGGTTCACCCACGCCAGAGCGTTTGATCACGGACAGGCTGGTGGTTTCCACAGTGGTGAAGCGGCGGCCGCACTCAGGGCACTGCCGGCGGCGGCGGATGGCGGAGCCGTCGTCGGCCATCCGGCTGTCCACCACGCGTGAATCAGGGTTCCGGCAAAACGGACAGTACACGTTTTTCCTACCCTTCCGTTCTCGGCCGAAGCTTCTTTCGGGTCCAGTTTACGGCCACATGTAGCCGAATAACAAGCCTGTAATTACTACATGTAGTGGACGGGTACTACATGTAGTGGTCAGCGGCCCGGCTGGAACCGGACCGTGACCGCGTCGCCGTGCGCCGGGAGGTCCTCCGCTCCGGACAGGCTGACGATGTGGCCGCTGACCTGCTCCAGTGCCACCTCCGAGTAGTTGATCACCTGGATGGCGCGCAGGAACGTCGTCACGTTCAGTCCGGACGAAAACGCCGCCGTGCCGCTCGTGGGAAGCACGTGGTTGGAACCGGCGCAGTAGTCGCCGAGGCTTACGGGGCTGTAGTCGCCGACGAAAATAGCGCCCGCGTTCCGGATCCGCGCTGCCACGGCAGGGGCGTCCGCGGTCATGATTTCCAGGTGTTCGGCCGCGTAGGCGTCGCACGCCGCGATGCCCTGGTGGAGGTCGTCAACGAGCACCACGCCGGACTGCGGACCGGACAGTGCCTCGCGGACCCGCTGGCTGTGCTTGGTGGATGCAGCCTGCAGTTCCAGTTCCTCACGGACGTCCGCGGCGAGCTGGACGGAATCCGTGATCAGGACAGAGGCGGCCTTCGGATCGTGTTCGGCCTGGCTGATCAGGTCGGCGGCAACGAAGGCCGGGCGGGCAGTGGAGTCCGCGAGGATGGCAATCTCCGTGGTACCCGCCTCGGAGTCGATCCCCACCACGCCCTTGACGAGGCGCTTGGCCGTGGCCACGAAGATGTTCCCGGGGCCGGTGACGACGTCGACGGGTTCCAGTGCGGGAGTCCCTGCTTCGCCGGGCACGCCGTAGGCGAAGGCGGCGATGGCCTGGGCTCCGCCGATGGCATACACCTCGTCAATGCCCAGGAGCGCCGCGGCGGCCAGGATGGTGGGGTGCGGGAGGCCGCCAAAGTCCTTCTGCGGCGGCGAGGCGAGTGCGATCGACTCCACGCCTGCGGCCAGCGCCGGAACCACGTTCATAATCACCGACGACGGGTAGACCGCCAGGCCGCCCGGGACGTACAGGCCCACGCGTGCCACGGGCACCCACTTCTGGCTCACCACTGCGCCGTCGCCCAGGGAGATGTCGACGTCGGCCGGGCGCTGCCCGTCGGCAAACCGGCGCGCACGGCTGATGGACTCTTCAAGCGCAGAGCGCACGGCAGGATCCAGTCCGTCCAGCGCTGACTGCAGCGCCTCGGACGGAACGCGCGGATGCGTCTGCTCCACGCCGTCGAACGTCCGGGCGAAGTCCGCAAGGGCGGCAAAGCCGCGCCGGCGGACGGCCGTGATGATGTCGGCGACCTTCTGCTCGGCGTCCGCGACTGTCTGCTGCCGTGCCCGCGGCACCGCCTGACGGAGTTCGGCCAGGCTGAGGCTGCGGCCGCGCAGGTCAACGGTGCGGAAGTCGACGGCGGGGGTGTTCGGAGAAGTGGTCACCCGTACATTTTACGCGCCGCGGCAGCGCGCCCCGACGTCCGTTACCGCCGCTGCCTACTGCCACGTGCGGCCGTCACGGCTGTTACCTTCCGGTTCCTGGTCCTCATCCTGGTCCACGGAGGCACGCAGGAGGCCGATGATGCGCAGGACGAAGAAGCCGGCAGCCGCAGCGGCGGGCCACAGGATAAGGACCGTCAGGGACCGCAGCGAGAAGGCCACGCTCGCGTTCGCCGACGTGTCCTGGGGACCGCCGAGCCAGAGGCCTGCCAGCACGCCGGTCTGCCATGCCAGGACAGCCGCCGCTGCGCTTGCGGCGACAGACAGCAGCAGCATCCGGCGCGTCCCGCCGTTCCGGCGGCCGGACAAGAGCACAGCCACCAGGCAGCCCGCAAAGACAAAAAGTCCCGCCAGCACCAGGTCCCGGGGCAGCCAGCCCTCGCTGTTTGTCCCGGAGGAGAGCGCGGAGTTTCCGGAAATGAGGTTTTGCCCGCCGGGGGCCAGGAGCCACCACAGGAGCCCGGCCGGGATGCCGGCGGCGATGATTCCGGCCGCCCACGCCCAGCCCTTGCCGGGCCGCCGCCGGGCGCCGTGGGCCTCGTCAGAGGAGCGGACCGGAGGGAGGGGTGCAGGCTGGGTCATGAAGAAACGTTAACAAATGTTGGCCGGCATTCCGCGCCGCGTGCCTGCGCGCCAGGTGAATGTTCCATCCGCCCGGAAGCCCCATAGTCTTGTACTAGAGACTCAATCGGTACGAATGCAGTAGGGAGATCAATTCCAGTGACCTCAGATGATGTCGCCTTCGAGGGCACGTTCAAAGAGATGTTCCGCCGGCACGCAGCGGGCGTGGCCATCATCACTGTGAACTACGAGGGGGTCCCCTACGGCTTCACGGCAACCTCCGTTGCCTCGCTTTCCGCCAAACCCCCGCGTTTCACCTTCAACATGGCACGCAGTTCCAGCTCGTGGCCTGCGGTGGCCAACACCACGTACATCGGCGTGCACATGCTCGGACTGGAGAACCAGGAGCTGGCCGACCGGTTCGCGCGCACCAAGGAACGCTTCGCCGGCGACCACTGGGCCCACGGACCCCACGACGTGCCGGTGCTCAAGGACGTTGCCGGTTGGCTGATCGGCAAGATCCAGATGCGCCTGTCGTTTGAGAACAACGCCGTCGTGGTGGTCGAAGTGGTGGAGGGGCAGGTGGGCGAGGACGGCTCGCCACTGCTGTACCACTCCGGAACCTACGGGCAGCCCGTTCCGCTCGACTACGAAATCTAGGCGTCCAGGCAGGCCGGGCCCAGCAACACCTTCAGGTCCCCGAACAGTGACGGGTTCGGATTCACCCGCAGGTGCACGGGCAGCGCCATGACCTCGATGCGGCTGTCGCCCTGCAGGTTCACCCGGACCTCGGAGTTGCCCCGGTGGTTGCGCAGCACGTCCCCCAGTTCCGTGACCACGGCCTCGGTGGCCTTGTGCGTGGGCATGGTGATCACCAGCGGTCCGTTCGTGCCCTGGCTGAGGTCCGGAACGGAGAGCTCCATGCAGTTCAGGGTCACGGCACCGTCGTCGCGCCGCTGCAGCCGGCCCTTGACCACCACGATCAGGTCCTCGGCGAGGACCGAGGCAATCGGCCCGTAGACCTGGCCGAAGAACATGACCTCCATGGAACCGCCGAGGTCCTCGATCTCCGCCCGGGCATAGGCGTTGCCGCTGGCCTTCGCGATCCTGCGGCTCAGCGAGGTGATCATGCCCGCGATCGTGATGATGGCGCCGTCGTGCGGCCCGTCCTCCGCGATGATCGAGGTGATGGACTGGTCGGCGTGCTGGCTCAGGACGCCTTCCAGGCCCTGCAGCGGGTGGTCTGAGACGTACAGGCCCAGCATGTCCCGCTCGAACGCGAGCTTGTCCTTCTTCTCCCATTCCGGCAGGTCAGGGATCTCGATGCTGAGCGACGACTCGGATTCGGCCTCGTCGAAGCCGGCAAAGAGATCGAACTGGCCAATGGCCTCGTTGCGCTTGAGGGTGATGACGGAGTCGATGGCTTCTTCGTGGACCATGGCCAGCGCACGGCGGTGGTGGCCCAGTGAGTCAAATGCTCCGGCCTTGATCAGCGATTCGATGGTGCGCTTGTTGCACACCACTGCCGGCACCTTCATGAGGTAGTCCTTGAAGGAACTGTAGGCGCCTTCTTTTTCGCGGGCGGCCACCATGGCCTCGACCACGTTGACGCCGACATTGCGGATGGCGCCCATGCCGAAGCGGATGTCCTCCCCCACCGGGGTGAAGTTCAGGGCGGATTCATTGACATCCGGCGGCAGCACCGTGATGCCCATGCGACGGCATTCGTTGAGGTAGATCGCGGACTTGTCCTTGTCGTCGCCAACCGAGGTCAGCAGCGCGGCCATGTACTCCGGCGCGTAGTGCGCCTTCAGGTACGCCGTCCAGTAGGAGATCACGCCGTACGCGGCCGAGTGCGCCTTATTGAAGGCGTAGTCGGAGAAGGGCAGCAGGATGTCCCACAGAGTCTTGACGGCCTCCATGGAGTAGCCATTGTCCTGCATGCCCTGCGAGAAGCCGGCAAACTGCTTGTCCAGCTCGGACTTCTTCTTCTTACCCATGGCGCGGCGCAGAATGTCTGCCTGGCCCAGGGAATAGCCGGCGAGCTTCTGCGCCACGGCCATAACCTGCTCCTGGTAGACGATCAGTCCGAACGTGCCGCCGAGGATCTCCTTGAGGGGTTCTTCGAGTTCCGGATGGATGGGGATGACTTCCTGGATCCCGTTCTTGCGCAGCGCGTAGTCGGTGTGCGCGTTGGCGCCCATGGGACCCGGCCGGTACAGCGCCAGGACGGCGGAGATGTCTTCGAAGTTGTCAGGCTTCATGAGTTTGAGGAGGGACCGCATGGGTCCGCCGTCGAGCTGGAAAACGCCCAGCGTGTCGCCGCGGGCCAGCAGCTCGTAGGACGCCGCGTCATCCAACTCCAGCGTTTCGAGGTCCAGGTCGACGCCGCGGTTCATCTTGATGTTTTCCAGGGCATCGGAAATGATCGTCAGGTTTCGCAGCCCCAGGAAGTCCATCTTGATCAGGCCGAGGCCTTCGGACGTCGGATAGTCGAACTGGGTGATGACCTGGCCGTCCTGGAAGCGGCGCATGATCGGAATGACGTCGATGATGGGGTCCGAGGACATGATCACGCCGGCCGCGTGCACGCCCCATTGCCGCTTCAGGCCCTCAATGCCCAGTGCGGTCTCGAAAACCTTGGCGGCCTCGGGATCCGTGCTGATCAGCTGCCGGAAATCCCCTGCCTCGCTGTAGCGCTTGGCATCTTTGTTCTGAATGTCGGCGAGCGGAATATCCTTGGCCATCACGGCCGGCGGCAGAGCCTTGGTCAGCGTTTCGCCCATGCTGAAGGGGTAGCCGAGCACGCGGGAGGAGTCCTTCAGCGCCTGCTTGGTCTTGATGGTGCCGTACGTGACGATCATGGCCACGCGCTCGTCGCCGTACTTCCGGGTCACATAGTCGATGACCTCGGAACGGCGCCGGTCATCGAAGTCGACGTCGAAGTCGGGCATGGAGACGCGGTCAGGGTTGAGGAATCGTTCGAAGATCAGGCCGTGGTGCAGCGGGTCAAGGTCGGTGATGCGCATGGCGTACGCAACCATGGATCCTGCACCGGAGCCACGCCCGGGACCCACCCGGATGCCGTTGTTCTTGGCCCAGTTGATGAAGTCGGCCACCACGAGGAAGTAGCCCGGGAAGCCCATCGAGGTGATGACGTCCAGCTCGTAGTCGGCCTGCTTGCGGACCTTGTCCGGGATGCCCTGGGGGTAGCGGTAATGGAGTCCTTTGTCGACCTCCTTGACCAGCCAGGACGTTTCGTCCTCGCCTTCAGGGCAGGGGAACCGGGGCATGTAGTTGGCACCGGTGTTGAAGGACACCTCGCACCGCTCGGCGATCAGGAGAGTGTTGTCGCACGCTTCGGGGTGGTCGCGGAACAGCTCGCGCATTTCCCGCGGCGACTTCAGGTAGTAGCCGCTGCCGGAGAACGCGAAACGGGAACCGCCGTTGTCGTAGGTGGGTTCGAGGAGGGTCGAGCCGGACTGGATGGCCAGCAGGGCCTCGTGCGCCTTGGCGTCATGCTCATGGGTGTAGTGCAGGTCGTTGGTGGCAACGAGCGGGAGGTTCAGCTCTTTGGCCAGCCGCAGGAGGTCACCGGTGACCCGGCGTTCAATGTCCAGCCCGTGGTCCATGAGTTCACAGAAGTAGTTCTCCGCACCGAAGATGTCCCGGAACTCGGCAGCGGCTTCCACGGCTTCGCGGTACTGGCCGAGCCGCAGCCGGGTCTGGACCTCGCCCGAGGGGCAGCCGGTGGTGGCGATGAGGCCCTCAGAGTAGGTGTTCAGCAGCTCGCGGTCCAGCCGGGGCCACTTGCCGAAGACCGAATCCAGGGAGGCGATCGAGGAGGCACGGAACAGGTTCCGCATGCCCACGTTGTTGTAGCTCAGCAGGGTCATGTGGGTGTAGGAGCCACCGCCGGAGACGTCGTCCTTGCGCTGGCTCTCGTCGCCCCAGCGGACGCGGCCCTTGTCGCCGCGCGCCGTCCCGGGAGTCACATATGCTTCGACGCCGATGATCGGCTTGATGCCCTTATCGGTGGCTTTGCGCCAGAAGTCGAAGGCACCGAAGAGGTAGCCGTGGTCGGTGGTGGCCAGGGCGGGCATCCCCAGCCGCTCCGTTTCATCGAACAGCTCGCCAAGCCTGGCGGCGCCGTCCAGCATCGAGTACTCGGTGTGGGTATGGAGATGTACGAACGAGTCATTGCTGGAAGTCACCGCACCATTCTAGTGCCGACCCCCTGACAATTAATGTCGGCGTGCCGCAGGCTCAGGCCTTGCCGGTGCCCAGGACTTCCAATGCGTAGGCCAGGTCCTCGGGGTACTCGCTGGTCACGGTGACGCGTTCGCCGGTGCGCGGGTGGTCGAAACCCAGCTCACGGGCGTGCAGCCACTGCCGGGTGAGCCCGAGGGTAGCAGCGAGCCGCGGGTCGGCCCCGTAGGTGAGGTCTCCGGCACACGGATGGCGGAGTGCGGCGAAATGGACCCGGATCTGGTGGGTCCGGCCGGTCTCCAGGTGCACTTCCACCAGGGTGGCCTTGCCGAACGCCTCGAGGACCTCGTAGTGCGTCACCGATGGCCGGCCGTCCTCGATGACGGCGAAGCGCCAGTCGTGGCCGGGATGCCGGCCGATCGGGGCGTCGATGGTGCCCTGCAGGGGATCCGGCAGGCCCTGGACCACCGCGTGGTAGACCTTGTCCACGGTGCGTTCCTTGAACGCCCGCTTGAGGGCGGTGTAGGCGGGTTCCGTCTTGGCCACCACCATGACCCCGGAGGTCCCGACGTCGAGGCGGTGGACGATGCCGGCGCGCTCGGCGGAGCCGGAGGTGGAGATGCGGTAGCCGGCCCCGGCGAGACCGCCGACGACGGTGGGTCCTACCCAGCCGGGGGACGGGTGCGCCGCGACCCCTACCGGCTTGTCGACCACCACAAAGTCGTCGTCATCCAGCAGGATCTTCAGGCCTTCCACAACTTCCTCCACGACTTCAAGGGGATCCCGGCGCTCCGGGACCGTCACGTGCAGCACGGCGCCGGACGCGAGTTTGGCGGACTTGCCCACCGGTTTGCCGCCGCTGACGACGTTGCCTTCGGCTATCAGGGTTGCGGCGGACGAACGGGACATGCCCATCAGCTTGGCCAGGCCTGCGTCCACCCGGGTCCCGTCCAGTTCCTCGGGCACCACCACCCGCTCAGACATTGTCGGACCCGTTCCGCTTTTCGACGCTGTGGTGCGATCCGTCAAGGGCGATCCCCCGCAGGGTCAGCAGGCAGATGATAACCACGGATGACACGACGGCGGAGTCGGCGATGTTGAAGATCGCAAAGTTGGGCAACTGGATGAAGTCCACCACGTGCCCCATTCCGAACGACGGGTCCCGGAACAGCCGGTCCGTCAGGTTTCCCAGTGCGCCGCCGAACAGCAGCCCCAGCGCCAGCGCCCACCACGCGGATCCGAGCTTGCGCAGCTGGAACAGGATGGCGGCGGCGACCACCACCATGATGATCGTGAACACCCAGGTCACGTTCTCGCCGATGGAGAACGCTGCGCCGGAGTTCCGGATGTAGTACCAGTGCAGCAGCGGGGGCAACACCGGAATCCGTTCGCCCTCCACCATGGTGCTGGTGACCCACAGTTTGGTGAGCTGGTCGAAGACGTAGGCGAAAACTGCCAGTCCGGCGAACAGGGACAGCAGGACGGCGCGCCGTGGCCGCGGTGATGAAGAAGCTGGGTGCGCTGCGTCAGCGGCAAGGTCGTCAGTCATGGTGCTTTCATTCGGGAACCGTCGTTAATGGCAAAAGCCGGTGGCCGAGGAATCCTCAGCCACCGGCCTTCAGAATACGTGCTAAACGGCGGCGCTGCTGCTTTCGCCAACCTCAGGGGCGGCAACGGAACCACGGGCGTCCAGGTCGCGCAGCTGGCCCTCGATGTAGGCCTTCAGGCGAGAGCGGTAGTCGCGCTCGAAGCCGCGCAGCTGCTCCACCTTGCGCTCGAGGACGGAACGCTGCTGCTCCAGGGCGCCGAGGATCTTGCGGGACTTCTCCTGCGCGTCGTTGACCAGGCTGCTGGCTTCGATCTGTGCTTCTGCAATGATCTTGTCGCGCTGCTGCTGGCCCTCGGATACATGGCGGTCGTGCATCTGCTGCGCCATGGCCAGCAGGCCGGCAGCGGACTCGGAGACGTTGCTGCTGGTGACGGCGGGTGCCGGGGCTGCAACCGGAGCGGCCTGCTCGGCTTCCTTTTTCTTGGCAGCTTCCGCGGCCTTGGCCTCAGCTTCGGCCTTCGCGCGCGCTTCGTCCTTCTCGGACTTGGACGGCGCGGGAACCTTTTCAACGACAGGGGCGACGGCGGAGGTGGCAGCCGGCGATCCGGAGCCGCCTTCGGCGAGCTTCTTGCGAAGTTCTTCGTTCTCCTGGTTCAGGCGCCGCAGTTCAACGACGATCTCGTCCAGGAAGTCGTCAACCTCATCCTGGTCATAGCCTTCGCGGAACTTGGTCGGCTGAAAGCGCTTGTTGACAACGTCTTCTGGCGTCAAAGCCATCTGGTCACCTCGTTGGTCTAGTTCGTCAGGAGGCCTTCCGGCCGTCAAAACTACGGTACCTAAATATGGTCTGGTTCCTCTAATTCAACACCGTGGCGTCAAACAAAAGGTATTCTGCGCCCGGGGATCCATGCGGGTCGGCCCCGGCGCGGGCAAGCTGATATGAAGTTATGCAAAAGACTTGGTGATCGCCATGGCGATGCTCAGGCCGATGAACAGCACCAGAAACCCAAGGTCCAGCGAGACGCCGCCCAGCCGCAGCGGCGGGATGAGGCGCCGCAGAACCTTCAGCGGCGGATCGGTCACCGAGTAGACCGCATGAGCCGCCACCAATGCTACCCCGCGGGGACGCCATTCCCGGGCGAACATCTGAACCCAGTCATACACGAGGCGGATAATCAGCGCGACGAAAATGAACAGCAGAACGATGTAGACGAGCCCGAATAGTATTCCCATGAGCTAACCCATTGTCTCCATGTTCATCGCGGACACTTCCATGCCCTGGTATTCCTGCCAGATTGTGCTGCTCCCCTATTTCAGCACGGATGCCAGGCAGGTGCGTCCCTGCCTGGCATCCGGAGAGCCGATTTTTAGCTTTGGTTGAAGAAGCTGGCGGTGGCCTCGCTGGCTTTCTTGTCATCTCCGATGACTTCAACATACGACGGCGACAGCAGGAAAACCTTGTTCGTCACGCGCTCGATGCTTCCGCGCAGACCGAAGACGAGGCCGGCGGAGAAGTCGACAAGCCGCTTTGCGTCCGCCTCCCCCATGTCCGTCACGTTCATGATGACGGGGATACCGTCACGGAAACTTTCGCCGATGAGCTTGGCGTCGTTGTAGGAGCGCGGGTGGATCGTGGTGATCTGCCGCAGCCCGGTGGTCTCTTCGCGGCTCGATGCCGCACGCTTGATGGGTGTCACGGGTGCGCGGTATTCCTCTTCGGCAGCTGGTGGCACTTCACGGGTGACCTCTCGGAGCGGCGCCGGCGCGCGGCGCTCTTCACGGTCATGCTCCATTGAGTTGTCCTCATCCTTTTGCTGGGTGGAAAGCTCAGACTCGTAGTGTTCATCGCCGTCGGCGAGCCCAAGATAGATCATTGTCTTGCGCAGAGCGCCAGCCATGGTCGACTCCTAATCGTGTCCGGAAGCGGGCCGCCCAAAGGTCAAGACAGCATTGGAATCCCCGCCATTCACTTCCAATAGGACAGACGCTACCGCACGGCCGGGCGCGAACCGAGAATATCTGAGCCAATTCGGAGGTGTGTCGCACCGAATCGGACAGCTGCTTCCAAGTCCTGGCTCATGCCGGCGGAAATCCCCGTGGCGCCAGGGAAATCCCGTTGCAGGCTGGTTGAAATGCCCAGGAGTTTTTCAAAGGCCCGGTCAGGATCCGCCCCGAGCGGCGCCACGGCCATGATTCCCGCCAGGCGAAGGCCGTCCGCGGCCTCGAGCTGATCCGCGATCTGCGGTACCTCTTCGGGGGCTGCCCCGCCGCGGTGGGCTCCGGCGTCATCTTCCAGGCTCACCTGGATGAAACAGTCCAGGTCGGCCCGGCCGGTGAGCTGCTGCTGGCCTGCCATGGCCCGCTCCAGGGCCGCCACGAGCTGGGAGCGGTCCACCGAGTGCACGGCAGACGCGTACCGGACCACTGTCTTGGACTTCTTGCTCTGGAGCTGGCCCACGAAATGCCAGGTAAGGTCCAGGTCCTCGAGTTCCTCGGCCTTTGCGGAGGCCTCCTGGTCCCGGTTCTCGCCGAAATCCTTGACGCCAAGCGCTGCCAGTCGGCGGACGTCGTCGGCCGGATGGAACTTGCTGACAACTATCAGGCGCGGCGGGTTTTCTTCGCGGCCGGCCGCTGCGGCGGCGCGGTCGATGCGCTGCCGGACGGCGTCCAGGCGCTCCCGCAGCTGTTCCGTCCGGGCATCCCCGGATGCCGCGCTGTCAGTCATGGGTCCACACCAGTCCGGCGAATCTGCCGGACCGGGAGTCGCGGCGGTAGGAAAACAAGGACTCGTTTTCGAGGGTGCAGGGCCCCCGGTATTCGATGGGAACGCCGAGGGCATCGAGCTGGCTGGCGGCACCGCCGGGCAGGTCGAGCGCCGGCGTTCCCCATGTTGTGGTTGACCACGCAGCCGGCAGGAGGGCGGCGACCTCGTCGCGGAGTTCGGCGGGCACCTCGTAGCAGTTCCCGCAGACGGACGGGCCCAGCCAGGCACGGATGTCCGTGGCGCCGGAGGCGCGCATCTGTTCCACCGCAGCCGGAATGACGCCGGAGAACAAGCCGGGACGCCCGGCATGAACGGCAGCCAGCACGGAGCCTGTTGCCCCGGCGCCCACCAAGACCAGCGGAATGCAGTCCGCCACCATCACCGCGAGCGGCCCGCCGAGGGACACCAGCGCATCCGCCGTCGGCGCCTGCGGAGCGACAGCACCGGATCCAGCGACAGTACCGGATGCAGAGACTGCACCGGATTCAGAGACAAGGGACACTTCGTTGCCGTGAACCTGGTTCATGTACTGGAACTTGCGGGGCGCGACGCCGGCAGCGTGCTCCAGTTGGACCCGGCGGCGAAGCACCGCGCCGGCGTCGTCGCCCACATGCAGGGCCAGATTGCCGGCATTCGTGTCGGTGAACGCCACGGACACGCCAGGCTGCACTTCAGCACGCCACAAAAACAATCGGAACTCCGGCTATCAGGGTCAGGAAACGGGACGGTGGCCGGGCGGATATCCGCCCGGCGGCCTCCTACTTCAGGAAATCGGGAACGTCCAGGTCGTCAGACCGGCTGCCGGTGAGATCGGGCTCAACCACCGACGGAAGGTCGACGTCGAACCCAGAGTCAGCGGGGACAGCTGACGGACGCTGCTGCCCCCAGCTGCTGAGACCTGCAGCACCCACGCCGGCGTGCATGGGCTGGACGTGGACCTGCTGGCTGCCCGCGGACGGCTGGCTCTGCGGGGCGGCCGCCGGCACGGCGGGGCGCTGCGGTGCAGCCTGCGGCTGCGACTGGTCCATGGAAGGCGAGGTGGCCTTGACGTCGTCGAATCCTGCCGCGATGACGGTGACGCGGGCTTCGTCGCCCAGGGCGTCGTCGATGACCGCGCCGAAGATGATGTTGGCCTCCGGGTGGGCGACTTCCTGGACCAGGCGGGCGGCCTCGTTGATCTCGAACAGGCCGAGGTCGGAGCCGCCCTGGATGGACAGCAGGACACCGTGGGCGCCGTCGATGCTGGCCTCCAGCAGCGGGGAGGCGATGGCGAGCTCGGCTGCCTTGACCGCGCGGTCTTCGCCGCGGGCTGAGCCGATGCCCATCAGGGCCGAGCCTGCGCCCTGCATGACGGATTTCACATCTGCGAAGTCAAGGTTGATCAGGCCCGGCGTGGTGATCAGGTCCGTGATGCCCTGGACACCGGACAGCAGGACCTGGTCAGCGGAGCGGAAAGCGTCCAGGACAGAGACGTTGCGGTCGCTGATGGACAGCAGGCGGTCGTTGGGGATCACGATCAACGTGTCCACCTCATCGCGGAGGGCGTCGATGCCCGCCTCGGCGGAGCCTGCGCGGCGCCGCCCTTCGAAGGTGAACGGACGCGTGACAACGCCGATGGTCAGGGCACCAAGGGAGCGCGCAATGCGGGCAACAACCGGCGCGCCGCCTGTTCCGGTGCCACCGCCTTCACCTGCGGTCACGAAGACCATGTCGGCACCGCGGAGGACTTCCTCGATCTCGTCGGCGTGGTCCTCGGCAGCCTGCTTGCCGACCTCGGGATTGGCCCCGGCACCCAGCCCGCGCGTCAGTTCCCGTCCGACGTCGAGTTTAACGTCGGCATCGCTCATCAGCAGAGCCTGGGCATCGGTGTTAATAGCTATGAATTCGACACCGCGGAGACCCACCTCGATCATGCGGTTGACTGCGTTCACGCCACCGCCGCCGATGCCGACGACCTTGATGACGGCCAAGTAATTCTGCGGAGCTGCCACGTTACGTGTCCCTTGTTAGTGTCCTATTGCGAAAACTGATGGAGTCGAGCTTGAAGCCCTGAACCTTAACCTTCCAGTTGAAGGTTATAGTTATGTCAAGTAACTCACGTCTGTGACGCTATTTCCTATGCTGGCTACATTCAATAACCGCCGCCGCGTGTCGTCCTAATCCCCGCGAAATACAGCGGCTCACCGCGTCACCGGATGCCGCGGCACGCTCACGTCGTAGGTGTTGACCGGGTTGGCGGGATCGGCCGGCACCTTGAGCAGAGCTTCGAGCACCCGTGCCTTGAGCTCCTTCTCCCCCGCATTGCCCCAGATGACGGTCTGGCCGTCCAGCAGCTTCAGTTCCACCGCGTCCACGGATTTGGCGGAGGCATTGGAGAGCTTGGCGAGCACATTGGCCGGAAGCGCGCCAAGAACCTCGGCCGTGGCCTGGAACAGGTCCTTGCCGATCGTGCCTGCGCCGCCGTCAATCACCGGCAGTTTCACGGAGGCGGGATCCGCCGTGGTGCTGAGCCGCACGCCGTCGACGTCCACAAGCATGTACTCGTTGCCGCGCTTCACGAGGGCAACGGGCACGCGTTCCTGGACCTGCACCACGAGGACGGACGGCGGGCGGGCCTGGGTGGTGACGGATTTGATCTGAACGAGCGGCTTGAGCAGCGAGGTGACCTCGTCGTCACTGACCTGCGGCAGCGGCGTGCCAAGGAGCGGCTTGAGTGCCGCCTGCACCTGGGCCGGCTTGAGGAGCTTCGTGCCGGTGACGCTCACGCTGTGGACCGCCAGCACCGGGGAATAGATGGCAGCAACGATGAGACCCGCCACGAGGGCAGCCGTGACACACACCGCCACGATGAGGTTGCGCCTGATGCGCCGGCCCCGCGGTTCGGGAAAGGCCAGCACATTGTCCGGCCCTGGTTTGTCCGGAGTTGTGGTGTCCGGCTTCTGCGTTCCGGGCTTCCTGGCTTTGCCCTTCGGCGTGCCGGGCCTCGGCGTGCCGGGCTTCGGCGTGCCGGGCTGTGCCCTGTCCTGCGCATTACCGTCCGGGACGCCCTTGGAGGCGGTGATCACGGCCGGCTTCCCGCCGTCGCGCCCCGCGCCGGCGTCCCGGGCAGCAGCAGCGTCCCGGCCGGCGCCAGCGTCCCCACCCGCGCCAGCGTCCCGGCCGGCGGGCTTGGCCGGACGGTAGGTGGGGCGCCGGGTGCTAGCCATTCAGGGCCTCCACGATGAGCGGCCCGTATGCGGTGACGTCCCCGGCGCCTGCGGTGAGAATGATGTCCCCCGGCTGCGCGGCAGCGGCCAGGGCGGCTACAGCCTCATCTCCGGCTCCGACCAAGCCGCCGCCGGAACCGAGGTGCTCGGTGATGAGCGCGCTGGTGACGCCCGGGATGGGGTCCTCACGGGCCGGGTAGATGTCGAGCACCAGCGCAGTGTCCGCGGCATTGAGCGCGTCGGCGAACTCTGCGGCAAACTCCCGGGTCCGGGAGAACAGGTGCGGCTGGAAGAGGACATGAACTTTGTGGTCGCCGGCCACGGACCGGGCCGCCGCCAGCGCGGCCCGCACTTCCGTGGGGTGGTGCGCGTAGTCGTCGTAGACCCGCACGCCCCTGCCCTCCCCCTTGTATTCGAACCGCCGGGACGCGCCGGAAAAGCCCGCCAGGGCGGAGGCAGCGGCCTGGGCGTCCACGCCGAGTTCGAGCGCAACCGCCATGGCGGCGGCAGCGTTCAGCGCATTGTGCCGTCCGGGGACCTGCAGTGCCAGCGGGAACCGGCCCCCCGCCGTCGTGATGGCCACCCTGCCCGGTCCGCCGTCGTCGAGCCTGAGGTCGGCAGCCTCAGAGGTGCCGTACAGGACAACACGGGCATTGCCCCGCTCGCGGGTGCGCAGCGCCAGCGCGTGTGCGCCGGCGTCGTCCGCGCAGGCCACCAGCACGCCGTCGGCGGGCAGCAGTTCCGTGAACCGGTCGAAGGATTCGTACACGGCTTCGGCCGTGCCGTAGTGGTCGAGGTGGTCCGGTTCCACGTTGGTGACGACGGCGATCTGCGGCCGGTAGTTCAGGAACGAACCGTCGGATTCATCCGCCTCGGCGACAAACACCTTGGAGCTGCCGTTCGCCGCGTTGACGCCGAGCGCCGGCACATTGGCCCCGATCGCGAACGACGGGTCCAGGCCGGCGCCCTGCAGCAGAACGGTGATCATGGAGGTGGTGGTGGACTTCCCGTGGGTGCCGGCCACGGTCACCACGAGGTCGTCGGCCATGGTGGCGGCCAGGGCTTCGGAGCGGTGCAGCACCGGCAGGCCGGCCGACCGCGCGGCCTCGAGTTCGGGGTTGTCGGCACGGATGGCCGATCCTGCCACGACGGTCTGGGCGTCGCCGAGGTTGCCCGCGTCATAGCCCACGCAGATCCGGGCACCGGCCGCGGCGAGCTCCGTCATGACCGGCAGGTCCTTCGCATCCGTTCCGCTGACGGGAACCCCGCGTGCCACCATGATCCTGGCGACGGCGGACATGCCAACGCCGCCGATTCCGATGAAGTGCACGCGGCCCAGTGCTTCCTGGCTGGGTGCTGCGTTGGTGGTCATTTGGATACCGCTTCCAGTACGAGGTCGGCCATGAGCTGGTCGGCATTTCGGATGCCAAGGTTCTCCGCGTTTGCCGCCATCGCGTCGAGGCGGGAACGGTCGGTCAGCAGCGGGATGAGGCTGGTGCGGACCCATTCGGGGGTGAAGTCCCGGTCCGCCACCAGGAGAGCGCCACCGGCATCCACCAGTCCGCGCGCATTCAGCGCCTGCTCGCCGTTGCCGATCGGCAGCGGCACGAACACCGCGGGAACGCCGACGGCGGCCACCTCGCTCACGGTGGCCGCACCGGAACGGGCGAGCAGCAGGTCAGCCGCGGCATAGACGGTCTCCATGCCGTCCACGTACTCGAGCTGACGGTAGCCGTCGGCGGTGAGCACATTGCCGTCCGGGTCCTCCACGGACTTGCCGCGGCCGGTGATGTGGATGGTCTGGACACCGGCCCGGGACAGCGCTTCGAGCGAGGCCGCCACGGTGCGGTTGATGCTTTGCGCCCCGGACGAGCCTCCGGTGACGATGAGCACCGGCTTCCCGGGCTGCAGGTCCAGGCTGCGCAGGGCGCCGTTCCGCGCCGTCGCCCTGACCATCGCCGAAACCTCGCGGCGCATGGGCATGCCCACGTGGCGGGCGTTGCGCAGCGGGGTGCCGGCGAAGGCCACGGCCACGTGGCGGCTCAGCCGTGCCCCGACACGGTTGGCCAGGCCCGGGCGGGTGTTGGCTTCGTGGATAACAATGGGGATCTTCCGCCGCCAGGCAGCGAGGTACATGGGCGTGCAGACGTAGCCGCCCACGCCCACGAGGACGTCCGCGCCGGCGTCGTCGAGGATGCGCCCGGCCTGCCGGACAGCGCCGGCGAGGCGTCCCGGGAGGCGGAGCAGGTCCGCGGAAGGCTTCCGCGGGAACGGGACGCGGTCGATGGTGGCCAGCTCCAGCCCGGCGGCCGGAACCAGCCTGGTTTCCATGCCGGCGGCAGTTCCGACAGCGAGCAGCCGGGCGTCGGGGCGGGCGTCGCGGATGGCGGCGGCGATGGCCAGCAGCGGGTTGATATGGCCTGCTGTTCCGCCGCCGGCGAGGACCACGGACAATGACTCGGTTTTCATCAGGTGCTGGTTTACGCTTTCGTACGGGATTTCTTGCGCCCGGGCAACCGCCACGGGCCGAGCAGTTTGCGGGGCCGGATGTTGGGGGCCATCTGTTCGCGGGCCAGTGACAACACTACGCCGATCGCGCAGAGCGACATCAGCAGCGCCGAGCCGCCGTAGGAGATGAACGGCAGGGGAACGCCGATCACCGGCATCAGGCCGGTGACCACGGCCATGTTGACCGTTCCCTGGCCCAGCAGCCACACCATGATGGTTCCGGCCAGGACCCGGTGGAACAGGTCCTCCTGTGCCACCACCACGCGGTAGATGGCAGCGCCCAGGATGGCGAAAAGGACAAGTACGACGACGGTCCCCACCAGCCCGAGTTCCTCACCGATGATGGCGAAGATGAAGTCGTTGTGGGCCTCGGGGATCCAGCTGTATTTCTGCCGGCTCTGCCCGAGCCCGACGCCGAACCAGCCGCCCGATGCCAGTCCGTAGAGGCCGTTGGTGGACTGGTAGTTGGCGTCGATGCCGTCGCCGCAGCTCTGCCCGGTCCACCACGAGGTGATGCGGCAGACCCGGTTGGAGCTGGTCATGGCCATGAACGCTATGACGGCACCGAGGCCCAGGGCCGCGAACCCGAACAGGTACAGGCGCACGCCGGCGAAGAACAGGGCGGCGGCCGTGATGAGCATGATGATCATGCCGGTGCCGAGGTCATTGCCGATCAGGACCAGTCCGATGATCCCGCCGGCTATGGGTACCACGGGGACCACAGCGTGTCCCCACTGGTGCAGCAGGGACGCCTTCTTGGCCAGCACGGTGGCCATCCACAGTGCCAGGGCGAGCTTGGCTGCCTCGGACGGCTGCAGGGTGAAGAACCCGCCGATGTCGATCCAGTTCTTGTTGCCGTTGACGCTGGTGCCGATGACCAGCACGAGGCCCAGCAGGGCATAGGCGATCATGATGCCCGGCCACGCGAGGCGCTTGAGCCATACGACGTTGATCCGCGACAGCATGAACATGCAGAAGGTGCCGATTCCGGCGAACAGTCCCTGTTTGAGGGCTGCCGTGTAGGGCGACTCGCCCGCCGCGATGGCCTCCACGCTGGACGCCGAGAGCACCATCATGATGCCGATGGCGGTCAGGGCCAGCGTGGTGCCCAGGATGAGGTAGTAGGTGGAGCCGTTGCGCGACTTGCCGTTTCCCTCGAGGGCGGACCAGAAGCGCCGGTACCACCGCCGCAGCCGGGCGCTGGCGGGAATCCTCGACGCGGGAGTTGCCGGTGCAGGACCCGGTCCGGGGTTCCGGGATTTGGAAGTCAGAGGGGCAGCCCCACGGGAGGTCTCCCCCGCCCGCTGCCGGGTGGCCGCGGGACGTGTGGGTGTGCTGACCATTCTTACTCCTTGCCGGTCCGGGCCTCCCCTTCCACGAGCTCGCGGACCGCTGCAATGAAGGCGTCGCCACGGTGAGCATAGGAAGAGAACTGATCCATGGATGCAGCAGCCGGGGCCATCAGCACAGTGTCACCCGAGGCGGCGAGCTGTGCCGCCGACGCGACGGCCCGTGCCATCACTGCCTCCCCGGTTTCGGCTGAATCCGGTGCGGCGTCATGTCCGGTTCCGGCTGACTGCACAATTTCAGTGTGGCCTGCCGCCTGCCGGATGACGGGGACATCCGGCGCGTGTCGCTGCAGGGACTCTTGCAGCGATGCCGTGTCCTTGCCGATCAGTACCACGGCCTTCAGGCGGCGCGCATGGTCGCGGACCAGGTCGTCGTAGCTGACGCCCTTGGACAGGCCGCCGGCAATCCACACCACCGGGTCGAAGGCGGCCAGCGAGGCGGAGGCGGCGTGCGGGTTGGTGGCTTTGGAGTCGTTGATCCAGAGAACGCCGTTCTGCCTGGCGACCGGCTGGATGCGGTGGCTTCCGGGGATGTAGGCCTGCAGTCCTTCGCGCACGTGCTCAGGGCTGACGCCGTAGGCCCGCACCAGACCTGCGGCGGCCAGGGCGTTGGCCACCATGTGGCGGGGTGCCACCGGGCCGAGGTCAGACATGGACGCCAGTTCGACGGCGCTGTCCTTGCGTTCGGCGATGAAGGCCCGGTCCACGAGCAGCCCCTCCACGACGCCGAGCATGCTGATGGCGGGCGTGAGGGTGGTGAAGGCCACCGCGCGGCAGCCTTCCACCACGTCCGCGTCCTCCACCATGCGTTCGGTTTCGATTTGCTCGTCGTTGTAGATGCAGGCCTTCTGCGTGTTTTCGTAGATCTTGGCCTTGTCGGCGAGGTAGGACTCGTAGGAGCCGTGCCAGTCCACGTGGTCTTCTGCGACGTTGAGGCAGACGCTGGCGACTGCCGAGACGGAGTCGGACCAGTGCAGCTGGAAGCTGGAGAGTTCCACCGCGAAGACGTCGTACTCCACCGGGTCACGCAGGGCATCGAGGATGGGCGTGCCGACATTGCCCACCGCGATCGCCTTCAGGCCCGCGGCGCGCAGCATCGACTCGGTGAGGCCGACCGTCGTCGTTTTGCCGTTCGTTCCGGTGATGGTGAGCCAGTCAGCTGTTTTCCGGCCTTCCCGGACGCGCAGGCGCCAGGCGAGTTCGACGTCGCCCCAGACCGGGATGTGGGCGCGGGCGGCGGCCGCGAGCAAAGCCTGGTCCGGGCGCCAGCCCGGCGAGGTGACCACGAGGTCCGGCTTCAGGCCGTCGATCTTTGGCAGCGTGCGGACGGCCTCCTCCCCCAGGAGAACGTCGGCCGCGCCCACGATCCGCAGCGTGTCCGCCTTGGCCTGGGCTGTTTCCGTGGTGGCCCCGTCGACCACCACCACGCGGGCGCCGAGTTCGATCAGCGTGTCCGCGGCCGCGAAGCCCGAGACGCCGATCCCGGTGACCACGACGCGCAGCCCGGCCCAGTCGGAGTCCCAGCTGACCAGGCCGCTGAGCCGCGTCGCACCAGTTACCGCCGGAGCCGCCGTTGGGTTGTGGGGTTCAGAGCCGTTCACAGCAGGACCACCCATTCTGCATAGAAGATGCCAAGACCCGCGGCGACGAACAGGCCGGCGAGGATCCAGAACCGGACCACCACGGTGACTTCCGCCCAGCCCTTGAGTTCGAAGTGGTGCTGCAGCGGCGCCATCTTGAAGAAGCGCTTGCCCTTGGTCACCTTGAAGTACCCCACCTGGATGATGACGGAGAGCGTGATGAGGACGAACAGGCCGCCGATGAAGGCCAGCAGCAGTTCGGTGCGGGAAAGGATGGCGAACCCTGCGATGGCGCCGCCGATCGCGAGGGAGCCGGTGTCACCCATGAAGATCTTGGCCGGTGAGGTGTTCCACCACAGGAAGCCCACCAGCGCGGCGCTCATGATGGCCGCAAGAAGCGCGAGGTCCAGGGGATCCCGGACGGAATAGCAGCCGCTGCCTGCCTGGCGGGGTGAGCCACAGGCTTGGTTGCTCTGCCAGATGCCCATCAGCGTGTAGGCGCCAAACACCATGACCGCGGCGCCGGCGGCCAGCCCGTCCAGGCCGTCGGTGAGGTTAACACCGTTGGTGGCAGCCGTGACGATCAGGTTTGACCACAGCACAAAGAGGATCGCGCCAAGCACGGTGCCCCCGAAGGCGAGGTCCAGCCACGGGATGTCACGCACCAGCGAGATTTTCGTGGACGCCGGGGTGAGTCCGTCGGCGTCCGGGAAGTAGAGGGCCATGACGGCGAAGATGATGCCGACGGCCGCCTGGAGGATGAGCTTGGCCTTGGCGTTCAGGCCAAGGCTGCGCTGCCGGGAAATCTTGATGAAGTCGTCGAGGAAGCCCACGAGGCCCATCCCGACCATCAGGAACAGCAGGAGCAGCGCCGATGCGGACGGCCCGGCCGACCGCGGGTTCATGAGCCACATGATCAGGTGGGTAAGCCCGTAGCTCAGCAGGACCGCGCCCACCACCACTGTGCCACCCATCGTGGGCGTGCCGCGTTTGGTGTGGTGCGACGTCGGTCCGTCATCGCGGATGAACTGGCCATAGCTCTTGCGGACCAACAGCCGGATGAACAGCGGTGTGCCCACCAGTGCCAGCAGCAGGGCCAGGCCAGCGCCGATCAGAAGTGCAATCACAGCAGCTCGCTCCCTTCGTTGGCAGTTGTGGGGGTGGCATGTGGGGGTAATGCTATCCGATCGCCCAAATGGCGCAGTCCCACGCTGTTGGAGGATTTGAAGAGCACCAGGTCGCCGGGTTCGAGCTGCTCCTGGAGCAGTTCGTAGGCTTCGTCAACGGTCTCGGCGAAGATGCATTCATCTCCCCAGGACCCTTCCTGTACCGCGGAAACGTAGAGCGAACGCGCTTCCCGGCCAACCACCAGGAGGCGGGAGATGTTCAACCGCACCACCTGCGTGCCGACGGCCGTGTGCTCGCGGATGGAATCATCGCCCAGTTCCAGCATGGCCCCCAGCACAGCCCAGGTGCGGCGGCCGCGGCCCAGGTCGGCCAGCGTGCGCAGGGCAGCCCGCATCGATTCCGGGTTGGCGTTGTACGCGTCGTTGATGACCGTGACGCCGTCGGGCCGTTCGGTCCGCTCCATCCGCCAGCGGCTGGCCGCGGACTGGGAGCTCAGTGAGGCGCTGATCCGGTCAGCCGGTACGCCGGCCGCGTGCGCGGCCGCTGCGGCGGCGAGGAGGTTCGCGACGTGGTGTTCGCCGATGAGTTTGCTGGTGACCCTGGCCGTGGGCTCCCCCGGCACTTCGAGGTCGAACTCCGGGTTGCCCGAGGCGTTGGTGTCCAGGTTGGCGGCCCGGACGGCTGGTGCGTCCGGGTCAGCGTCACGGGAGGAGAACCCCAGGACAGTCGCCTGGGTCCGCGCGGCCATGGGAGCAACACGCACATCGTCAAGGTTCAGCACGGCGGTGCCGTCGGCGGGCAGCGCCTCGGCGAGTTCGCCCTTGGCTGCGGCGATGTTTTCCACGCCGCCGAATTCCCCGGCGTGGGCTGTTCCGACGCCGAGCACCACGCCGATCCCGGGCCGCACCATGTCGGCCAGGTAGCGGATGTGTCCGATGCCTGTGGCGCCCATTTCGATGACCAGGAACCGGGTGTCAAAGCCCGCCTGGAAGACGGTGAGGGGCACTCCGACCTCGCCGTTGTAGGAACCCTGGGGTGCAACGGTCGGCCCTTCAGCCGACAGGATGCCCGCGAGGAGGTCCTTGGTGGTGGTCTTACCGGCCGAACCGGTGATGCCGATGACGGTCAACTGCTCGCCGGCGGCCTCGCGGTGGTGCCTGATCCGCCGGACAGCCTCTGCCGCAAGGGCGCCCATGGCCAGCACCGCATCCTCGACGACGACCGACGGATAGGTGCGGCCGGCGTCGTCCTTGATTTCGCGTTCGGTGAGGGCCAGCACCGCGCCGCGGCCAAAGGCGGCCCCCACGAAGCTGTGCCCGTCTGCGCTCTCGCCCGGTTTGGCGACATAGAGGGAGCCGGCAACGGCCTCCCGCGAGTCCGTCACCACGGATCCGGGGGTGACGTCGGGGTCGGCAAGCAGCCGGCCGTTGGTGATTTCGGCGATTTCCGCCGCATTTAGTTCAATCATGTCGGTCTAGGACTCTATCCCGTCGTCTTGGAGAACGGTGAATCCTCGTGCCGTCAAGGCGTTCCTTAGTTCCACCCTGTCGTCGAGGGCAAGGTTCACTCCCTTGACCTCCTGCCACACTTCGTGTCCGCGCCCCGCAATGAGGATGGTGTCCTCCGGTGCCGCCAGGTTGACGGCCTCCCGGATGGCAGCGTCCCGCGGAAAAACTTCCATGATTTTGCAGTCCAGCTGCTCGGCTTCCTTGGCGTCCGTGGCACCTACGAGCACCTCGGCCCGGATCGCCGCGGCGTCCTCATCGTGGGGGTCGTCATCGCTGACGATCACGACGTCAGCAAGCCGGGCCGCGGTGGCGCCCATGGACGGGCGTTTGCCCTGGTCGCGCTGGCCCGTGGCGCCGAAGACCACGATGACCTTGGACACTGGCTCCGGGGACCGGACGGCCTCCAGGGCGCGTGCCAGTGCATCGGTGTTGTGCGCGAAGTCCACGACGGCGGCCGGCCGGGTGGAGACGAGCTGCATGCGGCCCGGCACCGCCACAGTGAACGGATCTTTGGCATCGAGTGCTGCCTGCACTTCGGCGGGATCTGCGCCGCCGGCGAGCACCATGGCCAGGGCAAGGGCCGCGTTGGAGACATTGAAGGCCCCGGGCAGCCCGGCGTGCACGCGGAGTTCCGTGCCATTCCGGCCGCGGAGGGTGAATTCCGTACCGAGGCCTCGGGGCTTCGGGGCGGTGACCGTCCAGTCGGCCCCTGCCGGTCCGGCCGCTGCCGAATTGGACGCCGGGTCCGCTTCCGGCCCGCTGCCGGGCTGGAGGGTTGCCAGCGTGGTGACCGGAAGCTCAGTCCGGGCGGCAAGCCGGCGTCCCCACTCGTCGTCGACCGTCACGACGGCGGCACGGGCGCGTTCGGCGGTGAACAACTCCGCTTTGGTGCGGTAGTACTCCTCCATGGTGCCGTGCAGGTCCAGGTGGTCCTGGGTGAGGTTCGTAAAACCGACGACGTCGAAGACCACGCCGTCCACCCGGCGGAAGGAAACCGCGTGCGAGGAGACCTCCATGGAGGCGGCGTCGAGCCCGCGTTCCCGCATGAGGGCAAGCAGGGCGTGGACATCCGTGGACTCCGGGGTGGTCAGGAGGCTGGGAATCGGGTCCCCGCCGGCCAGGATCTCGATGGTGCCGATAAGTCCGGTCTTTTTGCCCATCGCCTGCAGCAGGGCGTTGATGAAGTACGTCGTGGTGGTTTTTCCGTTGGTGCCCGTCACGCCGAACATTGCGGGGCCCGGGAGGTCGGCACCCTGGCTCCGGTAGATCAGCCTGGACAGCCGGCCCACGACGCTGCGGGGCTCCGCCACCACCAGCACGGGCACGGCGAGGTCCGATCCCAGGGCAAGAAGTTTCCCGCCGGCGTCGTCCGTCAGTACCGCCACCGCGCCGGCCTCGAGGGCCGTCCTCGCGAAGTCCGCGCCGTGCCGCGCCGCTCCCGGCAGGGCAACGTACAGGTCCCCGCGCTCCACGGACCGGGAGTCGAGCGAGATGCCGGTGACCTGGACCGATTCGGATGCCCCGGGCACGGTGACGCCGATTGATTGGCCGATGACACCCAGTTCGACGGCGGCGACGGCGGTGGGCCGGAAGCCGCTCCTGGGCGCCTGCCCCTCCGGGGCGTCGGCAGTGCCGGGGTCATGGTGCTGTGACAACTGAATCTCCGTGGTGCTAGTGGACCAACGGACACGACAGAACTGTTTGTTCAGGTGTACCGCGGTCTTTCTTGGCGGGCGTTACTTGGCGTGCTGCGTTATTTGGCGAACTGCGGCAGCCTGGCGGGTGTGCCCTTGGACGGCGGAACGTTGTACGTCCGCAGTGCCTGGCTCATGACTGATCGGAACACGGGCCCGTTGGTGATCCCGTAAATGGACCCCTTGGGACGCTGCAGGACCACCTCCACAATAAACCGCGGATCGTCCATCGGCGCCATCCCCACCATCGAGGCGGTGTACCCGCAGAAGCCTGCGGTCCCGTCGTCGCAGGGCGATTGTGAGGTACCCGTCTTGGCCCCCACGCGGTAGCCGTCGATTGCGGCCTCCTTGATCTGGCCCTCCGTGACGGCACTTTCGAGGATGTCCCGCACCTGCTGCGCCGTTTCCTCCGAGACCACCCTGCGGGACGGCTTTGCCGCCACCTTTTCCTCGGTTCCGTCCGGGCTGATATAGCTGTCGATGAGCCGCGGCTGCAGCATCACACCGTCATTGGCGATGGACTGGTAGGCGCGGACCGTCTGGAGTGTCGACTGCGAGACACCCTGCCCGAACAGCACCGTGTACTGCTGGCGGCCGTCCCACTGGTCGGCCGGGGTCAGGATGCCCTTCGCCTCCGCGGGCAACCCGATCTCCGGTGCCTCGCCGATGCCGAATTTCTGCAGCCAGTCGTGGCGCTGATCCTTGGTGAGGCGCTGACCAGCCATCACGGTGCCCGTGTTCATGGACCAGCCCAGGATGCCCGCCAGGGTCCGCTTCTCAGTCCCGTGGGAAAAGGAATCGTCGAACTGCTGGCCGTCCACCACCAGGGACGGCGGGATGACGAAGGTGTCCAGCGGTTTGGCCTTGCCTTCTTCGATGACCGCTGCGGCGGTGATCATCTTTTCCACCGATCCGGGCTCGTAGGCCGCGGTGACGGAGCGGACGCCGCGGTCCTTGGCCGCCACCTTGCCGGGGTCGTTGGGGTCAGGGGTGTTGGTGTCGGCCATGGCAATGATGTTTCCGGTCTTCACGTCCGAGACGATGATGACCCCCCACTCGGCGCTGAGCTTGTCCGCCTGGGTCTGGATGGCCTGCTGGGCGAAGTACTGGAGATCGGAGTTCAGGGTGAGCTTGACGTCCTTGCCGTCCTTCGCGGGCGTCAGTTCGTCGATGCCGACGGGAATGCGGAGGCCGTCGGCGCCGATTTCGAACACGCGCTTGCCTGGAGTGCCACGCAGTATCCCGTCCTGGGTCTGTTCGAGGCCGGCCTGGCCGGTGGTTCCGTTCTCCAGGAAGCCGACAATGCCGCCGGCCACCGAGCCGTTCGGGTAGACGCGCTTACTGGTGCCTTCGGAGAAAATACCAGGGATCTGCAGTTCCGAAACCCGGTTTTCCACGTCGGGCCGGAGGTCCTTGGCCACGATGTAGTACGTCCTGGTTCCGGTGACAGATTTGCGCACGTCCTCGGCATCCATGCCGAGGACGGCAGCAAGCTCGGCGATCCCCTGGTCGCGGGACACGGTGACGAGCTCGTCCTTGCCGTCTACCTTTTCAAGCCGGTTGAAGGATTCGGTCTTGGTGTTTACAGACTGGTCAACAGTGATGTTGTAGCGGATGACGCTGTTGGCCAGGACAGCGCCGTTTGCGTCCAGGATACTGCCGCGTTCGGCCGGCAGGACGGTGGGGCGCAGCCG
Source organism: Arthrobacter sp. BGA-UO-ETr-C19 (assembly GCF_059568005.1). Lineage (NCBI taxonomy): Bacteria > Bacillati > Actinomycetota > Actinomycetes > Micrococcales > Micrococcaceae > Arthrobacter > Arthrobacter sp. BGA-UO-ETr-C19. The sequence goes on from NZ_JCAQPC010000018.1 coordinate 250,598, forward strand.
GTTGTCAAGGGCAGCTTCGGCCATGCCGCCGACGTCCATCCCTTGGACCAGGAACAGCTTCCCGCCGACAACCACCAGCAGCGCAAGCATGATGCTGAGTCCGAGGCGGAGCCTCTTTGTGGCGTTAGCAACCTTCTTCTTGCTTGCCTTGCTCTTGCCTTGCGCCACGCTCATCCCCTACTGCTTGCCATGCGGGCTATCAGCCGCCTGTTCCTGCCCTACTGCCCCGGCGTCCTTTGCTCCGGCGCCGGAATGGTTCCCCCGTTAAGGGTGGCCGGCTTGGCAGCAGCGGCCGGCTTCGCAGCCGCCGGGGTCTCCGGCCGGGCAGCTGCCGTTTCACCAGCAGCCGGCGCCCTGCTTGCCAGCGGCTCGCCCGAGCTGGCGGGCGGAACCACATTCAGCTGACCCGGGACTGCAGGGGCAGCAATCACCGCTCCTGCCGAGTCTGCCTTGACCGCCGGCTTGGCATCCCCGCTCACGGTCAGCGTGGAAAGATCAATCTGTCCCTTGCCGGTTGAAGCAACCATTCCCAATTCTGCGGCCTTGGCAGCCAGATTCTGGGGAGCCTCGAAGTTTTGCACCTGCTGTGTCAGATCCTGGTTCTGCTTGGTGAGAGACGTCTGTTCGGCACGGAGCTTGACCAGCTGGTACTGGGCCGTGGACACAGAGATATTGAGCACCAGCACTGCGATCAGCGCGGCCGCCAGCATACCGAAGCAGAGAACAACAAAGGGCGCGCGGCGCTTCCTCGGTGCGGACCGGACCAGGGACAGCGGGGTGCGCGCCTTGCGGGACGAACCCGGAAGGCCGGCCTCCACATCCTGGACGCTCGGGCCGGACGGAAGGGCGAGGTTCTTGGCAGCTGCTGCGCTCATGTTGCTCTCCTGGCTCTGATGCGTTCCACTGCGCGCAGCCGGGCTGATGCTGCGCGCGAATTCTCTGCGATCTCCACGGCGGTGGGCACCTCGGTGCCTTTGGTCAGTGTTTTGAGTTCGGCCTTGTGTTCTTCAAGCTCCACCGGGAATCCCAGCGGAGCTGAGGATTTCGAGCGGGTCTGGAAGACGCCCTTGACGATCTTGTCTTCCAGGGAGTGGTAGGACATCACGACGATCCGGCCGCCAAGCGCGATGGCATCCACCGCTGCCGGAACGGCACGCTCAAGGACTTCGAGTTCCTCGTTGACTTCGATGCGCAGCGCCTGGAACGTGCGTTTGGCCGGGTGTCCGCCGGATTTGGCCGCGGCGGCCGGCACCACCGCCCGGATCTGTTCGACGAGTTCCCCTGTGGTGGTGAACGGCTTCGCGGCCCGGGCGTTGACAATCCTGTTGGCGATGCGCCCCGCGAACTTTTCCTCACCCCACTTGCGGATGATCCTGACCAGTTCCTCTTCGCTGTAGGTGTTGACAACGTCCGCCGCCGTCTGGCCGCGGCTGGTGTCCATCCGCATATCCAGGGGTGCGTCAAACGAATAGGCGAAACCGCGTTCGCGCTCGTCGAGCTGCAGGGACGAGACCCCGAGGTCCATCAGGATGCCGTGGACCTCGGGAATGCCGAGGTCCTCAAGCACCTCGGCGATTTCGTCGTAAACAGCGTGGACCAGATCCGTGCGGGCCGCGAAGGGCTGGAGCCGCGCACCTGCCAGCGCCAGGGCTTCCTCGTCACGGTCGATGCCCACGAGGTGCAGGTCAGGAAAGCGCTGGAGCATGGCCTCGGAGTGCCCGCCCATGCCGAGCGTGGCGTCGATGGCCACCGGCGTCTCGCCGCGCAGGCGTGCCGCCTCGAATCCGGGCGCCAAAAGATTGATGCACCGGTCCTTGAGGACCGGCACATGGCGTTCGGACGTCGGCTTCGGCTGGTCAGGTTCTGTCACGCCTTCGTCCTTCCTTGAGCGCCTGGAATGATTCCGTGGGGGCGGTTTCTTGGGCCAGATCCCCATCCGCGCCTATCCCCTTGGCTGCCTGGCTCCGGGGAAGTGAGCCAGGTAGTTCTCAGGGATGGGCGGCTGGAGATCTCGTCCAAGAAACGGATTCGGGCCGGCCTAAAGGATGCCGGCGATGGGGTTGTCGGTCTCGGAGAAGGAGGTTTCCTTCTCCGCCAGGTACGTATTCCAAGCCTGGGCATCCCAGATCTCAGCCCGGGTGCCGGCCCCAATAACGGCCAACTCCCTGCCGAGCCCTGCGTACTCCCGGAGCGCGGGAGGTATGGTCACGCGCCCCTGCTTGTCAGGCACCTCGTCCGAGGCTCCAGAGAGAAAAACCCGGATGTAGTCACGAGCCTGCTTGTTGGAGATCGGAGCCTCCCGGATCTGCTCGTGCACCCTCGCGAATTCCTGCTCGCTGAAGACGTAGATGCAGCGCTCCTGGCCTCGCGTGAGAACAAGTCCGCCGGCAAGCTCCTCACGGAACTTGGCGGGAAGAATGATCCTGCCCTTTTCGTCAAGACGCGGCGAGTGTGTCCCAAGGAACACGTCCCCACCGCCCGTCTGCCGTCAGAAGCCGAACAACCCCGCGCTGCCACTACCCTCTTACGCGCTCCACTTTACTCCACTTCTCACCACAGTCAACGCGACGCGGGTATTTCTCTGCGGCTTGGACAAACTTCTTTCCGCGGAATGCCGGGGATTTTGGCCGGGGGTGGAAAGTGGAGGGAATTGCGCCGCTCCGCTGACGGCGGCCGAGGTTACATCAGGCTCGGCATTCCCGGCGCCCGGCACCAGTTCCGCGGCTTAACGCGGAAATGACCCGCCGCAGCGGGTCATTCCTGAACTGGGTCATTCCTGAACTATGGGCGCTCACCCGGGATGGCACGGGTGGTGCAATGTGGAGGGTGGTACGGAGTGGAGGTGGTGGGAAGTGGAGCGCCCTCAGGACTCCCCGCGGCGCCTTTCGTCCCATCGTTCTTCGAGGCTGTTCATAAAGGAGCTCTTGCTCTTCGACTTACGGCCATGCCCACCGGCCTTTGCTTTGCCGGCCGCAGCGCTGCGCATCGTGGCAAAGTAAACTCCGGCACCCATGACGACGAACCCGAGGACCCCTACAAATATGTTCTGGAGGGAGACCCCCACCAGGAGGAGCAGCACCCCGGCCAGCGTGGCCAGTACGCCAATCACGATGTGCCGGGTTGACCAGCTGCGGCCGGGATCCGAGCCCATGGAATTGGCGAACTTGGGATCGTCCTCATGCAGTTGCCTCTCGAGTTGCTCGAGCAGCTTCTGTTCGTGCTCCGAGAGCGGCATCACGACCTCCTTAAGTAGGCCAACGTCGAGACAGGTCGGAACCGGTTGTTCCTGCCCCGTCAACGACCGGCATGCCATCCAGGTTCCCGGCCTGCCAACCTCGGCAGATCCAGGGATTCAAGCATACTGACGCGGCGGGTCAGGTGATCCACACATGTCCAGACGTTCGAAATCTTTGTATCTATAAGGATAGTTTGTTGGGCGCTGTTCTGAAAGACGCTGTTCACGGGCGGCAACACTCCCAAGGCCTTGAACTGGCACGGATCTGCGGCCGTGAACACGCTTTCACGCGCCCACTCGTGTCGCGGGAATCACGTCAGCCGGAAACACTTCAGGAATTGCCGCTTCCCGGCTCAAGCAGCCGGGCCGGAAGCACGGACTTGCTGCCGAATTTCTCTGCCACTTTGTCCAGTGCCTGTTCGGCGGCCCGCCAGTTGTCATCGCGCCTGTCCAGGCTCAGCTGAAGGGATGTTTGGGCGATCGCTTCCAACTGCTCCGCACGGACGCCCACCAGCCGGACCGTCAGGGGCCGGCTGCCCAGTGACTCCAGCAACTGGATAACCACGGCATAGATGAGCTGCGCGCTGTCCAATGGCGTGTGGACGGTGCGGCTTCGGGTCACGGTGGAGAAATCGGCGTACCGCAGCTTGAGCGCCACCGTCCGGGCCACCAGCCCGGAAGCGCGCAGCCGCTCGGCAGTGCGGTGGGACAGCCGCAGCAGTTCCCTGTGCAGCAGGGCATCGTCCGCCGTGTCCGCGGCGAACGTCTCCTCCGCGCCGATGCTTTTCTCAACCCGCACCGGGGTGACCGGCCGGCTGTCGATGCCCCAGGAGAGCCGGTGGACGTGCTCACCGGTCGCGCCCAGCACCTTCTTGAGCGAGGAGACCGGCGTCGCGGCAACGTCCGCCACGGTACGGATTCCCATCCGGGCCAGCACCTCCGCCGTCTTTCCCCCGACACCCCACAGGGCATTGACAGGAAGGCTGTGAAGGTACGGCACGGTCTGCTCCGGCCGGATGAGCAGCAGGCCGTCCGGCTTGCACCGCGTTGAGGCGATCTTGGCCACGAACTTGCTGGCGGCGATCCCCACGGACGCCGTGATGCCAAGTTCGGCGGCGACCCTCCGCCGGATCAACTGCCCGATTTCCAACGGCGGACCGAGTCTGCGGATCGCGCCTCCGACGTCGAGGAATGCCTCGTCAACACTGAGCGGCTCAACGAGCTCCGTGATGGACCCAAATATGGCCATCAGCTGACCGGACACTTCGTAGTACAGCTTGTGCCTGGGCTCGATGATAGTGGCCTGCGGACACAGCCGGTGTGCCACAGCCATGGGCATCGCCGACTTCACCCCGAACTTGCGTGCCTCGTACGACGCTGACAGCACAACCGAGCGCTCCGCCGGAAAGCCCACGATGACCGGCCGGCCGCGCAGGTCAGGGCGGGCGCGCAGTTCAACCGAGACAAAAAACGCGTCCATGTCGACGTGCATAATGCTCGCCCGCCGAAGGTCCCGCAGCCGCGCTTCCGCCTGCTCTCTGTCTTCGTCCGGCCCCACATCTGCAATCCTATGCCCTGCACCTGACTAAACTGGAGGCTGAATCCGGCATCAACACCCAGGAGGACCGCACCTGTGAAGGTCATTGGAACGCTCATGCCTGCCCGCCTTGGGCTGCTCGCCGCTGGAGCGGCCGTAGTGGCGGCGGCGTCAGCGTGCACGGCACAGGCGCCCAATTCCGCAACGCCTGCGGCAACGGCACCGGCCCCCTCGTCCGCGGTGGCGACTGCCACTGCGTCGGCGAGCGCAACTGCGAGCCCGAGTGCAACACCTGGCACGTCGGCCACCGTGGGAGCGCTCGTCGCAGGCTTCCCGTCAAAGCTTCTTCCCGTGATGCCCGGGACCAAGGTGGTGGCCAGCAGCTTCGATAAGTCAACATCCCCGGCCACCGCCGCCCTGGTGGGTTCAACCGCCGCCAAGCCGGCCGCCGTCGTCGCCTATTACACCAAAGCCCTCGAGGCACAGGGCTTCAAGGCCGTTCCCGGCAACACGGTGGGCAGCGTGGCGTCCAAGGACTTCGTGCGGGCGGGCAACGAGACGGTTAACATCGCCGTCCCCGCAACCGGCGGCGTCTCCACCTTCACCATCGGCGCCAATGTGGCGCCCGAGTCCGTCAAGTGATGGTGGCCGAGCAGCTGCGCGTGGAGCAGGCGGACTTCGTGGCCGCCGTGGCGGGAAAGCTCACAGACTTTTTGACCACCCGGCAGTCGATCATGACGGCAATCTCGCCGGACATCGATCCCATCATGGGGTCCATCTCCAACCTGGTCACCGGCGGAAAGCGGCTGCGTGCCCTCATGTGCTACTGGGGGTGGCGCGGCGCGGGCGGCCCCGCCTCGGCAGAGGACATCGTCACAGCCGGCGCCGCGCTTGAGCTGTTCCAGGCGGCAGCCCTGATCCACGATGACATCATCGACCGGTCGGACACCCGCCGCGGCGGACCCAGCGTACACCGCCGGTTCAGCCAGCTCCACGAGTCCCAGGGCTGGGCACTCGACAGCGAACGCTTTGGCCACGCCGCGGCCATTCTGGCCGGCGACCTCTGCCTGTCCTTTAGCGAGGAAGCCTTCACCGACATCGGGGAAACGGCAGCGTCAGGAAGCAGGGCACGGCTGATCTTCAACCTGATGCGTTCGGAGGTCATGGCCGGCCAGTACCTGGACATCCTCGAAGAGGTGGCCGGTCCGGTCCGGGACCGCGCCGGGGCCGTCAGCCGCGCCCAGTCGATCATCCGCTTCAAGTCGGCCAAGTACTCCACGGAACATCCGCTCGCCCTGGGCGGTGCGCTCGGCGGGGCCTCGGACGAACTGCTCCGGGGCTACTCCGCCTTCGCCCTCCCCCTGGGCGAGGCCTTCCAGCTTCGCGACGACGTCCTGGGCGTTTTCGGGGATCCGGTCACCACCGGAAAGCCCGCGGGAGACGACCTCCGGGAAGGCAAACGGACCGTCCTCGTGGCCTTCGCCCTGGACCTTGCCACGCCCGAGGAGTCCGCGTTCATCGACTCAAAGCTTGGCAGCCCCGAACTGAGCGAGGAAGATGTGGCCGAGATCCGCCGGATCATCGCGGACTGCGGGGCGCTGCAGGCCACGGAGGTGCTGATCGAGGAATTCGGCGCAGCGGCGTACGCGGCACTGGAGCTCCTGCCGCTGGAAGACCTCCCCAAGACCGCGCTGCGGCGGCTGGCTGAGGCGACAGTGAGCCGGGCCGCCTAATCGGCTGGCCCGGCCCGTTTACCTTGCCGGGTTAGTTACCAGGCTGGGTTACTACCAGGCCAGTGACTGCGCCCGGCGGCGGATTTCCGTCTTGCGCCCCTCACGGAGGGCATCGATGGGCCGCCCGCGCAGTGACTCGTCAGGGGTGAAGAGCCAGCCGATCAGCTCTTCGTCCGAGAAGCCGGCGTCTGCCAGCACCACAATCGTGCCCTTGAGGCTGTCCACGACGTGGCCGTCCTGAAGGAAAGCCGCGGGCACCGAACGGATCCGCCGTTCCCCAATCCGCAGGGCCGCCAGCGCGCGCTCGTCAAGGAGCCCGTGGACTTTGGTAATGGACACATCCAGCAACTGGGCGACGTCGGGCAGGGGCAGCCAGTCGCCTACAAGGGTTTCTACAGTACTCACGGGTCAAGGTTGCCATGGCGGGCGCCCGCAAGCCTAGTCGAAACAGCGCACGCGCGTGCCCGCCCCGTTTTCGCGGGCGACACTCCCAGTCGGACAGATTTTCCAGCGGAAAGCCGATTCTTGTGCTAACCGCAAAATCGTGAGAGATTCACATAGATAACATTCGCAACACAATTAACATCAGTAACATTGGTATCACGAGCAACTGGCATGACCGACAGCATTCGCCGCTGAGAAGAGGACCTTTCCCATGACGACGACCCGCTCCACTAAGCAGTCACCCCGGCCGGGCCTGCCCCTGATCGCGGCCACGACGGCCACGCTCCCCGCCGTCATGCTGTCCTCCCTTGCGGTTGCCCAGCCCGCAGAGGCCGCCGCCCGGCCCAAAACCGTGCCTGCGACACTCGCCGCCGCCATCGAGGCCCAGGCAGCAGCCGTCAAAGCCGGCATCATCCCCGCGGCCTCCGTGCCGGCCGCGCTCCCGTCAGGCCTTCAACCCTCCCGCGTCACGCCGACGGCCCACACGGTGGTCCGCGGGGACACGGTCAGCGGCATCGCCGGCCGGTACGGGCTCAGCACCAGTGCGGTGCTGAAGCTCAACAACCTGAAGTCGAACTCCGTGATCTACCCGGGGCAGCGGATCAAGCTGAAGGCTGCCGCGGCTCCGACGGCCAGGACTGCTGCGGCGCCTGCCAGCAGCGCTGCCAGGACGTACACGGTCAAGTCCGGCGACACACTGGGCGGCATCGCCGGGCGGCACGGCGTCAGGCTCTCCCAGGTGCTCAGCTGGAACGGGCTCAAGGTGACGTCGATCATCTATCCCGGCCAGAAGATCCGCCTCGGTGCGGGAACGGCTGTTGCGTCCGCCCCGGCCAAAGCGGCAGCACCGGCCGCCACGCGCTCAGCCTCCTACGTCATCAAATCCGGGGACACGCTGTCCGGCATCGCAGCCAGGCACGGCGTCAAGCTGGCGGACATCCTGTCGGCGAACCGGCTGAAGGTCACCAGCGTGATCTACCCCGGCCAGAAGCTCGCCATTCCCGGAAAGGCCAGCGCCGTCCAGCCGGCATCCAGTGTCACGCCGCTCGTGCCCAGCTCTTTCCTCGGCTACACCTACCCGGCAGCCGTGGTCAGCTCGGCCAACAAGAACAAGGCCCTGCTCAACGCCTCGCCGGTTCCGTCGCTTGCCCAGATGCAGTCCATTGTGGCCGACACGGCACGGCGGATGGGCGTGGATCCGGCACTGGCACAGGCCTTCGCGTACCAGGAATCCGGGTTCAACCAGCGGGCAGTGTCTCCGGCCAACGCCATCGGCACCATGCAGGTCATCCCCTCCTCGGGCGAATGGGCGTCCGACCTCGTGGGCCGGAAGCTGAACCTGCTTGATCCGTATGACAACGCCACCGCCGGAATCGCAATCATCCGCCAGCTGATCCGTACCAGCAAGAACCTGGACTACGCCATCGCCGGCTACTACCAGGGCCAGTATTCGGTCAACAAGCACGGAATGTACACCGACACCAAGCACTACGTCGCCGCCATCAAGGCACACCGCAAGAACTTCAGCTGACGTCCCCAACTGACCTCAGGACCGGGAGACCCCCGGCCCCGGGAGCATAACGATACGGGTCCGGATCGCATGTTGATTCGGACCCGTTTCCGTGCAGCACTTAGTATCGAAGGGTGCAGGAAAACGCTTTAGGCAGTCTCGTTGGGTCGCTGGTGGACAACCGCTACCAGGTGAAGTCCCGGTTGGCCCGGGGCGGGATGTCCACCGTTTATGTGGCCACGGACCAAAGACTGGACCGTGACGTTGCCCTGAAAGTCCTGCATCCCCATCTGGTCAACGACGGCAATTTCCTGGACCGCCTTGCCCGCGAAGCACGGGCAGCCGCAAAGCTCTCACACCCGCACGTGGTGGGCGTCCTTGACCAGGGGCACGACGGAGATACCGCCTACCTCGTGATGGAGTACATCAAGGGGCACACCCTCCGCGATGTCATCAACAGCAAGGGCGCCTTGTCCCCCCGGCTGGCCCTGGCACTCATCGACCCGGTGGTGGAAGGCCTCGGCGCTGCCCATGCCGCCGGCATGATCCACCGTGACGTCAAGCCGGAGAACGTCCTGATCGCTGACGACGGCCGAATCAAGATCGGCGACTTCGGCCTCGCGCGCGCCGTGACGACGACAACCAGCACAGGTGCCCTGATCGGCACCGTCGCGTATCTCTCGCCGGAACTGGTCCTGGGCAAGCCGGCCGACGCACGAAGCGACATCTACTCCACAGGCATCATGCTCTTCGAGATGCTCACCGGACGCCAGCCGTTCGACGGCGAGGTGCCCATCCAGGTGGCCTACCAGCACGTGAATTCCGCTGTGGGTGCTCCCTCAGGCCTGGTTCCGGGCCTCGCGGGGGAAGTGGACGAACTCGTGCAGTGGTGTACCGCCAGCGACCCCGAGCAACGGCCAGTGGACGGCAACGCCCTGCTCGCGGAACTCCGTCATATCCGGACCAACCTCACCGACTCCGAGCTCGACCTGCAACCCCCTGCAGCCATTCAGGCGGCCGCTGCGGCAGGTACCGCCCCCGATGCCGGCCCACGTGGCACGGGCGCTCCCCCCGCACCTGCCCGGATGCCGTCCCGGACGCCGCAGAGCCCGCCTGCCCAGGGAAGCCAGGGAAACCACACCGAGCTGCTGGCACCCATTCACGGTGATGACGCCCCCCGGGGCCGGCCCACGGAAGTCATTTCACGCACCAGCAACCCGACCACTGTGTTTTCACCCCCTGTCTCTTCGCCTCCAGCCTCTTCGACTCCGCGGCCGGTCCTCCCGCCCTTTGGATTCGACGACGACGACAGGGAGGCTGCCCCGCTGCCCCTGACCAAGCGGGAACAGCGGAAGCTGGACCGCCACGAACAAAAGGAACGCTCGCGCGCCGCGGCCACTCCCGTCCGGACGCTCCGGGAAGGGAATTCCCGGCGCCGGGGCGCGCTCTGGGTTGTGGTCCTGGTGATCCTGGCCCTTCTGGCCACGGGGGCGGGTTGGTTCTTTGGCATGGGCCCCGGCTCCCCCGGTACCGTGCCGGCCGTGGCGAACAGGACCGTGGCGGAGGCCCAGCAGCTGCTCCGGGACGCCGGTTTCCAATCCAGTACCAAGGACGTCTTCGACGACGACGTCAAGGCCGGACTCGTGGTGGGGTCGGAGCCGGAGCCCGGAACGGAAATCCGTAAATTCCAGCAGGTCTCGCTGTTCGTGTCCAAGGGTCCGCAGCTGTTCCCCCTGCCGCAACTGACGGGCAAGACGCTCGATGCGTCCAAGGAAGCACTCAACGGGGCCGAGATGGCGCTGGGCAAGGTCACCGAAAAGTTCGACGAGGAAGTGGCTGCCGGGACGGTGCTGGGCCAGGCCCCGGCCTCGGGAACCCCCGTGCGGCATGGGACACCGGTAAGCCTCACTGTCTCGAAGGGCCCGCAGCCCATTCCGGTGCCGGACGTCCGCGGACAGGACCAGGACGCGGCCTTCCGCGCCATCGAATCTGCCGGCCTGAAGGCCGTCTTTGCCGATGAAACGGTGCATGACCGGGACGTTCCGAAGGGTGCCGTGGTCAGCCAGGAGCCTGCGTCAGGAACCCTGACAAGGGGCCAGACGGTCACCCTGACGATTTCCGAGGGGCCCAAGCTCGTGAAGGTGCCCAACTACATCGGCAAACAGGCGCGCGAGGCCCGCGAAGCCCTGGAGAAGCGCGGCTTCCAGGTCCGCGTCAACGAAGTCCTCGGCGGCTTCTTTGGCACGGTACGGGACCAGGATCCCGTGGACACCGAAGTCCCCGAAGGCTCCGTCATCACCCTCACCGTGGTGTAGCCAGGACTGCAAACGAAAGACCGGCGCCGGGGAGTCTGAACTGCTCCCCGGCACCGGTCTTCCTTCTATGATGTTGGATCTGCCCTGCGGCGTTAGCGGCGGGTGAGCGCGCCAGCCACGAGGAAGGCCATCTCCAGCGACTGCATGTGGTTCAGCCTGGGGTCGCAGACCGACTCATAGCGGTCAAGGAACGCTTCCTGGTCGATCGGGTCGGCGCCGCCGAGGCATTCGGCGACGTCGTCCCCGGTCATCTCGACGTGGAGGCCGCCCGGAACCGTCCCCAGGGCATGGTGCACTTCGAAGAACCCGCGCACCTCGTCAATGACGTCGTCGAAATTGCGGGTCTTGTAGCCGTTGGGCGAGGTGACGGTGTTGCCGTGCATCGGGTCCGTGACCCACAGGACCTGGGCACCGGAGGCGGTGACCTTCTCCACGAGGGACGGGAGCTTTTCCCGGATGTTGCCGGCACCCATGCGGGTGATGAACGTGAGCCTGCCGGGCTCGCGCTCCGGATCCAGCTTGTCGATGAGGCGGAGGGCATCGTCACCGGACGTGGACGGGCCCAGCTTGACGCCAATCGGGTTGCGGACCCGGGACAGGAAGTCCACGTGGGCGTGGTCCAGCTCGCGGGTACGCTCACCGATCCACAGGAAGTGGCCGGAGGTGCCGTAGGGCAGGCCGGTCCGGGAGTCGATGCGGGTCAGCGCACGCTCGTAGTCGAGCAGCAGCGCCTCATGGCTGGCAAAGAATTCAACCCGTTTGAGGGCTTCGAAGTCGGCGCCGCAGGATGCCATGAACTTGATGGCGCGGTCGATGTCGCGCGCGAGCGACTCGTAACGGGCATGGGCAGGGTTCTCGGTGAACCCCTTGTTCCAGGTGTGCACCAGGCGGAGGTCCGCGAAGCCGCCTTGGGTGAAGGCCCGGATGAGGTTCAGTGTGGAAGCGGAGGTGTGGTATGCGCGAAGCATGCGGTTGGCGTCATGGGCCCGCGACTCGGGGGTGAAGTCGTATCCGTTCACGATGTCGCCACGGTATGCCGGAAGCGTCACGCCGTCCCGGGTCTCGTCGTTGGAGGAACGCGGCTTGGCGAACTGGCCGGCCATGCGCCCCATCTTGATGACAGGCATCGCCGCACCATAGGTCAGGACCACCGCCATCTGCAGGATCGTCTTCACGCGTGCGCTGATCTTGTCCGCGGTGGCACCCTCAAAGGTCTCTGCGCAGTCACCACCCTGGAGCAGGAAGGCCTTGCCCTGGGCTGCGGCGGCGAGGCGCTCGCGCAGGATGTCCACCTCGCCGGCGAAAACGAGCGGCGGGAGCACCGACAGTTCCTTGACGGATGCGTTGAAGACCTCGGAGTCCTGCCAGCTCGGCTGCTGGGAGATGGGAAGGTCCCGCCAGTTGTCGAGTCCCGGATAGTTGGCCGCACCGCTCTGTGCGGTGCTGGTCAGGGAAGAGGCAGGTTTTGCAGATAGCTCAGTCACACTACTAAGAGTAGTTGGCCGGACCGGCTCGGGACACCCGGACTGTCATGCGCCCGGCCAGGGCGTCACAGATCCGCAGTGTCACAGTTGCGCAGTGTCAAAGATCCACAGTGTCACAGATCCGCTGGGTCACAGATGCGCCAGCCAAAATTGTCACGGGGTCGAAGAGTCGCGGGGTCCCAGGGTCAGGCCATCTAAGCTGACCGGGACGAACCTGCCTCCCCTGGCTCTTCGCCGCCCTTCCCGGGCTCCTCGCCGCCCTTCCCGGGCTCCTCGCCCGACTTCCCCGCCAGCCTGAGCTTGACCACCGAGGCGTACTCGTCCACGTATTCCTGCCCGGAGAGCCGCATGAGCTCGTACATGACCTCGTCAGTGACGGACCTCTGGATCAGCCGGTCATCAGCCAGGCCCTCATACCTGCTGAAGTCCAGCGGCTTTCCGAAAATCATGCCGATCCGGCGGATGTTCGGCAGCCGCTTGCCGATGGGCTGGACCTTGTCCGTTCCGATCATCGCCACCGGGATGACCGGAACGCCGGCCTGGAGCGCCAGCCTCGCCACCCCCACCTTCCCGCGGTAAAGGCGCGAGTCGGGGCTGCGCGTGCCCTCGGGGTAGATGCCCAGCAGCCCGCCGTGCGTCAGCACGTCCATGCCCGCCTCGAGAGAGGCCGCCGAGGCCGCCCCGCCGGAACGGTCCATGGGGAGCTGGTTGGTCAGCCGGAAGAACATGGCGGTCAGCCGGCCCTTGAGTCCGGTGCCCGTGAAGTACTCGGATTTGGCCAGAAATATGACCGGCCGCGGCACCATCAGCGGCATGAAGATCGAATCGGAAAATGAGAGGTGATTGGAGGCAATTATGGCCGCGCCCTCGGACGGGATGTTGTCCAGCCCCTTGGCCCATGGCCGGAAAAGAGTGCGGACCACCGGCCCCAGGAAGATCCGCTTCATGACCCAATAGAACACGTGTCTTACCTCTCCGGAAGGCTACCGCCGGCGCGTTCAGAGGGCCCGGCGGCACTGCAATGCAACCCTACTCTAGTGAGAATTGTCCGGAACAGTGACACGATGGATCCATGACAGAAAGCAGCGACCGCACAAGGCCCGCCGCTTTCAGCTACGCGGGACACGGTCCCAATGCGCGGATCGGAATCGCGATTTCCCACGGCTTCACCGGCAGTCCCCTGAGCATACTGCCGTGGGCCGAATACCTGGCCGGCCGCGGCTTCGCCGTCACTGTTCCGCTGCTCCCCGGGCACGGCACCACCTGGCAGGATCTGGCCGGCACAGGATGGCGCGAGTGGCACGGCGCCTTCGAAAAGGCCTATCTGGACTTGGCCGCCAGGACGGACGAATGCTATGTTGCCGGCCTCTCAATGGGCGGTGCGATCGCCCTCCTCACCGCATCCCGCCACAGCGTGGCGGGTGTCGCCGTCGTCAATCCCGGCCTGAGTTTCTACGACCGGCGCGTCCGGATCATTGGCCTGCTGAAGTACATCCAAAGAACCACCGTGCCCATTGCGGAGGAAAATCCGACGGCGGCCACCACCGACGACGGCGACTACTCCCTGACGCCGCTGGCGGCGGTTCACCAGTTGAAGAGGCTGTTCGCTGCCGCCGCCCGCGGACTGCCGCGGATCACCGCCCCGGTACTGGTCTTCAAGTCGGTCAATGATGCAGTGGTTCCCCCGAGCTCGCTCAGCCTGATTCGGAAGCGCCTCACCTCGGCAGCCCTCGACGTGGTGCCGCTCAGGAACAGCGGCCACGTGGCTACGCTGGACACGGACGCCCAGGAAATTTTCGAGTCCTCGGCGCGGTTTTTCCAGCTGCGTTCCCGAAGCCACATACCGTCGGAGAAATCATGACCACAGTTCCCGATCACAGCCCGTTCAGCAGCGCCTTCTTCGGCGAGGGGCCGTCCGTCGGCATCGCGCTGTCCCATGGGTTCACGGGCAGTCCCCACAGCCTGCGCTCGTGGGCCGAGTCCTTTGCCGATGCCGGCTTTGCCGTCAGGATGCCGCTGCTGCCGGGCCACGGCACCACGTGGCAGGAGCTTTCCCGCAGCCGCTGGACGCAGTGGCATGAGGCGATGGACGCCGCCTACCTGGAGCTCGAGTCCGAGTGCGACCTCGTGTTTGCCGCGGGCCTGTCCATGGGCGGCGCCCTGGCACTGCGCATCGCCGCCACCAGGCCTGTGGCGGGAGCCATCCTGGTCAACCCCGGGCTTGTCATCGATGACCGCCGGGCCCCGCTGGCCGGCATCCTCAAGCTGGTCCTCAAGAGCACGCCGGCCATCGCCAACGACATCCGGAAGCAGGGCGTCGACGAGGGCGCATATTCCAGGACCCCCGTGGCAGCCGCCCACGAACTGAATAAGATGTTCAAGGACACGGTTCGGCTGCTGCCACGCATCACAGCGCCCGTGCGCGTTTTCCGCTCCACTGTGGATCACGTTGTTTCCGATTCCAGCATCACGGCCCTGCGGCGCGGCCTTACCCACGCCCCGCTGCAGCTCACGCGGCTGGACAACAGTTACCACGTGGCCACGCTGGACCATGACGCAGGCCAGATCTTCAGCGGCTCGGTGGACTTCATCCGCTCCGTGGTGGCGGATATCCGCCGAGGATCGGCCGGACCCGCGACAGCCACCCAGAAGGGCGCCACCGATGAATAGGCCCGATTCGAATTCGTCCGATCCGAGTGCCAACCAGGACGACGCCGTCTGGCTCGACCTGGTGGCCAGGCTGCAGGGCGACACCCCGGCTCCCGATGCAGACGTCGTCCCCGGCGACGGGGGCTCCCCGGCCCCCGGGTCTCCGCGCCATCACGGCGGTCCCCGGCACAGTACGGCCAGCGATGACGCCAGCAGCGCGCCGGAGGAAGGCACTGCACCGGCAGGACAGGCGGACGGTCCCGGTCCGGAAAGCGCCGCAAAGCACTTCACCGACTTCGATCCTCTGGGCCTGGCGCCCCGGGCGCCCCGGGAACTGTCAGCCGCCGAGCGGCAACAGGCTGCCGATCTGGAGAAAGCAGCCGGGCAGCCGGAGGCTGCCCGGTCCGGGCAGGGCGACGTTCCGGCCGGCGCGGGGGATCCGCGCGACTACAGCGTCGAGGACGACGACGGCGAGTTCGTCCCGGACGAGCCCCCCAAGCTTTCGGCGACGGACCCGCTGACGATGCTGGCCTGGCTGGGCGCCGTGGGTGCTCCGGTTGCCCTGGTCCTGTCGTCCATGTTCTGGCGCTCCGCGCCGCTGCTGGCAATTCTCGGCATAGTGGCCGTCTTCATCGCGGC
This sequence comes from Arthrobacter sp. BGA-UO-ETr-C19, assembly GCF_059568005.1. Classification (NCBI taxonomy): domain Bacteria; kingdom Bacillati; phylum Actinomycetota; class Actinomycetes; order Micrococcales; family Micrococcaceae; genus Arthrobacter; species Arthrobacter sp. BGA-UO-ETr-C19. The sequence continues at coordinate 266,144 of NZ_JCAQPC010000018.1, forward strand.
CGTGGTGTATCTGATCATGAAGCTGCCGCAGGAGAAGGACGAGAACGACGACGGCGCCCGGGTCTGACGCTCCGTCAGGGGCGGATCGGGGTCAGCGGTGCGTGCGGCTGCTGACCCGCGACAGATCGGCAGCGCCGATCAGGCCGGCGTTGGGCCCAAGGGCGGCCAGCTCGATTTCTGCGGCCGGACGGAATCCGCGGCCGGTGAGGTTGCGTGCGAAGGCCTTGCGCGCCGGGGCCACCAGCAGTTCGCCGGCTGCGCAAAGACCGCCGCCGATGACGAACTTTCCGGGATCGAGCGCAGCGGCAAGGTTCGCCAGCCCCAGCCCGAGCCAGTTCCCGACGTCCTCCAATAGTTCCCGGGAGGCGGCGTCTCCGGCGATAGCCAGTTCAGTCACCGTGGCTCCGGTGATGAGCTCGGCGCTTCCGTCCACGGCCTTGAGAAGTTCCTGGGCCACCGGCGAGTTCGCCAAGGCCAGTTCCCGGGCTTCCCGGCCAAGGGCGTTGCCTGAGGCATACTGTTCCCAGCATCCGCGGTTGCCGCACTCGCAACGGTGTCCGCCGGGCATGATGATCTGGTGGCCAAACTCCCCCGCCACGCCGAATCTGCCCCGTTCAACGTGCCCGTCCATCACCATGGCTCCGCCGATGCCCGTGCCCAGGGTGATGCAGACCAGCCGGTCCTGCCCCTGCCCGGCGCCAAAGCGCCATTCGGCCCAGGCCGCAGCGTCGGCGTCGTTAACCAGCATGACGGGACGCCGCAGCAGGTGCTGCAGGTTTTCCCGCAGCGGTTCGTTCCGCCAGGCGAGGTGCGGGCTGAACAGCACGGTGCCGCCGTCGAGATCCATCCACCCGGCGGCGCCAATGCCCACCGACCTGATCCGGGCACCGGCGCTCAGTTCCTCGACGAGTTCGACGATGACGCGCTCCACCGCACGCGGGTCGCTTCCCGGCGTCGACCGGCGCGCCTCGCGCAGGATGTGGCCCTCGGCGTCCACCACGCCGGCGGCAACCTTGGTGCCGCCAATGTCGATGCCGATAGCCAGTCCCCGCCGGCCCAGCCGCAGCTGCTGCCGGAACAGGCGGTGGCCGGCCAGCTGGCCACCGTACCCCGATACCGGGCGCCGTGACACCGACCGCCGTGACGAGCGCTGCGGCGCCCATTCCCCGGGCAGGCCGCTCCGGCTGGAGTCTAGTGGCGGGGCTGGCTGCTCGTTGGACGGGGAGGGCTGCATAGTCCCCCATTCTAGGTGTCGCCGCAGAGCGTCTTCGCAGGTACGACACCCAAACGACACGTCCGGCACACTGGCGCCCCGTGCTCCTGCACCGTAAAGTTACCGACGGGTAACCAAGATCGGCCGGCCCCCGGCACGTGACGTACTAAGGTTAGGGTTACCCGCTGCGGCCAACGGATATCAAAGGAGCTAACGTGCGCGAATTCAGCGTTCCGCCCTTGGCGAACGTCCCCCTGGACAGCAACATCACGGACCTTGTGCTGCGCCAGGCAGCCAAGGCGTCCAACCCTGCCCTGTTTTCGCGCCTCGATTCCGCCGGCCAATGGCAGGACATCCGGGCCAAGGAGTTTATGGCCGACGTGTCAGCCCTCGCCAAGGGGCTGATAGCCAGCGGCGTCGGCGCGGGCGACCGCGTGGGCATCATGTCCCGGACCCGCTATGAGTGGGCACTCATCGACTTCGCCATCTGGTTCGCAGGTGGCGTTTCTGTTCCCATCTACGAAACGTCGTCGCCTTCCCAGGTTGCCTGGAACCTGGGCGACTCCGGTGCCGTCGCCGCCTTCGGCGAATCGGACCACCACGAAAACGTCATCCGGCAGGCCGCTGCCACCGAAGGCCTCGCGGCGCTGACCCACGTGTGGCAACTGGAGGGGGACGGCCTCGACACCGTGCGTGCCGCCGGCGCCGCCGTCAGCGATGACGAGCTCGATGCCCGACGGCGCTCCGCCGGGCTCCGCGACCTCGCCACCATCATCTACACCTCCGGCACCACCGGCCGGCCCAAGGGCTGCGAACTCACCCATGGAAACTTCGTGGAGCTCTCCGAGAACGCTTTGGCCACCTCCCTGAGCGGGGTTGTCAACGAGGAGTCCCGAACCATCATGTTCCTGCCGCTGGCGCATGTGTTCGCGCGCTTCATCTCGGTCCTGGCTGTGGCCGCCGGCGTCACCGTGGCACATACCCCCGATATCAAGCACCTGCTGCCCGATCTGCAGAGCTACAAGCCGACGTTCATCCTTGCCGTTCCGCGCGTGTTCGAAAAGGTGTACAACTCGGCCCTCACCAAGGCCGAGGATGGCGGGAAGGGTGCGATCTTCCACAAGGCCGCCGAAACCGCGATCGCCTACTCGCGTGCACGGCAGGCAGGCGGCGCCAGCCTGGGCCTGAAGCTCAGGCACGCGATCTTCGACAAGCTCGTCTATGGCAAGCTCCGCGCCGCCATGGGCGGCGAAGTGGCCCATGCGGTGTCCGGCGGCGGCCCGCTGGGCGAGCGTCTGGGCCACTTCTTCCAGGGCATCGGGCTGCAGATCCTGGAAGGTTACGGCCTCACCGAAACCACGGCACCCGTCAGCGTCAACACGCCGGAGCGGATCAAAATCGGCACGGTCGGTGCCCCGATTCCCGGCAACAGCGTCCGGATTGCCGACGACGGCGAGATCCTCGTCAAGGGCGCCTGCGTCATGCGGGGGTACTACCAGCGCCCGGACCTGACGGAGGAGTCGTTCGTCGATGGCTGGTTCCGCACCGGGGACATCGGCCAGCTCGACGAGGACGGCTACCTGCTGATTACCGGCCGGAAGAAGGAAATCATCGTCACCGCCGGCGGCAAGAACGTGGTTCCTGCACTGCTCGAGGACCAGATCCGGGCTGATGCACTGGTGTCACAGGTACTCGTGGTGGGTGACAACCGCCCGTTCATCGGCGCCCTCGTGACGCTCGATGAGGAAGCCCTCCCGGGTTGGCTGCAGCGCCACGGCCTGCCCGCGGACACGCCACTGAGCGACGCCGCCGGCCATGCCGAGGTCAAGGCCGCCGTGCAGGAGCTCATCAACCAGGCCAACCAGTCGGTGTCGCAGGCGGAGGCGATCAAGTCCTTCCGGATCGTGCCAAGCGACTTCACCGAAGCCTCCGGCCACCTGACCCCGTCCATGAAGGTCAAGCGCGCCCAGGTCATGAAGGACTTCGAAGCGGTGATCGACGAAATGTACAAGTCGCCGAAGCCCACCCGCGCCTAGACAGGACTCAATCCACGTCCCGGGTTATTGTCCACTTGTCGCGACTTCGGGGGCCTCCAGAGGCCAATAAGTGTACAAAAACTCCGGACGGCGGGTCAGGGCTGCTGGCGGTCAGGGCTGCTGCAGTTCGTCCACCACCAGCGCGGCCAGTTCCACGGCCGCGGCACGGGTGGCCGGCTTCAGCTGGCCGAGGCGGATCCGCGAGCCTTCGGCCAGGTGCCGGTCGTGCGGAATCCGCACCACATTCTTGACCCGGGACAGGAAGTGCTGCTCGATTTCGTCGATGTTGACCAGGGTGCGGTTGCCGGCGGCCATGTTGATGACAACCGTGGCTTTGGCGACGAGATCCTGGCGGCCATGGGCTTCAAGCCAGGACAGCGTTTCGGACGCCAGCCGGGCCTCATCCACGCTGCCGCCCGAAACGAGCACCACTGCGTCGGCCTTTTCCAGCGTGCCCTTCATGACCGAGTGCACCATGCCGGTGCCTGAGTCGGTGAGCACGATCGAGTAGTACCGGCCCAGGATGTCGGTGACTGCGCGGTAGTCGGCGTCGTCGAAGGCGTGGGCCACCATGGGATCTGTGTCCGAGGCGAGAACATCGAGGCGCGAACCGTCGCGCGCGGTGTAGTTGGAGAGCTGCGCGAACGAGTTCACCGTGAACCTGTCCTTAACCAGCTGGCGCGCCGTGAAATCAGCCCTGCCCGGGGAACGGTCCGAGAGCGTGCCTCGGTCCGGATTCGCATCCATCGCGATAACCCGGTCCTCACGCAGCTCCGCCAGCACCATGCCGAGCAGCGTGGTGACGGTGGTTTTCCCCACTCCGCCCTTGCGCGAGAGCACCGGCACGTACCGGGTCCGCTCCCCCAGCCGCAGTGCGATGCGGTGCTCCATGGCCCGCTGGATGCGGACCTGGTCCGAGTCGCCCAGGTTCACGTAGCCCAGGGTCACCTGGTGCAGCCACCGGCGCCAGCCCGAGACCGGCGCGGCTGCGGACCTGGTTAGGAGACGGTCGGCGGTCAGCGCGGCAGCGGGCTCAGGTCCCTCGGGACGTTCGCGGCGCCCGGGGTGCTCCCTGGCTTCTTCAGCCTGGGCCGGTTCGGCGGCGGCGGCCAGGCCGGCTGCCGAATCTGTGCCGGCTGGATCCGCGTCCGCGACGGCTGCGCCTGCTTCGGCCTGGTCGCCTGCACTGACGTCCGCACCGTTGACGCCCGCCGCGTTGACGCCGCCGGGACCCGCCGTCACGACGGGAATGGCCGCCGTCGCCGTCCCGTGCTGCACCACGCCACCCACTGCCGAGAGCGACCCGGCGGACGTGCGGTCCTGGGCGTCGGAAACGGTCACCACGCTGATGTCCCCTGCCGGGGCAGCGCCGGCGGGACTGGTTCCGGGCTCCCCCGCAATGTCGATGACGGGGGGCCTGTCGGGGCGCGGCCCGGGCTTGGGCGTATTGGTCTGCGTCATGGCTTCCGCTCTGTCTTGTACTGGCTGCCGGTGGAGTTCCGGCTGCCGGTGTGGTTCGGAAATGGCTGTGGGGGCGGCTTGGCGCCGTCCCCACAACCTTTTTCTGTTTTCCACCCTACCTGCAGGGCGGCCGCTGGCCACCCTGCAAGCTATTCAGCGGCCCCCTGCCCAACAGTCATCTGCTCAACAGTCGTCTATTCGACGACGATCAGCAGGTCACCGCCCTGTACCTGTTCCACAGCGGAAATGGCCAGCCGCGTCACTTTGCCGCCCACCGGCGTCGTAATGGATGCCTCCATCTTCATTGCCTCGATGGTGGCAATCGTGTCACCGGCGTTGACGGTGTCCCCCGCCTTGACGGTGACCGTCACGGCGCCTGCGAAGGGAGCGGCGACGTGACCCGGCACCGACGCATCCGCCTTCTCGGCCGCCTTCACATTGCTGACCACGGACTTGTCGCGCACCGAGACCGGGCGGGACTGCCCGTTCAGCGTGCACATGACCGTGCGCATGCCCTTCTCGTCCGGCTCCGACACGGCTTCCAGGGACGCGATGAGGCGCACACCCTTTTCGAGCTGGATCACGTGCTCCTCGCCGCGCTGCAGGCCGTAAAGATAGTCGCGGGTGTCCAGGACCGACACGTTGCCGTACGTCTCGACGCTCTTGAGGTAGTCCTTCGTCGGCCCGGCGAAGAGCAGCCGGTTCAGCGTCTGCTGGCGGGTCTTCGAGTCGCCGCGGAGCGCCTCGCTGTCCTCGGCGCTCAGCTCGGCGTCACGGACCTTGATGCTCCGGCCCTGGAGGGCCTTGGTGCGGAACGGTTCCGGCCAGCCTCCCGGAGGATCGCCCAGTTCGCCGGACAGGAATCCGATGACGGAGTCCGGGATGTCGTAGTTCTGCGGGTTCTCGTTGAAGTCGGCCGGGTCTGCGTTCAGGCCCACAAGGTGCAGGGCGAGGTCACCCACCACCTTCGACGACGGCGTCACCTTGACCAGGTGGCCCAGGATCCGGTCGGCAGCCGTGTACATGTCCTCGATCGCCTCGAAGCGCTCGCCCAGGCCCAGCGCGATGGCCTGCTGGCGGAGGTTGGACAGCTGCCCGCCCGGGATTTCGTGCTGGTACACGCGTCCGGTCGGACCCGGCAGGCCTGATTCGAAGGGGGCGTAAACCCTGCGCACGGCCTCCCAGTACGGCTCGAGCGAGCTGACGGCTGCCAGGCTGAGCCCGGTGTCACGTTCCGTGTGGGCCAGGGCAGCAACCAGGGCCGACGCCGACGGCTGGCTTGTGGTGCCGGCGAGGGATGCCGAGGCGACATCCACAGCGTCGACGCCCGCGTCGACTGCCGAGAGCAGCGTGGCGAGCTGGCCGCCTGCGGTGTCGTGGGTGTGCAGGTGGACCGGGAGGTCAAAGCGTTCCCGCAATGCCGAGACGAGCTTGGCGGCAGCTGCCGGACGCAGCAAGCCCGCCATGTCCTTGATGGCGAGGATGTGCGCGCCGGCTTCGACGATCTTGTCCGCCAGGCCCAGATAGTAGTCCAGCGTGTAGAGCTTCTCTTCCGGGTCCAGCATGTCGCCCGTGTAGCACAGCGCCACCTCCGCGACGGCGGTGCCGGTGGCCCGCACGGCGCGGATGGCAGGTGCCATCTGGCTGACGTCGTTCAGTGCATCGAAGATGCGGAAGATGTCGATGCCCGTGGCCGCTGCCTCGTTGACGAAGGCCTCGGTCACTTCCTCGGGGTACGGGGTGTAGCCCACGGTGTTCCGGCCGCGGAGCAGCATCTGCAGGCAGACGTTCGGCAGGGCCTTGCGCAGCGCGGCGAGCCGGTCCCAGGGATCCTCGCCGAGGAACCGCAGGGCGACATCGTAGGTAGCGCCGCCCCAGGCCTCAACGGACAGCAGATCCGGCAGGAGGGTGGAGACCGCGGGCGCGGCGGCCAGCAGGTCCCTGGTGCGGACGCGGGTGGCCAGCAGGGACTGGTGGGCGTCGCGGAACGTGGTGTCCGTGACGGCGACGGCCTTCTGCTCGCGCAGCGCCCTGGCGAAGCCCTCCGGTCCGAGTTCCAGCAGCCGCTGGCGGGAGCCGGGGCGGGCCTCGATGCCCTTGACTGAGGGGAGCTTGTCCGCCGGGTCGCTGTGGACCGGAAGTTCGCCGTTCGGCTTGTTCACAGTGACCTCGGCGAGCCAGGTCAGCAGCTTGGTGCCGCGGTCGGCGGAGACGCGCGCCTTCAGCAGTTCGGGCCGTTCGTCGATGAAGGATGTGGCCACGTTGCCTGCGATGAAGTCGGCGTCGTCAAGGACGGCCTGCAGGAAGGAGATGTTGGTGGAGACACCGCGGATACGGAATTCCGCCAGTGCCCGGCGCGCCCTGGCAACAGCGGCGGGGTAGTCCCGGCCGCGGCAGGTGAGCTTCACGAGCATCGAGTCGAAGTGCGGGCTGATCTCGGCACCCGAGTAGACGGTACCGCCGTCGAGCCTCACGCCGGCACCGCCGGCCGAGCGGTAGCCCGTGATCTTTCCGACGTCGGGCCGGAAGCCGTTGGCCGGGTCCTCTGTGGTGATGCGGCTCTGCAGCGCGGCACCCTTGAGGAAGACGGTCTCCTGGGACAGGCCCAGGTCGGCCAGGGTCTCGCCGGCGGCGATGCGCATCTGCGCCTGGACGAGGTCGACGTCGGTGACCTCTTCCGTGACGGTGTGCTCCACCTGGATGCGGGGGTTCATTTCGATGAAGACGTGCTGGCCGGCGCGTTCGCCAACGGTGTCCACCAGGAACTCGACCGTTCCGGCGTTGACGTAGTTCAGGGCCTTGGCGAACTTCACCGCGTCCCTGTACAGGGCCTGGCGGATGCCTTCGTCCAGGTTGGGGGCCGGGGCGATCTCGATGACCTTCTGGTGGCGGCGCTGGATGGAACAGTCACGCTCGAAGAGGTGCATGACGTTGCCTTCGGCGTCGGCCAGGATCTGGACCTCGATGTGGCGCGGGCGCAGCACGGCCTGCTCGAGGAACATGGTGGGGTCACCGAAGGCCGCATCGGCTTCGCGCATGGCGGACTGCAGCGCCTCCGGCAAGGCCTCGCGGGTGTCGACGCGGCGCATGCCGCGCCCGCCGCCGCCTGCCACGGCCTTGGCAAAGATGGGGAAACCGATCTCATCCGCAGCGGCGAGAAGCTCGTCGAGGTCCTTCGACGGCGCGCTGGACTTCAGCACGGGAACGCCGGCCTTGCGGGCGGCCTCCAGTGCGGCCACCTTGTTGCCGGCGAGTTCCAGGACCTCAGCGGGCGGACCCACGAAGGTGATGCCTGCGGCCTTGGCGGCACGCGCAAGGTCCGGGTTTTCGGAAAGGAAGCCGTAACCGGGGTAGATGGCGTCCGCGCCGGACTCCTTGGCAACGCGAACCACCTCGGCAACGTCCAGGTAGGCGCGGACTGGGTGTCCCTCTTCGCCAATCAGATACGCCTCATCGGCCTTCTGGCGGTGGATCGAGTTACGGTCCTCATTGGGAAACACAGCGACTGTCTTGGCGCCCAGTTCGTAGCCAGCGCGGAAAGCACGGATTGCGATTTCTCCGCGGTTGGCCACCAGAATCTTGGAAAACATACTTCTCCTGCATCATTGCGGGTGGTATCGGTAAGTGGTCACAGTGTGTAAGACCGGCCGGACGAAACACAAATCATTGTGTCTACCATCACAGAATTATCCGTCATGTCCGGGCCATATTCACTGCCGGGCCCGTATTAACTGCGAGGCATGCCCGGATCCCGATAAGAAGGGATTCCGGCCGAGGTCAACATATGATGAGTGGGGCGGCGGAAGCCTGCCCCTGTTCCTGCAGCACCATCTGGCAGCACCATCTGGCAGCACCGGAACGGAACGTACCCCAACACGGCAACCGGCGTTAGGTATTGGTTTATCAAGTGCAAGTAGTCAGCATCAGCAGCCTCAAGGGCGGTGTCGGCAAGACATCCGTGACAACCGGACTGGCGTCTGCGGCACTGGCCGCAGGCATCCCAACACTCGTAGTTGACCTCGATCCCCATGCCGACGCCAGCACAGCCCTCGGGGTGCAGCCCAGCGACAAGCTGGACATCGGCAGGATGCTGAAGAATCCGCGCAAGGCCAAGATCGCCGAGAACGTCGTGCCCAGCGGCTGGATCAGCCGGGCAGCCGTTAACGGTTCCGGCCCAGCGGTGCTCGATGTCGCCGTCGGGTCCGCCTACACCGGGATCTACGACCGGCCCGACCTTGGCAAGCGCGATCTGCGCAGGCTGTCCGCGGTGCTCGCCGGTGCGGATGCCTACGAACTCATCCTGGTGGACTGCCCGCCGTCCCTGAACGGGCTCACCCGCATGGCCTGGTCCGCCAGCAACAAGGTGGCCCTGGTCGCCGAGCCCGGGCTCTTCTCCGTGGCCGGCACCGAACGCACCATGCGGGCCATCCAGCTGTTCCGCCAGGAATTCGCACCAAACCTCTCCCCCGCCGGCATTGTGGCCAACCGGGTGCGTTCCGGATCCTCCGAGCACGCTTTCCGGCTTGCCGAGATGCAGGCCATGTTCGGTGACCTCCTGCTGGCTCCGCACATCCCGGAGCAGGCCAACTGGCAGCAGATCCAGGGCGCGGCGCATTCCGTCCACCATTGGCCCGGCGACTCCGCCAAGGCCGCGGCCGGACTCTACGACACGCTGCTGGGAAATCTCATGGCCACCAACAAGACCAGCCGCAGTCGGAGCTCCCGCTAGCAGCGCTTAGCTCCTATCCGGTATCCGGGGGCCCGCTGAACGCAGAAGGCCGCCTCCCCGACGGGAGGCGGCCTTCTGCGTAAATCTCGGGGCTGTCGCTGCTAGCCGATCTTGCGCGCGGCGCGGCGCTTGCTGAGTTCGTCGTCCGGGAACGACTGGTCGCCGGCGTGCTCGCTGGGCAGTGAGGCGAGGCTTCCCTCGACTTCGCGCCACACGCGTCCCACGGCGATGCCGAAGACGCCCTGGCCGCCCTGCACGAGGTCGATGACCTCGTCTGCGGAGGTGCATTCGTAGACGCTGGCGCCGTCGCTCATGAGCGTGATCTGGGCCAGGTCCTCGACACCGCGTTCACGGAGGTGCTCCACGGCGCTGCGGATCTGCTGCAGCGATACGCCGGTGTCCAGGAGCCGCTTGACCACCTTCAGGACCAGGATGTCGCGGAAACCGTAGAGCCGCTGGGAACCGGAACCTGCTGCACCGCGCACCGCAGGCTCCACCAGGCCGGTGCGGGCCCAGTAGTCGAGCTGCCGGTAGGTTATGCCGGCAGCCTTGCAGGCCGTGGGACCGCGGTAGCCGGCGTCCTCGTCCAGAACCGGGAGATCCTCAGTGAAGAGAAGGCCCTGAGCACCACTTGCGGGCACGGCAACGCCGGCCGTCGAGGGCTGCTTCAGCTCGCCTGCTTCGCCTTTCGGACTCACGTGGATCCTCCTTGTCATGAGCTCCCCTGAGGAAGTTGCTGCAACAGCTGCTACGCGCATGAAGTCCGGATGAAATTCATGCTTGTAATTCGGCCGGAGTAGCACTTTCCAGTGTGACTTGCGCCGCTGTCGTATGCAATGGGAACTTGGTACCTTCGACGTTAGGCCTGCCACGGCCCAAGGTCAAAGACGTTCGCATGATTAGCGGGGCGTGTCGAAAGTTTCAGCCTTAACTTTAACCTTAACGTGACCTTAGCCGTCGAAATCCTCGGGCTCGACGTCGTCAAGGAACTCCCGGAACCTTCGCAGCTCGCGCTCTTCCTCCACGGTGGGGCCGGGCTCCGTGTCCTCGCCCTCGTCATGCTCGGTGATCCGCACGCCGGCCTCCTCCATGACAGAGTCAGCGCACCAGATCCGGCACTTGGCGCGCAGTGCGATGGCCAGCGCATCGGATGCCCTGGAGCTCACCGTCGCCCCGTTGTCGAACTGGAGCTGGCCGTAGAAGATGTTGTCCTCCACGGCCACGATGTTCACGCTGACCACGGAATGGCCGAGTGTCTCCACGACGTCAACCAGGAGGTCGTGGGTCATGGGCCGCGGCGGCACCACGCCCTGCTGGGCCAGCGCGATGGCGCTTGCCTCGGGTGTCCCGATCCAGATGGGAACGTGCCGTTCCCCATGCATCTCACGGAGCAGAACCAGGGGCTGGTTTGAAGGGAGTTCGATGCGGACGCCCACAATCTCGACTTCGATCATCAGATTTCCATCCGCGAGATACGGTCCTGCACAAGAGCCCGGTGCAGGGTGAGGCAAAGGTCGCTGATCTCCCGGGCGGCTTCCGCCGCGCGGGCCTGCGACGCAGCGTCCCTGCGCGAGGTCAGGGTGGCCACGGCGCGTTCCACGAGTCCGAATTCGCGCTCCGCGGCCGCTTGGAAGGGCCGGAGGTGCCGTGGCTCCAGGCCGTGGCTCTCCAGCTGGACGCAGGCGCGCGCCACCTGGAGTGCGTGCTCGTCAAATTTGCCGTCGGTGTGCCCGATGAGGCCGAAGCTGAGCAGGGACTGCAGGAGCGGCACGCTCGCCCCCGACTCCGCGCGCAGCTGCTCCTCGCTGAGCCTGCGTGCTTTGTTCTGCAGTTCCGCTGCGAGCTCGTCCGAGACGATCCGCGGGGAGACGGTAACCCCGGGCGGAAGGTTCTCGGGCCGTTCGCCCCTGTCGATGGCGTCAAGGTAGTCCTTGATGACCTTCAGCGGCAGGTACTGGTCACGCTGAAGGGACAGGACGAAGCGGAGCCGCTCGACATCGCTGTCGGAGTACTGCCGGTAGCCCGCGGGGGTACGCCGGGGATTGATGAGCCCTTTTTCCTCAAGGAACCTGATTTTCGACGCCGTCATGCTCGGAAAGTCATCGCTCAGCTGAGCGAGCACTTCCCCGATGTTCAGGACCAGTGGTCCCCGGCGCTCCGGTTGTGCCATTGCCACAGGCAGCCGCTCCGAATCAGACGCGTCCTGCTGCGCGGGCAGGGCTCAGGTAGAAGGTGAGACGGAACTTGCCAATTTGGACTTCGTTTCCGGACCTCAGTTCCACGCTGTCCACGCGGTCATGGTTGACGTAGGTGCCGTTCAGGCTTCCGGTGTCTACCACCTCGAAGCTCCGCGGTGTGCGCCGGAACTCGACGTGGCGGCGCGAGACCGTCACGTCGTCGAGGAAGATGTCAGCATCCGGGTGCCGCCCGGCCGTGGTGACATCGGAGTCAAGCAGGAATCGGGCACCCGAGTTCGGCCCGCTGTGGGCCACGAGCAGTGCGGAGCCGGAGGGCAGTGCCTCTACGGCAGAGCGTTCCTCCGGGGAGAGCTTAGGTACGATCGTTGGCTCGTCATGGACCGGAGTGAGGTTGATCGAGGTGGTTTCCGAGGCCCTGCCCGCACCCGTGCCGTAATCGCCGTTGGTGTGGTTCCGTTCGCCGCCAACCATGGATTCCTCCTCCTTCGTTGCAGATGTCCCCCTGCAATCAACGCGTACCGTCCGGAACTGCCTGGCAGCTCCGGTATGCCGCCCGCCGCCCGGCCGTTGGACTCCATTGCTGGACTCCTGTGGCCGGCAGCGGGACCGGTTAGCTTTAGCCTACCTGTTGTTCGTACTCCGATGCACTGAGCAGGGAATCCACGGCATCAGGTTCGGCGAGCTTTACTTCGATGAGCCAGCCGTCGCCGTACGGATCGGAGTTGATGAGTGCTGAATCGCTGTCGAGTGCCTCGTTGCGGGCCACGATCTCGCCGGATACAGGCGCGTAAATGTCGCTGACGCTCTTGGTGGATTCGACCTCACCCACGACGTCGTTTGCCTTAACAGTGGTGCCGACTTCAGGCATCTGGGCGTAGACGACGTCCCCGAGGGCGTCCTGGGCGAAGTCGGTGATCCCCACGCGGACTACGCCATCCGAATTCGGTGCAGTCACCCATTCGTGTTCGGCGGTGTAGGACAGATCAGAGGGAATGTTGCTCATCAGGGGCCTTTCATCGGGTCAATCACCAATGTCAACGGAGGCGTAGGGAACAGCCACCGGTTGAAAGTATATGCACAACTCCCCGGCCGCCGGATGTGCCATGATGCCCCCGCGGGAACCGCCCAATCAGGCATTCCTTGTGGCAAAGTGGTGCCATGCCGGAACTACCCGAGGTGGCCGCACTGAGCACGTTCCTCGACACGCGGCTGCGCGGCGCGGTGCTGGAGAAGCTGCAGATCCTGTCCGTGGCGGTCCTCAAGACGGCCGACCCGCCCTACACGGCCCTGTCAGGCCGAACCATCACTGGCGTGGAGCGGTTCGGGAAGTTCGTCAGCATCGACGCCGACGGCCTGCATTTTGTCTTCCACCTCGCCAGGGCGGGCTGGGTCCGTTTCACCGAAAAACCCTCGCCCGATCCGCTCCGGCCGGGCAAGGGACCCATCGCAGCCCGCCTGCACTTTGCCGGGGTGGACGGCGGGAAGATGGGCATCGACCTGACCGAGGCCGGCACCAAAAAGGGCCTGGCCATCTACGTGGTATCAAGGCCAGGCGACGTTCCCGGCATCGCCGAACTCGGCCCGGATCCGCTGATCCCCGCGTTCAGCCGGGAGATGTTCACCGAGATCCTCGCCGGGCACCCGCACCAGATCAAGGGTGTCCTGCGGAGCCAGCGTGTCATTGCCGGCATCGGCAATGCGTACAGCGACGAAATCCTGCACGCGGCGAAAATCTCCCCGTTCGCCATGGCCAATTCACTGGAGCCGGCGAAGGTCGGGATCCTGTTCGACGCCATCCACACCGTCCTGGGAGCGGCAGTGGCCCAGGCCCAGGGGAAACCGCCCGCCGACCTCAAGGATGCGAAACGGGGCGGAATGAATGTGCATGGCCGCGCCGGCCAGCCCTGCCCGGTATGCGGCGACACGGTCCGGGAGGTGTCCTTCGCGGACACTGCGCTGCAGTACTGCCCCACCTGCCAGACAAATGGCAAAATCCTGGCCGACCGCAGAACGTCCCGCTTCCTCAAGTAGCGCGTGCCGCCGTCGGGCGGGCAACAAAAAACCCCGCCAACCCAGTTGGGTTGGCGGGGTTTTGTTGTGGTCGGGCTGACAGGATTTGAACCTGCGACCCCTTGACCCCCAGTCAAGTGCGCTACCAAGCTGCGCTACAGCCCGTCAGTTCCGCCGTTCTCCGCTTCAGTGATGATTCCGAAGAATTTCACCTAAGCAGTCCGGCCGAACCACCTAGAAGAGCTTACACGATTCCGGAGGGTGCCAGTGACACTTTCCGGCATTCGCCGCCCGGTGTGTCGTAATTAACGCTTCTTGCCACGCTTTTCACGCACACGCATGCTGACTTCGATGGGCGTTCCCTCGAAGCCAAAGGTTTCCCGCAGGCGGCGGGTGATGAAGCGGCGGTAGCCCGGGTCCAGGAATCCCGTGGTGAACAGGACGAACTTCGGGGGCCGGCTGGAGGCCTGCGTGCCGAAGAGGATGCGGGGCTGCTTGCCGCCGCGGACCGGGTGCGGGTGGGCCGCCACCAGCTCGCCCAGGAAGGCGTTGAGCCGTCCGGTCGGAATGCGCCTGTCCCAGTTTTCCAGCGCCAGTTCCAGCGCCGGCACCAGGCGGTCCTTGTGCCACCCGGTCTTGGCCGAGATGTTGACCCGCGGCGCCCATGCTACGTGGGCCAGGTCCTGTTCGATTTCGCGCTCCAGGTACGTCCGGCGTTCGTCGTCCAGCAGGTCCCACTTGTTGAACGCCAGGACCAGGGCGCGTCCGGATTCGATGGTCAGCTGGAGGATGCGGACATCCTGTTCGCTAAGCACCTCGTCAACAGCCAGAAGAACGACGGCGACCTCCGCCTTTTCCAGCGCGCTCTGGGTCCGGAGGGAGGCATAGAAATCGGCGCCCTGTGCCATGTGCTGACGTCGGCGGATGCCGGCCGTGTCCACGAAGCGCCAGGTCTGGCCGCCGAGCTCGATGAATTCGTCAACCGGGTCGCGCGTGGTGCCGGCAGTGTTGTCCACCACCACACGTTCGGAGCCGGCAAGCTTGTTCAGCAGGGAGGACTTGCCGACGTTGGGGCGCCCGATGAGGGCGATCCGGCGCGGACCACCGGAGCGTTCAACGCCCTCGACAGTGGAGAACTCCGGCAGGGTGTCCATGACGTGGTCCAGCAGGTCGGCGACGCCGCGGCCGTGCAGCGCGGAGACGGGGTACGGCTCGCCGAAGCCCAGGCCCCACAGGACTGCCGAGTCTGCTTCCTGTGCAAAGTCGTCCACCTTGTTGGCCACGAGGATGACAGGCTTCTTGCTCCGGCGGAGCATCTTCATGACGGCCTCGTCGGTGGCGGTTGCGCCCACGGCCGAGTCGACGACGAACAGCACGGCGTCAGCCAGTTCCACTGCCATTTCGGCCTGTTCCGCCACCCGGGCGTGGATGCCGCGGGCATCGTGCTCCCAGCCGCCGGTGTCCACCAGGGTGAAGTTCCGGCCGTTCCAGTTCGCCGAGTACATCACGCGGTCGCGCGTCACGCCGGGGGTGTCCTCCACGACCGCCTCGCGGCGGCCGAGGATGCGGTTGACGAGGGTTGACTTGCCCACGTTCGGGCGGCCGATGATGGCGAGCACGGGGTCCAGTTTGAGCGGGCCCTCAAGCTCGTCCTCGTCGTGCAGGCCGCTCAGGAGCGCTGCGTCTTCCTCGTCGAGGTCGTAGTCGTCCAGTCCGGCGCGGAGGGAAGCGGCACGAAGCTCCGCCTCCTCGTCGTCCATGGCTGCCAGATGTTCAGCCACCTGGTCCGTGCCGGTGGGCGTGTATTCGTCTTCGCCGGCGCCGGAGTGGCCGGAAGTTTGAGTCGTATCGCTCATTGCACTTTCCTTAATGGTGGTCTGCCGGCGGCCCGGCTACTGCTGTTGAACGTTGGTGCGGATGATCCGCGGAGGGCAATGACAGCCCGCTGAGCCGGACAGTGTCGCGGACATGCGCGGCGAGAGTGTTACGGATTTCCGTAGCCGCCCTGTCCATTGAAGCACGCCCGGTTTCATCCGGTTTCCGGCCGAGAGCCAGGGGCTGGCCAAAGCTGACGTGCAGCCTGCGGCCCGGTTTCGGGATGCTGTCCAGGTGTTCGCCGCCTTGCCGCGTGCCAAGGATGGCCACGGGCACCACGACGGCGTCGGAATTCAGGGCGAGCCAGGCCACCCCGTTGCTGATGCCGGCTGCGGTGCCGCTCCCCCGGGTTCCCTCGGGCAGGATGCCGACGCAGCGGCCGGCGTCGAGCACGTCCTTGCTGAGCTGCAGGACCGAGCGGTCCCCTGCCCGGTCAACCGGAAGCTGGCCGGACGCCTTCAGTACGCGGCCAAGGAAGCCCTTGAACATCTCCTTCTTAACAAGGATGTGCATGGGACGGGGCGAGGCGCCGAACATGACGGGTCCGTCGAGGAAGCTGATGTGGTTTCCTGCGAAGATCACTGGCCCCGCGGCCGGAACGTTGGAGCGCCCGGTCACGGATGTGCGGTAGACGATGGTGTTCAGGAACCTGCCGACGGGCCGGCTCCAGGCCATGGTCCAGCTGCCAGGAACTGCAGTCCCCGGCATCCTGGCGGAATCACTCATGGTTGATGACCTTCGTGACGATGCGCAGCGCGGCTGACACGGTTTCCTCGAAATCCAGCTCCGACGAATCCAGCGTCACCACGCCGTCCGCCGCCTGGGTGAAGTTCACCACCGTGGAGTCCTTCGCGTCCCGCTGGGTCACCTGGGCAGCCAGCTGCTCGGCGCTTTGCGTTCCGCCGAGCTGGATGCCGCGGCGGCGGAGCCGCGCCTCCTCGCTGGCGGTCAGAAGCATGCGGACCTGGGCAGCGGGGGCGACGACGGTGGTGATGTCCCGGCCCTCCACCACCATGCGGCGGTTGTGCTTTTCGATCAGGGAGCGCTGGCGGCGGATGAGTTCGGTCCGGGCACCGAGCGTGGTGGCGACGGCACTGACGGCCGAGGAGATGGCCGGTTCCCTGATGGCGTCGGTAACGTCGGTGCCGTCGACCCGCACATACTCGGTGTGCGGGCTGGTGCTGATGTCCAGCGGCAGTTCTTCGGCAGCCAGCTCGACGGCGGAGGCATCGGCGAGGTCTGTTCCGCGGTCGAGGCAGTACCAGGTGAGGGCCCGGTACATGGCGCCCGTGTCCAGGTAGGCGAGGCTGAGGCGGCGGGCCACTTCCTTGCTGACGCTGGACTTTCCCGAGCCGGACGGCCCGTCGATGGCCACCACGAGCGGGCGGCCCAGCCGGAGGGCAGGCAAAGTTTCGGTCAGTTCCTGTGTCATTACTGCAGTACCCGCCATCCACGGTCGCTTAGTGCTTCTACAAGGAGGTCGTGCGCGCTCGGCAGCACGGAGATCTCCACCATGCCCACATTCTGCCCTGAGGAGTGGTCCAGGCGGAGATCTTCGAGGTTGACGCCAATCTCACCGATCTCGGTCAGCAGCCTGGCGATCTGGCCGGGCCGGTCGTCCACGAGCACCGTGAGCCAGGAATATGCCTGCGGCGGTCCGCCGTGCTTTCCCGGAATCCGTGCCTGCCCGGCATTGCCTTCGCTCATCAGCTGGGCCAGGTCCAGACGGGCTCCGGCGGCGGCGGGGTCTTCCAGGGTTCCGATCAGCCGGTTGAGGTCTTCGCGCACACCGTAAAGGATCTCCACCACCTTGGCGGCATTCGCACCTAGGATCTGGACCCAGAGCGTAGGGTCGCTGGCTGCGATGCGGGTGGTGTCGCGCAGCCCGTTCCCCGCAAGAGACAGGGCGTGCAGCGGCGTGTCCTGCAGACGGGTCGCCAGCAGCGAGGACATCACCTGCGGCAGATGGGACACCAGGGCCACGGCCCCGTCATGTTCCTCGGCCGTGAACTGCGAAACGACGGCACCGAGGTCGGTGGCCAGCGCCCGCGCAGCCTGGACCGCTCCGGGCGAGGATTCCCCGGTCGGGCATACCACCCACGGCATGGAGGTGAAGAGCTCGCCCCGGGCGGCGACGGGCCCGGATTTCTCGCGTCCGGCCATGGGATGGGTACCAACGTAACGGCTGAGGTCCGCGCCGCGGCTGCGCAGGTCATGCAGGATCGCCGCTTTGACGCTGGCGATGTCGATGACGGTGGCGTCCGGATAGTCTGCAAGTGCACGTTCCACAACGTCCGCAGTTACGTCCGGCGGCGATGCGACAACCACCAGTTCAGGACTTTCGTCCCCCAGGGCGGCCAGCGGGAGGCCGGCGCCGATGTCAACGGCGACTGCCTGGTTGGTGGGCGAAGGATCGGACAGGTAGACAGCAAGGCCACGGCCGCGCAGGCCGAGACCGATGCTGGTGCCGAGCAGGCCCGTGCCTATAACGACGACCGGGCCGTTCAGGTGTCCGCGGCCGTGCGTACGGAAAGCCGACATCCCTTACAGCCCCACGGATGCCAGCAGGTGGCCGACTTCCTGCTTGCCGAGGTTGCGGATGCTTCCCTGGCGCTGGTCGCCCAGACCGATGGGGCCTACCTTGACGCGCACCAGGCGCAGCACCGGGAAACCGACGGCGTCGAACAGGCGCCGGACAATGCGGTTCTTGCCGGAGTGCAGGACCACTTCGATCAGCACGTGGCCGGGGGTAGAGTCCACCAGCCGGAAGGAGTCGACCGACGCGAAGCCGTCCTCGAGTTCGATACCGTCCTTGAGCTGTGCGCCGATGCCCTGCGGGAACGGCCCGCGGACCTGGACCAGGTAGGTCTTGGGGACCTCGTAGGACGGGTGGGTCAGCCGGTTGGCCAGCTCGCCGTCGTTGGTCAGCAGCAGCAGGCCTTCGGTGGCAACGTCCAGGCGCCCGACATGGAAGAGCCGTTCACCTTGGTTGTTGCGGATGTAGTCGCTGATGCACGGCCGGCCTTCGGGGTCCTCCATGGTGGAGACCACGCCCTTGGGCTTGTTGAACACCATGTAGACCAGGGTGTCATCGAGCTGAATGCGCAGGCCGTCCACGTGGATAACGGCGGTCTTGGGGTCGACGCGCACGCCGAGCTCGGTCACGACCTTGCCGTCGACCTCCACACGGCCCTCGGCGATCATCTCTTCGCAGACGCGGCGGGAGGCGACGCCGGCGGAGGCCATGACCTTCTGCAGGCGGACGCCGTCGGCGTCGTGGACTTCGGACTGCGGCACCTCGGCGCGGGGACCGCGCGAGCGGGAGGGCCGGCGGACCGGCCCGAGGCTCTGGCCGAAGCGTTCGCTGCCGAAGGCACGCGAACCCGCTGCCTTGGGGGCGCCCGACTTGGGCTTCAGCGCGCCCGGGGTGCCGGGGGCCTTGTTCGCTCCGGGCTTCCGGGCAGCGGCGGCCTTGCGTGCGCCGGCCTTGGGTGCACCGGTCCTGGACGCGGGGGCCTTGGAGCCCGGCTTCCAGTCGCCTGCGGGCCGGCGGCCGGCTGGCGCCTCGTCCGGATCGACGAAGCGCTCCTCGCGTGGCTTCGCCTTGTAGGTGCGGTCGCCGAACGGGCGGTCGCCGCCCTTGGGGAAGTCACGCTTCCCGGCGCCCGCCCCGCGGGCCTGTGCTGCTGCGCCGCGCGGCGCGTTGCGCTCCGGACCTTTACGTCCGGAGCTGTTACGTGGTGAACCCTGGCGTCCCGCCTGTGTCATGACCCGTCCTCTGTGATTTTTGACCGGCAAAGATTGTCCAAAGACAACACTAGCCAGCCGTGCAGATTAAATCTGCCCTGGTAAAAACTGCTTCGCAGGCGTGCCGCCTACATTCTTCCGGCGTCGTAGAACTCTTCGATTCCTTCAAGCCCCGGAAGGTGCGGTGAAAGCTGAGGCAACTCAGCCACCGAGCCGATTCCCATGCGCTCAAGGAAATACGACGTCGTGCGGTACAGGACAGCGCCCGATTCCGGATCTGTTCCGGCATCCTCGACCAGCCCGCGCTGGGTCAGCGTCCGCACAACAGAGTCCACGTTGACTCCGCGAATTGCAGACACCCTTGCCCTGGACACCGGCTGCCGGTAAGCGATGACGGCGAGTGTCTCGAGCGCCGCCTGGGTCAGCCTGGCTGTCTGCCCTTCCAGGACGAAAGTACCGACGACGTCGGCGAATTCGGCCCGCGAGTAGATGCGCCAGCCCCCGGCGACATTCCGCAATTCAAAACCCCGGGGGCTGGAAGCGACTTCATGCTCAGGTCGATTACTGCCAGTTTCCATATCCGGGGCTTTAACAGTATAGCCGTCATAATCACGCTGCAGGTCCAGCAGCAGCGCCTCGACGGCGGGCACCGTCAGGTTGAGTCCTGCCGCGAGGTCGGTGGCGGAAGTGGGCTCATCCAGCACCATCAGTACCGCCTCAAGCGCGGCGCGTTCCCGGCCTGCCATTGAATCCGTCATTGCCACTCCTCGTATTCCTCGCTCAGGTGCTCCCCGGTCCATCCGCCGCCGGCCGCTGTCCAGCGCACGGTCAGGTCGCCAAGCGGCGCCACCTGGTCGAAGGCCACCACCTGGTCCCTGAACAGTTCCAGGAGCGCCAGGAAGCGCGCCACCACAACCAGCGTGGATTCGGCGTCGGCGATCAGGGCCCGGAATGTCAGGGGCCGGCCGTCCTGCAGCCGCAGGCCGATCAACTCTGCCTGCTCGCGAACGCTCACCGTGCCGCCGTGCAGGTGGGCCACACCGACCTCCGTCGGCGCCGGGGCCTTGGGCTTGAGCGCGGCCTCGGCCAGCGCCGCGAACTGTTCGGGGCTGTGCTTCCAGACGAGCTCCGGCAGCATCGCGGCGAAGTGTTCCTCGAGGGCAACCTGCCGTGGATAGCGCCGGGACTCCAGTTCCAGTGTGGCGTCCATCAGCGCGGCGACCTGTTTGAAGGCTTTGTACTGCAGCAGCCGGGCAAAGAGAAGGTCACGTGCCTCGAGGAGTGCGACGTCGTCGTCGTCCTCCACCTCGCCTGCGGGCAGCAGGCGCGCTGCCTTCAGGTCCAGCAGCGTGGCCGCGATGACGAGGAACTCACTCGCCTCGTCAAGGGCCCACTCCTCCCCCAGCTCCTGGAGGTTCCGGATGTACCGGATGAACTCGTCGGTGACCGTGGCAAGCGCCACCTCGGTGATGTCCAGCTGGTGTTTGGAGATCAGCCCCAGCAGGAGGTCGAACGGGCCGCTGAAGTTGGCCAGGCGTACTTCGAAGCCGGACCGCCTGGCCTCGGCGGGGGGCGCTGCCGGCTCTGCGGTCATGCGGGCTAGGGCGCGCCGCCGCGCGAAATCAATTCCTTGGCGAGGCGGCGGTAGGCATCGGCACCAATATGGCTTCCGGCGTAGCTCGTGATGGGCTCGGCGGCCACGGTGGCGTCGGCGAACTTGATGGAGCGCTTGATGACGGTTTCGAAGACCTTGTCCCCGAAGGCTTCCACCAGGCGGCTGATGACCTCGCGGCTGTGCAGCGTGCGGGCGTCGTACATCGTGGCCAGCACGCCGTCCACCTGCAGCCGCGGGTTGAGGCGGTCTTGGACCTTGTCGATGGTTTCGACCAGCAGGGCCACCGCGCGCAGGGCAAAGAACTCGCAGATCAATGGAATGATCACGCCGTGGGCCGCGGTCAGGGCGTTGACCGTGAGCAGGCCGAGGGAAGGCTGGCAGTCGATGAGCACGACGTCGTACTCGTCCTCGACCTTCTTCAGTGCCCGGTCGAGGACCTGCTCGCGGGCCACCTCGTTGACCAGCTGCACTTCAGCCGCGGAGAGGTCGATGTTGGCGGGCAGCAGGTCCACGTTCTCCACGCCGGTCTGGTGGATTGCTTCGCGGATGTCGATCTTGCGGTCCATCAGGACGTTGTAGACGGTCAGATCGAGTTCATGGGGGTTGACACCGAGCCCGGCGGACAGTGCACCCTGTGGGTCGAAGTCCACAAGGAGCACGCGTCGGCCGTATTCGGCCAGCGCTGCGGCAAGGTTGATGGTCGAGGTGGTCTTGCCCACCCCGCCCTTCTGGTTAACCATGGCTATGACGCGGGCCGGTCCATGGGAGGACAGCGGCGCGGGCTCCGGAAAATCGCGGTGGGGGCGGCCTGTGGGACCCATGACGGCGTCTTCCAGGTCAAGTTCCGTGCCTTCCAGAGTTGCTGAACCCTGTTCGCTGCTCACGTATCAATCCACACTTTCGATGACGGTGATTTTTTGCCGCTGTCTGCCAGCGCCCCTGCTACTTCCACCCCAAGGCTACAGCGCCCGACACGGCATTTTATGGACCTTGACTTTTGATGGCGTTTGAGCCTTTACCTTGTACCTGAAGTCGAAGGTTGGTGTTGGACGGCAAGAAACCGCCCGCACAGGCCGGGCCTGTGCGGGCGGTTTCGCTCCAGTTGTATGGTGCCGGAGGCCTTAGACCTTATGCCTTGGCAGGTACAGCGGGCTCGGCGGTCTCGCCCAGGCCACGGTGGTGCGCCACCATGGTCTGCTCGTCGAACGGTTCCTCGCCGGACAGCACCCGGTTGACCTGTTCGCCGTCGACCTCCTTGACCCAGGTGCCGACCAGCAGGGTGGCGACGGCGTTGCCGGTGAAGTTGGTCAGCGCACGGGCCTCGGACATGAAGCGGTCGATGCCAACGATCATGCCGACGCCGCCCAGGAGTTCGGGCCGGTGGGCCTGCAGGCCGGCAGCCAGCGTGGCCAGGCCCGCACCGGTGACGCCGGCCGCGCCCTTGGACGCGATGATCATGAAGATCAGCAGGGAGATCTGCGCGCCGAGGTCCAGAGGGGTCCCCATGGCGTTAGCCACGAAGAGCGATGCCATGGTCAGGTAGATGGCCGTGCCGTCCAGGTTGAAGGAGTAGCCGGTGGGGACCGTCACGCCGACAACCGGCTTGGAGACGCCCAGGTGCTCCATCTTGGCGATGAGGCGGGGCAGCGCGGCTTCGGAGGACGACGTCGAGAAGATCAGCAGGTATTCGCGGGCCAGGTACCTCATCAGCTTGAAGATGTTCACACCGGTGACAACCTGCAGCAGGCCGCCGAGGATGACGACGATGAACAGCGCACAGGTGATGTAGAACGCGATCATCAGGGTGAACATACTCACGATGGCCTGGAAGCCGGTGGCGCCAACGACGGCGGCGATGGCACCGAAGGCACCCAACGGGGCAAGCCACATGATCATGATCAGGATGCGGAAGACCAGGGCCTGGCCGTGGCCGATCGCCTTCAGGATCGGCGCGCCCTGGGGGCCCATCCTCTGCAGCGCGAAGCCGACGAGGATGGCGGCCAGCAGGGTGGGAAGCACCGGAATGTCTCCGGGAATGATGCCCAGGAGGAAGTCAACGGTGCTGTCCGTGGCTGCCTTCTTGTTGGGGTCGTACGGCGCGAGCTCCAGCCCTTCACCCGGGTGGATGATGTTGCCGACGACGAGGCCGATCGCCAGGGCGAAGGTGGACATGACTACGAAGTAGCCCAGTGCCAGTCCGCCGACCTTGCCGACGGTGGCCGCCTTGGCGATGGAGCCGATGCCCAGCACGATGGTGCAGAAAATGACCGGGGCGATCATCATCTTGATCAGCTTGATGAAGCCGTCACCGAGGGGCTTGAGTGATTTTCCGACCTCGGGGAACAGCAGTCCCACCAGAGCGCCGAGAATGACCGCGGCGATAACCGCGATATACAGGTAATGGGACTTGTCGAGTCCCTTACGCTCGGCTTTGGCCGGCGCTGCCGACTCTCCTCGTTGAGAAGCCATCTTGTCTCTCCTTATGGATAATCTGGAAGACGCTTCGGCACAATCTCTGGGCTCTGCGCGTCGGTCCTTTGTGATTTCCATCATTCGCCACAGAGTGACTTGGCTCACCGTTGCGTTCATATTGGTCATGGGAGGTGTTGATGATCCACCGCTGGAGCATCGCGAGGCGGCTGTTCGTGGCGAACCTGCTGTTCATGCTGGCCCTGACGGCCATAGTCGGGACTGCCGTCTTCGTGGACGCCCGGGACCATGCCTACGAGGAGGCCGGCCGCCGGATGGGGGCCCTGGCGACGTCCATCGCCGATAACCCTCTTGTCCTGCAGGCCGCCGGCACCGGAAATCCCTCGGCACAGCTCCAGCCCTACGCGCTGAAGGTCATGGCCGACTCCGGGGCGGACTTCATCACCATCATGGCGCCGGACCGGACGCGGTGGACCCACCCTCTGGACGAGGAGCTGGGGCGCCCCTACATCGGCTCGATCGAACAGGCTCTCGAGGGCCGTGTGTTCACCGAAATCACCGCCGGAACGCTCGGGCCGTCGGTGCGGACGATTGCCCCGGTGAAGGACGCCCGCGGTGGGGTCCGCGCGCTTGTGGCGGCCGGCGTGACTGTCAACACGGTGGACGTGGCCGTGTCCGGCAGGCTGCCGGCGCTGCTGGCTGTATCCGGATCCCTGCTGGCAGGCGGATCGCTGGCGTCATGGTTTCTTGGCCGCTACCTGCGCCGCGTTACCAGGGGGTGGGGACCCGAGCAGCTGGCCCAGCTCTTCGCCTACTACGAATCAGTGCTCCACTCGGTCCGGGAAGGTGTTGTCCTGATAGACCCGGCCGGAAGGGTGGTGATCTACAACGACCAGGCGGCCGAACTGCTGGGCCTGGAACCGCGGGAAGCGGAGGACGACCATGCTGCCACCCCGCTGCTGGCGGACCTGCCCCTGGCCCCAAGTCTGAAGAGTCTTTTTGAATCGGGGCGCACGGCCCACGACGAAATCCACCTCACCCATGACGGCGTACTGGTGGTTAACCAGCGCCCTGCAGTGGGACCGGGAACATCCGCCGGCCGGCAGCGCGGCCCGGTGTTCGGCACCGTGGCCACCATCCGCGACCGCACGGAGATCGAATCCCTGGGAACGGAGCTCGAGAGCATGCGGACGCTCTCCGATGCCCTCCGGGCGCAGACCCACGAGCATGCAAACCGGCTTCACACTATGGTCTCCCTGATGGAACTGGGCCGGACTGATGAGGCCCTGGATTTTGCCACGAAGGACCTCGAGCTGAGCCAGCAGCTGACGGACGACGTGATCGGTTCGGTCCAGGAGCCGGTGCTGAGCGCCCTGGTCATGGGCAAGGCGGCCGAGGCCCACGAGCGCGGCGTGGAGCTCGTGGTCGAAGCGTCCGGACCGCCCCTCGGCGGAGAGCTGGCTGTACAGGACCTCGTCACGGTGCTCGGCAATCTGCTGGACAATGCCATCGACGCCGCTGCCGAGGCTCCCGCACCCAGGCGGGTGGAGCTGCTGGTGGACACTTCGAGCGGCAGCCTGGAAATAACAGTGCAGGACACCGGCAAAGGCATAGACCCAACAGCTGTGGACGACGTATTCCGCTACGGTTTCAGCACCAAGACGGCCGGGCCGTTCGGGCGGGGCCTCGGCCTTGCACTGGTGAAACAGGCCGTCCAGCGCCTGGCCGGTACCATGACCATCAGCAACTCCAGCACCGGCGGGGCGCGCTTCCGCATCGCACTCCCGGCCAGCAGCGCTGCCAATTCATTGCCCCCAGACACCTTTCCGCCTGGCACCTTGCCGTCAGGCACATTCCCGTCAAGCACATTCCCGTCAAGCACGGCCACATCGAGCCTCCCGGAGGAGCACACGTGACAGACATCCGAGTCCTCGTCGTCGAGGATGAGCCCGTCGCAGCTGCGGCACATGCCGCCTACGTGGGCAGGGTGGACGGCTTCACGCTGGCGGGCACGGCTCCGGACGGCCAGTCGGCGCTCCGGATGCTCACCGAGTTCTCCGCCGCCAGCAGCCCGGTGGAGCTGGTTCTGCTGGACATGAACCTGCCGGACCTGCATGGCCTCGACATCGCCCGGCGGATGCGCTCCGCCGGGCACTTCGCCGACATCATTGCCATTACAGCTGTTCGGGAGCTGGCGATTGTCCGCAGCGCCGTCTCCATCGGCGTCGTGCAGTACCTCATCAAACCGTTCACTTACGCGACGTTCGCGGACAAGCTGGAGAGCTACCGGCAGTTCCGTGAACAGCTGGCGGGACCGGAGGCGGGGTCGGCGAAGGCAGCGGCATCGCAGAGCGATGTGGACCAGGCCTTCGCCAGCCTGCGGGCACCGTCCGAGCTTCCGCTGCCGAAGGGCCTGGCCCCTTCAACGCTCGACGCCGTCCGCGACTTTATCAAGGAACAGCCCGGTGCCGTCTCGGCCACCGAAGTCATGACTGCCCTGGGCATGTCGAGGGTAACTGCGCGGCGGTACCTCGAGTACCTCGCCGACGCCGGTACGGTGTCCCGGACGGCGCGGTACGGGGCTCCGGGCCGTCCCGAGAACGAGTACCGCTGGTCCCGCGCCTGAGCCTAACGGGGACCTTTGTAAATGGGAGACGCGCCCTTAGGCGGCCGCGGGTGAGGACCAGTCGGGCCAGGGGTCCAATGGCAGCGGTGGCTCAAGGCCCCCGAGGTCGCCGGGCTCGTCCCACCAGTCCTGATCGGGTGGTGGTTCGGGCCAGGTGGGTGGTTCCCAGTCCTGTTGTTCCGCCGGGTAGGACCGTCCCGCGGGTGAAATCCAGGCCGGCGGGCTCTCCCGGGTCGCGCCGACCGGTCTCCACGCCGAGGTGTGTTTCAGGCGGTGGTGCTTGCGGCAAGGCTGGCCAAGGTTGGTGGCGCCGGTGCCGCCGCCGTGGGCCCAGGCCAGGATGTGGTCGGCGTCGTTGTCCAGGGAGTGGTTGTTACAGCTCGGGAACGTGCAGCGCGCGTCCCGGAGCCGCAGCCATTGGCGCATCGGCTTCGTCAGTCGGTAGCTGGTGCGTCCGATCTCCAGCGGCGCCCCGTCCCGCGGGTCGGTCAGCACCCGCAGGAACGATCCACCGCCGTCGGCGACGAGCCGGCGGGCCATCGACGGCGGGATCGGCCCGTACCCGTCCAGCGTGGCCGGCTCCTCCGTCTGTCCGAGCAGTGAGAACACCGGAACCGTGACCAGGACCTGAGCCCGTGGAGACGGCACATCACCGACCGGGGCAGAACCTGCGGGTAGGGAGCCTGAGGCCGCTCCGTCGACCCCCTGGGCGGGCGTGAGCAGCCAGCCGGCGGCCACATCCGCCCGGAGCTGGGTCAGGGTCCTGGGTTCTGCCGGGCCCTGCAGGGCCCGGGCGGCGGCGGTGGCGCGGTCCCAGATCCCGGCGGCCTGGTCCGCGGGCAGATAGGCCGATAGCCAGGCCATGCCGTCCCGGTCCGGTATATACTCCAGCCGCCGGTCCTTCGCACTCTTGGTGTGGCGGGTTTCGATGCTGACCGGGTGGTGCCGTTCCCGCCAATACCGTGCCTTGGCCCGGAACCTGCCCGGCACCAGCTCCCCGGCAAAACAGCCCCGGGCAAACCCCGGAGTTTCCGGGTCGAGGAAGTGGGCTTCCAGGGCCGCCGCCGCGGCGGGCTCCAGGTTGGCTGTTTCATCACACATCACCCGAGCGTGCTGAAACGAAATCCGCCCTGACCCCAGCGCGGTAAGCGTCACCGGCCGCTCGGTGGTCAGGGTGTGGGCCTCACACAGCAGCGCACCGGCGCTGCGTTCGCTCACGGTCAGGGCACCGGCGACCTCAGCAGTGACGGACATCTCCCGCGCCGTGCCCGCCTGGGGCGAACTGGCCGGAACGGCCAAAGCCTCATCCAAGGTGGAGTACCCCGCGGCCAAACGCACCTTCAGAGCCGCCAGCCGGGCCTCCAACCTGCCCAACTCAGCCAAACCGTCCAAACACGCATCCGCCCGATCCCGCAGCGGATCACCCGCAGCTGGATCCAGACCCTCACGAGGATCAACACCGTCAGTCCCGGCGGCCCCACGGACAAAACGGCCAGCACAGCAACGCAGGACTCAACGCCCTCCCACGTCTCCACAACTGCCCTGCCATCCATACCCAAAGCATGACAGGGGGGTGTGACAAAAACGCCTGAGCGGCTGGTCATGGGTCCGGCTTATCCACCCAGTATCCAATCAGCAGATCAGCAGAAAATGCCTCCTTTATTGCACCCCACGCTTATAGGCGCAGGCTCTGGCTTATGTATACATAACCGTCCTTTCAACACTAAAAACTGGCTCACACCTAGGCAAACTCGCCTTCCATGTATACACTCAAGTTAGATCGAGCTGAGCAAAGGAGGCGGCATGCGCGCGAGCGACAGGGCCTACGCGGCATTGCGTGATGACATCATCGAATGGCGCCTCCTCCCCGGCACGGTACTCGCAGAAGTGGAGCAGTCCGCCAGGCTGGGAATCTCCCGGACGCCGCTCCGAGAGGCATTGAGCCGGCTCACGTCGGAAGGCCTGACGACGGCGGGCGGCCGCGGCGTCGTCGTCACCGATATCTCGCTGGACGACATCGACGAACTGTTTGAGCTGCGCGAAACCCTTGAGGGGAGAGCTGCCGCATTGGCGGCCCAGCGCGGCGACGCCGACGTCTTCCGGGGCCTGCAGGAAGAACTGCAGGCAGCCCCTGCACTCATCAGCGGCGCCGATCCCACCCGCCACGACTACTACGAACTCGTCGGCCGCCTGGATGCTGCCATCGACGCTGCCATCTCCAACTCGTACCTCGCCCAGGCCATGCGAAGCCTGCGCGTCCACCTGGTCCGGGTCCGCAGGCTGGCCGCTGACGACCAGGCCCGTCTCACGGCGGCCGCGGCAGAACATGCTGCAATCGCCGAAGCGATAGCGGCCGGCAACCCCCGGCTGGCCGAGGCGGCCACCACCGTCCACCTGCACCGCAGTCTTTCCCACGTCAAAGCCGTCCACACATCCGCCCAGAAGGAGTCCCATGGTTAAGGAACACCACGTCCGCGTCTACAAGAGTGAGGAAAACCTCCCGCGCGAACAGCAGCTCGCCCACAAGATCGCCGTGGTGGCAGCCGACCCGGTGGCCGTTTCCGACGACGTCACGGACATGGTCATCAACCGGATCATCGACAACGCCTCCGTGGCCGTCGCCTCGCTGAACCGCGCCCCCATCGTCGCGGCCCGGGCACAGGCCCTCACTCATGGCCCTTCCACCGGCGGCAAGGGAGCCAAGGTCTTCGGCATCGGCGAACGGGTCTCCCCGGAGTGGGCAGCGTGGGCCAACGGCGTTGCCGTCCGCGAACTGGACTACCACGACACCTTCCTCGCCGCGGACTACTCACACCCCGGCGACAACATTCCCCCGATCCTGGCCGTCGCCCAGCACGTGGGCTCCAGCGGCAAAGACCTGATCCGCGGCATCGCCACCGGCTATGAGATCCAGGTGAACCTGGTGAAGGCGATCTGCCTGCACAAGCACAAGATCGACCACGTCGCCCACCTCGGCCCCGCGGCAGCCGCCGGCATCGGCACGCTTCTCGGACTGGATGTGGAGACCATCTTCCAGTCTGTCGGCCAGGCCCTGCACACCACCACCGCCACCCGCCAATCCCGCAAGGGCGAGATCTCCACCTGGAAGGCCCACGCCCCGGCCTTCGCCGGCAAGATGGCCGTCGAAGCGGTGGACAGGTCCATGCGCGGCCAGACCTCCCCCGTTCCCATCTACGAGGGCGAGGACGGCGTCATCGCCTGGCTGCTGGACGGCCCGGACGCCTCCTACCAGGTCCCGCTCCCCACTCCCGGTGAGGCCAAGCGCGCCATCCTGGACACCTACACCAAGGAACACTCCGCCGAATACCAGGCCCAGGCCTGGATCGACCTCGCCCGCAAACTGAACAGGGAACACCCCGAGGCCACCGATCCGGCGAACGTGAAATCCGTCCTGATCAAAACCAGCCACCACACCCACTACGTCATCGGCTCCGGCGCCAACGATCCGCAGAAGTACAGCCCCACCGCCAGCCGGGAGACCCTGGACCACTCCATCCCGTACATCTTCACGGTCGCGCTGCAGGACGGGTCCTGGCACCACGTGGACTCCTACTCCCCCGAACGCGCCGCCCGGGCTGACACGGTGGAGCTGTGGCAGAAGGTATCCACCGTGGAAGACCCCGAGTGGACCCGCCGCTACCACTCCCTGGACATCTCCGAGAAAGCCTTCGGCGGCTCCGTGGAAATCACCCTCACCGACGGCACCGTCATCCGGGACCAGATCGCCGTGGCCGACGCCCACCCCCTCGGCGCCCGCCCGTTCACCCGCGAGCAGTACGTCAACAAGTTCCGCACACTGGCTTCCGGACTCGTGACGGAGGATGAAATCGAAAGGTTCCTCTCCGCCGTCGAACGCCTCCCGGAACTGGCCGCAGGCGAACTGGACCAGCTCAACATCGCAGCGGCCCCCGGCGTCATCGACTTCAGCGCCGCGCCCAAGGGGCTGTTCTAGATGCTGTACGCAAAGACCACGCCGGAGCAGAAACGCCTGAAGCTCAGGCAACTGCTGGCTTCCGGAACCATCCAGCAGTTCCCCGGAGCGTTCAAC
Source organism: Arthrobacter sp. BGA-UO-ETr-C19 (assembly GCF_059568005.1). NCBI lineage: Bacteria > Bacillati > Actinomycetota > Actinomycetes > Micrococcales > Micrococcaceae > Arthrobacter > Arthrobacter sp. BGA-UO-ETr-C19. Next base: position 296,153 of record NZ_JCAQPC010000018.1, read on the forward strand.
CCCCTCTCCACCCGGCTGATCGAAGAGAAGGGCTTCGCCGGGGTCTACATCTCCGGCGCCGTCCTCGCCAATGACCTCGGCCTGCCCGACATCGGCCTCACCACCCTGACGGAGGTGGCCACCCGGGCAGGACAGATCGCCCGGATGACCGACCTGCCCGCCATCGTGGACGCCGACACCGGCTTCGGCGAACCCATGAATGTGGCACGGTCCGTCCAGGAACTCGAAAACGCCGGGCTCGCCGGCTGCCACATCGAGGACCAGTTCAACCCCAAACGCTGCGGCCACCTCGACGGCAAAAACGTCGTGGACCTTGACACCGCCACCAAACGCATCCGCGCCGCAGCCGACGCGAGGAGGGACCCGAACTTCCTCATCATGGCCCGCACCGACATCCGCGCCGTGGAAGGACTGAACGCAGCAAAGGAGCGGGCAAAGGCCCTCGTCGAGGCCGGCGCCGACGCGATCTTCCCGGAAGCCATGGCCACGCTGGAGGAATTCCAGGCCATCCGGGACGCCGTGGACGTGCCGATCCTGGCCAACATGACCGAGTTCGGCAAAAGCGACCTCTTCACCGTCGACCAGCTGCAGGCCGTGGGCGTGAACATGGTGATTTATCCGGTGACCCTGCTCCGTAGTGCCATGGGGGCAGCTGAGCGTACGCTGGACTCAATCAAGGCTGACGGAACGCAGGAGGCACAGGTAGGGAGCATGCTGACGCGCGCGCGGCTGTATGACCTGGTGGATTACGAGGCCTACAACCGCTTTGACACCGGCGTCTTCAACTTCCGGATCCCCGGAACGGACTGACGCCCAAATCCCCGCAGGACCACCGGCCGGTCCGGCCGGTAATCGGACGCAAGGAACGAAGGAGTTCAGCATGGCTGAAGAAGAGATCAAGAAAGGCCTCGACGGCGTGGTGGTGGACTACACCGCGGTCTCAAAGGTCAATCCCGAAACGAACTCACTGCTGTACCGCGGCTACCCCGTCCAGGAGCTCGCCGCCACCCGCAGCTTCGAAGAGGTCGCATACCTCCTGTGGAACGGCGAGCTGCCGTCCTCCGGCGAGCTTGCTGACTTTACGGCCCGCGAGCGCGCCGGACGGCCGCTGGACCCCGTGGTCAAGCAGGTGATTGATGCCCTCCCGACGACGGCGCACCCCATGGATGTCTGCCGCACCGCAGCATCGGTGATGGGCGCCCGCCACGAGCTCGCGGAGGATTCCTCCCGCGAGGCCAACATGGCAAAGGCCCTGGACCTGTTTGCCGCAATGCCGGCCGTGGTGGCGTACGACCAGCGCCGCCGGCGCGGGCAGGACCCCGTGGAGCCCCGGGATGACCTCGGCTACTCGGCCAACTTCCTGTGGATGACGTTCGGTGAGGAGGCCGTTGCCGAGGTGGTGGAGGCCTTCAACGTCTCCATGATTCTCTACGCGGAGCACTCCTTCAACGCCTCCACCTTCGCCGGGCGCGTCATCATGTCCACGCTTTCGGACCTCCATTCGGCGGTGACCGGAGCCATCGGTGCACTCAAGGGACCACTGCACGGCGGCGCCAACGAAGCAGTCATGCACACCTTCGACGAGATCGGAATCCGGCCCGAGGAGTCGCTCGAGGAGGCCGCCGACCGCGCCAAGGCATGGATGGAGAACGCCCTGGCCCAAAAGAAGAAGGTCATGGGCTTCGGCCACCGGGTCTACAAGCACGGTGATTCCCGCGTACCCACCATGAAGGCGGCCCTCGACAAGATGATCGCCCACTTCGGCCGGCCCGAACTGCTGGGCCTGTACAACGGGCTCGAATCGGCCATGGATGAGGCCAAGGGCATCAAGCCGAATCTCGACTACCCGGCCGGCCCCACATACCACCTCATGGGCTTCGACACGAACATGTTCACGCCGCTCTTCGTCGCCAGCCGGATCACTGGCTGGACAGCCCACTTCATGGAGCAGCTGAACGCGAACTCGCTCATCCGCCCGCTGAGTGCATACAACGGTCCGGACGAACGGCACGTGCCGTAGTTCCGGTTCTTCAACGCGCACGCCTGTAACGCGTACGACGCCGGGCCGGTCACCATTGTGGAGTGGCCGGCCCGGCGTCGTTTATTTCTGTGTCCTTTTTGCCGAGTCAGGAGTTTATCTTCAGGCTTTGGATCATGGCCTTCAGTTTCCTGTACTCCGGAGTCTCCAGGTAGGCCCTGGCCTCGGCCATGCTGGCGAATGCCGACCCGTTGGCACTGCTTCCGGCACCAGTGCCCGTGAAGGACAGGATGCCTCGGGGAGTGCCAGTAACCACCGCAATCAGCTGGCAGGTGTCCTGCACAGGGCTACTGTCCTTGTCCACCAGCCCCACCTGATAACTGACACCTTGGCCTGCAGGGGTACGGTCCAGGACGCGGTAGGAGAAACGGACTCCCCGCTGGACAGCCCAGTCTGCCGTGAGGGATGACGAACCTGTGTCCAATTCGGTCATGGTGTACTTCTCGTTCGGGCACGCACCCCCGAGGCCACCGGCAGCGACGTGTTGGAAATTCGCCACGGTCCTACCCGCTTCGTCGGACACCGTGATTCCCGAGCCCTGCTTCTCGGGCGTTCCAACAGGGACATCCTCCGCGGCCCAGCCCTGCGGGAGGACGAAACTGGCCTTCCCGTCCTGGCTGACGAAGCGCGGGCTGGTGGCCGTATTGACCGGCTTTAGTGCCAGAGAGATCAGCATGCGCTTGACGTCCCGGTACTCTTGCGTCGCCATGTAGGCTTTGGCCTCGGCAACCGAGTCAAACGTGAGCGGAGCACCCTGACCGTCGGACGTGAGCCAAACGGTATCGCCAAAATGCGCGAACGGGACGTTGTCCGGGCCGAGGATGCCGTTGTATAAACCGCACGTCGTGGGCTGAGGAGCCAAATCTCCATCAGCCAGGGCGAGGGACCCATAGACCTTGTCTCCCTGGATCACACGGAAGACAAAGGCCGACGGACCCTGAGGGTGTTCCCTGAGCTTGGCGGGTTTCTGCGAAATGTCGACAACCACGGAGTCGAGGGTCTGGTACGGCTTCGGTGCAGGGCACACCGGGCCACCCGTGACGTCGTAGACCAAGCCCAGGGTGGACACGGTCTTTCCGGCGGCATTCTTCACCTCGACGATGTTGTAGGAACCCCCGTCGATGGTTTGCGGCATCTGGGACACCGTCCATCCCAGCGGGTGTTCGAAGGTGGCCTGGCCGGTGGCGTCCGTGAAGGTGGTCCACGTGGCTGCGGCCGCAGGAGGAGTTGGCTTCGGTGTCGGCGTCGGCGTTGCTGTCGCGGTCGGTGTCGCGGAGGGCGTAGCCGTCGGAGTTGGTGTTGCCGACGCCGTTTCAGACGGCGACGGTACTACGGTGCCCGCGGGTTCAGGAGCCGATACCAGCGGACCAAGGTTCGTCGCCACCAGAACACCGGCGGTCACCGCCGCCGCAGCCAAGGTCAGCACACCGGCAACGCGCGCCCGCCGCCGTTTCCGGTCCTCGAACCGCAGTACTTTCGCCGGCAGGCTGTCCGTGAACATCGGGGCCCCGGCGGCAACCCGCCGAAGGGCCGCATCGGCGTCGGGCACCGCGGCAGGATCATTGCGGAGCGGGTCTGACCCGGAAATCAGGTTCTTGATCGGATCCATCTCATGCACCCATCTTCTGTGTGACGGAGTTGTGTTTGTTCGCCCCCGGGGTCACCGGCATTTGTTTGCGGAAGGCGGCCCGGGCACGGTGCAGGCGGACCTTGGCAGCAGCTTCGGTGCACTGCAGAACGCCGGCGATCTCCGCCACGCTCAGCTCGTCCCAGTAGGCCAATTGCAGGATGTCGCGCTCACTGTCGCGCAGCGCGGCCATGGCGTCGTGGACTGCCAGGTCCTCGGACTCCGCACCGGAGCGGAGGCTGGCGGACGCCCGGAGTTTTGCCTGCAGGGCCACGAATCGGTCGCGGCTCCGGTAGGCATTTCCAATCAGGTTCCGCGCCACTGTCAGCAGCCAGGCGATGTCCGCGTGCGGCTCGTCGTACCATTTTTGCCATACGACGCGGAACACGTCCGCTGCGAGCTCTTCTGCGAGCTCGGGCGATTCCACCCGTCGGCGCACATATCTGTAAACCCGCGGATAGCTGTCCCTGTGAACGGCGATGAACGCCAGTTCGCGTTCCGAATCCACGTATCCCCCAAACGTAAGAAGTTGTGTCCCTGACCAGGCAGGCTAACCGTTTAGTTTCCGGCAGGGAACGGGCGGTTACACGGCCCGGTAAGAATATTCGGCGGACGCCACGGTCTCGTTGTCCTCATTCAGGGTGATGACGGCATCGACGACGTTCCCTGCCAGCGCCAGCGGCAGCCAGTGCTCCGCATCCTGCCACATGCGTTCCAGTGGAAGGGCGGAAATCCGGAACCACTCCGGAATGATCTCGGTGCTCTCGACTGGCTCACCGGCCCACCGGCGGGACGTGAACAGGCGGGTGGACATGTTCCAGTCAGGGCGTGCGGGAAAGATGAACTCCACTTTTCCCGCGTCGAACAGGTCCTCCTCATAGACCACGACGCCGGCCTCTTCCAGCACCTCCCGGCAGGCCGCCTGGGCATCGGTTTCGCCGGCCTCCACGTGCCCGCCCAGCCCGACGATCTTGCCCGTTCCGAAGCCTGTCCTCTTCAGGCCCAGGAGCACCTCAGGCCCTGACTCCGGGCGCTCCCGTAGCAGGAAGCAAAGGGTGACCGGCACGGAAGTCATGCAGACCAGCCTAGCGGTGCCGGCGCGGTCCGCATGTCGATCCCTGGGCTGGGATTATCCCAGTGCCCGGGGATGCGCAGCGGCGTAGACCTCCCGCAGCGTGTCGGCGGTGACGAGGGTGTACACCTGCGTGGTGGTCACCGAGGCATGCCCGAGCAGTTCCTGGACCACGCGGACATCCGCTCCGCCTTCGAGCAGGTGGGTGGCGAAGGAGTGCCGGAGCGTGTGCGGGGAGACGTCCTTGGTGATGTTGGCCTTGTCCGCGGCGGCCTTCAGGATGGTCCAGGCGCTCTGCCGGCTGATGCGCCCGCCCCTGGCGTTGAGGAACAGCGCCGGGGTGCCCTTGCCCTTTCCCGCGAGCAGGGGGCGGCCCCGCACCAGGTAGGCATCGAGGGCGCGGGCCGCGAATGAACCGAGCGGCACGAGACGTTCCTTGGAGCCCTTTCCAAACAGCCGGACGATGGCCGGGCCGGATTCGGCCGCCTGCACCGAGAGATCGTCGACGTCCAGGCCTACGGCTTCACTGATCCGGGCACCGGTGGAATACAGGAATTCGAGCAGCGCCCGGTCCCGGAGGCCGGTGGCGGTGTCAGTACCGGCGGCTTCCAGGATCCTGGTGACTTCCTCCACGGTGATGGCCTTGGGCAGCCGTTTGCCGGGCATTGGCGGGTGGACATCGCTGGCGGGGTCCGCCGTCGTCGTCCCTTCCAGCGCCCAAAAGCGGTGCAGTCCCCGGACCGCCACTACGGTCCGCGCCGCAGACCGCACCCCCAGCGGAGTGCCGCCGTCGGCGCCGTCGGAGAGCGCCTGGGCAAAGCCCGTCACGTGGTGGCGGGTGATGTCAGCCGGGCTGCTGAGGCCCTGCCCGGCTAGGTACGCCGAATAACGGGCGAGGTCGCGGCGGTACGCGGACAATGTGTTGGCTGCGAGACCCCGTTCGACGCCCATGTGCTGGAGGTAGTCGGTCACGCCGCGGTCAATCGCGGTGCGAGGCCGTTCCGGCGGCGCCGTTTCCCCGCCATCTGCCAGCTTGGGTGCCACCGTGTCCGGAGATTCCTCCGGCGCCGCCGTGTCCGTGGACATCAGCGCTGGCTGGGGTGCGCCGGCCAGGGGGCATCGCCCGGCCGCAGTCCGCTGAAGCCGTCCGCTTTCGCGGCGGCCGCAGCAAGAATTCCGACGACGGCGGACGGGTTGTGCAGGCGTCCCTCCAGCACCGCCGCAACGGCATCCTCCAGCGGGATCCAGTGCAGCTCGATTTCCGCTTCTTCGTCCGTGCGGACGTGAAGTTCGTGATGCGGGACCTCGGTAAGGCCGCGGGCCAGATAGATGCGGATCGCCTCGCTGGAGGATCCGGGTGAATTGAAGAAGTCCACCAGGACGTTCCAATCGCTGGCGATCAGGTCCGCTTCCTCGGCGAGCTCCCGCCCGGCGCCCACCACGAAGTCCTCGCCCTCGACGTCGAGCAGACCCGCGGGAATCTCCCACAGGTCCATGCCCACCGGGTGGCGGTACTGCTTGATCAGCAGCACCTCGCCGTCGTCGTTCATGGGGAGCACAGCGACGGCCCCGGGATGCTCGATGTAGTCACGGACGAGGGGGTCGCCCTCGGCGGTGAGCTTGAAGCTGTCGCTGACAACGTCCCAGATCCGGCCGTTGTAGACCCGTTCCCGGGAGAGCAGACGGCGCGGGCTCGGCGCATCCGAAACCTGCCGGCCAGCAGGGGTGTTTTCAGACTTACCGGGCATCGCGCCGTCCTTACTCTATGGGTGCTGTGAAATTACTCTGCGGTGGCTTCGCCGGAGCCGGCCGCGGCTGGCTCGAAACCGGTTCCGCCGCTGCCCCTCTGGTGGTCCAGGGCGGCCTTCACCAGGCCGGCAAAGAGCGGGTGCGGCCGGGTGGGCCGTGAGCTCAGTTCCGGGTGCGCCTGGGTGGCAACGTAGTAGGGGTGGACCTCGCGCGGCAGCTCCACGTATTCGACCAGCTTGCCGTCCGGCGACGTGCCGGAGAACACCAGGCCCTCGGCAGCAATCTGCTCGCGGTACTTGTTGTTCACCTCGTACCTGTGGCGGTGGCGTTCGCTGACGGTGGTCTTGCCGTAGGTCTCGGCGATGACCGAGCCCTCGTCCAGCTTGGCCTCGTACAGGCCGAGGCGCATGGTGCCGCCGAGGTCGCCGCGGCCCTCGACGAATTCGAGCTGCTCTTCCATCGTGGCGATGACCGGGTACTTGGAGTCCGGCTCGAATTCGCTGGAGGAGGCACCCTCCAGGCCGACGACGTTGCGGGCGTACTCGATGACCATGCACTGCAGGCCCAGGCACAGGCCCAGCACGGGCAGCCGCGATTCGCGCGCAAACTTCAGGGCGCCCAGTTTGCCTTCCAGGCCGCGGATGCCGAAGCCCCCCGGAACGCAGATGGCGTCCACGCCCTCCAGGGAACGCACTGCGCCTTCGTGGGTTTCGCATTCGTCGGACGGCACCCAGCGGATCTTGACCTTGGCGTCGTTGGCGAATCCGCCGGCGCGCAGGGCCTCGGTGACGGAGAGGTAGGCGTCCGGGAGGTCGATGTACTTGCCCACCAGGGCAATCTCGACCTCATGCTTGGGGTTGTGCACAGCTTCGAGGAGCTTGTCCCAGCTGGTCCAGTCGACGTCCTTGAACGGCAGGTCCAGCGCCCGGACGATGTACGAATCCAGGCCCTGGGTGTGCAGGGTCTTGGGGATGTCGTAGATGCTCGGAGCGTCGGCGGCGTTGACCACGGCGTCGATGTCGACGTCGCACATGCGGCCGATCTTCTCACGCATGGCGTCGGGGACTTCGCGGTCCGAACGGATCACGATGGCCTCCGGCTGGATGCCGATGGAGCGGAGGGCAGCCACGGAGTGCTGCGTGGGCTTGGTCTTCAGTTCCTGCGAAGGACCGATGTACGGGACCAGCGAAACGTGGAGGAAGAAGACGTTCGTCCGGCCGATGTCCTGGCGGACCTGGCGGGCGGATTCGAGGAAGGGCTGCGACTCGATGTCGCCGACGGTGCCGCCGATCTCCGTGATGATGACGTCCGGCGCGTTCTTGCCCTCGGCGGGAAGCCGCATCCGGCGCTTGATCTCATCGGTGATGTGCGGGATGACCTGGACGGTGTCCCCGAGGTACTCGCCGCGGCGTTCCTTGGCGATGACCGTGGAGTAAACCTGGCCAGTGGTCACGTTGGCCGAACCCTCGAGGTTTTCGTCGAGGAAGCGCTCGTAGTGTCCGATATCGAGGTCGGTTTCAGCACCATCGTCTGTGACGAATACCTCGCCGTGCTGAAAGGGGTTCATCGTGCCCGGATCCACGTTCAGATAGGGATCGAGCTTCTGCATAGTTACTGACAAGCCGCGTGCCCGCAGCAGGTGGCCGAGGCTGGAGGCCGTCAGTCCCTTGCCTAGCGAGGACGCCACACCGCCGGTGACGAAGATGTGTTTGGTCGTCTTGGACGAGCCCGGGAACCGGGAATTTACACGGGAATTTGATCGCTGCACCACGGAATTCGAGCCTATCATCAATTGAGCCTTCCACGGATCGGGTATGCGTCCCCAAAGGCTTCAGTTTTCCCTGTCCGTACCTTCCCGGCAAGGGCTGCCGGGGCCATCACCGGATCAGGCCTGCTGCGGCAGGAGCTTTGCGTCGTCCAGAAGCTCCTGGGCATGCGCCTGGGCCGTTTCGGAGTCCTCCTGCCCTGCCAGCATCCGGGCAAGTTCCCTGACGCGTTCGGCCTCGTCCAGGAGCTGGACGTCGCTGGAGGTGAAGCCCTTGGCGGTGGAGCCGTCGGAGCCGCGCACCGAGGTCTTTGTCACACGGATGTGCTGGTCGGCAAAGGCTGCCACCTGCGGCAGGTGCGTGACCACCAGGACCTGGACATGGCGGGCCAGCATGGCCAGCCGCCGGCCGATCTCCACCGCGGCGCGGCCGCCCACGCCGGCGTCCACCTCGTCGAAGACGAACGTGGGCACGGGGTCCACCGCCGCCAGCACCACCTCAATGGCCAGCATGACCCTGGAGAGCTCACCGCCGGAAGCGCCCTTACCCAACGGCCGGGCGGGGGCGCCGGAGTGCGGCTGGAGCAGGAAGGAGATCTCGTCCGCGCCGTGGGGACCCAGCTGGGCTGCGGCCTCGATGGTGATCACCATCGTGGCGTCGGCCATGGCGAGGGCCTTCAGCTCGGCGCTGACCCGGGCGGAGAGGTCCTTCGCGGCCTTGGCACGGACCTTGCTGATGGCCGCGGCCTGCTTCTTCAGCTCCGCGCCGGCCCTGGCCACCTCGGCTTCCAGGTTTTCGATCCGGGTCGAGTCGCCCTGCAGTTCGTCAAAGCGCGCCCGGGCGTTCTCGGCCCACTCGAGGACCTCGTCGATGCTCGGCGCGTACTTCCGGACCAGCTTGGCCAGGGAGGCCCGGCGTTCTTCGATTTCGGCCAGGCGCTCCGGCCCCTCCGAGTCCAGTCCGGCCTGGTAGCTGGCCAGCTCAGTGGCGATGTCGTTGAGCAGGAACCCGACTTCGGCGAGGCGGGCGGCTGCTGAACCGAGTTCCTCGTCGTGCTCGGCCACGTGTTCCAGGGTCCGCTTGGCCGCGTCCACGAGCGACGTGGCGTCGCCGGCCTCGCCGAAGTCCTCGGCGATGAGGGCCTGGTGCGCAGTGGTGGCTGCGATGCGGAGTTCCTCGACGTTGGCCAGCTTCACGGCTTCGGCCTTCAGGGCCTCGTCCTCCCCCGGCTGCGGGTCCACGGCATCGATCTCCGCCAGCGCAGCTTCCAGCGACTCTGCCTCGCGGAGCCGCTCGCGCTCCGCGCTTCGGAGAGAGTCCAGCTCGGCCTGGCTGGATTTCCAGGAGCTGTAGAGGTCCTGGAATCCGCCGAGCGTCGAGGCCAGCCCGTCCCCTGCGAACTTGTCGAGGGCCTCGCGTTGTGCCGTTGCGCCCTTGAGCCGGATCTGGTCCGTCTGCCCGTGCACCACCACGAGCGACTCGCCGATTTCGGCCAGCACCCCCACCGGGGCGGCACGGCCGCCGAGGAAGGCCCGGCTGCGTCCGTCGGCACCCAGGCGCCGCGACAGCAGCAGTTCCGCGCCGCCGTCGAACTCCTCGACCTCAGCACCGGCATCCCTGGCGCGTTGCAGGGCGAAGTGGCCGGATTCCAGCTGGACCACCGCTTCCGCCGAGGCGCTCTTGGCGCCGCTGCGCACAGCGCCGGCATCCGAGCGGGCTCCCAACAGCAGCCCGACGGCGGTGACCACCATGGTCTTGCCGGCACCGGTCTCGCCCGTAACCACGCTGAGCCCTGGGCCCAGCGGCAGCGTGGCGTCGGTGATGACGCCGAGATCGCGGATTCTCAGTTCTTCAAGCATGGTTCACTTTTCAGTCGGAGGATCGGATTCTGAACCAGGTTCGTACGGCCGGAGGCCCGAGGGCGGCGCCATGGTCCGGGGCGTGCGCACGATCGGCACGGGACCGGTATGGACCTGCTCGGACTGTGGCACGGGGCCGCGCCAGCCATGGATGGGGAGTTCGAACTTGCGGACCAGCCGCGCCGAGAACGGCGTCTGGTGCGTGCGGGCCAGGCGGACGGGGGTGGTGGACCTGGTGACCTCCACGCGGGCGCCGGGAGGCAGATCCACGGAGCGCCTGCCATCACACCACAGCACGCCCAGGGCGTCTGTCCGGTTGAGCACTTCGACGGCGAGCCGGGACCGGGGCGAAACCACCAGCGGCTTGGCGAAGAGGGCATGGGCGCTGATGGGAACAATGAGAAGTGCTTCCACCTCGGGCCAGACGACGGGGCCGCCGGCCGAGAACGCATAGGCGGTGGACCCGGTGGGCGTGGCCAGCACCACGCCGTCGCAACCGAAGGAGGTCAGCGGACGCTCGTCCACCTCGGTGACCAGTTCGAGCATGCGCTCCCGGTCGCCTTTTTCGATGGCGGCCTCGTTCAGTGCCCAGGTGTGCCAGATCTTCTGGCCGCGGACCCAGACCTGGACATCGATGGTCATGCGCTCCTCCACCGTGTATTCACGGCTGGCGATCCATTCGACTGTCTGGGCGAGGTCCGCACGCTCGCTCTCGGCGAGGAAGCCGACATGGCCGAGATTCACGCCCAGCAGCGGCACGTCCACCTCGCGGACCAGTTCGGCCGCCCGCAGGATGGTCCCGTCCCCGCCAAGCACCATGACCAGTTCCACGTCCGGAAGCTGGATATGGTCGTGGAGGATTTCGACCGGCTGGTCCATGGCGCCGAAGAAGCCCTCCATGTCGCCCAGTTCGGACTTCTGCATGACGGGGATGATGCCGGAGGCGTGGAGCTGGGCGCACGCCTCCCAGGCCGCCTTTAGGGATTCCTCGCGGCCGGTATGGGCAAGTACCAGTACACGCCTGCTCATCGGGTTCCGCTCTCTAGTGGTTCGGCCAGATCTTTCCCAACAACGCAGCCACCGCTGCGTCCCGCTCTTCGATCTTAGGCAAGTCTTCGGACATTCTTTGCGTTATCCACAGGAAGTATTCGACATTTCCGTCCTGGCCCGGCAAGGGGCTGGTGGCCAGCCCCCGCAGTTCCAGGCCAGCGTCGAGCGCCGCCCCCGCCACTTTACCGACAGCCAGGCGCCGTTCGCGCTCGGAGGTGACCACTCCCGTGCGGGCGAGCCGCTCCTTGCCGATCTCGAACTGCGGCTTGACCATGAGGACCAAGTCTCCACCCGGAGCGGTGCAGACTGCCAGCGGGGCCAGCACGAGCGTCAGGGAGATGAAGGACAGGTCGGCAACCGTAAGCCCGGCCCGGCCGCCGATCTGGCCGGGATCCATGTAGCGGACGTTCAGCCCCTCATGGACGCTAACGCGCGGATCGCTGCGGAGCTGCGGCACCAGCTGGCCGTGCCCGACGTCGACTGCCACCACGTGCGCGGCTCCCCGCCGCAGCAGGACGTCGGTAAAGCCGCCCGTGGAGGCTCCGGCGTCAAGGCACCGTTTGCCGCCGACGGCGACCTCGGGGAACGCGTCCAGCGCGCCGGCAAGTTTGTGTCCGGCCCTGCTGACGTAAGCGTCCGACGCGTCTTCCGCGACGCTCAGTTCACGGTCGTCGCCGACCTGCAGCGACGCCTTGGCGAGGACGTCGCCTTCGGAGGACACCTTGCCTTCGGCGATCAGCCGGGCCGCGTGCGTGCGGGACCGCGCCAGTCCCCTGCTGACAAGCAGTTGGTCGAGTCTGGGCATGGTCAGGCGGCACCCGGACCATGCCGAGGCTTTTCACGCGGCTCCTCGTTCTGCGGCTCCTCGTTCAGGGCTTCCAGCAGGGCATCGTGCATGTCTGCATAGGCGGCGGGGTGCTCCGAAACCGGGAGGCCGGGGACCTCGCGGACAGCGTCCAGGATGGCCAGCACCGCGGGATCTGCGACGCCGGCTTCAGCTGCGCGGCGACCGGCAACGGTCAACTCCGGCCAGGCGGCGCCTGGCACTGAGGTGTCCGGCACTGAGGCGTCCGGCACTGGACCGTCCGTCGCGTCGTTGTTCAACTCGGGCATGGCACCAGTCTATTGATCCAGCCACTCGATTTCGGGAGCCGTGGCGGCGTCGGCGTCGGGCCGGGCCGCCCACCACGCGGCACACGCCGCCCGCCACGAGTCGAGGTCGTCCTTGCGCCCGGCGATGCGGATAGCGTCTCCGGCCACGGTTGCGGTGGCGTTCCCGCAACGGAACGTCCCGCCGTCGTTATCAATTTCCGGATAGGCCTCATAGAGGCCGGCCAAGTCCCGGATGATGTAGCGGGGCCGCTCCTCAGTCCGGGCCGCCAGCATTGTTTCCAGGGTGTCGACGCCGGTCAGCACGGCCACCGTGGCGAAGCCCGCCCGGTTGCCACCCAGGATGTCCGTGTCCAGCCGGTCGCCGACCACCAGCGGCCGGTCTGACGACAGCCTCTTGGCAGCGGCATGAAACAGCGGAGCCTCCGGCTTGCCGGCCACGAGCGGCCGCCGGCCGGTTGCCGCGGCCACGGCGCCCACCAGGGTTCCGTTGCCGGGAGCCATCCCGCGGGCCTGCGGGATGGACATGTCCGTGTTCGTGGCAACCCACAGCACGTCCGCGTCGGCCAGGACGAAGGACGCTTCCGCGAGCTCCTTCCAGCCGATCGCAGGGTTGAAGCCCTGCACCACGGCCACTGGTTTGTCCTCCGCACCGTGAACTGGCTTTAGGCCAACAAGCTCAACTTCGTGGGCAAGCGCCGGGCTTCCGGTAATCAGGACGGCAGCGCCCGGGGACAGCAGGGACGCCAACAGGTCCGCCCCGGCCTGGGAGGAGCTCACCACCTGCTGGTCCTCGGCGGGGGCGCCAAGCTCACGAAGGTGGGCGGCCACCTGTGCCGGCGTGCGGGAGGCGTTGTTGGTGACGTACCCCAGGCCGACGCCCATCCCGGCCAGCCGCTGCAGGGACTCCACAGCTCCGGGGATGGCGTGCGGGCCTGCGTAGACCACTCCGTCCAGATCGGACAGCAGCGCGTCGAACCGTGAAATCAGTTGTGCATCGCTCATGTGCGGCTAGTCCTCCGCGCCGTTCTGGCGGCGGTCGGCATCCTGCTGTTCGGTGTGCTCGGCTTCGGCGACCTCGGCGTCCTCATCCGGCTCGGCGGAATCCTCGTCGGACTCGGCGTCGTCGGACTCGAAGTAATCCGGCTCAGCGTCGTCCAGGTTTTCTTCGGCCGCGTCCGCTGACGGCCGCTTCGCAGCAGCTTCATCCTCGGCGCTGATCCCGGGGGCCGCCTGGCTGTCGGAAGACTCGGTTCCGGCCTGCGCCGCCGTGCCTGCAGCATTCGCAATCCGCTTCCGGCGTTCGGCTTCTTCCCGGGCTTCCTCTTCCTCGTCCCAGCCAAGGTCGATGATGTCGGGTTCCTCGGCCATGCCCAGACCCAGGGCTTCTTCCGCTACGACCGCCTGCCGCAGCCATTTTCCGGCCTCGGTTTCGCGGCCGACGGCGGTCAGGGCCTCCGCATACGCGCGGAACAGGCGCGGGCTGTAGGAAAAGGCCCGGTTGATGTCCAGCTGCGGGATCTCCAGCTCCGCCACGGCGGCGTCCAGCTGGCCAAGGTCAGCACGCGCACCGGAAGCGACGATCGCCAACTCCACCTTGCCGGGCGCGTCGAGGTCCTGGGCCTCCTCGGAACGGACGACGTCCAGGGCGCGGTCGGGCCGGCCCAGGCCACGTTCGCAGTCGGCCATCACGGGCAGGTGGACGTTGGAACCGCTGATCCGACGGTAGGTGCGGAACTCGCGCAGGGCCTCGCCGTAGTGTCCGGCGGCATAGGCTGTCAGGCCCACTGCCTCTCGGACGGCGGCAAGGCGTCCGCCGCGGCGGCTGGCGGCGAGGGCGTGCTGGAATGCCAGTTCAGGCTCGTCGTCGATAAGCCGGCCGGCCATTACGAGGTGGCGGGCAACCCACTCCGCGCTGTTGGATTCCAAGGTCTTGATCTGGTGCTGCGTGGCGCGGTCGAGTTCTTTGCCCGTGACATCCTCGTCAATTTCGGGCGAACGCTCACGGTCCGGGCGGTTGGCGCTGCGCAGGTCGCGGGCGTTGGGAACGCGGGCCGGGCGGTCCTCAGCCCTGTCGCGGCCGAACTGGCGGGGGCCGGAGTCGCTACGGTCAAAGCTGCGGGGTGCGCGGTCCTGCCGGTCACCGCGGTCCTGCCAGCCGGCACGGTCCTGCCAGCCGGCACGGTCCTCGCGGGGTGCACGGTCCTGCCGGTCACCGAAAGGCCTGCGGTTGTCTCCGCCACCGAAGCTGCGGCGGTCGCCGTCGCCCTCGCGGCGCGGACGGTCACCAAACGGCTTACGGTCACGATCACCAAAGCTGCGGCGGTCGCCCCCACCAAAACTGCGGCGGTCGCCCTCACCCTCTCGGCGCGGACGGTCACCAAACGGTTTACGGTCACGATCACCAAAACCGCGACGATCGCCGTCGCCCTCACGGCGCGGACGGTCACCAAACGGCTTACGCTCACGATCACCAAAGCTGCGGCGGTCACCCTCACCCTCGCGGCGCGGACGGTCACCGCCACCAAAACTGCGGCGGTCACCCTCGCCCTCGCGGCGCGGACGGTCACCAAACGGCTTACGGTCACGATCACCAAAGCTGCGGCGGTCGCCCTCACCCTCTCGGCGCGGACGGTCACCAAACGGCTTACGGTCACGATCACCAAACGGCTTACGCTCGCCGCCACCAAAACCGCGACGATCGCCGTCGCCCTCACGACGCGGACGCTCCCCAAACGGCTTACGCTCACCACCACCAAAACCGCGACGATCGCCGTCGCCCTCACGGGCGCGGAAGCCCCGCGGATCCCCGCCGGAGTTATTGGTCCCCCTAAACGGGCCCCCCTGCCGTCCCCGGTTGCTTCCCGAGTCCCCCCGGTCATTTCCGCCGCGGTAACCGCCGCCCTTGTGCTCAGCCATGGTGGATTCCTCCTGTAGTGAGCCGACCACTGGCGCGATGTGCAGCCGCTCTTGTCCGTGTTTGGTTGTCCTGCGCGACCCGAGGTGAAGCATCCGGTGTCCGCATATCTCTAGCAATTCTAGGTGAGAGCCGGTGCCAGCCACTAACGGCGAGGGGCTTCCACGCGCCGGCGTGTGCATCCTCACAGGGGCGTGGGCCACTCAATCTGTTGCCGGCTGGTCCGCTTGTTCTGCTTCTGGGCTTCCGGCAGAGCACTACATCCCACAGGAAAAATCCAAGGAGACGTGGCAAGACTGGGCCCCACAGCATCCGTCGAGGGGGAACCATGAAGAAATCACGGACGAAGCCGGTGGCCGCTGCTGCCATGATCCTGGGTTGCGGGCTACTTGCATTGTTCGTTGCCTACTCGACTGAGGCTGGCAAGGAAGCTGCCTTCCTTGACCGGACCGGCGCAGCGGTCATCTGGGGGCTTCCTCTGGCCAAACTTGTTTTCAATATCGCGGCTGCCGGCACTGTCGGGCCACTTATCCTGGCGCTCTACGCCCTCCCCCCGAAGGGAAAAGCGTTCTCGAAGGCACTCGTCCTTGCCGGTATATCCGCTGTGCTCTGGACAGCCGCCGCAGCGGCGATCAGCGTCCTCACCTTCCACTCGCTGGCCAACCTGCCGCTGTTTTCGGAAGGATCCGGCGCCATCTTTGTGAGCTTCCTGACCGACGTCGACGCTGGGCGGAGAAACGCTCTGACAGTCGTGATCACGGCAACCGTGGCGCTCCTGTGCTTCGGAGTTCAGAGCCAGCGGGCTGTAGCCGTCACGGCTGTGCTGGCTTCCACCGGGCTGATTCCTCTGGCTCTAAACTCCCATGCCGCGGGCGGTGCCAGCCACGCCGACAGTACAGTTTCCGTGGTCATGCACATGGCCGCGGCAGCCATCTGGATCGGCGGCCTGGCAACGCTCGTCCTGCTGCGGCGGACGCTGGGAACGGAGTTGCTGGCCGCGGTCCGGCGTTACTCGACGTTGGCGCTGCTGTCCTTCCTTGCCCTGGCAATCTCGGGCGTAGCGGCCGGAGTGACAGGCATCGGAACGCTTGAAGGGCTGGCCACACCGTACGGCCTGATCCTCTTGGCCAAGACCGCAACTCTGGGGGTTCTGGGCGTGTTCGGGGCCCTGCACCGCAAGTGGATCCTCACGAAACTGGCATCGGTCCCAGGGCGGGCACGGGCCATCTTCTCGGCTCTGGCGGTGGCCGAACTTGCCGTCATGGCAGCCGCATCAGGACTGGCGGCCGCCCTGGCGCGCACCCCACCGCCAACGGTCTCGCAGGCAGCACCCGCTCCGGTGTCCCTTCGTCTTCCCGGTTTTGTGGATGTGCTCAGCAGTTGGAAGCCGGACGCCCTGTGGATCTTCCTCTGCGGCCTCGCTGTGTTCGTGTACGCAGGCGGCGTGCTGCGCGTCAGGAACCGTGGCGGGCACTGGCCTGTTCAGCGCACCGCCATGTGGATCCTCGGAATCATGGTTCTGTTCCTGGTCACCAACGGAGGACTCCGCGTCTACCAGGAGTATCTGATCAGTGCGCACGTCGTGACCCAGATGCTTCTTATCGCCGTCGTTCCGCTCCTGCTGGTTCCGGGTGCGCCTCTGACGTTGGCCAGGCTCGCCGCCGTACCCAGGCAGGACGGGACCATAGGCGGTGCAGAGGTTCTCACGATAATGCTGCGCCCTGTTATGCGTGCTGCGTCGGCGCCCTATACGGCGGCCGCTGGCTTGGCCGCAGTGCTGGCTGCCCTGTACTACACGCCTTTACTGGAGTACTCGTCACGCACCCAGTTCGGGTACCAGGCAATGGCCCTGCTGGCGTTGCTGTCCGGCTGCCTGTTCACGGCTTCCCTTGCCCGTGCCACCGGCGGCGGCCGTGGATCGTCGCTGGCCTCCAGGCTGGTGACCATAGGTGCCGTGGCCGCGCTCTACGCGGCGCACGGCTGGGCCCTCGCCCAACAGGCAGACCAGCTGCCGGATTCACGGCGGCAGGAATGGCTGATCACCGTGGGCAAGCCCTGGGACCAACTGGCTCTGGCAGTCGTGGAGCCGGCGGGCATGGCCATGTGGATCATCGCGGCCGGCACGCTTCTCGTAGCGGCCGCGGCTGTGCTGTCCACCTCTCGCCGACGCCGAGATGCGGGCGTACGGCACCGCTCCACTACTGAGCGCGCCCACGATCTTGTGATGTCCTCTGAGCCCTGATGGGCCCCGCTTCCTGAGCGGGCGTCACTTGGGTGGCTTCCACCCTAAGAAGGCCGCCGCCAGCCCTGTCTCTCTCAAGGTTTCCGCAGGGTAGGTATTACACCCTTCAACTAAATCAATTGGACTTTTCTTACGACGTCGGAGGTAGTCGTGTCAGTTACACGCCGTCAGGCATTGCAAATAGGTGGAGTGGGCATCATCGGTGCCTTTGGGCTGGCTGTTCCCTTGACTTCGGTCAACGCCAAGTCGGCAAGCCAGCTCGCGTCCCGGAACATGCCCAAGCCCTACCAGCGGACACTTCCCATTCCGGAGGTACTCAAGCCCAAGAGCACGGTTGTGGACCCCGACGGCCACAAACGGCACCTGTATCAGATCGAACAGAAAGCCGCCCTGGCCAACATCGTGCCTGGCCTCAGCACACCGATCCTCGGCTACAACGGGACATTTCCGGGGCCGACCATCAAGGTGAATCAGGGGGAACGCATCACTCTGGAGATGGACAACGTGCTGCCTCTGTTCCACCCGCAGTGGGGGTATCGGCTTGACACCTCGACCCACCTGCACGGGTCGGCGTCGCTCCCGCAGTTCGACGGCTACGCCAACGACCTCACCGGCCGGGACTACTGCAAGGACTATGAATACCCCAATTTCCAGCCGGCACGGACCCTTTGGTACCACGACCACGCCGTCCACAATACGGGTCAGAGCGTTTACTCCGGCCTGGCCGCCCAGTACCACCTGCATGACGAAGTGGAAGGCAACATCCTTCCGCAGGGAAAGTTCGACGTACCGCTCACGGTTTCCGACGCCATGTTCGCAGCCAACGGCTCCCTCGGCTACAACGACAACACCCACTCCGGCCTGTGGGGCGACGTCATCCTTGTCAACGGAGCGCCTTGGCCGGTGATGAAGGTCCAGCGACGGATCTACCGCTTCCGTATTCTCAATGCCTCCATTGCGCGTTCCTACCGCTTCTCCCTGAGCACAGGAGACGCAATGACCATCGTCGCAACCGACGGCGGTCTGATGCCGGCCGCCCAGCAGGTGACATCCTGGCGGCACGGCGGCGCCGAGCGCTACGAGGTCCTCATCGACTTTTCAAAGTATCCCGTCGGCAAGCGGGTCGAACTGCGCAACCTGTCCAACAAGAACAATGTGGACTACGACTTCACCAACAAGGTCATGGCCTTCGACGTGACGGACGAGCCTGTCGACACGTCCGGACCCGGCGCCAAGGTGCTGCCGACAGTCCTCGCCCCGAGCACGACCATGAGCCTCACGACTTCGGACTCCGTAAAGACCAGGCACATGCGCGTGAAACGGGACAACGACATCTGGACAATCGGGGGCATGACGTGGGACGAGGTGGTCCAGAGCGGCTATAAGAAGGTCCTCGCTAATCCCGATCTGAACGACGTGGAAATCTGGGAAATAGAAAACAGCTCAGGAGGGTGGTTCCATCCGGTCCACATCCACCTGGTGGACTTCCAGGTCCTAAGCCGCAACGGACAGGCACCTTTCGCCCACGAGCGTGGGCCCAAGGACGTGGTCTACGTGGGCGAGGGCGAAACGGTCCGGCTGCTCATGAAGTTCGAGCACCACCGCGGGAGGTACATGATCCACTGTCACAACCTGCCCCACGAGGACCATGACATGATGGCCCAGTTCAGCGTCGGCCTTAACATGAACGACGTAGATCCCAATCATCCAGTGGAAGCTGTACGGCCGCACCCGATCAACCAGTCTGCACCGGTACAAGGGACTGCGGAAGTGCCGGCACCACAGACGACTCAGCCAGCAGAGGTGGCCGCACCGGTGACAACCACTCCGGCCACGTCCCCGGTAACATCACCACCGGCACCGGCTGCCGCACCTGTGGGACAGAAAGACGTCGTGACCATCACCACCGCCCGGCACCGTTTGAAGAAGGACATGACTCTCGCCGGAACCTCCAAGTTCACCGGCTCGACGGCGGCAACCTCGGCCACCGTCGTGCTGTACGACGTGACGCCAGGACGTGCTGCCACGCGCTTGGGAACCGTAAAGGCCAACTCCCTGGGGACCTGGTCGCTGGAAGTCAAGCCCGGACCTGCCAAGCAGGTCACCGCCGTCAAGGCCGAATCAAGCGTTGGCGGAACAACGACGACGAGCGTCAGGCCCCGCTGAAAAGGGCCGTGCAGCCCCCAACCTGGAGAAGACTCCTAGCACGAGTCGGGACCTGAGGACGCGTTAGGGAAAACCCTGCAGGACCTGAGGAAGCGTTAGGGAAAAACCGGCAGAACCTGAGGAAGCGTTAGGGAAAAACCTGCAGAACCTGAGGAAGCGTTAGGGAAAAACCTGCAGGACCTGAGGAAGCGTTAGGGAAAAACCGGCAGGATGTGAGGAAGGGTTAGGGAAAAACCTGCAGGATGTGAGGAAGGGTCGGTGAAAAGGTCGCCTCGATCCGGTCGCTTCCTCAGGTCCTGTCGCTTCGGTCCGGTCGCTTCCTCAGGTCCTGTCGCTTCGGTCCGGTCGCTTCCTCACATCCCGGGGGGCCGGGGTTGGGTGTGGAAACCGGGGTTAAATGCGGGAGAGCCCCAACCATGACTGGTTGGGGCTCTCGACCTAATGGTTGTCCGGCGGTGACCTACTCTCCCACACCCTCCCGGGTGCAGTACCATCG
>NZ_JCAQPC010000019.1:0-166705 GCF_059568005.1 Arthrobacter sp. BGA-UO-ETr-C19
CATGCGATGAGGAGTCATATCCGGTATTAGACCCAGTTTCCCAGGCTTATCCCAGAGTCAAGGGCAGGTTACTCACGTGTTACTCACCCGTTCGCCACTAATCCCCGGTGCAAGCACCGGATCATCGTTCGACTTGCATGTGTTAAGCACGCCGCCAGCGTTCATCCTGAGCCAGGATCAAACTCTCCGTTGAAGAAAAACAGACACAACCAACACCCCCGGAAATAACAGGAACGAAGGCTGCACAAAATTTGAAACCAGCTAAAAACACCAGGCCACACCACGGGGGTGGGCAGCCCGGCACAATCAACCAATTCATAAAAAATCGGTATCAACAAACTTGGCACACTATTGAGTTCTCAAACAACAGACACACCCGGCACCACCCAAACCAACGTTCAGGATCGCTCCGGAGCAACTTTTCAAACTTACCCGGTCCGGCGAAGCTTTGCAAATCGGCGTTTCCGCGATTTTTGCTTGCAGGGAGGTCCCCGGCCCGTCCGCGGCGCACTGTTTAGTGCACCATTTTTCAGGCTGTTTGAAAGGGGGTCGGTCGCTATTTGTCCGCTTCAGCGGCGGCGACTCGAATGACTCTACACGGCCACGGGGGCGCGTGCAAATCGCCTCGGACTCGACGGCGGGAGCGACAGAAACGGGCCGTTCTGGACATGCTGTGCGAGCAGCAAATGCTGTCCGCCGGCCGTCGCTGCCCCTCATCGAAAGTGGCGTTCACGATGCTACTTTGCGCGTCCCCGGCTCAACTAGACAGAACAGTCTGTCTCGCATAAATTTCAGGTAGATCGCTGGCCACTACGGGCGGAGATCCGTTTATCGCTGAAGCAGAAACGGCGGATCAATGTACATGTCCTTAGAGGAGCCCAAAAATGGACGCCACCAAGTTTGAACAATTTATCGCCGAGGCGCTGACCACGGAGCGGGAGACCGATACGGTTCTCGGATCCGACGAGCTTTACGGCCTGTACACCAGTTGGTGCCTGATCCATAAGTTGCAGCCAGCCGCCCCTGACTCCCTGTTTGCGGCACTGAAGGCGCGAGGGATCGATCCGGCCTACTGCGAGCTGGCCATGACCGGGCCCGCAGCCGCCGACTACATCCTGGCGAGCGCCCCCAGCCTTATCTAGGCGTACGCAGAAAGAGCCGATGCAAATCGGCTCTTTTTGCGTACCCAAAACTCTGCATTTTACGCACACCGCTGCCACGACGCTTCAACGCACTTATAACGCCGGCCCGGGGGGCCGGCGGGGAAATCAAGGTACCTAATGGCCGTACAACCCGGCATTGCAGAAGGCACAGTCCTCGGCGGAAGGTACCAGGTGGTGGAACAGATCGGTTCCGGCGCCATGGCCTACGTGTACCGCGCCGTCGACGTGTCCCTCGAGCGCGAAGTCGCTCTCAAGGTCATCATCAGAAGCGACACCGCTCCTCAGCCGGCGCGGGACGACGACGCCGAAGTCAAGGTCCTCGCTGCCCTGAACCACCACAGTCTGATCACGCTCCTTGACGCCGGCATCGACCGCGAAGAGCCCGGCCGCACCCGCATCTACCTGGTGATGGAGCTGGTGGAAGGCCCGGATCTCAAGCGCCGCCTCGCCGAAGGCCCGCTCTCCTCCCGGCACACCGCCGAGATCGGCTACGACGTGGCGGACGCCCTCGCCTACATCCATGAAAGCGGCGTAGTCCACCGGGACGTCAAGCCGGGCAACATCCTCGTCTTCGACTACCAGCACGACACCGCCCGCATGCACGCAAAACTGACGGATTTCGGCATCGCGCTGATGGCTGATGCGCCAGACCTCCACGACGGCGGATTCCTTGGCACCGCCGGCTACCTCAGCCCCGAGCAGGCGAAAGCCGAGCCTATCGGGCCGCCCAGCGATGTTTACTCCCTGGGCCTGGTGCTGCTCGAATGCCTGACCGGGCAGCAGGCCTTTCCGGGTGACCCGTTGCAGAGCGCATTAGCGCGCCTCATGGAGGACCCCTATATCCCTGACGACGTGGAACCGGAGTGGCGGCTGCTCCTGGCGGCCATGACGGCACGGAATCCGGATGACAGGCCGTCGACCACCGAGGTTAGCCAGGCCCTGCATGAGCTGTCACTGAGCAGCCGCGGAAAGCACAAGGTGGACCCCACCATCATCCCTGCCGACGAGGAAGCCCGGATGGAGGCGGTGCACAGATACGGCATCCTCGACACTCCCCCGGACGGCGCCTTCGACAGGATCACGGCGCTGGCCGCCAGGCTCTTCTCAGTGCCGGTGGCCATCGTGTCGATCGTGGATCATGACCGGATCTGGTTCAAGTCCCACCACGGCGTGGACGTGGAACAGATCAGCAGGGACCCAGGCCTGTGCGCGTCAGCGATCCTTCAGGACGATCTTTGGGTGGTGGAAAACGCGCCGGAGGACCCGAGGACCCTGCTGAATCCGCTGGTCGCGGGTGAGTTCGGGCTGAAGTTCTATGCCGGCGCTCCTCTTAAGACGGGGGACGGCTACAGCCTGGGCACCCTGTGCATCCTGGACTTCGAACCGCGCACCATGACCCCAGAGGACAACGCCAATCTGCGCGACCTGGCCGCGATGGTCATGACCGACCTTGAGCTGCGGATTGAAGCAGCAGCCGGGTTGCATGGTGCTCCCCAGGATTCCGGCGTCGTGAACTAGCGACCTCGGGAGGCGTATGTCAGGACATGCACCTTCCTCGAGGGCGCCGCAAGTTTTCTCTAGGCTGCTGCCACCACCATGGTGCTGTCTGTAGGCGCAATTGGGGGCGACACATGGACCTGAGTTCAAGCCTAAAATCCGGCCCCCTGCACACGGGAGGTCAGCCATGGCAATCGTCGACATCCATATCAACGACGGATTCGTCCCGATGGTGGACGGATCGCTCGTGTACCACCGTGGATTCGGGGACCGCCGCACTGCAATAAACGATCCGAAGCCGGCGCTGGCGATAAGCCCGCGGGTCATCACGGCCAACGGCCGGGTGGTGGCAAGCAGGACCTATCCCCTTGGTGCGCCGCTGCCGCCGCTTGGAAGGCCGGCACCGCTGCGGCCGGATCCCGCATTCACGCGGCAGTTCCTTGCCCGGCGAGGCTACTGGGCCAGCTTCTTTCCGCCCCGGACGCTGATCGCCGAGACGGGCAGCATCATCGAAATCCTGCTGCACAACAACCTCGCGCAGCCGCATGAGATTCGGTTCCACCGTGCCGGGCCAGGCGGGGCGGACATCGGCTCCGCCCAGATCGCTCCCGGAAAAACTAAGCTCCTGAGGTTTCCTGCACCCTTGCCTGGGACCTATGTGTACACAGACCCGGGCAACCAGCCGGTGGAACGGACCCTTGGCCTGTACGGCGCGCTGGTGGTCATCGATCCGCGGAATGCATGGCGGCTTGCCCCGGGCGCGGCGGAGTTCGAGCGCCAGTGGCTGTGGCTCTGCCACGACGTGGATTCCAACTGGGCGCGGATCACTTCGAGGGGGCAGACGGTGGATCCCCTCGCCACGCCGGCAGTTCCGGACTACTTCACCATCAACGGCTATTCGGGGTTCCAGGCGCTGGCCGTCACCACGGATAAGGAGTTCAACGACCGGCGGCATGAGGACACTCTGGCTTCAGGGCATCCCCGCGAGACCGATGTGCGCAACTTCAGTGCCTCCCCGTCAGCCGGGGCCATCCGCACTGGACACCTCATGCGGATGCTCAACGCCGGCATCGTGGACCACCAGCTGCACTATCACGGCAATCATGTGTGGACCGTGCGGGCCAACGGCCTCGATTTCCCCCGGTCCAACGGCAGGGTATCGCCGCAGGGCGACGTGGTACTCCAGCAATGGGAGGACACCATTCAGCTCCAGCCGCTGGAACGCAAGGAGGCGATACTTCCGGTCCGCCGGCCGCCGGACGTGATCGACCCGGTGTGGAACGCGAGGACCGAGGACTGGACGTATCCCATGCACTGCCATGCGGAACCGTCCCAGACCGCGCGCGGCGGCCTCTACCCCGGCGGGCTGGTGGCAGACTGGGTCCTAGCCGCCCAGCCCGCCCCCGCTCAGGGGGCTCCGCCGACGGCAGCAGATCCGCACCACACGTTCAGGAGCCAGGTGGATTTCTCGTCGGATCAGCCCCACGAGGGCAGCCCGGAGACCGAATTCCCGCAGAAGCCTGACGTTTTCCTCGAGATGGACTTCTTCAACCGGAAGTTCGATTTCCCTGACGGCTCCGAGCACGAGATGTGGAGCTTCGAGGGAAACAAATTCGGCCGCCAGTTGCCCGGCACGACGGTGCGGATGCAGGAGGGGCAGCTGTTCCAGGCCACGATCAAACCCAGCAAGAGGGTTCACACCATCCACTGGCACGGCATCGAACCGGACCCGCGGAACGACGGCGTCGGCCACACCTCCTTCGAAGTCACGGGACACTACACCTACCAGTGGAGGCCCGACGTCGGCGAACGGGGCAACCCTAACCGCGGGGGGTCGGGAACGTATTTCTACCACTGTCACGTCAACACCCCGCTCCACGTGCAGATGGGCATGTTCGGCGCGATCGTCGTCGATCCCCGGCCCAACCCCGCTGCGCCAACCCCGGCCGGCACGCGGCGTCATTCGTTCGAGGGCCCCCTGTATGACGTCGCCACCGAGACCTTTATTGCGCCGTATTCCCTCGATCCCCGGTGGCATGAACTGAACCACGCTGCCGGGCTCAACGGCGAGGATGCCGGGCTCAACCGCTTCGAGCCCAGGCACTTCTTCCTCCTGGGCGGCACGATCCCCAGCCGGCCAAGGGGCGACGACCGGGTCTGGGCCGTCTCCCAGATGAAGGCAAACGTGGTCCGGAACGGCCGCTACCCGACACTCGTGCGCATGGTGAACGTGGACTACTTCCCGACGCGCACGCGCATCATGGATGCCGCGGGCAGGCCGGCCAGGATCGCGGAGCTGATCGCACATGACGGCCGCCCGTTCTGGACTACACCGAGCCCGACCGGTCCGGCGGTGCAGCCGTCAGTAGCCGGGCAGCCGCTGATGACCGACATCATCAAATCCGGGGCCGCCGAAAAGTTCGACTTCCTGCTCCGCCCGCCGACTCCCGGCAAATACACCATCAGCATCGACTTCCTGCACTGGATCACGTCAAAGGTCCTGGCCACCCGGACAGTTACGGTCACCGCGGCCTGAGCGTCCCTTGCGGACCGCTCGTTAAAGCTCGACGGCGGGAGGGCGACAGCGTCGCCGCCCGCCCGTCGTCGGGGTTCAATCAGCGGAAAATCCGCTGGGCCCGGGCCGCTGACTCACGCGCAACCGGCTGCTACTGTGGCGGCATGGAAGCTGGTATGGTCCGCCCCAGGAGCGGCAAGATGATCGCGGGCGTCTGTGCGGCGCTGGCTGCGCGATTCCGTATTTCCAAGGCTCTGGTCCGCATCGGCTTTGTGCTGTTCGGCCTGTTCGGTGTTGGGGAACTGGTCTACATCGCCCTGTGGGTCCTCATCCCCAAGGAGCATTAAACCTCCGGAAAAAGGAGAGCTACCCGCCGACGTGGTGGATGGTGAAGGCGGAGAGGAAGCCGACCGCAGCCACCAGGCCGGTGAGGTTGTGGTGCTCCTCGAAGGCCTCGGGGATCATCGTGTCCGCGAGCATGGCGAGGATCCCGCCGGCGGCGACGGCGGTGATGAAGGCGACCATGCTGTCTGGCGCCGTCTCGAGCGCCGTGTAACCGATCAGCGACGCGAGCCCGCACAGCAGCGCGATGCCGCCCCACACGCCGAAGACATACTTGGCGCTGCGGCCGGCCTTCTTCATGCCCGCCGTACTGGACAGCCCTTCGGGGACGTTCGAGATGAAGACGGCGGCGAGCATGGCCGGGCTCACCGCGCCTGCCGTGATGAGGCCGAGGCCGAGGACCACCGATTCCGGGATGCCGTCCAGGAGCGCCCCGACGGCGATGGCCGTGCCGCTGCCCGGGTCCTCCTTTTCGGAGGGCTGCTGGTCCTTGGATCGCTTCCGGTGCTTGGCTCCGGAGCGGGCCAGCAATGCGTTGGCGCTGACGTAGACCACCGCGCCGGCGAGGAAGCCGAGGACCGTGGGCCAGAGTCCGCCGCCCTGCACGGCCTCGTCCACGAGTTCGAAGGCGAGCGCGGAGATGAGGACGCCAGCGCCGAACGCCATGATCGAGGAGACCAGCTTCGCGGGGATGTTCCATTTCCAGGACAGTCCCGAGCCGAGAACCAGCGCCCCGCCGGCAAGAGTTCCCCAAAAAAGCGCCCGGGCCCACATGGGCATGGATGTCCGCCTTCCCTGGCCGTGAGGCCTCCCCTAAGCTTCGTTGAGCCGTTGAACTTCGTTGAGCTGGGGGACGGCATTGTTCACTTCCGCCTGCCCCCGGTCCACGAGCATTCTCGCAGACGGGAAGTCTGAAGCCGCGGCGGCAGGCCGATGGCGCGGGGGTCAGTTGCCGGGGATCAACTACACGGGTCAGGTGCCGGGCCGGAGGCGATGCCAGCCGCGGGCGATGCTTGCCCAGATCGCCCACATGGTGGCCGCGGCTGCGGCGAGTGTCAGTGCAGCCGTGACGCTCTGGCCGGCGGCGAAGAAGCGGATGGTGAATCCGGTGAGGTAGGCGAGCCCGACGGCGGCCGCCACGCCCAGCGCGAACAGCACCAGTCCCGCTGCGGTACTGAACGCGCGCTTCGCAGTTCTCCGGTGCGGACCGGCGTCGGGCGCCACCACGGCGAGGTTGGCATCAGGCTCATCCTGTCCCCCACGTGCAGCATCAGGTTCCGCGCGTCCGGTGTCGGGTGTTTCGGCCTCCGGTTCGGCGTCGGTGCGGACGCGCCGGCCACGGCGGCGCTTGCCGACCGCCGTCGTCGGCTGTTCCCAAACCTCGGCCAGAGAGGAGAAGCCGCGTGTTGCCGCAATGGCGAGCACTATCTGGGCGCAGGCCAGCGCGTGCGCCCGCGGCTCATGCCGCTCAACCGGCGGAAGACCGAGGGCGGCGAGAACGTCACTGAGGCGGTGCCGCGGCAGGGGCAGGTGGTCCTGGGCGAGGTGCAGCGCGCAGTAGAACTCCTCGGCCGGCAGGTCCAGGTGCTGGTGCTCGGTGGCTTTGTGCATCACGGAGGCGTCGTAGGCGGCGTCGAACGCCACGAGCGGGTCCTCGCAGACGAACTGCAGGATGCCTTCGAGGGACATCTCCCAGTCGGCGGCGTTCTGGACGTCCTGTTCCGCGATGCCGTGGAGCTCCACGTTGATGGGATCAAAGTCGTCGATGCCGGGCGGCGGCTTGATGAGCCACGATGCCGTGTCGACGATGTTCCCGTCGCGGACCTTCACCAGGCCGACCGCGCAGGCCGAGCCGCGGTGGCTGTTGGCCGTTTCGAAGTCGATGGCCGTAAAACTGATTCCTGACATCCGTGCCTCCCCAGGGCATAGCGCGGGAGGCCTCAAGCGCCTTTGCTTGTGACCTCCCGCACATGACATCGCCATTCTTGCAGAACAGATGCCGGATTACGTTCCCGGCGGAAAATGTGACGTGCGCCATTCGGCCAATGAAAAGACCGTTGACACCCTGCCCGGCCCGGAGTACCAAGGCCTTGGGCGGTCCATTTCCGGGCCGCCCGAGGTGATTCCACAAGCATTTAGGAGCACGTCATGCCTGTCGCCATCGTCATGGATTTCGCCGGGGCAACATTGGAGCAGTACGACCAAGTCATCGAAAAAATGGGCTTCACCAAAGGTGGTCCCGGCGCGCCGGGCGGCCTGACACACTGGGTGGCCGCCACCGAAAATGGGATCCGCGTGGTGGACACGTGGAAGAGCAGGGAGGCTTTCGAAGCGTTCGCCCGCGAGAAGATCGATCCCATCTCCGCCGAAGTGGGCATCCCCCAAAAGCCAGACGTGACGTTTTACGAGGTCCACAACTACCTGACCGAGGGCCCGGCCGCCTGACCAGCGGGCATCAGTTCAAACATTCATGCTTCAAAGGAGAAGCATCCACAGCATCGAGAAAGCCCGACGGCGGGTGGCCGGCAACGTCTGCCGGCCACCCGCCGTCGAGCTTGCGACGTTAGGGTGCCGGTGGGGAGCGAAACCTATCGCCCCGGGTTCGGGTCCACACTCTCACCGTCGGCCAGCCCGCCGTCGTACTGGAGACCGGCAATGTCCGAGCCGTCCTCCATCGGAGTGCCCGACAGTGCGATGGGCTCACCGTTGGCCGGCTCGTCCTTATGACGGGCTTCCTGCAGATGCTGTTCAAGCTTCTCTTCCGCGTCCCGCCTTCGCTGGCCGACAGTACGCATCTGCTGGGTGGTGGGGGCCGCATGCGCGTGCAGGCGCGGCCCATGATCCGGAAAGTTCTCGCTCATAGTGGAATCGTCCCACCGGACGGCACGGGTGGCTACCTCCCCTGACCGCGAGCAGGCCGGGCCGGGAAATCCAGCCGTTGCTGGCCGCGCAGCACCCTGCCATTCTGGGTGAATCCTGCTTCCGACAGTGAACGAAAGGACGAGACGATGCCGCTCTACCTATCCAGATTCAGCTACACACCGGACACATGGGCAAGGCTGATCAACAACCCTGAGGACCGACGAAAGGCCGCCCAGACTTACATCGAATCGGTCGGCGGGAAGCTCCATGGATTCTGGTACGCCTTCGGCTCCCACGACGGGTACAACCTTTGGGAGGCCCCCGACAACGTCTCCATGGCTGCAGTGGCACTGGCGCTTAGTGGAGGCGGTGCGCTCAGTTCCTTCGAAACCACGGTGCTTTTGAGCGTCGAGGAATCGATGGAAGCCATGCGGCAGGCTGCGAAGATCAAGTACCAACCGCCCGGCACAGCACAGCAGCCCGAGGTTACCGTCGATTGAGCCTGTCCCCCTGGTTGAGCCTGGCCCGCGCAGGCTCAACCACCGGCTTAGCGTTCCGGGTTCAGGTCCTTGCGGAAGATCACCGTGCCGTTGGCGTTGCGGAGGGTGACGGAGAAGACGTCGTCCTGGCCGAGGTCTACGTGGCCGAAGTACTGGCTTTCGCCGCTGCGCGGGGACTCGCCGGCGTAGGCACCGGCACGGGAGAAGACCACCTCCGGGCCGAAGGTGGCGTCCATCTGGTTGGGGCCGAAGCTGCCGGCATTGATGGGCCCGCCCACGAACTCCCAGAAGGGTTCGAAGTCCTGGAAGGCGGCGCGCTCGGGTGAATAGTGGTGGGCGGCGCAGTAGTGCACGTCCGCGGTGAGCCAGACGACGTTTTTAACCCGGTTGCGCTTGAACGCGGACAGGACCCGCGCGATCTCGAGCTCCTTGCCCAAGGGGGCACCGGCGTCGCGGTTGGACAGGGACTCCTGCGCTGAGGGTCCGTCGGGGACGATGATGCCCAGCGGCAGGTCTGCGGAGATCACCTTCCACGTGGCCTTGGACGTGCTGACCTCGCGGATCAGCCAGTCGGCCTGTTCCTGGCCCAGGATGTGGGTGAGGTTCGTTTCCTTGCCGTCCGTGTTGGGGTCCTTGAAGGTCCGCATGTCCAGGCAGAAGACGTCCAGCTGCGGGCCGCGGGTGATCTTGCGGTAGATGCGGGCGGGTTCGAAGCCGGTGCTGCCGTCGCTGAGCTGGGCGATGGGCTGGTACTCCTGCCAGGCCTGGCGGCCGCGGGCGGCGAGGACGTCCACGCGGCGCTCGGTGTAGCGGGCGTCGCTGAGGATCTGCCCCGGGTACCAGTTGTTGTGGGTCTCGTGGTCGTCCCACTGGGCGATGACCGGGACCTCCGCGTAAAGGGCGCGGATGTTCTTGTCCATCATGTTGTAGCGGTGCCGGCCGCGGTATTCCTCGAGGGTTTCGGCCACCTTGGAGACCTCTTCGGTGACGAGGTTGCGCCAGATCTGGCCGTCCGGCTCGGTGACCTGGGCGGCGATGGGGCCGTCGGCGTAGATGGTGTCGCCGGAGTGGATGAAGAAGTCCGGCTTGGTGGCGAGCATGGCCGCGTACCCGCGCATGCCGCCGATCTCCTCGTTGATGCCCCAGCCCTGGCCGGCGGTGTCGCCGGTCCAGACGAAGCTCTGGCCGCGCTTGCTGCCGGCGCCGCGGGACCAGGGGCTGCTGGCCTTCGAGCCGGGCGCGGTGCTGAAGGAGCCGCGGGCGGTCTCGCCTGCGTTGCCGTCCGGGTCCTCGAAGTGCATGGTGAGCGCGAAGCGGGTTCCCGCCGGGAGGTCACGGGCGGCGATCTTCGAGGTGAAGTCGGTGGCATCGCTGGCAGTGGTGCCGCGCAGCACCCGGCTGAAGGCGGGGCTGCCGCGGAGCGCAGACCCGTCCTCGTCGACCGCCACCAGATTGGCAACCAGCCGGCCCGCGCCCGACGCGCGGGACCACAGGACGCCCGAGTTGGTTGTGACATCTCCGGTGGCGATGCCGGACGGGAGGGTCAGTCGGGTGCGGACCAGGGGCACGGCGGCCGGCCGGGCTGCGTGGGCAGGGACCACCAGTGAGGGCGCGACGGCGGCAGCACCGGCAGCGGCGATGGCACCTTTGAGGACGTTTCGGCGGGTGAGAGCAGTCATGGGCCCATCGTTGTTTGGCCGGGTTACGGGACGGCGACGGTGGGGTGAACCGGGTGAAGCGGGCCGGTGACAACCCGTTTGAATTCGTTGACAAATAATGAAATTGTCTTCCCATGCGAGAGATGTAGGGTCTAATATCCTGCATCTAGGCATTAATCAAAGAAGATAATGCTGAGAGCGTACCCTTACTTCCAAGCAAGGGGAAATGAGTGGGAAATTTGGTGCATTGCATCTTTCCTCGCGGCAACTCATCTGCGGCTCCTAATGGGGGAACCGCTTCAGACTGATATTTGCCCGCGGCAAATATCAGCCGCCCTCACTTCTCTGCGCGTAGATCTGCGGCCTTCTTCTGGCCCGCGCGCTTTGCTTGCTCTTGGATGGAGTTTGTCATGAAGAAACTGCTAGTCGCTATTGCTCTTTTGCTAGGACCGGTACTTAGCGCTGGCCCTGGTACTGCCGCCCCGCCCGAAAAACCGAATCCAAACAAGCCAGTCGTCATAGACATAATCAACGGCAGCGGCACCATCCCAGCGATTGCCGATGGCGGTGCCTGCGCCTTTCCTGTTGGCGTAGTTGTCACTGGGAAATTCAAAATCATTGAGAGTCAGCAAGGCAGGACGATCTTCACATCACCGGGACAAAAAGTCACTCTGACAAACGGCACAAAATCCGTTAGTTACGTAGTCACCGGCGTCCGTCGGGAAGTTGTTACGCAAACTCCGGACGGAACAGTTCTTGAGGAAGTAGTGACAGGCAGAAATGTCGTGACTAATGCAAGGGATGCCAATTCCGAACGCGTTGGCTTATTCCTCCTGGTTGGTGAGTTCAACTACGCCATAACGGATGACCTTCCAGTACCCCAAGAGGTAAGGGTTTTCAGCGGAAAGGGGCAGGTAGTCGACGTTTGCGCGGCGCTCGCGTAGGAGTGCAGACGAACGCGTGGCTGGCATCACCGCCAGCCACCCGCCGTCGTACCTTCCGCGACAGCAGCTCAGCGCAAAGGCACCTCGTCCACGAACGCCACCGGTGCCACGGCTTGCTGGTAGAGCTTGAGGGCGTCGGGCACGGCCAGGTTGCCGAAGTTCAAGGACAACTGCAGTCCCTCCAACTGCGCGTTGGCGCTCTCGGCCGCGCTTACCTTTTCGCCCAGCGCGCGGGAGTTTGCGAAGTTGGTGGCCAGTGCGGCCGACACGGAGAAAATCACGGCGGCCAGACAAAGGAACCGCCACACGATGGAGTCGTCGTCCAGCGAGAAGATCCCGCGCACCGCCTCCGTGAATCCAGTTCCGCCCACTGCCGGTCCGGCCGTGAGCGCGGCAGCCAGTGCACTGCCCACGATGCTTACATTTGAGAGCCTGTTCCGGCGCGGCCGCTCCCGCCCCAAGTAGGAGCGGATGGCCTGCTGCTTTTGGTCAATGCGCTCGGACAGCCGTTGCCGCGTATCGGCGGATTCTTCCATGGTTAGCTACAGCCTTTCTCCCCCCGTCGACGTTTGGATCAGGATCCCACCGCCCGGAATCCCGGTCCAGACGCGGATGCTCAGGGTCCGTCCGCCACAGTGCGCGGAACAGCAAGGCGTCGATCAAAGTTTCGCCGCAGGCAGGCAGGAGCACCGGGACCAGAGCAGGCGTGCGATCGACGGGGGCGATTACGCGGCATCCGACTGGCTGCCCCCGCCGTCGTACTTGAAATGCCGCTCAGCGGGACGGAACCTCTGCCACGAACGGAACGTGGGAAACGAACTGCTTGTAAAGCATCGCTGCCTCGTCAATCGCTATGTGGCCGAAGCCCAGGGACAGTTGCAGCCCTTCCAGTTGGGCGATTGCTGTCTCCGCTGCGGTGACCTTTTCGGCCAAAGCCTGTGAGTTGGCGAAGTTCGTGGCGAGCCCGGCCCCGACCGACAGAACCACTGCCCCCAGGCAAAGGGCGCGCCACACCACGGAAGCGTCATTCAGGGAGAACACGCCCTGGACTGCTGCAGTGAACCCGGTGCCGCCGAACGCCGGACCCGCGGTGAACAGAGCCGCGAGCACGCTGCCGGCGACGCTGAATTCCGTGAGCTTGTGCCGGCGGGGCCGGAGCCGCTCCAGGTAGGAGCGGAGCGCGGTCTGTTTTTCCTCGATGCGGTCGGACAGCCTCTGACGTGTCTCCGGTGAGTCGTCCATGGCGGTATCAGCCTCCCTCTCCGGCAGGTGTTTGCGATCAGGATCCCACCGCCCTGAACGCCGGTCCAGAGTCGAGATGTTGGGCACAGGCGCGACTCGCCCGGACATGATGATTCACGAGTTCGCCGGAACGTGCCGAGGACGCCGGAAACTTCCGGCGATCTGGAAGGCTTCCGGCGAATTCGGGGAGCCCAGGAGCGTCCGGAAAGAACTGGACCCCGCGAGACAGGGTTGTCTCCCTGTCCGCTGCAGGCAGGCTTGTGTACGTTATTGACACGGGACTGCAATGGCGCAGCCCCGCCGAGCTGGGCAGCGGACGAGAGGCGACAAGGATGGCAAAGACAACCGGAGCGGCACCAAAACTGGCCAAGGCATTGGCCATCGTCCTCGGCACCAGGGAATTGAACAATGGGGAGTCGGGCACGGACCAGATACCGGTCCGGTTGCGGGCGTGGGACGGCTCGGAAGCAGGTCCCGAAGAGGCGCCACTGATCGAGTTCACGTCCCGCCGGGCGCTGCGGCGGATCCTCTGGTCGCCCGGGCAGCTGGGCCTGAGCCGCGCGTACGTTGCCGGCGAGATCAAAGCGCACGGCGACATCTTCGCGGCCTTCGCCGCCCTCAGCTCCGCCGGCAAGTTCGCCGAGCCCGGCCCGTTCAGTCCGCTGACACCCCGGGAAATGTGGACGCTGGCGAAGACGGGTGTCCGGCTCGGCGCGCTCGGGCCCAACCCCGCTCCCCCGCCCGAAGAGGCGAGGGTGGAAAAGCACGGCAGGCGGCACTCCAAGAAACGGGACGCCGCCGCGATCTCACACCATTACGACGTCGGCAACGACTTTTACCGGCTGGTCCTCGGTCCGTCCCTGGTCTACTCGTGCGCGGTCTGGCCGGACGAGGGCCGGAGCCTGGAAGAGGCGCAGGAAGCCAAACTCGACCTCGTCTGCCGCAAGCTGGGTCTGAAGCCCGGCATGCGCGTGCTGGACGTGGGCTGCGGCTGGGGAAGCTTCGCGCTGCACGCCGCCGGGCGGTACGGGGCGAGCGTCGTCGGCATCACACTGTCAACCGAGCAGGCGGAGCTGGCCCGCAAGCGGGTGGCCGAGGCCGGGCTGACGGAACTCGTGGAGATCCGCGTCCAGGACTACCGCGACGTGACCGACGGCCCCTATGACGCGATCAGCTCCATCGGCATGTCAGAGCATGTCGGCCGCGAACAGCTGGGCCGCTACGTCTCCCAGCTTCATGGCCTGCTGCGGCCCGGCGGGCGGCTGCTCAACCACGCCATCTCCTGGAACGCCGGACCCACCGAGGACGATCCCGATTCCTTCATCCCCCGCTACGTCTTCCCCGACGGCGAGATGCTCAGCCTGGGCGAGATGGTGGTGGCGCTGGAGGGCGGCGGCTTCGAGGTGCTCGACGTCGAGGCCCTCCGCCGGCACTATGCCCTGACGCTGCGGGCCTGGGTGAAGAACCTCGAGGAGCAGTGGGACGAGGCCGTGCGGCTGACGTCCGACGGCCGCGCCCGCATCTGGCGGCTCTACATGGCGGCCAGCGCCGTCGGCTTCGAGGACGGCCTGACGGGAGTGAACCAGGTGCTGCTGCAGAAGGCCGGCGGCGAGGAGCCGCCGCTGCGGCTGAGGGAATGGGCCGCTAGTTGAGCGCGTCGACACCAAGAAAACCACACAAGGAGCAAGGACAATGGCTAACATTCTGATGGTCGTCTCGGCGGCCGATTCGCTGACCATGAAGGACGGCAGCCAGCACCCCACCGGATTCTGGGCCGAGGAGCTGGTGGTGGCGCACCGCACCCTGCAGCAGGCCGGGCACAACGTGGACTTTGCCACTCCCGGCGGTGTCAAGCCCACGGTGGACAAGATCAGCCTGCAGGCAGACATGGTGGGCAGCGAGGAGCGCGCGGAGGACTTCCGGACTTATCTGGAGATGATCGACGTCGACCTTTTCGCGCCGCTGGTGCTGGCCGACGTCGACATGTCCGCTTACGACGCCGTCGTCCTGCCGGGTGGCCACGGCCCCATGGCGGACCTTTTCCAGGACAAGGACCTCGGCCGGATTCTCGTGGAGGCGGACGGCGCCGGCAAGATCATCGCCCCCTTCTGCCACGGGCCGGCGGGCCTGCTCAGCGCCACGGCCGACGACGGCGCCTTCGCCTTCACAGGCCGCAAGCTCACGGTCTTCACCAACTCGGAGGAGATGGGCGGCGGCACCGGCGAGAACACGCCCTGGTTCGTGGAGACGGCGCTGCGGGGGAAGGGCGCCAACGTGGAAACCGGCCCGGACTGGGCCAGCCACGTGGTGCGCGAGGGCAACCTGATCAGCGGCCAGAACCCGCAGTCCAGTGAGGACGTGGCCAAGGAGGTCATCAAGGCCCTCGCGGAGTAGGCACCGCCGGCTTAAACAGCAACGCGGGGTCAGATACCGCCCGATCCCGGCAGGGGATTGGGCGATATCTGACCCCGCGTTGCATTAAACGTCGGCGCCCCTCAGTCCCCCATGCCGGGCTGGACCCGCACGAAGTCGACCTTGTTGCCGGGGTTGCTCCGGCTTTTCTGGTGACGCGAGAAGCCCTTCGCGTCCAGATGGTTCTGCGCGCGGAACTCGGCCAGGGCTTCGTCGTACGCCTGGTTGAGCCGCTTGCCGGAGACCTCCTCCACCGAGCCGTCAGAAAAAGTAACGGAGACGAGGATGCTCTCCGGGAAATGCCGGTTCATCCGGATGAAGCCTTCGGCATCCTGCTGCAGATTGATCAATGTGGTCCGCCTTCGTGGTTGGGCTTCCAGTCATAGCACGACGACGGCGGGGTCCGGCAGATCTGCCGGCTTCCCGCCGTCGTACTTTAGAAAGCTGTAGCTAACCGGCCAGGCCGGCGACCAGGAAGATCACCGCGGCTATGGTGAAGCCCATGACGCCGATCAGGGTTTCCATAACGGTCCACGTCTTCAGGGTGGTCTTGACGTCCATTCCGAAGAAGCGGCCCACCAGCCAGAAGCCCGAGTCGTTGACGTGGGAGACCACCACGGAGCCCGCGGCCACGGCGATAACCATGGCCGCGACCTGCATGCCGTTCAGCCCGCCCGCGGCAACGGCCGGGGCGATGAGTCCGGCAGTCGTGGTCAATGCAACGGTCGCGGAACCCTGGGCGATCCGCAGGATTGCGGAGATCAGGAAGCCGGCCAGGATGAGCGGGATGCCCATGTTGCCGAGCACATCGGCGAGGGCGTCGCCGATGCCGGAGGTGCGCAGGACACCGCCGAACATGCCGCCGGCGCCGGTGATGAGAATGACCGAGCAGACCGGGCCCAGCGAGGATTCAAGCAGCTTCTCCAGGGCGCCGTTGTGGACTCCGCGGCGGGCGCCAAGGACGAACATGGCAACCAGGACGGAGATGAGCAGTGCCACCGGCGTTTCACCGATTGTGCGCAGCACCTGGAACCACTGTTCCTTCTTGACCGACTCGGACAGCACGCCCGAGGCGGCGAGGGTGTTCAGGCCCGTGTTGATGAAGATCAGGACCAGCGGCAGGAGCAGCAGGCCGATCACGGTGCGGAACCGCGGCGGGTGGGATTCGGCGTCGGCGGTGGCGTGGCCCAGCAGTTCCGGAACGGGGAGCTCCAGCTTCTTGCCGGTCCACAGGCCGTAGAGGTAGGCCGTGACGTACCAGGTGGGGATCGCGGTGAGCAGGCCGGCGATGGTCACCAGGCCGACGTTCGCCTCGAAGAAGGCCGACGCCGAGACCGGGCCCGGGTGCGGCGGCAGGAAGATGTGCATCACGGAGAACGCACCGGCGGCGGGCAGGCCGTAGCGCAGCACTCCCCCGCCCAGGCGGTGGGCCACGGCGAACACGACGGGCAGCATGACCACGAGGCCGGCGTCGAAGAAGATCGGGAAGCCGAAGATCAGGGACGCGAGGCCCAGCGCGAACGGGGCCCGCTTTTCCCCGAAGATGCCGATCAGGTAGTCGGCCAGCACCTTGGCGCCGCCGCTGGTTTCCACGATGCGGCCGAGCATCGCGCCGAGGCCGACCAGCAGCGCGACGGTGCCGAGGGTTGTTCCGAAGCCGTTGACCAGCACCGGGACCACCTGGTTCGCAGGGATTCCGGTGGCGAAGGCCGTGGCCAGGCTGACCAAAATCAGTGCCAGCAGCGCGTGCATGCGCAGCCGGATGATCAGGAAGAGCAGGACGGCGATCGCCGCTGCCGCGATGAGCAGCAGTGGTCCTGCGCCCAGTGTTTGGGTCCATCCTTCGATGGTCATGATTCTCCTTTGAAACAGGGTCTTGCAGTTGGGGAGGTGAAAGAGTGTGGGGGCTTAGTTAGCGCACGGTGCTTTGCCGGAAGGGAGCTTCAGCGCGGCAAGGATGGCCTCGATGAGTTCGTCCGGCGAGCGGGTGATGTCCAAGCGGAGGCTGCCGGCTTCCAGTTCCTCTGCGGTCAGGGGTTCCAGTGTGGCCAGCTGGCTGGGCAGGAGCGTGGGCGGCATGAAGTGGCCTGCCCGTCCTTGCATCCGCTCGCTGATCAGGGCTGCCTCGCCGTGGAGGTGGATGAACAGCACGCGGCCTTCGGCTTCGGACAGCAGCCTCCGGTAGCTCTGCTTGAGCGCGGAGCAGGTGAGCACGGTGCTGTGGCCGGCCCGGGCCTGTTCGGTCATCCAGTCCTGGATCTGCTGCAGCCAGGGCCAGCGGTCCTCGTCCTGCAGCGGGATGCCCTGGCTCATCTTGTCGATGTTGGACTCCGGGTGGAACTCGTCCGCCTCCGCGCACGCCCAACCCAGGTGCTTGGACAGGGCCGCTGCGATGGTGGACTTGCCCGAACCGGCAACGCCCATGACCACCAGATGCGTGGCTGGATACTGCATGTTTACCTCCGAGGAAGACGTCTTTGGCTTGTGGAAGAAG
Source organism: Arthrobacter sp. BGA-UO-ETr-C19 (assembly GCF_059568005.1). Classification (NCBI taxonomy): domain Bacteria; kingdom Bacillati; phylum Actinomycetota; class Actinomycetes; order Micrococcales; family Micrococcaceae; genus Arthrobacter; species Arthrobacter sp. BGA-UO-ETr-C19. The sequence continues at coordinate 17,630 of NZ_JCAQPC010000019.1, forward strand.
CTCAATCTGCAGCCCGATTCGAACTGCGCTGGAGATAAGGTATCACCAATTCATCCAAAAGATACTATCTTTTCGTGTCACAGGTCATATCTTTGCCGTCATCGTCCGGTAGTCTTGGGAGGCGCCTTCGGCGCGGAGGGAAGGCAGGAACATGTCGACGGCGACATCAGACAGCGCGGATGACGCGAAGGACGGCGGGTTATCACCCGCGATGCATGAACGCGTCCTGGACGCTCTTGGCGTGGCCATCGCTTCCGGGCGTCTTGGCCCCGGGAGCCGCCTGACCCTTGAGGGTCTTCAACAGGAGTACAGCGTGTCCCGGACGGTGGCGCGGGACACGATGAAGGTCCTCGAGTCGATGAACCTGATCTACTCGCGCCGGCGCGTGGGGATTGTGGTGCAAAACCCGGAACGCTGGAACGTTTACGATCCCAAACTGGTGCGCTGGCGCCTCGCCTCAGAGCGCCGCGCGCAGCAGTACGCCAGCCTGACCGAGCTGCGCATCGCCGTCGAACCCATTGCAGCGGCCGGTGCTGCGCGCCGGGCCAGCGCCGCGGAACGCAGCCAATTGGTGGCTTTGGCCGCAGACCTGCGGCGGCTGGGTGAAGCCGGTGAATTGGAGGCGTTCCTGGCGGCAGACATCGCCTACCACCGGCTGGTGCTGACAAGCTGCGGCAACGAGATGTTTTCCTCGCTCGAGGGCATGGTGGCCGAGGTGCTCACCAGCCGCACCAAGCAGGGCCTCATGCCGTTCAAGCCCCGGCCCGAAGCCCTGGCCGCGCACGAGGCAGTGGCCGCAGCGGTCGCCGGCGGGGACGCCACGGCGGCAGAGACGGCCATGCACCACATCCTCGACGAAGTGCGGAATGCGATGGGGCTGCACTAACCCAGGGGACCGGCGGCACACTCCCGCTCTGCGCTCAGGAGCGGTGGTCCTGTTCGTAGGCGTCAGGGATGCCGTTCTGGTCGGCGTCGATTTCCTCTTCGGCTTCCGCCAGCCGGTATTGGCGGTTTCTGGTGCTGAGGACGGCTGCTGCCAGCAGGGCAGCAATAAGAGACGCCGTCAGGATGCCGACTTTGGCGTGGTCGTCGTGGATGCTTCCGTGCCCGAAACTGAGTTCAGCCACCAGCAGGGAGACAGTGAAACCTATTCCGGCCAGGACGGAGACTCCGAAGATGTCGATCCATTTGAAGGAATCATCCAGCCTTGCCCTGGTTGCCTTCGTGAGAACCCAGGTGGTGCCGAGGATCCCGGCAGGCTTACCCAGCACGAGGGCGAGGATGATGCCCAGGGTTACCGGGTCGGTCAGGGCCGAGACCAGTCCTTCCCATCCTCCGACGGCGACTCCGGCAGAGAAGAACGCGAAGATCGGCACGGCGATGCCGGCGGAGATGGGGCGGAAGCGGTGTTCGAAGGTCTCCGCGAGGCCGGGACCGGCTTCCGGACCGCCGCTGGCCTGGGAGCGGATCACGGGCACGGCGAACCCCAGGAGCACGCCGGCGACGGTGGCGTGGATGCCTGAGGCATGCACGAGCGCCCAGGTGGCGATGCCCAGTGGCAGCAGGATGAGCCATGCAGCTACAAGCCGGGTTCCGAAGAAGCGGCGGTATTTCTGGGCGAGGAAGGTGTAAAGCCCCAGCGGAATCAGTGCCAGCAGCAGCGGCCCGGGCTGAATATCGCTGGAGTAGAAGATGGCAATGATGCTGATTGCGATCAGATCATCGACCACGGCGAGGGTGAGCAGGAAGATCCGCAGGGCGCTAGGCAGGTGGGAGCCGATGATCGCCAGGACGGCAACGGCGAAGGCGATATCCGTGGCGGTGGGGATGGCCCACCCCCGCACCATCTCCGGACTCGAGAGGTTGACCAGGGCGTAGATGACCGCGGGCACAGCGACGCCGCCGACGGCGGCGGCGATGGGGACGATGGATTTGCTGATCTGGCGCAGGTCTCCGGCGACGAACTCCCGTTTGAGTTCGAGTCCGACGAGGAAGAAGAAGATTGCCAGCAGGCCGTCGGCGGCCCAGGCTCCGAGGCTGAGGTTAAGGTGCCAGGGCTCGTAGCCGATCCGGAAGTCCCGGAGTGCGAAATAGCTCTCGGCCAAGGGTGAGTTGGCCCAGATGAGCGCGACGACGGCTGCGACGACCAGCAGTGCGCCGCCGACGGTTTCTTTCCGCAGTATCGCCCCGATGCGCAGCGCTTCGGCATAGCTGCCGCGTCCGAATACGGTGGATCCGCCGCGGGGCGAAGCTGAGGGTGTGTTCTGGTCCATTAAGTGTCCTGCTCGTTGGGTCGACAAATACCGTGCCGACCAGACTTCCCGGCTCACCTGCCTCCAGTCTATGGGCTGGGGCCGCCCTGACACGAACGGCCCGGGTCCGATCCCCGGGCGGGCCGTGCCCCGGCGAGGCGCTCCAGTGGTCAGCTGGTCGAAACCCGTCGAGACTTAAAGTCGAGCCTTAAAGCCGCGCCTCGGAGAACGGAACGCTGGGCAGCCGCCCTGCGTGCCACGCCTCAGTTGAGCGAACGCCGGGTGTGTGGCCACGGCCGTCGGTGAGGACGGCACGGACGGTGGCGCCGACAACCCAGAGTGCCGTAAGAGCGATGATGATGAGCAGTTCCATGGTTTTCCCTCGGATGAGTGTTGGTGCTGATTGGTGATTTCAGTGTGTTCGGCAGGCGTGTGAGCCAGCGTGTGAGGCACCGCAGACACCGAAAAGCCGCGGCGGTACCATGAGCCGTATGGCCGAGACATGGATCCGGCTCCTCGGTCCGCCACGGATCGAGTCCCCTGGCGCAAGTCCTGCGCAGCCCCGTGGCCGCAAGGCCTGGGCTGTGTTGGCCTACCTCGCCCTGCAGGCGGCGGGCACCGGCCGGTCGAGGACCGCCGCGCTGCTGTTTCCGGATGCTGCCGATCCGCTCGGTGCGCTGCGCTGGAACCTCTCCGAGCTCCGGCGATCGCTCGCCGGTGTAACGCTCGACGGCGATCCCCTGCGGCTGGAGATGCGGCCGGCTTGGCGCTGCGACGCCGTCGAGCTGGTCGGGGCGCGTGCCATCCCCCGTCTCGACCCACAAAGTCTGAACGGCCAGCTGCTGGAGGGCTTGTCCTTCGGCGATTGCCCGGTTTTTGATTCGTGGCTGGCAGACCAGCGTTACCGGCTGGAGAACTGCGGACAGTCCCTGCTCTACGAATCCGCACTCGCCGCTTTAGCTTCGGGCGATCCGCGGGAGGCAGTGGAGTTGGCCTCGCGGGCGCTGCAGCGGGACCCGTTCCACACCGACTGCAACGCGGTGCTGGTCAGGGCGCTGGTGGCGGCCGGCGAGCACCGGCATGCCCGCGAGCATGTGACCAAGTGCGCCAACCTCTACCGCGATGACCTGGGTTTGCCGCTGCCGCCGGAAATCCGGCGTGCCCTGTCCGGTGCGGACCCCGAGGCGGACCCGGGGATTCCCGCCACCGCGGCGACCGTCCGGTCCTATCTCGACGCCGGCGGCGCCTCACTCTCGGCCGGAGCCGTGGACCGCGGGCTGGATCAGCTGCGGCTCGCCGTCGTCCTGGCCCAGCGCACTCCGGACCGGCATCTCCTCGCCGAGTCGCTGGTGACGCTGGCCGGCGCGATGATCCACCAGGCGGGTGGCCGCGGCGCGGAGGTGGCGGATTTCCTGCACCGGGCGCTGTCAGCCGAAGCACCGGCGGCCGGGGCGCCGCCGGAAAAGTACGACGGCGGGTCCCCGACTGCGGCGGCGGCTTACCGCGAGCTGGGGTACTTGTCCGTGCAGCGGGGTGTCCCGGACCGGGCGGCCGGCTGGCTGCACCGGGCCAGCTCTGCCGCCGCCGGATTCCCCGAGGAGCAGGCGCGGGTCCTGGCAATCCAGGGCATGCTGGCGTCGGACACCGCCCGCTACGGCGACGCGGTGGATGCGCTGACCGCGTCCGTCCGGCTGGCCCGGGAGGCGCGGAACCGCCGGCAGCTGGCGTTCAGCAGCGCGCTCCTTGGCCGCGTGTGGCTGCTGCGCGGGGAGCTGGACCTCGCGGCCGAGACCCTGGACCATGCACTGGAATGGATTCTCGCCGAGCACTGGACAGCGTTCGAGCCGTTTGTGGCCGGAGTGCGCGGCGAAACGTACCTCGCGGCCGGCCACCTTGAGGCAGCCGCCGAAATGATCGACCGGTCGTGGGTGATGGCGGACCTGGCCGGGGACCACTGCTATATGGCCCTCGCGGCGGGGGCCGAAGCCCGCCTGTTCCTGGCCCACGGTGACCTCGCCGCGGCACAGCACTGGGTGGACAGGGGGATGGAGCCCAAGCCCTGGTACCTCTGGTATTCGGCCCGGCTGCTGGACGTTGCGGCGGAAGTGGCCATCGCGGCACGGTCTGAGCGGGCCGGAGAAGTGGCGGAACGGCTTGGGGCACTTGCGAGCCGGAGCGGAATGCGCGAGTTCGCGGTCCGGGCGCAGTCCCACCGCGCCGTGCTCGGTGACGAGGCCGCCGCCCAGGCCGTTCCCTGGCTGGCGAAGGAAATCGAAAACCCCGCGCTGACCACGTTCCTGACGGCCCGCGGCCAGCTCTGACAACCGCTGGTTGAGTCTGCCGAAACCGGAATCGTCAGCGCCTATCCCGCGTTGAGCAGCCCCTGCACATGAAGCAGGAACTTACGGCCGCCGTCGGTTAGCCCGGGAGCGTCAGTAAAGCGGCCGCCGGGAACCGTCAGCGGCAGGCAGTCCAGGGTCCAATGGGTGCGGAGATACATTTCATGGGCCAGGTCCAGCGGGATGGGCGCCCCGGCCTTGGTGCGGAACCCTTCGACGTTGAGGACGTCGGCGATGATCCGTGCTCGCTCGTCCCAGCGTGGCGTGGTGCCGTCGAGCAACCACCGCACCACGAGGCCGTTCACGATGGCTGCCGCTTCCTCCGGCGGGTTCCCGACGGCATTGGCGAGAAAATCCCACAGGGGACGGCCGCCGTCGTACATTTTGCGGCCGGCGGGTGAGAGCAGCAGGCGGCCCTTCGACTTCCGCAGCAGTTTCCAGGCCTGGAGCTGCTCCCGGAGGTGCAGGACGGGCAGGGTCTGGACCTCTCGGTTGGCCTTGCCGATCCAGCGGTCGTCCAGGCCGAGGGCTTGGAAGGTCTCCTTGACGAAGGCCGGCTTGAGATAGCCGTCCTTCGTCAGCTCCAGCCCGTCGGCGGGAACCTGGGACAGGAACCAGTGAACCGGATGGACGACGGCGCCGATCTCGCCGTCCGTGGGCGGCTCCGGCCAGAGCTGCAGGGCAAGCTCGTCCAGCCGGGCGTTGAGGGCGCTGGCGTCGAACGCGGCAGGAGCGAAGGTCACCGGGTCCTCGCCGCTGACCAACTTGTACCAGCCGGCAGTGTCCCTGTATTCCGGGTGCCCGGAGTCTGCCAGGACCTCAATGACCCGCCGGTAGCCGTACGGACCGCCGGAGTCCTCCACCGGGCCGCGGTTGGCACCGCCTGAACAGCGCAGGGTCCCCGCGGGAAGCTCGGCGGGCCCCATCACCTCGACAGTGTGCGTCCAGGCGTCGCCGAAGTCGTATTCGTATTCGAAGTTGGAGGGTCCGGTCCGCCGTGCGTCCAGGAGTTCAAAAAGTGCGACGCCGGACGCCGGCTCCGCGTCGATGTCCTCGGCCGCTTGGTCCGGACCGACGATGACGCGCGCTTCTCCACGGACGTCAGTACAGCGGATCCCGTAGAGGTGCCGGTTCTCCCATCCGAAGGCGGTTTGTAGCACACGGTGGAATTCCGGGACGATGACGGTTTCAGGGAGCTGCAGCCGCCGCCAGATCTCCGGTTCGGTGCCTTGGATGCTGATCCGCAGATCGAAGCCAGGGACGGTGCCGGTTGGTTGCATGACGGCAATTGTTCCAGCACACCCGGGTTAACAAAAAACAGGGCCCGTCCGGAGACGGGCCCTGTTCAGAAACCTTGCGGTCCCAGGTTATCTAGGAAATTAGATGGCCTGGATGTTGACGGCCTGGGGACCCTTGGGGCCCTGCTCGGTTTCGAAGGAGACCTTCTGGTTCTCTTCGAGGGAGCGGAAGCCGGAGGAGTTGATCGCGGAGTAGTGCGCGAAAACGTCCTGCGAGGAGTCGTCCGGGGAGATGAAGCCGAAGCCCTTTTCAGCGTTAAACCATTTGACGGTGCCAGTAGCCATTATTTTTGTCCTTCGTGAAGGTGGAGGAAAAGTCCCGACTTTCGGGTCCTCCGGTGTGGGGTGTTCAATACCGCTACTTCAGAAGAACACGGACTTTCGACCGCGCGTACTGCCTGAACTACCAACTGCAAACACAACAACGTGATCAACTCTACAGGACATCCGCGAGCAACATTGCCAAACTTGCAGGAACAACCATTAAGGAGGCGTCATATAGCCGGCGCCGGGTCCCCCGGCCGGCCCTGAAAAGAAGAAACTTACTCCTGCCCGTTCCCGTCCAGCGCCGGACTGTACGCCGTGTACCCGGGCCGCAGCCGGACGGACCGGTCGCCCAGCACCGCAATGTCCTCCCACATGACGAAGAAGGATCCGCGGTGCCGCCACCGCAGCAGCTTGGGCAGCGGCCACGGCTGCGTGAGGCTGTTCCGCTCGTACCCCAGGAACGAGGACCAGCTGTGCGGGCTGACCACCAGGCCCAGCAGCCGGGCGTCGGCCATCAGCCGGCGCGGGGCGCCGTCCACCACAAACCGGGCGTCGGCCACGCGCCCCAGCCGCACCCCGTCGTCGTCATGCACCGGAGTGCCCAAAAGGTCACCGAGGATCACGGCGGCCTCCCGACCCCGGAATCCGGGCAATGATCTTGTCGCGGATCCAGCGTTCCACCCAGTCGGCGTCGAGGCCCTGGCCGCTGACGCCGAGCCGGACCACCACGCCGACGTCGGCCACATCCATCCACGGGATCCGGATCAGCCGGGACGACGGCGGCCTGCCGCCGAAGATGCGCGTCCCCAGGACGGGGCCGGTCAGCAGCGCGGTGAGCACCGGCGCCGGCGTCCCCCCGGGAATCGCCGTCCCGAACGGAAGCTCAGGCCCGCCCTCAGGGACGCCGAGTTCGAGGTCGTCCACGGTGGTGACGGGGACGCCGTCGCTGTCCAGGACCTGGCGGTCCAGCAGGTGCAGCTGCGCGTCCAGGGTCTGCCCGGCGACCCGGGGAACGGATGGCAGCGGGCGGGGTGTTTTCATGCGCCGGCTCCTGTCACGATCATCAGGGGTATGGCCGCCAGCGAGGCCACGAGGATCACCACGAGGTAGACCATCGCCACCACGTTCACGCCCCGGCCGTTGACGTGCTTGCCCATGTACTGGGGGTCGTTCGCGACGATCAGGATGGGCAGGTACGTCAGCGGCAGCGCCACCGCGGAGAACACCACCGAGTATTCGGTCACCAGCACCGGATCCACGCCCGTGGCCAGCACCGCGATGCCCACCAGCAGGCAGATGATCATGGCCAGATGGAACCGCGCGGCCTCCGCGGGCTTACGGAACTTGCCCCAGGACCAGCCGAAGAACTGCGCCAGGGTGTAGCCGCTGGAGAGCGTCGTCTCCAGGGCGGCCCCGAACGTCGCGGCCACAAGGCCAACAAGAACGACGGCGAGCCCCAGCTTCCCGGCACCCGCCGCCACCGGGAGGATCACCTGGGAGAGGGACGTGACGGCGATCCCGGCCGGCAGGAGCACGACGGCGGCGCACGCGGCGATCGCGACGGACAACAGCCCGCCCAGAGGGAACCCCACCAGGACGTTGATCCGCGACTGGATCAGGTCCTTGATCTTCCACCCCTCCTCCACAGCGCCGGACGAGAAGAAGAACACCTCGTACGGGGTCATGGCGGCGCCGAACAGGGCGATGGCGAAGTACCAGTAGGTGGCGCCGGTTTCCTCGGCCGGGACGGCGGGAATGACCTGGCTGCCCAGGTTGCCCCAGTCCGGCTTCAGCAGGAACAGCGCCACCGCGAAGACGACCAGCGTCAGGCCCAGGAGCCCGGTGACGTTTTCCATGATGGAGAACTTGACCCGCCAGATCACCAGCCACACCGCCACCGCCGCCAGCGGAATCCAGAGCAGGTAATTGACGCTGCTGGCCAGCTGCAGGGCCAGTGCGATGCCGCCGATTTCCGCGGTCACCGTCATCAGGTTGATGAGGAAGGACGCGGACAGGTTCGCCAGCCCGGCCCGCGGCCCCAGCCGTTCACGGATCACCTCGAAGGTGGCCCGGCCGGAGGCTGCCGCCACCCGCCCGGACATGTTGGCGAACACGCAGATGCCCACAACGCCCACCAGCACCACCCACACCAGCGACAGACCGAACCGGGATCCGACGACGGCGTTGGTCACCAGGTCGCCGATGTCCACGAAGCCGCCGATGGCGGTCAGGATGCCGAGGGCGACGCCGAGCAGGCGTTTCATTTCCCGCCCACCTTGGCCGTGAGCTGCTTGAGCGCGTCCTCAGCCGCGGCGAGCGCCCGGGCTCCGTCCGAAAGGGACGGCCCGCCGTCGTCGGACGAAACGGCGTCCCGCGCGGTGGTGAGGCCGGCGGCGGAACTGTCCAGGACCTTCAGCGCGTCCTCGCGCACCTGCCGGTCCCCGGGCGAGGTGGGCGAGAGCCGCAGGACGGTGTCGCGGCTGGTCTGCACTTCCTTGAGGGCATCGTCGAGCGCGGTGGAGGTGGCGGCCCGGGTGAGCTTGCCGCCGGAATCCAGGCCGACGGCGAGCTTGGCGGTGGCGATGGCGGAGGAGCTGTCCTGGGCGGCGGTGGAGACGGTGTCCGTGACGGCGCCGCCGGCCGAGCATGAGGTGAGGAGGGCACCCAGACAGGCAGCGGTGAGGAGTACCTGGGGGCTGGGCCGCGCTCCGGCCGGCCTGGTCAGCACCTCTCCTCCAGCCTCCGGGCGGGCCCGGTTCGTCCGAATCGCCACTGCAGACAGCCGCGCATTTGGTTGCCTTGAGCTATGTATAGCACTGCGTGCGGGGAAACTTTAGAGCGCGGGGAGGGGAAGTTGCCGGGCGGCCCGAAACGGTGGCCGGGGCCGGCGGCCGGGCGTATGATCCCGGCATGGGACGGCGCTGGGCCGCGCCCGTGACATGCCGCCTGAGCCCTGCTACCCGGAGGTGCACGATGGAAATGCCCAAAGCGACCGAGGCCGACAAGGAACACTTCCGGACCGTGGTGCCCGACCATCCCGGGGTGGTCATCAAGCCAATGTTCGGGAACCTGGGGGCATTCGTGAACGGCAATATGTTCGCCGGGCTGTTCGGGCCGACCATCGGCATCAAGCTCTCCGATGAGGACCGTGAAGTGCTCGAGTCCTCGGAGCGGACGGTTCCCTTCGGTCCCGCCGAGCGTCCCATGGGCGGGTACACGGGCCTGCCGGAGATGTGGAACGAGGAGGGCGACGGCGATGACGCGCGGGCCAGGGCCTGGACGGAGAAGGCGTTCGCGTACGTCTCGAGCCTGCCGCCGAAGGCCGCCAAGGAACCCAAGCCCAGGGCCGCGAAGAAGTAGCCATGCCCTCCCCCGCCGGCGCCGCGCGTGAAATCGACACCCTGGTCATCGGGGCCGGGCAGGCGGGCCTGGCCACGAGCTACTGGCTGAGCCGGGCCGGCGTCGAACACCTGCTGCTGGAACAGCGACCCCAGCTGGGCGGCGCCTGGCAGGACCGCTGGGACTCGTTCTATTTGAATACGCCCAACTTCGCGTTCCTACTGCCGGGGATGACGTACGACGGGCCGGAGCCGGACGCGTTCCTGCCCCGCGACGAGGTGATCGGGCTCTTCCGCGAGTACGCCCGGCGGATTGCGGCACCGGTGCAGCTGGGGACCGGAGTGACCCGGGTTGCGGCGGCGGACGGCGGGTTCGCCGTCGACACGAACCAGGGGCGCTGGCTGGCTCGGAACGTCGTGCTGGCGAACGGGGCCTATCAGCGGCCGCGGATCCCGGCGTCGGCCGCCAAACTCCCCCAGCGCATTACGCAGCTGCACAGCCATGACTACCGCAACCCGGCGCAGCTGCCCGACGGCGCGGTGCTGGTGGTGGGGACAGGTCAGTCGGGCGGCCAGATCACCGAGGACCTGCTCGCTGCCGGCCGGGAGGTGCACTTGTCCGTGTCGGCCTGCCCCGAGGCGCCGCGGCGCTACCGCGGGCAGGACACGTTCTACTGGCTCCTCGAGGTCAACCTGCACGGGCCCGATTACGGCATCAACGGCCTCCAGGCCGCGCAGCTTCCGTCACCCGCCGCGCGGTTCATGTGCAATCCGCTGGTCTCCGGCAACGACGGCGGGCACAGCATCCGCCTGCGGGACCTGGTCCGCCGCGGCGTCCGGCTGCACGGCCACTTTGAGGGAACGGACGACGGCGCCATCACCTTCAGCGACGACCTCGCCGCCCGCATGGGGCTGGTGGAATCAGCGTTCGGGCAGCGGATGCAGGTGATGCTGGACGCGTACATTTTGGCGGCGGGGGTCGAGGCACCAGATGCTGAACCTGTTCCGGCGGTCGACTGGCAGCCTTCCTCGTCCGGGGCGCGCCTCGACCTCGACGCCGAGGGCATCACGTCCGTCATCTGGAGCACCGGCTACGGGCTGGACTTCGGCTTCCTGGACATCCCTGTCCTGGATGAGTGGAACTACCCGCGCCATTCACGCGGCGTCACCGAGGTTCCAGGGCTGTATGCGGTCGGGCTGCCCTGGCTCACCCGGCACGCGTCGTCCACGGTGGCGGCAGTGGGAATGGATGCGGAGTACGTGGCGGGCCACCTCGCGGGACGGTGACCTGCAACGCGGGGTCACTTAGCGCCCAATTTGGGGCCTTTATTGGGCGGGAAGTGACCCCGCGTTTCTCTTGTGCGCCGCTCATCGTCGACTCTAAAATTAAAGAATCTAGTTTTAGAATGTGCGGGTGGTTGAGATGGATTGGCAGGGCTGGGCGCTGTTCGGGCTGCTCGCCACCACAGCCCTGACCGCGGTGATGATCGCCTTCCAGATGGCCGGCTGGACCCGGCTCGACCTGCCGCTGGTTCTGGGCAGCCTCGTCACGCCGGATCCGGACAAGGCGAGGATCGCCGGCTTCTTCATTCACCTCGCAGCGGGGCAGGTCTTCGCCCTTGGCTACGCGGCGGTCTTTGCGCTGCTGGGCCGGGCCACGTGGTGGATCGGCGCCCTGCTGGGACTCCTTCACGTCGCCGTGGCGCTGACCGTCATCCTGCCCCTGCTCCCCGGCATTCATCCCCGGATGGCCAGCACCAGGGCCGGTCCGGCCAGCCGCGCGGCACTTGAACCTCCCGGCCTGCTGGGCCTGAACTACGGGATCCAGACCCCTGCGGTGGCCGTCGCGGCCCATCTGGTCTACGGCTCGCTGCTCGGGTTGCTTCTCACGGCCGGCTGACCCTCCAGGAAAAGGTGGACGCACCATGGCCAACAAAAACTCCCCCGCCCTCGCGGACTACGGGCTGCTGGGAGACACGCGCACGGCCGCCCTGGTCTCGGGCGACGGCGGCATCGACTGGCTCTGCGCGCCCACCTTCGACGGCGATCCCGTCTTCGGTGCGCTGCTCGGAGGTCCGGAGGCGGGCACCTTCCGCGCCGGCCCCGCCCTGCCCGCCCAGCGCCTCGCCCGCCGGTACCGGCCGCACACCGCCACGCTTGAGACGGTCTGGGCCACCGACGGCGGCACGCTGACACTCACCGAGGCGATGGTGGCGGAGGTGTCCGGCCGGTTGTTGCCCACGACTCTCCTGATCCGGCGGCTGGAGGCCGAAGGCGTGCCCGCGGAGGCCGCCGTCGAACTTAATCCCCGTCTCGGCGAGCGCCATCTCCGCCCCCGCGTCCGGCAGGACGGTCACCTGGTCTGCGAATGGGGCGCCCTGGCCATGTCGCTAGGCTGCAGCGGCGGGCTGCGGGTGGAGCCGGGCACGACGACGGTTATCACCGTTGAGCCCGGACGTCCCGTTGTGCTGGTGCTCGCCCTGGCGTACACGGAACCGCTCATCTGGGTCGATCCGGAGACTGCCTGGGACCTGGTGGAGGCCGACGAGGCCCGCTGGCGGGAGTGGGCGTCGGACATCAGCGAGGATGTCCCGTTTCGCGAAGAGGTCCTGCGGAGCCTGCTGACGCTGAAGCTGCTGACGTACTCCCCGTCGGGCGCGCCCGTGGCCGCGCCGACCACGTCCCTGCCGGAGGACCCGGGCGGCATCCGGAACTGGGACTACAGGTACGCCTGGCCGCGGGACGCCAGCATCGGCATCGCCGCCTTCCTCGGACTGGGCAAAGACGCGGAGGCCCTGAACTTCCTGAACTGGCTGCTGCACGCGAGCAGGCTGCAGCGGCCCCGGCTGCCTGCCCTGCTGACCCTGACCGGTGGGCATGTCCCCCGCGAGCGCACCCTGGAGAACTGGCCGGGCTACGGGGGCAGCGCTCCGGTGAGGATGGGAAACGGGGCCGCGCACCAGCATCAGCTCGACGGCTACGGCTGGGTGATTGACGCCGCATGGAACCTCGTCCGGCAGGGGCACCGGCTCAATTCGGAGACGTGGCGGGCGATGCGCGGGTTCACGGACCTCGTGGCGCGGCGCTGGCCGGAACCGGACGCGGGCATCTGGGAGATCCGCGCTGATGCCGCGCACCACGTGCATTCCAAGATCATGGGCTGGCTCGCGCTGGACCGGGCCCTGCGCATCGCCGAGAGCCACCGCACCAGTGCCCGGCGGCGGCGCCGGTGGGAAGAAGCAAGGAGCGCTCTGGCCGCCGACATCCGGACCCGGGGGTTCGACGCGGCCCGGAACACGTACACCCGCTCCTATGGATCCGCCGACCTCGACTCGGCCCTGCTGATCCTGCCGGTGACCGGTTTCGAGGACGGTGGCTCGGAGCGGCTGCGGGGAACGGTGGATGCGGTGTGGTCGGAGCTGTCGGCCGGTTACCCCTTCTTGTACCGCTACCCGCCCGGCCAGGACGGGCTGCCCGGCGACGAGGGGGCGTTCCTGCCGTGCTCCTTCTGGCTGGCCCAGGCGCTCGCCCTCACCGGACGGGCAGCGGAGGCCACGGAAATGTTCGACGCGCTCCTGGGGATCGCCGGCCCGCTGGGCCTGTTCAGCGAGGAGATCGATCCCGCCACCGGAGCCCTGCTCGGAAACTACCCGCAGGCCATGACCCACGCCGCACTGGTCCAGGCAGCCCTGGCCCTCCGCGATGCTTCTCAGGCTTCGGCCGTTGATTCCTGCCTGGGCGTGCGGGGGAACTCTGTGGCGGCCCAGGACGCAAGCAGACGCAGCGCCTCTTCGGAGGGTGACCCTGGCTCGGCGGTGTAGAAGGTCAGCGTGAGACCAGGCTCGGAGGTCATCTCCAGCCCCTCGTAGGAAAAGGTGAGTTCGCCAACGATTGGATGGCGGAAGGTTTTGAACCCTGTGCCGTGGTGCCGGACATTGTGGGCGCTCCAGCGGCTCCGGAATTCCTCGCTGCGCGTGGAGAGCTCCCCGACGAGGTCGTGAAGCTCCCTGTTGTGCGGGTCGCGGCCGGCCTCGGTGCGCAGGATGGAGACGACAACGTCGGCGGCCCGGTCCCAGTCCGACTGCAGGTCACGGCTTCGCTCATCGAGGAAGGTGAAGATCGCCAGGTTAGGCGGGTAACCCGGCATGTCGAACGCGTCCTTGTAAATGGCCCGCGCCACAGCATTGACGGCAATCAGATCCAGGCGGCCGTTGCGGACAAAGGCCGGCCCCGCGGTGAATCCGTCGAGTACCCACTGCAGGCTGGGATGGGGCGTCCAGGTCTTGGGATTCCGGCGCCGAGGCGGCCGGGCCGCCGGACCGGCCGCGCGCGCCAGGTTGAACAGGTGAGCCCTCTCGGCGTCGTCCAGCTGCAACGCCCTGGCAATGCTGTCCAGAATCTCCGGGGACGCGCCGCTGAGGGCGCCCTGCTCAAGCCGGGTGTAGTACTCCACGCTCACGCCCGCAAGGCTGGCGACTTCGTTGCGGCGCAGCCCCGCCACGCGCCGGTTCCCGCCCGCCGGCAAGCCAACCTGCTGAGGGGTAATCCTTCCGCGCCGCGAGCCGAGGAACTCCCGCACTTCTGCTCGGTTATCCATGCCCTTCACGGTAGACCAGACGCCCGCCCTGAGGGATACCCTGCGGGTACTACCCTCAGCCCGGCCTCCCTCCCTTCGACGCCGCGCGCCTAGGGTAGGGGCATGACTCACACGATGACGTACGGCCACCTGGGGCGCTCCGGACTAATGGTCAGCCGGATCGCGCTGGGGACCATGAACTTCGGTTTCACCGCGGACGAGACGGCCAGTTCCGCGATCATGGAGGCCGCGATCGAGGCCGGTGTCAACTTCTTCGACACGGCGGACGTGTACGGCGGCCCGCAGACGCCGGACATGGCCAAGGGGTACGGGATCTCGGAGGAGATCATCGGCCGGTGGCTGCAGCGGACGGGGCGACGCGACGACGTCGTACTGGCTTCTAAGGTGTACCAGCCGATGGGACTGGGCCCGAACGACCGCCGGCTCTCGGCGTACCACATCAGGCGCGCCTGCGAGGCGAGCCTCCGGCGGCTCCAGACCGATCACATCGACCTGTACCAGATGCACCACGTCGACCGGTCCACGCCCTGGGAGGAGATCTGGCAGGCGATGGAGCAGCTGGTCCGCGAGGGCAAGATCAGCTACGTCGGCAGCAGCAACTTCGCCGGCTGGGATGTCGCCCTCGCCCAGTCGGCAGCCTCTGCCCGGCACTTCCTTGGCCTGACCTCGGAGCAGAGCCTGTACAACCTCACCAACCGGGCCGTAGAGATGGAACTGGTCCCGGCACTGCGCCACCTCGGCATCGGCCTTCTCCCCTACAGCCCCCTCAGCGCGGGACTGCTCGCCGGGGCCCTCGAGGCCGCCGAATCGGGCCGGGGCGCCCCGGTCCATCCGCAGCTCGAAAGGCACCGCGACCAGCTCGCCGCGTACGAAAAGTTGTGCCGGGAGCTGGGCGCGAAGCCGGCGGAGGTAGCCCTGGCCTGGCTGCTGCGGAACCCGGTCGTCTCCGCCACGCTCATCGGACCCCGCACAGTCGAAGAGCTCCGCGCATCCCTCGGCGCAGTCTCGGTGCGGCTGGACGCAGCGGTCATGGAACGGCTCGACCGGATCTGGCCCGGACCAGGCGAAGCCCCGCAGGCCTATGCCTGGTGATCAGTTCCGGCTACGTCCTTCGCGACGGTCATGGCCGACATCGCCTTGGGCCAGCCGGCGTAGAAGGCGAGGTGGGTGATGGCCTCGATGAGCTCCTGCTCGGTGAGGCCGTACGTCTTGGCGTAGTCGAGGTGGAAGGTCAGCTGCTCGGTGTTGCCGCCGGCCACCAGCGCCGCAACCGTGATGAGGCTGCGGTCACGAGGGGACAGCTCGGCGCGTTCCCACACCTGGCCGAACAGGACGTCGTTCGTGTAGCCGACGAGCGTTGGGGCGAAGTCGGCGAGGGGGTTTTCGGGCATGGTGCTTCTTCCTTTCAGCGGGCTTTCACCGGGGTAGGCCGGTCATGACACGAGTCAACACGCACCTCGGGCCGCGCGGGAGCCCTGGCCGATACGGGGTCCGCAGAAGCATGGTACTGACAGGGCCTCCCGCGGAACCGGACGGTGCACGTAGCGTGGTCGGCATGGACAACCGCAGCGAGATCCGTGAGTTCCTCGGCACCCGGCGGGCGAAGCTCACCCCGGAGCAAGCGGGCCTGCCCTCGTTCGGTGGCACCCGGCGCGTCCCCGGGCTGCGGCGCGAAGAGGTCGCCCTGCTGGCCGGCGTCTCGGTGGAGTACTACACCAAACTCGAACGCGGCTCCCTTGCCGGGGTCTCCGAAAGCGTGCTCGAGTCGCTCGCCAGGGCGCTCCAACTGAACGACGCCGAACGCGAGCACCTCTACAATCTGGCCCGGGCGGCGTCACCTTCGGCACGGCCGCGGCGCAAGCCCAGCGAGGCGGTGACACCCAGCGTGCAGAGGCTGCTGGACTCCATGGTGGGCGTGCCCGCGTTTGTCCGCAACGGCCGGCTGGACATCCTGGCGATCAACGGCCTCGGGCGTGCCTTGTACTCCGAGGCGTACAGCCAGAATACCGGAACCGTGAACCTCGCACGTTTCGCCTTCCTCGACCACCGCTCACACGTCCTGTACCCCGACTGGGAGAAGGCGGCCGACACCTCGGTGGCGATCCTCCACACCGAGGCGGGCCGTGACCCGTTCAACAAGTCCCTTACCGAGCTGATCGGGGAACTGTCCACCTGTTCGGAAGACTTCCGCACCCGGTGGGCACGGCACGACGTGCGCCTCCACCGGGGAGGCTACAAGGACTTCCGACACCCCGCCGTCGGAGACCTCCACCTGGCGTTCGACGCCCTGATGCTCCCGAACGCGCCCGGGCTCACGCTCACCGCCTACAGCGCCGACCCCGGCACCCCGTCGGAGGACGCCCTTCGGCTGCTCGCCAGTTGGGCGGCGACAGAATCGACTTCCACAACCAGCAAGGAGAACGCATGAACATCGAACCCACCAACCCCACCGGCAAGAACCCGCCCGAGCAGTTCGCCGGTGACGTGTGGCTGGACCCCATCGCGCTTCCCCACGAAGGCGACCAGCGCATGGTGGTCGCGACCGTGCGGTTCGCCCCGGGTGCCCGCACCGCCTGGCACTCCCACGCCCGCGGACAGTACCTCCGCGTCACCCAGGGCGTCGCCCGGTTCGGCGGCCGCGACGGCACCATCATCGAGGTCCGCCCCGGCCAGACCCTGTACACCCCGCCCGGCGAAGAGCACTGGCATGCTGCGGCACCCGGCTGCTTCATGGAGCACATCGCCATGCTGGAGAGCGGTGACGATCCCGCCACGACCACCACCTGGCTGGAGCACATCACCGACGCCGAGTACAACGGCACCCAGTCCTGATCCCCCCGCCCGGGATCGGTTGTTTCGAACAGCATCACGATCAGGGCACCGACCACAACGGAGACCGAACAATGCACACACGTACCCTCGGACACGGCCTGAACGTTTCGGCGGTCGGGCTGGGCTGCATGGGCATTTCGCAAAGCTACGGACCCAACCCCGGCAGCCGCGATGACATGATCGCTGTGATCCGCTCCGCCTACGACCTCGGGGTGACTTTCTTCGACACCGCCGAGGTGTACGGGCCATATGTGAACGAGGAGCTGGTCGGCGAGGCCTTGGAGCCGATCCGCCACCAGGTACAGGTGGCCACCAAGTTCGGGTGGCGCATTGAGGCCGGAAAGAGCGTGGGCCTGGACAGCCGTCCCGAGCAGATCCGCCGCGTCGCCGACGCATCACTGAAGCGTCTCCGGACCGACGTGATCGACCTGTTCTACCAGCACCGCGTCGACCCAAACGTTCCCATCGAGGATGTCGCCGGCACCGTCGGTGAGCTGATCGCGGAAGGCAAGGTCCGGCACTTCGGACTCTCTGAAGCATCTGCAGGGACCATCCGCCGTGCGCACGGGGTCCAGCCGGTGACGGCGGTCCAGAGCGAGTACTCCCTGTGGACCCGCGATCCCGAGGCGGAGGTGCTCCCGACGCTCGCCGAGCTGGGCATCGGATTTGTGCCGTTCAGCCCGTTGGGCAAGGGCTTCCTCACCGGCACCGTCAACACGGACACCGCCTTCTCCGCCGGCGACGTCCGCGCCACGATCCCCCGGTTCAGCCAGGAGAACCGCTCCGCCAACGCCGCACTCGTCGAGCATGTGGCCGGCCTCGCCCGCAGCAAGGGTGCCACCCCCGCGCAGATCGCGCTGGCGTGGCTGCTCGCGCAGCAGCCGTGGATCGTGCCGATTCCGGGCACGCGGAGCACCTCCAGGATCGAGGAGAACACCGGCGCCACGTCCGTGGCCCTGTCCGCGGACGAGGTCGCGGACCTGGATGCGCTCGCGCAGCGGATCGGGGTGCAGGGCGCCCGCTACAACGACCAGCACCTGGGATACGTCAACCGCTGACCGATCCTCTTGCCAGTACGCACATGCCTTTTCAGGCGCGACGGCGGGCAGCCGGGGCGGGCGTCTTGAGGCCCGCTTCGCTGCGGGCCGTCGCTGCCCAGGTGGCCAGCAAATTCAGTGCATCGTGCCCCCGGGTGCCGGGTTCGGCGCTGTAGGCGATCAGGGTCAGGCCTTCGTCACCGGGGAGCTGCATTGCCTGGAACGTGAGTTCGAAGTCGCCGACGACGGGGTGGTGAAAGGGCTTCACACCGGTGCGGTGGAGCCGGACGTTTTGTGCGGCCCACATGGTCCGGAAGTCCTCGCTCCTGGTGGAGAGCTCTCCGATGGGGTCGGTGAGATCGCGGTTGTGCGGGTCGCGGGCCGCTTCCTGCCGAAGGATCGCGACGACGTCCTGGGCCGTTGATTCCCAACCGGGCACCTGCTCCCGGGAACCGGTGTCCAGGAAGACGAAGCGCGCGAAGTTCCGGGGCCGCTCCGGCTCGTCCCCGTTCGGGTGGTACAGCGCGCGGGCCAGGTCGTTCATGCCAAGGACATCGAGTCTCCCGTTTTGAACGAAGGCAGGGATGCCGGTCATGCCGTCGAGAAGATGCTGGACGGCCGGATTGAGCGTCTGCGGGCCGCGCCGGCGTTGCCGGGGCCGTTTCTGGTTTGCCGCCCGGGCGAGGTCGAAGAGGTAGGTGCGTTCGGCGTCGTCGAGTTTGAGGGCACCGGCGAGGGACTCGAGGATGCTGTCGGAAACGCCGGTGAGGTTTCCGCGCTCGAGCCTGTTGTAATAATCGATGCTCATCCCGGACACTGCGGCGACTTCCTCGCGGCGGAGCCCGGGCACGCGGCGGAGGCCGCCGTAGACCGGAAGGCCGGCCATCTCGGGGGTGATCCGGGCACGGCGCGACTTCAGGAACTCGCGTACTTCGCTGTTGTTCGTCACCCTGTCCACGGTACGCGCGAACGTCTGGCCGGTGGGAGGTACTGCCATTACATGGAACACCAGCCACTACCCCGGGCTCCTGGACGGCGGTTGACTTGATGACGGCGGGACGGCAAAGCGCCGTGCCAACGCAACCCACCCCCCAAACCAACGAAAGTAATGAGGAACCCCCATGGCAGCAGAAGTAGCAGTCATCATCGGCTCGGGCAGCATCGGTGTAGCGATCGGCCGCACCGCCGGCGTTGGCAGGAAGGTCCTGCTCGCTGACTACAGCGAGGAGACCGTGAACGCCGTCGCAGTGCAGCTCCGCGGCGAAGGCTACGAGGTCGCCAGCCACGCGATCGACATTTCCAACCACGACGCCGTCGCCGCCCTGGCCGACACCGCCGCATCTTTGGGGGACGTCACCCGCGTCGTTCTCGCCGCCGGGGTCTCCCCGGTCCAGGCAACCACTGAACGGGTGCTGCACGTTGACCTTCTCGGCACCGCCTACGTCCTCGAGGAATTCGGGCGGGTCATCGCGCCGGGCGGCTCCGGCATCGTTATCTCCAGCATGGCCGGCCACATGGGCGAAGGCTACCCCCGCGACGTCGAACACGCACTGGCCTACACGCCCACGGCAGAGCTGCTGGACCTGCCCTTCCTCGCCGCCGATACAGTGGGTGACTCCGGCGCCGCCTACACACTGGCGAAGCGAGGCAATGCCCTGCGCGTCCAGGCAGCAGCCATCACCTGGGGTGAGCGCGGGGCACGCATCAACTCCCTGAGCCCGGGCATCATCTCGACCCCCCTCGCCCAGGACGAGATGTCCGGACCGTTCGCCGAAGGTTACCGCACCATGATCCGAACCTCAGCCGCCGGGCGCATGGGCACCCCAGCGGAAGTCGCCGCCACTGCAGCGTTCCTCCTCGGCGCGGAAGGGGCCTTCATCACCGGCTCTGACCTCCTCATGGACGGCGGGGTCATCGCAGCGATGCGAGCCGGGCAGCTCTAAGGAACGGCAGCGCTGCCCCACGCCTGAAGACGGAGGCCGGGTTCCGCCGTCGTCGTTCACGTCCCGCCCAGCATCCTGATCTGGATGCAGCTGCGCCAACGGTCAACGCCCCATTTGGGTTGAATCGCAGGCCGGGCCGGCAAGGTTTTCCCAACGCGTCGGGCTGACACTGGCGTCGTTGTATCCCAGGTCTTTGCGGCTCCGAGGGGGAGAACGGACTCGCGGCTGTCGGCCGCGGGTCCGCTGTATGTGAATACATAGGATCCCAATGTCTGGAGGAGACGATGACGTCTCGCAGGGAAGTACTGAAACTGGGTGCGGTGGGCGCTGCCCTGACCGGAGTGTTGGCCGGCGGCGCTGAGCCTGCGGCGACCACGGAACCCATAAGCCGCAGTCAGCTTGCACCGCAGAACACGCCGGTCCCCTTCAGGGGTGTCTTCCGGCGTCCCCCGGAGCTCGTTCCGTTCCAGCGGGGCTTCGACGGCGGCGACCCGCGGCGGCCTTTCGAGCGCTACGCTCTCACCCAGAAACTCGGACAGGCCCGCATGCTGCCGGGCCTCACCACCACCCTGGCCGGGTACAACGGGATCTTCCCGGGCCCCACCATCCGGGCCAAACAGGGCACCAGGATCGAGGTGCGGATCCGCAACGCATTCCCGGCGGCCGGCCTGGTCCAGCCGGGGGCATTCAGCACCTCCACGCACCTGCACGGCTCGGCGTCCCTCCCCCAGTACGACGGCTATGCCAACGACATCACCGTGACAGGCTTCTTCAAGAATTACCACTATCCCAACAGGCAGACGTCGCGGACGCTTTGGTACCACGACCACAAGCACCACATCACCGCCCAGAACGTTTATTCGGGACTGGCAGGGTTCTACCCGCTATCGGACCGTTTTGAGCGGGCGCAGCTGCCGCAAGGGGAGTTCGACGTGCCGTTGATGCTTTCGGACGCACTGTTCCAGGCGGACGGCTCGCTCGGGTACAACGACAACGGCGAAAAAGGGCTCTGGGGTGACGTGATCCTGGTGAACGGGGTGCCTTGGCCCACCATGAAGGTCAAGCCGCGCATTTACCGTTTCCGCGTGCTCGACGCATCGATCTCGCGCTCCTACCGGCCCACGCTCTCCAATGGTGAACCCGTCTATATCGTTGGCACCGATGCCGGCATGACGCCGGTGGTCCAGGCCGTGTCTTCGTGGCGGCAGGGCACTGCGGAGCGCACCGAAATCCTGATCGACTTCCGCAAGTACAAGCCCGGGCAGACCGTCGACCTGCGCAACCTCAGCAACAAGAACAACATCGACTTTGCCAACACGAACAAGATCATGCGCTTCCAGGTGGTGGCCGATTCC
Source organism: Arthrobacter sp. BGA-UO-ETr-C19 (assembly GCF_059568005.1). Classification (NCBI taxonomy): domain Bacteria; kingdom Bacillati; phylum Actinomycetota; class Actinomycetes; order Micrococcales; family Micrococcaceae; genus Arthrobacter; species Arthrobacter sp. BGA-UO-ETr-C19. Next base: position 38,888 of record NZ_JCAQPC010000019.1, read on the forward strand.
GGCTCCGGGGCAGGGTCCATCTCCTCGATCCCGTCGAGGCTGGACAACGGCGGGTCGCCCACCGCGTCCCGGGGTGGGCTCGACACGATGAGCCTCACCCCGCAGATGGCCACGGTGAAGAGACAGCTCAGGTTCGAGCGCGAGAACGGCCAATGGAGCATCAACGGGGTCAGATGGGACGACATTGAAAGGTCCGGGTTCACCAAGCTGTTCGGCAATCCGCAACCCTTCGCCGTCGAGCAGTGGACCATCACCAACCAATCCGGCGGATGGTTCCACCCGGTCCACATCCACCTGGTCGACGCCAAAATCATCGCCCGCAACACCAACGGCGGCAAACCCTTCGCCTGGGAGCTCGGCCCCAAGGACGTCTTTTACGCCGGTGAGAACGAGTCCATCACCACGCTGATGCAGTTCGACGCCCTCCCGCAGGAAGGCGGGCGGTACATGATCCACTGCCACAACCTGGTGCACGAGGACCACGACATGATGGTTCAATACGCGGTGGGTGACCTGCGGATCAACAACCCCATCACCGCCGACCCGCCCAAGCGTGACACCCTGCCCGCGAACGCCTTTCCACCGGTGTACCGGCCACTTTTCCCGCCGGGGACGTGACGGGCGCCGCTGGTTGAGCCCGTCGAAACCCAGGCCGCAGACAACGTCAGTCCCGCCCTTTACAATGAGCATCCACAGGCAGGTGCGCGGGTGCTCCTGCTTCGTTCACGGGCGGCGCCAACCCGCCCTGGACGGATCATGAATGGGGATGACTGATCATGAGCGACGGCGCACCTGACACCGGACCGGAACCCCGCGCCGTCCCGCCGCGAAAGCCACCGAATCCTCCGCGTATCGGACCAGAGAAGGAAAGTTCGACGGCGGCCAACGGGCCGCCTGCGCCGCCCACCATGCGGGTGGCGAGCAGGGAGGAAAGTCCGGCGCCGGCGATCGACAACTATGCAGGATTCATCGCACGGCTGGACGCCGCGGCCGGCAAGCTCACTCCGCGGCGGGATGCCCTGACCGCGGCCCTGAGCGCTGCGGAACTGCTCGTCACCCAGAACCAGACTGGGCTCGAGTTGTGGGGCCAGCGCCTCTCGCTCATCAGCCAGCTCCTGGCCCGGCACAGCGGAACCCGGGAGGCGCGGAGGTACAGCACCCTGAGGGAACTGCATGACGTCGCAGTCAAGATGGAGCGGATGTTCACCAGCCGCACGCAGCGCGTCCTGGAAGTCTGCCAATCGCTCCGGGCGCGCCGGGACCAAATCAACACGTCGCTGTTCGAGCTGGAAAAGAGCAGAGTCAAACTGACCTCGTCCCGGATGCTCGCCCTGGAGCGCGAAAATCTCCGGAAAGTGGCCGATGATCTTTCCGTCTCCCCGGACGGCATCGGGCTCGGTTTCCCGGATCCGGGGCTTCGGGAAAGTCTTCGCGAAGCACGGGAAGCAATCGTTCTGGCCGAGGCCCTGCTGGAAGTGAAAGGGAACTGATCATGCCAAATCCACGAACCGCGTCCCGGGAAGTCTGCAGCTTCACCTCCAAGCAATGGACCGGCAGGCCGGCCGACGGCGCCGGCTCCATGTTCGGAGGGTTTTCCGTCATCGGCTTCGTCCTGTGCCTGCTCCTGATGACCTTCACGCCTGCCCTGAGGGATGTCGGCGCCACGATGCTGTTCGTCGCGGTCTTCGCCACAGCGTTTACCGTCCTGGCCATCCTGGGCAGGAATTCCAGCGAGCGCGCGTTCCTGCAGCGGCTGACCGGGACCGTCAATGACGTGATTCTTGAACTGACGGCGGACCGGGCGAACCAGCTCTCACCGGACGGGCTCCGCTCACTTCTGGTCGACGGCGGGAGCCTCCCGCTGCTGGTGAATGGGGTGTCAGGCCTGCACCTGCAGTCCGTCCGGCAGCCCGCACTGAAGCCGAAGCAGAATGCCAAGCCGAATACGGACGCAGTCACCACGACGCGGATTGTCATCGCAGCCACACCGCCCGATTACGGCATCCGCAGCTTCGACCGGCTCCTGGAGACCGCGACGACCGACCCCGGCTTCAATTCGGCCGCGTCGTAGATCAGGGGGAGAGTTTTTGTACAGATAATGGCTCCTAAAGCCCTCGGAACGCCCATTATCTGTACAAAAACTCGGCATGCCGGCCCGCCTGTGCCACTGGTAACGGTCGGCGCGCAGGCGTAGCGTCGGTTTGAGCAGGCGACCGCCGGAGGATCCGCCCGGCGCTGTGCGGCGCTGAGCCGTTGAAGTCGGTCCTTTGAAGGAGCAGGGATGGCTGGATGGAATGCTGACACTGCTGCAGGTTCGGCGGGGCCGGGCGCGGTCACCCTGGTGGAGGGCTCATCATTCTGCATCTCCGGGGCAAACGGCGACATCAGCCCGGAGTATCCACATGGTGTTTTCTTTGAGGACACCCGCATCCTGTCCGGCTGGTATCTGACCGTTAACGGAGCCCCATTGGAGGCCCTCGCTGCCAACACCAAGGAACCGTTTCGGGCCCTGTTCGCCGGCCGCGTCCCGCGCCCGGACGGGCACGCGGACAGCCCGCTGATTGTCGAACGTCTCCGCGAGGTGGGCACCGGAATCCTGGAGCAGATCACCGTCAGAAATTACGCGACGGTACCGGCCGAATGCGTGGTCTCCCTCAAAGTCGACGCAGACTTCGCTGACCTCTTCGAGGTGAAGGAGGCCCGCATCCAGCGGCGCTGGGACGAGTCCCGCCAAGCGGACGGTGACGCGCTGACCATCCGGGCCGTCTGGCAGAACGTCCGGAAGGGCGTCGTCGTGTCAGCCAGCGGCGCAGACGTCACACCGGAGGCCCTGACGTTCCACGCCGTTGTCCCGCCGCATGGGGAATGGAGCGCCACCGTCAGCGCGGTGCCCACCGCAGACATGTCCGGTCCCGCGGCGCCCTTTGTTCGTTCAGACGAAGGCGGGCTGTCTCCGCGCGACCTCCGCCGGCAGGAGTGGGTGTCCAAGATTCCCGTCCTGAAGATGGGCAACAGCTCCATCGAGCGGACGCTTCGCCGCAGCTATGACGACCTGGGTGCACTCCGCATCGAGGACCCCGACCACCCGGACCGGATCGTGGTGGCCGCCGGCGCGCCCTGGTTCATGGCGCTGTTCGGCCGGGACTCCCTGTGGGCGTCCCTGATGGCGCTGCCGGTGGATCCGTCCCTGGCCTTCGGCACCATCCAGACCCTCGCCGAGCGCCAGGGCAGCGTGGTGGATGTGATGAGCGAGGAGGAACCGGGGAAGATCCTGCACGAGGTCCGGCTCGATGTCTCCAGCGGCCTGGCCCTGGGCGGAAAGTCCGCCTACTACGGCAGCGTCGATGCCACGCCTCTGTTTGTGGCCCTGTTCGGGGAAGTCAGCCGCTGGGGATTCGCCGCCGAAACCACCTCGGCCCTGCTGCCGCACGTGGACCGCGCGTTGGACTGGATCCGCGACTACGGCGACAAGGACGGGGACGGCTTCGTCGAGTACGAGCGGCTCAACGACAGTGGGTTGATCAACCAGGGCTGGAAGGATTCGTGGGACGGCATCAACTTTGCCGACGGGACGCTGGCCGAGCCCCCGATCGCGCTGTGCGAGGTGCAGGCCTACGTCTACAGCGCGTACATGGCGCGGTCCTGGATAGCCTACGACGCCGGCAACCTGGCTTTGTCGGCCGAGTACCGGGAGCGCGGGGCGCAGCTAAAAAGGCAGTTCAACGAGCAGTTTTGGCTGCCCGACCGCGGCTACTATGCCGTCGCCCTGGACGGCCACAAGCAGCCGGTCGATGCCTGTGCTTCGAACATGGGGCAATGCCTGCTGTTCGGCATCGTCGATGCCGACAAGGCCCCGCTGGTGGCCGAACGGCTCATGTCCCCGGAAATGTTCAGCGGCTGGGGCGTGCGGACCCTGGCCAGCAATATGGGCGCCTACAACCCCGCAAGCTACCACAACGGATCAGTCTGGCCCCACGACAATGCGATCATCGCGGCCGGCCTCCTGCGCTACGGCCTCGTCGAGCCGGCACAGCGGATCTCCACCGCCCTGTTTGAAGCGGCCGAATACTCGGAAGGCCGGCTGCCGGAACTGTTCTGCGGCTTCAGCCGGGAGCACTTCGACGAACCCGTCCCCTACCCCACGGCATGCTCACCCCAGGCCTGGGCCGCCACCACGCCAATCCAGCTCGTGAAGAGCCTGATGGGCTACTACGCCGACGTTGCCCGCGGCGGCCTCTGGATGGACCCCGTTCTCCCGGAATCCTACGGCGACCTGCACATCACCAACGCCCCCATGGCCGACAGCCGGATCACCATCGACATTTCCGGTTCCGACGCGACCGTCCAGGGACTGCCCGAAGGCATGCTCTTCCACCATGGAATCCGCCCCTGGGCGTCTGATCTGGCGGAAAAAGCGAACCTTGCGGGTGATCGGCGTCGGCCTGTTCCACCGCTGTGAGGAAACCCGGCGTTGATCTTGGAGGCCGGTGAGGCGCTTTCAGGCTTCCGGATTGCTACGATTGCTACGGAGGCAGTCATGACAACTATCCCGCACCGTGAGCTCCGTAACCAGAGCAGCAAGATCCTCGAACGTGTGAAGAACGGCGAAACCATCGACGTCACCAACAACGGCGAAGTGACGGCCACGCTGATTCCCCCTTCGGCTTCGCCTCTCGAACGGCTGCTGCTCTCCGGGAATGTCCGCCCAGCTTCCGGTCCCGTCGATTTCCAGGTCCTCCGGCGCGTCAAATCTGATGCCGGAGCCGTGGAGATTCTGTCGGACCTGCGCGGCGACCGTTGATCATCTACGTGGACACATCCGCTGCCCTCAAACTCGTCGTCGAGGAAACGGAGTCCACCGCTGCGGCCGAATATCTTTCAACAGCCGCTCAACGCGGTGACCAGCTGGTCGCTTCGATGCTCCTGTCTACGGAGCTCCACTGCGCAGGTAAACGCCGCGGATTCCCGGCCGAGCTGATCAATACGGTTCTAAGCGGAATCAACCTGGTAGACCTGACCCGGTCGGACCTTATGTACGCGACCGCGATGTCAGGGAAGCTGCGCAGCGCCGACGCGATCCACCTTGCGACCGCCATCCGGCTGCAAGTGGATGCGCTGGCCGCCTACGACTCTGAATTGGTCGCCGCAGCCACCGATGCCGGGCTGAAGGCCTTTTCGCCTGGCAAAACGCACCTTGAACCCAAGCCCTCTGGTTTCCGAATTCAGTCGCCGTCGTAACGGGCAAGTGCTTCCATGTAGACAGCGGCGGTTTCCTGGTCGCCCCTATCGGTGTATTTGGCGATGATGTTCGCCAGGTCGTGCTTAATGACCCAGTGCGCGTCATACGGTTCAGCAGGACGGGGAACGTAGTCGTTCAAGATTCTCACCCCCTTGTGCATTTTCACCCTCCAGCAGATAGCGAAGGAATGCCGCCTGGTTGGTGATTTCCTGCTGTTTGCGCGGGGAAACCCGGTCCAGCACTTCATTGTCATCAGCCATGGTGTTCACGCCTTCAAGCCATGAATTGATGGTCGCCCTGTTCCGGCAAGATCGGCGAAAGTTTCAGGCAAGATCGGCGAAGGTCTTACCGGCGGCGGCAAAAGGTGGAGAACGACGGCGGCACTCCCCCGCCGTCGTCCCATGCGATTTCTAGGATTCCAGTCCGCGAAGGGTTTCCTTGGCTCCGCCATCGTGCAGGCTTACCAGCGCTTCGGAGTAGGCCGCGACAAACCGTTCGTTGTCGATGAGGTCCCCGAAGACTTCCCGGTTTGAAATGAAGGAGAGCGGGTCCTGGCGCTGTCGTGCGGCGGCGGCCATCAGGGTGTCCTTCAGCCGGTCCACCACCTCAATCGGCTCGCCCTGTTCGTCCGTTCCCTCGGCATACCGGGCCCAGCTTGCCACGATTGCCGCCGACCGCTGAATCTCTCCCCCGTTTTCGAGGTTGATGCGGACCACGGGCAGGAGCCACTTCGGGATCCGGTCGGAGCTCTCGGCACAGAGGCGGGCCAGGGTGTCGCGGACGTGTTCGTTGGAGAACCGCTCGATGAGCGTTCGCTTGTAGGTCTCCAGGTCGATGCCGGGGACCGGCTGCAGCGTGGGGGTTGCTTCCTCGTTCATGTAGTCGAGCAGGAACCGGGCGAACAGCGGGTCCTGCGCCACCTCGTGTGCGTAGCGGTAGCCGGCGAGGTGGCCGAAGTAGCACATGCCCTGGTGGCTCGCGTTGAGGAGCCGCAGCTTCATCAGCTCGTAGGGCTCCACGTCCTCCACAAGCTGCACCCCGGCCTTTTCGAAGGGCGGGCGTCCCAGGCTGAAGTGGTCCTCGAGCACCCACTGTTCAAACGGCTCGCAGACCACGGGCCAGCCGTCCTCCACCCCGAATTCCTGGGCGATGGCCTTGCGGTCCGAGTCGGTGGTGACGGGAGTGATGCGGTCCACCATGCTGTTGGGGAAGGGCACGTTCGCGGCGACCCAGGCGCCCAGCGCCGGGTCCTTGAGCGCAGCGAAGGCGGTGAACATCTTCCGCGCCACGTCGCCGTTGCCCTGGACGTTGTCACAGGACATCACGGTGAAGGGGTCCAGGCCCCGTTCACGACGGCGGTGCAAGGCTTCGGTGACCAGACCGAAGGTGGTGCGCGGCGCGGCTCCCGGCTGGAGGTCGTGGACCACGTCCGGGTTGTCGGCGTCGAAGTCTCCCGTGACGTGGTGGAAGTTGTACCCGCCTTCGGTGACGGTCAGCGAAACGATCCGGACGGCGTCGGACGCCATTTTTTCGATGACGGCCTCGGGATTGTCAGGGGCGAAGAGGTACTCGATGATCGAGCCGATCACCCGGCCTTCCCGCGTACCGTCGGGGTTCTTCACCACCAGCGTGTACAGGCAGTCCTGCCGGTCCATGACCTGCTTCATGCGTGCGTCGCCGGGCAGGACGCCCACTCCGCAGATGGCCCAGTCATGTGCCAGGCCGGCGTTCATCAGCTGGTCCAGGTACATGGCCTGGTGGGCGCGGTGAAAGCCGCCGACGCCGAAGTGGACGATTCCCGCCGTCAGGGCTGACCGGTCGTAGGAGGGTTTGCCCAGGTTCGCCGGGAGTTCCCCGAGTGTTGCATCTGTGAGCATGTGATGGTTCCTTTCCGAGCGGGCTGTCAGCGGCCCGGGTAGACGACGGCTTTGAGCTGGCCGGGCTGTTTCCCGGCTTTGAGGGCTTCCTCGGAGTCGGCGAGGGTGAACCTGCCGGTGACCAGGACGTCCAGATCCACTTTGCCGTCGGCAATCAGCTGGATGGCGAGCGGCCAGGTGTTGGTGTAGCGGAAGACGCCGGAGAGCCAGATCTCGCGGTTCTGAATGTACGAGACGGGGAGTTCGACGTCGTCCGCCCCCAGCCCCACGAGGATGACCCGTCCGGCCGGCCCCACGGCTTTGATGCCGGAACGCACCGCCTGGGGTGCGCCGGAAGCGTCGATGAAGGCATCGACGTCGAGCCCTTCCACAGTGTCTGTCTTCGCGTTCAGCGCGTGGGTGGCGCCGTGTTTCAGGGCGAAAGCCAGACGGTCCTCGGCGATGTCGCTGATGTAGATTTCGGTGGCGCCGAAGGCGCGGGCGGCCTGGGCGGCGATGATGCCGATGGGTCCGGCACCTGCGATGAGGACGCGGCTTCCGGGGCGGATTTCGGCACGTTCGCAGGCCCAAAGACCGACCGAGAGCGGCTCGATGAGCGCGGCTGCCTCGTCGCTGACGCTGTCCGGAATGTCGTAGGCGAAGTCGCTTTGGATGGTGACGTATTCGGCGAAGGCACCGTCGATGGGCGGTGTGGCGTAGAACTCGATGTCCGGACAGAGGTTGTACCGTCCGGCTTTGCACTGTTTGCAGGTGCGGCAGGGGCGCTGGGGTTCGACGGCGACGCGCTGGCCGATGCGCGCCGGGTCCACTGCGGTTCCGACGGCGGCGATCCGGCCGGAGAGTTCGTGGCCGAGGATTAGCGGGTGGTCCACCACGTAGTCGCCGATCCGGCCGTGTTCGTAGTAGTGGACGTCGCTGCCGCAGACGCCGACGGCGGCAACCTGCACCAGGACCTGGTCGGGTCCGAGGCTGGGGATGGGCAGGGTTTCCAGGGCCATGTCGCCCTGGCGCTTCAGGATGGAGGCGCGCATCGTGGCGGGCAAGCCTGTTTGGCCGGGGGCGGCGGACTGGGTGGTGGATGTTGTCATCGAAGTATTCCTTGGAAGAGTGACGTGGCGGGGTGGCTATTTCACGGCGCCGAGCGAGAGGCCCTGGACGAGTTTGTCCTGCGCGGCGAAGCCGGCGAACAGCACCGGCAGGGAGATCACGACGGCGGCGGCGCAGACCTTGGCGAGGAAGAGTCCCTGCCCCGAGACGAAGCCGGTGAGGAACACCGGGGCGGTGCCGGCGACGACGCCGGTGAGGACTCGGGCCAGGAGGAGTTCGTTCCAGCTGAAGATGAAGCAGATCAGGGCCGTGGCGGCGATGCCGGGCATGGCCACGGGGGCGATGATCTTGCGCAGGATGAGCAGGAGGTTGGCGCCGTCGATCTGTGCTGCTTCGAGCATCTCCTCCGGCACTTCGGCGAGGAAGGAACGCATCATCCAGACCGCGATGGGCAGGTTCATGGAGGTGTACATCAGGATCAGGAACCAGATGTTGTCCAGCGCACCCACCGTCCTGGCGAAGAGGTAGAGCGGCAGGATCGCTGCGACCACGGGCATCATCTTGGTGGAGAGGAAGAAGAACATCACGTCGGTCCACTTCTTCACGGGCCGGATGGAGAGGGCGTAGGCCGCGGGGATGGCCAGTGCCAGCACCAGGACGGTGGAGAGGATTGAGGCGGTGGCGGAGTTGATCAGCGGCGGCCACGGGCTGACCCCTGAGGTGGCGCCGAAGAATTCCCTGTAGGCGTCCAGGGTGAGGTCCGCGGCAATGGACGGCGGGTTGGTGGCGGCGTCAGTTTCGGAGTGGAAGGAGGTCAGGATCATCCACAGGACGGGTGTGGCAAAGAGCAGTGCCAGCAGCCAGGCCGCGATGCCGGCGGCGGTGTTGTTCCGGGTGGGGTCCATCCGGGTCTTGCCGCCGAACCTTCCGAAACCGCGGCGGGAACTGCGGGTGTTCGGGGCGGCGGGGCCGGGCTGGGTGTTTTGGGGTGCAGTGAGGGTGCTCATCGTGCGGCTTCCTTCTTGAAGAGCGAGAAAACGGTGCGCAGGGCGAAGGTCGCCACGACGATGGTGCCGATGACCACCACGACGCCGGCCGCGGAGGCCAGACCGTATTCGTTGGCGAAGTAGAACGTCTGGTAGATCGCGTAGGGCAGGTTGGCGGTGCCCAGTCCCCCGGCGGTGAGGGTGAAGACGGAGTCGAAGTTCTGCACGATGTAGATCGCGCCGAGCAGGCCGCCGAGTTCGATGTACTGGCGCAGGTGCGGCAGTGTCAGGTGCCGGAAGATAGCCCAGGGGGTGGCGCCGTCCATCTGCGCTGCCTCCACGGTATCCATCGGGCGGGACTGCAGGCCGGCGAGCAGGATGAGCATCATGAACGGGGTCCACTGCCAGACCAGGGAGACGATGACGGCCATCAGCGGCGCCTGGGACAGCAGGTCCAGCTGGGGCGCGGCGTCACTGCCGAACAGGGACCAGGCCCAGGTCAGGATGCCGTTGATCAGCCCGTACGTCGGGTTGAGCAGGGCATGCTTCCAGATCAGGGCCGCGGCCACGGGAACCACCAGGAACGGGGCGATCAGCAGGGTCCGGGCCAGTCCGCGGCCGATGAACTTCTTGTCCAGCAGCAGGGCCAGGCCGAGACCGATGACCAGACTGGCCAGGACCACGGAAACCGTGAGGAGGACGGTGGTGAAGATGGCCTGGCGCAGATCGGGGTCGGTGAGGACCGTGACGTAGTTCTCAAGGCCGGCGAAGGCGGTCTTGTCAGGGCTCAGGCTGTTCCAGTTCAGGAACGAGATGATCAGCGTGACCACGAAGGGAAGCTGGGTGACGATGATGAGGAAGATCAGGGCCGGCAGCAGTGGTGCGCGCCGCGCCCAGCCCAGGGCGCGTTCCCGCGACCGGGCGTTGCGTGAGGGTGCGCCTGCGCTGTGCCCCGGACGGGAGATACGCGCCGTTGCGGTAGTCATAATGTTCTCCTGCGGTTCGGTTGAGGTCACTTGTACTTGTTGCCGACTTTTTCGGCGGCTTGCTGGCCCTTGGCCAGTGCGTCGGCCACGGTGCCCTGGCCCGCAATGGCGGAGCTGACACCCTGCGAGACGCTGGTGCCCAGGGCGGCGAACTCGGGGATGCCGACGAACTGGATCCCGACGGCGGGGCGCACCTGGGCGCCGGGGTTCTTCGGGTCGGCGTTCTCGATCGCGAAGCGCTCGGCCTTGAAGAACGGCGCCGCCTTCTGGAACTCGGCATTCTCGTAAGTGGAGATGCGCTTGCCGGAGGGGACCTTCGCCCAGCCGAGCTTGGCGGCGACCAGTTCCTCGTATTCCTTCGAGCTGGCCCAGGCGATGAACTTCCCGGCAGCGTCCTGCTTTTTCGATGCCGCCTGCATGGCCCAGGACCAGGTCCACAGCCAGCCCGAGGACTTCGTGTTCTTCACCGGTGCCTGGGCGTAGCCGATCTTGCCCTTCACCGGTGATGCATCGGCTTCCAGGGCACCGGCGGCAGAGGTGGCGTCGTACCACATGGCCACCTTGCCCTGGCTCATGTTGTTCAGGCACTCGGTGAACCCGGCCTGCGCGGCCCCGGCCTCGCCGTGCTCGCGGACCAGCTTCGTGTAGAACTCGGTCGCCGCGGTGAACTCGGGAGCGTTGACCTTCGCGTTCCAGTCCTTGTCGAACCAGGTGCCGCCATAGGTGTTGACCACGGTGGTCAGCGGTGCGAAGACCTGGCCCCAGCCGGGCTGGCCGCGCAGGCAGATGCCCTTCATGCCCGGAGCCGCGCCGTCAGCCTTTGCGGCCAAATCAGCGACCTGGTCCCAGGTGGGCTTCTCCGGCATGGTCAGGCCCTTGGCCTCGAAGATGTCCTTCCGGTACATCAGGAATGAGGATTCCCCATAGAACGGTTCGCCGTATAGCTTGCCGTCCTTGCCCGTCAGGGACGCGGTGTAGGCGGGCAGGATGTCCGCCTGGTTGAACGTGGGATCCTTCGCCACGGTGTCCAGGGGCGCCAGCCACTTGTTGGCCGCGAAGAAGGGGATCTCGTAGTTGGACAGGGACGCGACGTCGTACTGTCCGGCCTGGCTGGAGAACTCCTGGCTGATTTTGGCCCGGACGTCGTTCTCCGGCAGGACGGTGTAGTTGACCTTGATGCCGGTTTCCCTGGTGAAGTTGTCCGCAGTCAGCCGCTGCAGGTCCTCCATCTGGGGGTTGTTCACCATCAGCACGTTGATGCTGTTCGGGTCACCTGCGGCTGAGCCGCCGCCCGCACCGGCGCAGGCCGAGGCGGAAAGTGCGATGCACAGGGCACCGGCAGCCATCGAGGCTGCACGCATGCTGGGACGCATAAGAACTCCTTTGTGCTCAAAAAATTCAGGACAACAGTCCGGGACGAAGCCGTGGGGCCAAACTCAGGGCCACTCGCCGCCAGTCGGGCCTCACTAGACGTGCTCATATGAGCACCAACGAACTGCTCATCTGTCATGTGACTCTAGTCATATATACTCGTTTGAGCAAGAGGCAATACTCAAATGATCAGAAGTGCGAGAGGTGACCAGCATGGCGGAGCTTTCCCACGAAGAGCTTCTGGCGCGGATCAGCAGCGAGTACTACCTGGAGAACCGTTCCAAGGTGGAGATTGGCAGCGGCTACGGAATCTCCCGGTTCCAGGTGGCCCGGCTGCTCACGGAGGCCCTCGAGAAGGGCATCGTGGAGATCAAGGTGAACTTCCCTTCCCGCGTCTCCGCTGCTGACATCCGCCGCATCGAGTCCTGGCTGGGAATCGGCGAGGTGGTGGTTGCGGACACCAACGGGGACGTGATCCAGGCGCGCGGCATCCTGGCCAAGGCGGCCGCCGTCGAAATCTCCCGGCAGGCGCCGGCGGGCGGGACCATGGGCATCTCCTGGTCCCGCACCCTGGATGTGGCCTCGCGGCTGGTCCGGGACCTTCCCCGGTGCGACGTCGTCCAGCTTGCCGGCGCCCTCCCCACAGAAGGCGAGAGCAATCCCCTCGAGCTGATCCAGCGGCTGGGGCATGTGAGCGGGGGGCTCACCTGGCCGCTGTGGGCACCTTTGGTGGTGGAAGATCCGACGACGGCGGCCGGCTTACGCCGCCAGCCGGAGATCGCCGAGGCCTTGGCCAAGGCGGATTCACTCGACCTTGCCGTCGTGGCGATCGGTGCCTGGAAGCCCGCCACCTCCACCGTCTGGGACCGGGCCGACGCCGAGGTGAGGCAGGCCGCCCTGGAGGCCGGCGCCGTCGGGGAATGCTCGGGCCGGCTGCTCAACGCCAAAGGCGTTGCGGTGGAATCGGGGCTGGACGAGCAGATCATTGCCGTCACCATCAAGCAGCTGCAGCGGGCCCCGAAGGTGATTGCCGTGGCCCAGGGGGAAGCCCGGGCCGAGGCGGTTCTGGCCGTGGCCAAGGCCGGCTTCGTCACCACGCTGATCATTGATACGCCGCTGGCCCAGGCCCTGACTGACCTGATCGACGAGGAGAAGAGTCAATGAGCACAGTTATCGGGGTGGATTCCTCCACCCAGTCCTGCAAGGTCCTCGCCGTGGACGCCGAAACCGGTGACGTGATTTCGTCGGGCGCGGCGGCTCACCCTGACCTCACTGCTGTGGACCCGCAGGTCTGGAGCTCCGCGCTGCGGGACGCCTGGCATATGGCGGGCGCTGACCGGCTGGGCGGTTCCGTCGCGGCTGCCGGCATCGCCGCCCAGCAGCACGGGATGGTGGCCCTGGACAGTTCCGGGACGCCCGTGCACGATGCGCTGCTGTGGAATGACACGCGCAGTGCAGATGACGCAGCGCGGCTCCGGGACGAGCTGGGGCCCGAAGCGTGGGTCGACGCCGTCAACCTTGTACCGGTCGCGTCGTTCACAATCTCCAAGCTGGCGTGGCTGGCGCAGAACGAACCGGACACCGCAAGCCGCGTTGACCAGGTGGTCCTCCCCCACGACTGGCTCAACGGTGCCATGGGAGGCGAATTCACGACGGACCGGAGTGACGCCTCCGGCACCGGCTACTTCTCTCCCGTGACGAACAGCTACCGGACCGAGCTGGTGGAGCGCTTCTTTGGACGGATTCCGCGCCTTCCTCGCGTAGTGGCTTCAAACGAGCCGGCCGGAAAGGTGCAGGACGGCTGGGGCATTGACGGCGCGGTCCTCGCAGCCGGCGCCGGGGACAACGCGGCGGCTGCGCTGGGGCTGGGCCTGCGTCCGGGCGAGGTGGTGGTGTCGATCGGCACCTCCGGTACGGTCTTCACCAGCGCGCCCTCCCCCATGCCGGATCCCACGGGTGCAGTCGCAGGATTTGCCGACGCCGCGGGCGGCCACTTGCCCCTGCTGGCCATGCTTAATTCCGCCCGGGTCATGGCCGCGACAGCGTCGATGCTCGGCGTCGACCTGGCCAAGCTGGATGCCCTGGCACTCGCCGCCGGCAACGACGCTGGCGGGCTCACTTTCCTTCCGTACCTGGACGGCGAGCGCAGCCCCAATCTGCCCCACGCCAGCGGAAGCCTGGCCGGACTCACCCGAAGCAACATGACTCCCGAGAACCTCGCCCGGGCCTCCGTGCTGGGCGTACTGAACTCGCTGGCGGACGCCATTGACGTGCTGAGGCAGCTTGGAGGCACGCCGGCCAAGGTGCTCCTCATTGGCGGAGGTTCGAAATCGCGGTCCCTGCGCCAGGCGGCAGCCAGCATTTTCAACCTGCCTGTCGAAGTGCCTGCAAGCAGGGAATACGTGGCACTCGGCGCAGCCAAACAGGCCGCATGGGCAGCGACCGGAGAGCTCCCGGACTGGAAGCGCAGCATCGAAGCCGCCTACGAACCCGAAGGAGACTGGGGCTTCGGCGTCCGGGAACGGTACGCCGAGGCCCGCAAGAGCTTCTACGGGCTGTGAGCGCCGCTGATTGAGCCTGTCGAAGACGGGCGCCTTTGGTTGAGCCAGGCGAAACCAAGCCCGCGCTGATTGAGCCTACGGCTGGACAACGTTTACGAGTTCTGACCGGCTGCCCGACTGGAGATCCTCGGTCAGGACCAATGACTTGACCTCGGGGCAGTAATATTTGTGCTCCCGTGCGTCCTCAAGCGGCGACCAATCCAAGACCTTGACGCAGTCGGTGTATTTGCGGGTCTTCGTGGAGACGGTCTGGCCGGTGGCGAGGGTGTCCCTCATGTCCTCCGCGTTGCCAATGTAGAATTCCTGCCGATAGGAATCGCCTACGCGCTGGTCGGCCTTCATCCAGATGCCGGCTTTTGCTCCATCTTTTCCATGGCGGAAGCTGCCTGCGTGGTGGATCAGCAGCCCATTCCAGTAGTTATTCACGTCTTCCCCGAAGTACCACACATCACCGTTCTTGTGTTGTGCGAGGTAGTCTCTGGTTTCCTCTACGAGCTGCCCATTCTTGTATTCCTTGTCCAGATAGACGACGGTCTCAAAGCCGTCCATCTGCATCTTCTCGGGCAGGATCTCAATCTCGATCCGTTCGGTGACTCCTCCTCCGGCCGCGGTCTCATACGTCATTTTCTTGCCGACGGGGAGCGCAAAATAACTATTGGTTATGTTGGTAGAGAAATCTGCCGGACTGATCTCAGGGTTGTATTCGCCTGCCCTGCTCCGTTTAATGTTGTCGTTGTAAAAGAACACTCCGCCGCCGATAACCAGCAACAGGACGAGGACGCCAAGAAAAATTTTGGTCCGGAGAGGCATGACCTTTCCCACTCCTTCTGAGTAGAAATTCCTATCAAGGGTCAGAGCAACGTTGCTTGCCCATGGCCATACCAAAAAGGTAGAGCAGTTCGCCCGGAACCAGAACCCCTTCAAAATGCCGCTTGGGGCGAGCTTGTCCCTACGCCCTGGCCTGGACCAGGTTGGCGAACGGCAGCCTTCCGTACCTGCCGATGAATTCCGCGTGATAGGCGGCTTCAGCAGCATTCACCTCGGCTGGTGCCAGCTCCTTCCATGCAATGACCAGTGATTGGGAGTCGCTGAGCTGCCAAATGAGCCGCCCGTCCCAATGGCCAACAGGCTTCCCCCGGCCGAAGTCAGCCAACTCTTGAATGCGCTTTCGGAGTCCGCGATTGCCGGTGCTCCCGGGACCTGCTTTCCCGATGTAGAGGACATCCGCGTCCTCGATCCACTCTGCCTCCAGCGCGGCCTGCAGCAGGGACGGGTTCCGCTTCTTGAACCGGCCCCCAACGCTTTTCGCAAGGAACAAGCGTTCGAAGCCCTCAGGTTTGAGCACTGCATAGATTCCGGGGGCCTGGGGAACCCGGTTGATGTCCAGCTCTTTGAACGATCGGAATCCGGAGAACCCGTCTTCCTTCAGCGTCTGTTTGTTGATCTGCAATGGGAATTCCTTAGTTCGGCTCGACGAAGCCAACCTACTCCGCTGGTTGAGCTTGTCGAAACCGAAGTACGATCTCATTCAGTGAACAGGACATCGCCTGAATCACCGTTGCCGGAGTCTTGTTGGGGAGAGACCGAATGTTGGAACTGAAGCGCATCTACTGGACCCGAGTGACCCTTCGGATGGCATACGTCGCGGCCACCATTTGGCTGGCTGGCGCTGTCGTCCTTTCCTTCCAGCCGAACACGACCCACGTAACCCTCGGCAAGACCGGCCCCTCGGTCGCCAGCATCATGCGTGAGATGTTCGACGGCGTCCTGGCGGCAATCACAGCCCCGGGGCTCGGCATCGTTGCCCTGATCATCACAGTGCTCATCATCCGCTCCCGCGACGTGCGGCGCCGCGATCCAGTCCGCCGCTTCAGTCGCCAGCAACGCCGCGAAGGGATGGCCCGTGCCGGCGGCCAGTGCGAGATGGAAGCCGGCTTCCGCCGTCGTTGTTCACGTCCTGCAGAGCATGGCGACCATTTCTACCCCTGGTCCAAGGGCGGATCCACCAGCCTGCAGAACTTCGTCGCGGCGTGCAGCAGGTGCAACCGCGCGAAAGGTGCGCAGATCCCGTCGCCTGCGCAGCAGGAAAGGCTGGAAGAACGACGGCGGACGTACGTTCTGTCCGAGGACAGTGTCCGCGTCGGCGAACGCCGGGACCTTGCCTGAAAGTTCCCTCTTCCAGGTCCACGTGTTGCAGAACGTGAGAATCCACCAGCACCCATAGACTCGTGTGGGCTCGTTGCTGGACGAGCTTTAGGCAGAGCTTAGAAGGACAAAACGCATGACTGTTGGCAAACAAGTTCGGTTGTTCCTTGTCGATGGCACGCCAGGCGGAATGCTGACGGCAGAGATAATGAACTGGACCGGACACGTCATCGCCGCCAGCAGGTCGGACCTAAAGGAATTCCTTCGCCGCGAAGAAGTTCAGCGCACAGGCATTTATCTGCTGCTTGGCTACGGCCTTGAGGATCCGGATGAAACGCTGATTTACATTGGTGAAGGCGACAACGTCGGCGAGCGTCTAAAGATGCATCACCGGTCAGAGGACAAGGGTGGCAAGGACTTTTGGAACCGTGCCATTGTGCTGACCAGCAAAGACGCAAATCTTACGAAGGCGCATGCCCGGTATCTTGAAAGTCGCTTTATCAGCATTGCTAAGGACGCAGGCCGAACAACTGTGACCAATGGGACTGCACCTCCACCACTTCCCCTGCCGGAAGCGGACAAGTCGGACATGGAGTACTTCATTGATCAGGCTAAAATTATTCTCCCTGTTCTTGGTGTCGACGCCTTACGCAGTCTGCCCTCCCCTGCCGAAGCCGCTGCACCTTCAGATGGCAGCCCGTCGAGTTCTTCTCCGGTCTTTGAGATGACCCTGCAGAATTTCGGAATTCGGGCATACGCCCAAGAGACCGACGGTGAATTCGCCGTCCTAGAGGGGTCGGCGGCTCGGCCTGCATGGGTCGGAACGAATCATGCCTACGACAAGCTCCATCAAAAGCTCTTCGCGGCGGGCGTCCTTGTTGCTGATGGAGCGGTAGCCCGATTCGCCAAGACGCATGTTTTCAAGAGCCCGAGCGCAGCGGGCGCCGTGGTCAAAGGCAGGAATGCCAACGGCCGGACGGGCTGGCGGGATCCGGCATCTGGGCTTACCTACGGTCAATGGCAGGAGCAGGGAATCACCACGCCTTAGGGACAGTGAGGCGTCCGCAAGCGCCGAGAGCCTTGCTGTTCGGCGCTGCTGGTCCTCAGGTCGGCTCCTCCGCTCGTGTCGTGACGGGCCTCGCGATCCTGGCGGCCAGCAACTCCATGTCTGCCAGCAGCCGCTCCGGGATTTGATCCAAGTTGAGGGCGTGACAGTGAATAGTCACACCGGGAGGGTCAATGACATAAGACTTCACGTCTTCCTCGCCTCGCGCATAGATTAGGTGCCCCTCCGTCAGCCCAAACTTCAAGCAATAGGCCAGTATCTGATAGACATCCGCGTGCGGAAAGCGCCCGTTTTTCTCTGACTTGTATTTCGCGTCCACAACAGCTCGTACGCATCCATTCGCGCGCACCAAGATGTCGGGTCTGATCTCGACCTGGCCACCTCGATCAAGGAAGGAGGAAGATTGCATCTCAACTTTTTCACCTAGTCCCGCCAAACTCTCATGAAGAGCCTTTGACACGAAATCTTCGAATATTCGCCATGTGTCGAACAGGAAACCACTAGCCGCCGAGATTCCTTGCCGATGTTCAAGAGATGCATTGCGCAGAATCAGTTCCGACAGCCCGACGGCACCCCTGTATCTGTCGTTAAGTCTGTGGAAATGCACAGACGGAAGGGAGCGTCCGGGGCTTATGGGCGTTACACCTTCAAGACGCTGAGTCAGTTTTATGATGGCTGCCCTGTTAGCGGTACCCAATGATGGCAGGGCTAGCAGCCTCAGCGCAGCGGACAGCAGCAATTGATTCTCTGCCGTATCGACTGTGAACTCGTCGAATATGACCTGTGCCGGCAGAACCAGCCCTGCCCGTCGGCCGATCTGCGCCGGGATATCCAGCCGTCCCCGAATCATCGGTACGGCATCATCAAATGTTTCGTAGGCCTGATACATTCCTCGCCCGAGAGCGAGTCCGGCTTGCCTAATGAATGAGTGCGCGATCGTATCCAGAAGGGTGGGTGCGCTGCCCATAGCGACATCATGTTCCTGCCAGAATCTCTGATGTGAAGAGAAACACATCAGGAAGAAAAGCCGTGCAACAGGAACCTTTGGTGCAATTTCCACCTGCCAACCGGCGACGTGGATGACGCCGACCTTGTTGACACCAGAGATCGACCAGTCCCCATTGCTGAGGGGACTGACATTGGCCACGCCCAGAGCAGATATCGCGGCGGCGACACGGGCGGGGAACGAGACGGATTCCTCGTTACGGCCTTCCTCAAGGTTCAGGCGCTGCATGCGTTATTCGGTTCTCGCCGCGGAGTCTGGTGACGGGTCTTGGCGGCGCAGGGCTTCAATCCCGTAGGTCTTTTCGATGTCCATGCCTTGGCCAAAGTGGTGCTCGGCAAGCAACGGCAAGATGTCGTATTCCCAGATTTCCTCTAGTTGGCCCGGTTCGAATGCCAGATGCCCAGGCATAAGGTAGCTTGGTCCGACTTTAAAGTCAGAGTCACCAATTCGCTGGTTGAGTGATCGCAGGAGACGTGCTGGTTCGGCCTCAAGCCCATGATGCTGAAGCCATCTTTCCAGAACGTGCTGAACCGGGTACTTGTCCGGATGCAGCTCAACAAACGAGAACCGTCGCCTCATAGCCGCATCCAGCAGAGCAATTGACCGGTCTGACGTATTCATCGTGCCGATGATGAACAGGTTGGAGGGCAGCTCGAAGAAGTCATCGTCATCACGGCTGTACTGAAGCTTGATGGGACGGTTTCGATACTCAAGGAGAAAGTACAGCTCACCGAAAATCTTGGCCAGGTTTCCTCTATTGATTTCATCAATCACGAGTACATACTTGTATTCCGGATTGCGGACCGCTTGGTCCACAATCCGCCGCAAGGGCCCATCCTTCAGCTCGTAACTCAAAGCACCCGAGTCAGTCGTGACAGGCCTGTAGCCCTGGAAGAAGTCCTCGTAAGAGTAACTGGGATGGAACTGAACAAGCTCCGTGTACTTTGCATCCCCGGCAATGTGCTCCGCGACGGCCAGAGCAACGTAGGTTTTTCCCGTTCCGGGAGGGCCATAGAGGATGACCTGGCGACGGCGGTCAATCAGGTCTAGCTGTTTCTGCAGCCAGTCCTCGTCCATGTGAAGCCGCGTGGAAAGTTCATCGTTCGCCCGTCGGAAGAGCTTGCCCTCTGCAGGCTCTGTTTCCGGCGTAAGTGGTTCATCGATAGGCTCCTGAATCGAACCAGGACCACGCCATTTGGGAAGCAAGGCATCGCTGTAAAAATCAATCGGGCCGCTTTCCGATTGCTGCAGCGCCAGTACGATCTGGAAAAGATCCTCATCAAGGTCGCCACTAGATTCCCCGATTTCACCAAGGAACCTGTCGCGTATTGCTTTCTTGTCCACATCGGGGACGATGGACGTGAAGTAGTCAGGTCGCCCCACATATAACAGTGA
Organism: Arthrobacter sp. BGA-UO-ETr-C19; assembly: GCF_059568005.1. Classification (NCBI taxonomy): domain Bacteria; kingdom Bacillati; phylum Actinomycetota; class Actinomycetes; order Micrococcales; family Micrococcaceae; genus Arthrobacter; species Arthrobacter sp. BGA-UO-ETr-C19. The sequence continues at coordinate 58,567 of NZ_JCAQPC010000019.1, forward strand.
ATTCCGTTGGGTAGGGTAAGTGTTATCAGGAACCTTTGAAGTGAATTCTTTCCAAGATCGATGGTCTTCTAGGATCTTCTCCTGATCTTCAGGTGGCAATTGGAGCCATTCGTGAATCATGCGGACATGAATGCTGATGGCAGTATGGGCACTACTTACCATCCAAGGACCGGGGTGAAACACCCCATCCTTGAGTGCCTCGCGGATCTCCCGTGGCACCTCAACGGGATGATTCATGGAGGCGAGAATTTTCTCGATACGGGCAAGCTTCGAACGCTCGCCCATCGCGCTCTTATGGAAGGGAAGCAATTGCCAAGTTGTAAGTTCGGCGAGCAGGAGCTTCGCGTCATCATTGAGTCCAGCCAATTGGACCTCTAGCTTGGTGAGGAAGTCGGAACCCTCTACTTCCACGGCGCTTACAAAATGTGTGAGCAACGCGTCGACATTCTGTTTGGTCCAGATAGAGCGCCCGGGGGAAAACACTGAACTGGACTGTGCAAGACCCCTCTCGCGAAATAGCTGAGCGGCAGTTCGAACCCGCTCTTCGCTGGCGTGGCGGGCGACGATCGTTGATCGCAGGAGTTCGGCTTTCTTTTGCCTGTTCTGCTTGCTCCATTCGTTGTACCGAGAACGGGCCTCGAGAGCGAGCGACTCATCATCCGGATACTCGGCCAGCGCCGATTTTCCCGCCTCAGTTATTCTCCAGAGGCCGTCGCCTTCGGGGTTCTTCCACAGCCACCCAGCCTTTTTCAGATCTTCAGAAGCCCAGGAGAGGTTCGCCGTTCCTCGGATGCCTCCGCTCGGGAGCGCCTCTAGTTCGTGTTCAGTCCATGGCACACGTTCCGCGGCGATCGCCATAATTCCCTGCTCGCCCGGCTTGTTGTAGAGGCCTTCCGGATGCTCGCTCAAGAGCTGCAGAATGAGTCGCGATCGAGCGATGTTGCCACTGGTAGCTGCCATGTTTAGTCCTGGTCTATGGATGCTGACGTTGTTACCGAGTCTGCATCATGGGCTCGGCCGCGCGTGGTATTCGTGACCGACTTCTGTCATGGTGTCGAGGGAGATCTTTAGGCCCTGAGTTGTCCGACAAGCGCGTACCACTTGCTACGCTGGAATCCCGAACAAACGCAAGCGAGGCATAACGTGCACGAGGACGCCGTCCGGTTCCTGTCCCAGCCGGTGGAGGCCCAGCCCGGCTCCCCGCTCCGGGTTGCCGTGTACTCACGGATCGCCGAGGCCATCCGCAACAACCTGCTCACGCCCGGCTCCATGCTCCCCACCGAGACCGACCTCGGCACCGACATGAAGGTCAGCCGCACCGTGGTCCGCGAGGCCCTCATGCTGCTCGAGGAGGACGGCCTCATCCGTGCCCGCCGCGGCGTCGGCCGGTTCGTCTCCGACACCCTCCCCCGCATCGGCATCGAACGCATCCGCCCCTTCGAGGAAGTCCTCGGCGGCCCTGGACACCGGGTCCAGATCAAGCGCATCCAAGTTGAACGGCAGCCGGCCTCCGAGTTCGTGGCCCCCGGCGTCGGCGTCGACCCCGGCAGCGACGTCTGGCTCTGGGAGTCTGTCCTGATCCGCGACGGCGAGCCCATCGCACACCTGCAGGAGAACGTCTCCGCCCTCCCCGTCAGCTTCGCCGGCGCCGCCGCCGCGCCTTTGGATGTAAAGGACGACGGCGGCACCACCTTGCTCACGGCCCTAAACAAGGCGGCTGGCAGGGGGCTCGGTCCGGGCGAGTGCCAGATCGGGCTCAGCCAGGTAGGGCCCAGCCGGGCCAAGCTGCTGGACCTGCGCGCCGCGGACCCGGTCCTCGTTCTGACCCAGTACGTGCGGCACGCAAACCGGCCCTTCTACCTGGCCAAGTGCCTCATCGCCGACCGCGCCGGCCACCTCTCCGTCATGCAGTCGCTCCAGTCCTAGTCCTACAGCCGCGTCCGGAGTAGCCGTATCTGGAGTAGAGGCAGCGCCAATTTACGGCATCCCCAACATCGCCGGCCCGAAGATTTTCCCTGATTTGAGCTGGGCCGGATCACCCTATCCCGCAGCGGCATCAAACGCATCCGCCAGAGGAAGTCCTCGGCAGCTTCTGCGCCGCACTAGTCCGCTTCCGGCGGCACCGCCGCGCCCTTGGACATTACAGACGGAGACAGGCCAACCCTTGTCGTGGCGCTGAACAAGGCAGGTGGCATAGGCCCTAACCCGGCGAGCGCCAGATCACGGTGCTGCTGCTGGCGGGCACCCCAAATGCTCGCAGCCTTACGCCCTGCCGCGCCGGCCGTCACATCCAGTCTTGAACCCTTAACAGCTACTACGCTACCGCTGCCGCTGCTGTCTTGACCGATTCTGTCATCTCAATATGCATATTTTATGCAAGATTTAGTGTTAAGCTCGGCGAGCAATTCGCATCTGGACCTGATTTTTGGGGGTATTAATGAATACGTTCTTTCGCCGCAGTGAAGCACGGAAGATGATCAGCCATGAGGCTTCCAGCCCGGTAGGCGCCGGGTCACCACAACGGATTTCTCAACACCGCGCTCGAGGGGCGGCTATAGCGCTCGCCGTCCTACTCTCAGCAACGGCATGCGGAGGTCAATCGGCCGCTTCGTCCACGACGCCCCTGGCCACCGACTCCGCGTCCCCAAGCGCCACGCCGACACCCACTCCAACTGCACCGGCGTCATTGAGCTGCGCCACGGAAAATGCGATCGAAAAGTACTTGCCGAAGGTCTTCATTTGCACGAAGGGCCAAGCTGGACAACTGCTGTGGATGGAGCAGTCGGAATCGAAAAAGGTAACGGACGCGCGTGCGGCGGCAGCCAAGATTGCTGCCGAAAAGGCCGCAGCTAAGAAAGCTGCTGCCGAAAAGGCCGCAGCCGACAAGGCAGCGCAAGAAGCGGCGGCTAAGGCCGCGCAGAAGCAGGCCGCCGCGGAGGCGGCCCGCCAACAGGCTGCGGCCGAGGAGGCGAAGCGTCAGCAGCAGGCAGCTGCCGCTGCAGCCGCCGCGGCAGCGGCAGCCCAGAAGCCCGTGCAACCTGCCGTGCCCGCAGCTCCGTCAGGATGCGATCCAAACTATGCAGGGCCCTGCGTGCCCATTGCGTCGGACGTAGATTGCGCGGGAGGAAGCGGCAACGGTCCCGCGTACGTAGGCGGGCCGGTCACCGTCGTCGGTTCCGACATCTACGGCCTCGACAGGAACGGTGACGGCGTAGGGTGCGAGTAGTTCCTAGCTAGTCTCTCGCTCGCAGGTCCGTCGCCTATGGCTTTCAATTGCCGTGGGCGACGGTCCTGCGTCAGAGACATCTGGGATTTTGGGCCTGACCCAACGCACGTATTGAAAAAGACGATCGATTTCACCAGCCGCGGCGCCGCTCGGGCGCTGCGGCGTGTGTCTCAAGGAAACACACTGGGGCTGAACCTCGTGCACTGCAGCCGAGAGACTCTGCGATAGTTCGCAGAATGTCCGGCGCCGCTCTCGCGGCAGTCGTAGCAGTACCGCCTCCGCCGTCATCTTGAGCAATTACCCCGGACATGAGAGCACGCGATGTCCGCCGCTGCGATCCTCTCCAGCCTGAAACGCCAGCCGCAATAGCGGTTCACCGAGCAACACCCGTTAGACGTCAGGTGTAAGCGCCATCCACCGCCCCTACCGTGGCCTCAATGGAACCAAACGCCAGCAGCGTCTCCACCAGGTGCGGCGCGAAGTCGTCCTCCAGCGACAGCACCACGCGGCAACGGGCGCCGGGCTGCTCCGGGTAGTCCATGTACAGCCCGCGGAGATCGCAGACGGTCTGCCCGCGGCCCGGCCCGGACGTGGTGTCGACGTCGACGTGCACCACCGGGGCAACCGCGGCGGTCACAGCACCAACCGCGAGCGCGGCGGCGAGGGGGTCGTGCATGGCCGAGCAGGCGCGGCCGAAGATGCCCTCGTAGAACCGGAAGTAGTAGCCCAGCATCTCCCCCAGCGCCCGCGGCACGGCGCCGGACGAGGCCAGCAGCTCCTGCCGGTGGTTCTCCTCCAGCACGTTGGTCATGGTCACGTCCAGCGGCACCAGAGTCACGTTCCAGCCGGCGGACAGCACCAGGGCGGCGGCCTCGGGGTCGTTGGCGATGTTCGCCTCCGCCACGGGCGTGAGGTTCCCCGGAGCCAGGGCGGCGCCGCCCATGATGGTGATCTCCGCGACCAGCGATGGCAGGGAAGGCTCCAGCCGCAGGGCCTCGGCAATGTTCGTGAGCGGGCCGATAGCCAGGACCCGCAGAGTGCCGGGGTGCTCGTGGGCGAGCCGGACCAGCATCTCCGCTGCAGTTTCCGACGCGAGCTCGGCGGCCGCCGTCGTAAGGTCAACCTCGCCGATGCCGTTGGCGCCGTGCACCCACGGCGCTCCCCCGCCGAAGGAACCGGCGAGCGGGTCGTGCGCGCCGAGGGCAACGGGGATGTGCGCGTGCCCGGCGAGCTCGAGCAGGTCCAGGGTGTTGCGGGCGCCGACGGCGGCGCTGACGTTGCCGCTGACGGCGCCGATCCCCCGCACGTCCGCCTGGGGCGAGGCGAGCAGGTAGGCCAGGGCGAGGGCGTCGTCGATGCCGGTGTCGCAGTCGAGGTAGAACGGGTGGCTGGTCATGGGTATGGTTCTTCTTTCGGTTGGTGCGGGAAGGTCAGAGGGTCTCGCCCTTGGGGGCGGCCACGAAGAGGCTGACCATGAACGCGGCCGCGGTGATGCCCACCGAGATCCAGAGGGCCGTGGTGTAGCCGGCGGAGGTCGCCTGGGCGGCAAACGGCGCAACAAGAACGACGCCGAGGCTCGCCCCGATGCCGAAGGAGGCGCCGTTGATGCTGGGCAGGGAAGCGGGTGCTTCCTTGGGCGAGAGCAGGACGGAGAGTCCGTTGATGGCGGTGAGGAACAGGCCGTTGTAGAAGATGCCGAGGGACGCGACGGCGACCATCACCGCCACTTGGTTGCCGGAAAACAAGGCGGCGGCCACGGCGCAGGCCAGGCTCAGGGCCGTGCCGGTGCGGAGGGTCTTGATCCAGCCGCGGCGGCCGGCGAGCCAGCCGGCGAGCGGGGCGGCGAAGACGCCGATGAGAGCGGCCGGGGTGAGGAACAGCAGGGCGGAGAGTGACGGGCTGAGCCCGAAGCCGGAGCGGCCGTCCTGGCTGAGCAACACCACGGTGAAGTTCATGACGGCGAAGATACCGGCGAGGGTCAGCACAGTGGTGGCGATGACGGGCCAGACCTGGCGGGAGCGCAGGTGGTGAACGGCGATGAGGGGGTTGCTGCGGCGTTTCTCGATCATCCAGAAGGCGGCGAAGGACGCAATGGTGCCGGCGAGCAGGGCTAAGGTGCCGGGGGCGGTCCAGCCGGCGGCCGATCCGCCGGAAACGAAATAGGTGATGAACACCAGGAACACCGAGAGCGAGCCCGCTCCCCACCAGTCCATGGCGCCGCGGACGTGCTGCGGCCGCCCCTTCGGGACGGTCTTGAGGATGCAGCCGGCGGCAACAGCGGTCAGCACCAGCACGACGGCGAAGATGGACCGGAAGCCGAGGGTCTCGGACATCAGGCCGCCGACGTAGCCGTCCACGCCCCCGATGCCGCCGTTGATGGCGGCAATGATGCCCACGGAGGTTCCGAAGACGCGCGGCTGCAGGTTCTCGCTGAGCACGATGTAGGACAGCGCGAAGACGGCGCTGGACACGCCCTGCAGGAAGCGGCCGGCGATGAGCAGCGGCAGCGTGGGCGCGGCAATGCAGAGGACGGTGCCGGCGCCCATAATCGCGAGCACCAACAGGAGCGCGGCGCGCCGGCCGATGAAGTCGCTCCACCTGCCAATCACTGGGCCGGCGATGGCGCCGGCCAGGAAGAACATGGACTGCACGGGGGCTGCGGCGTCGGGAGCCTGGCCGAAGCTGGCGGCGATCCGCGGCAGCGCCGGGGTGACCATGCTGGCGTTGAGCTGGAAGGACAGCACGCCGAGCAGCAGGGTGGAAATGAGCAGGGCGGCGGGGCGGCCGGCAAGTCTGTTCACATCGGTTTCGCTTTCGACGGCGGTGGGCGGCGAGGCGGTGGCGTTGGCTGGGGTGTTCACATCAAACTCCATTGTTCTCTGCAGGGGATCCTGCGGATGGGAAATCAGTTGTTATACAACCATGTATGACGAACAAGTACAACCATGCCGTACACTATTTCCTAATTCAGCCGCCCTTGGCTCGACCTGATAGGACTTCCTTATGAGCACTCAGCTTCCTGCCGTCACCGTCGTCGGCAGCATCAACCTGGACATCATCGCCACCACGGACCGGCTTCCCACCGCCGGGGAGACCATCGGCGGTGGCGTGCTGCAGCAGCAGCCCGGCGGCAAGGGCGCCAACCAGGCCGTCGCCGCTGCCCGGCTGGGCGGGAGCGCCCGGATGATCGGCGCGGTGGGTGACGACGCCCAGGGCCGTCTGATGCTGGAGGCTCTTTCCGCTGCCGGCGTGGACAGCGCCGACGTGGCAGTGGTCGACGGCGACGCGACCGGCACCGCGCTGATCGTGGTGGACCGCGACGGCGAGAACCAGATCGTGGTGTGCCCGGGGGCGAACGCTGCGTTTTCGCTGGAGGGCGTGGCGTTTGCGCCGGATGAGACGGTGCTGTGCCAGCTCGAAGTCGGCCTGCCCGTGGTGCTGGAGGCTGCACGGAAATCCTCAGGATTCTTCGTGCTGAACGCGGCGCCGGCGATGGACCTGCCCGCCGAGCTGCTGGAGCGCTGCGACCTGGTGATCGTCAATGAGACCGAGTACGAACTCATCCCGGCACTGGCCGACACGAAGCTCGTGGCGGTGACGTACGGAAAGGACGGCTCGGCGATGTTCGAGCACGGCAAGAGGGTGGCCGAGGCGCCAGCCGTGGCAACCGCCGTGGCGAACACGATCGGCGCCGGTGACGCGTTCTGTGCCGCGTTGGTTCTGGCACTACGGGACGGGCTTTCTTACGAGCGGGCGCTGGCCGTGGCTAATGCCGTGGGGGCGGACGCCGTGGGTGATCCCTCATCGCAGCCGAAGCTGAATCCGCTGGAGGAGTACGTCACGCGTGGCTGGACACGGGATGTCGGGCCGATAAACCTTAGTCTGCCGAGTGGAGACCCTTCATCCTGTTGAGAGCGGGAATTTTGTTCCCCTGGTCGAAGGCTGGAGCCGTGAGGGAGACCCCGCGGGGCCGCCAGACAGTGCGATGGCGTTTGAACTTGCCCTGAGTTTCGAATCTGTTGGAAAGATCGAAAGGAACCCCTAGAATTCAATGTCTTCTAAGGATTCCCTTGCTGGCCCGAACATTTTCGACTACTTATGCGCCTCCACCACTTTCGTCCGACACCCCGAAGCATCGTCACTTTGCCGTCACCCCGCCACAGGCGATCACAACGCAGTTGAGCTCGCTGATAAGCTCACACGACAGCGATGCGACGGGGCGCACAGTCCGGCTAGCTAGTCGGATAGGGGGCGAATTGACCACGGTCACAGAGCTGACAAGAGGCGATCTGCCGAAATCTTCGGCAATGGAGGTACTGCAGATTGGCTATCTTCACAGTGTTGCGGCAGCGTCGGGGTGTACACTCGCGCCACCGAACCCTGACCGGGGCATTGACTGGATTCTGACCCACGGATCCTCGACCCATACGGTTGACAGCGAAGCCACTTTGAAAGTCGCCCTCAAAAGCACCTATCAGTTGGCACCGAATCCGCCAGGGCAACATTTCGCTTTTCGCTTGGAAAATGAGCACCTCCGAAAACTGTCACAGTCCCCTGTTACTGTTCCACGCATATTGGTGGTGATGATCGTGCCAAGGTCGATGGACGACTGGATACGCGCGGGCGTTGATTGCCTCTCTGTGAGTCACTGCTCATATTGGGTGAACTTGGAAGGAGTCCAGGCAACGGGCGCGAGCACGACTACGGTCCACGTGCCAACCGAGAATGTCTTTGACCATGTGGCTTTGTGCGGCATCATGGCCCGCATCGGGTCGGGAGGGCGGGCCTAGTGGACTTGAGTGCCCTTTCGGCAGACTTGATACACGCTAGCCCTTCAGTCTTGCCCGAATACCTCAAAAAGAACGGTTGGATCCGAGTCGGTGGCCGAACCAATCTGTATGACCGGTTCAAACCCGTTGCCGACCATGGCAGTGCGCCGAGTCTCATCCTCCCACTGGACCCATCCCGCGCCGATTACTCCGAGCTATTAACCGATCTTCTCGGGCGGCTCGCCGCCGCCAACCCCAAGTCAATCGCTGATCTACAGCGGACCCTAGGAAGTCTTGGCACACCCGGGGATGAGCTTAAGTTCCGCAAGGACGTCCCAACGCTCCACGGGGCCGTGCCTTGGCCAACCGGCCATTCGCTAGTCAATGCCGCACAAGACGTGTTGCTTGCTGGCGCTAAGTCACGGTTGTCCCGCCGCCCTTACTACGGCCAAGCCAACGGACGATTTGCTCACAGGTTCCTGAACGCCGTTCTCATGGGGCAAACAGAAATGGGAAGTTATGTAGTAACTGCCTTCGCGCCTCCAAACCAGTCATTTCCAGATAAGGCTCCTAAGAAAGATGCACCCTCCCTTGAAAGGGTTGGCTCCTATACGGGCCGGGAGATTGTGGAGAGCGTGGTCGGAGGGCTGGAGGCGACGCTGGAGGCAGTACAGCACCACAAGACAACTCATTCGTTAAGCGGCTTCAAAGACGGCGTGAGAGCAGGCGTATCACGGGAAATGGTGGACTCGGTACGCAGGATTGTGGAGGGGTCCGACGGCGCTGACATCAGCGTCGAATGGTCCAAGGAAGGCGACCATCAGAACCTCAAGAAGGAGCTGACGCTCATTCGTTTTGATGGATCGTCTGCCGCCGTCCTCCTGCAGGCTTCTCACCAGCTCGCAAACACCGAACCCGCAGAATACGTGACCGTGACCGGCTGGCTATCTCTCGTTTCCCGCCCGAAGCGCGGTGAGATGGGCGTCGTGCGATTGAAAGTAGTAAAAGGCAGCAGTGCTCCGACCCTCCAGCTGAGATTAGATGAAGATCAGTTCGAGAGGGCGGCGACAGCCATCGCACGGGAAGAACAGCTAACTGCTGCTGGCAGGCAGGAAAAAGACGGAAACCGTTATTGGTTGTTCGATGCGGTGTTGCGCAGCGACGAGGATCGTCCCAGCCGGAAACCCAGCCTTTTCTGAGCTTTGTGCATGAATATCGCGGACGTCACTGAGCCACGAAAGATACCAACATGATCGCCCCCATTGCCCACACCGCACAGGCTGTTGTCGCTACGGATCAAGACAAAGTTGCATTCCTGGGTATTCACCCAGATATCGCGACTGTGCTTTCCCTACTTTTGGCGGGCTTGGTGGCCGTCGTGGCATCCTTCTTTGCGATCCGCAAACATAGGAAGGAGGGCACCTGGATAAAAGTAAGGCTCCGGCCAGCCCTGGCAGACGGCAACGACAAGGTCGTGGCTTACTCAAGGAAACCTCGCTGGGCCAAACATCATCAGCCAGGTTCAGACCATCCCGGACCTCTATCCGAAGTGGCTCTGCTATATGTCGAGAACGTCGGGCGCACCGCAGGAACTGTCTCCGCTCCATCCCTACTCCGCAGGAGGTGGGTCGGATTCAGACCGCACCATTGGTTCCGTAGACCGCCCCGAAGCGGCTGGTGGGACGATTTCAGCGCGGTCCCTCGATTCGAGGCCCTGACGCTGGATGGGGAACCCACAGAAACAAATCCCTCCGTCCTTATTCAGCCATCCACCCATGTGGTTTATGCGGCTCGATTCAAGCCATTTGTACTTCAGAGACGCATCGGCAGTTGCCTGCGCCATTGAGGATTTGTCTGCTTACTTGGGGGACGCCGGCGATTTGAACCCTCAAAGCCTTCATACTCGGATAACTTCTGAGTTCTTTGAATCAGAAAAAATCTTTGCCGCAGATCCCAGGATCCAGGCAGGCATCGAGGTCCGGCATTCCCGACGTGGTGCTGCGGCCCTAGCTAAAGCCCGAGACGCAGGGTCCTAGCCGAGCAAGTTCCCACCCGAGAATCTTGGCAGTGAGCCACGGTCCTTAGTCAATGCACTAGCTTGGCTATTAGCAGCCGCCTTCGCGGGACCTTATCCAGTTCCTTGCACTCGCGACGGACGCGGGGTCGGTATGACCGATGCTGAGCTGGAGATCATGCAGGGTGGCCCCCGAATCGAGGGCGGCCTTAGAAAAGGTGTGCAGTGGGCCATGGAGGTTGATCTTCAGCGGCGCGGGAAAGACGTTGCACTGTGCGGAAGGCCTCGGGAAAGACCTCCGCTTGCCGGTGGCGATGGTGAAAGGAAAGGCCGGCGCCCGACCAGTTGTCTTCACGAGGGTACTCGGCGCAGAGCCTGGCTATGGCAAACGCGGTCCCTCCTCTGCCGAGCCACGGGCCGGGCACAGAATATGCGCAGACCGCACGGTTGGCCTCAGCCAACACACGGCGGAGGAAATGCCGCAGGGAGGTTACGAACTGAGGCGGATGTATCGACCGCCGGTCACGTGGTCCACATGGCGCTTCACTTGTAATGCGTTTCATTGATCGCAACAGCCTTGGCTGCTACTTCGCGGCAGGCCGAGCAACGAGCTATCCGTCCGCCCCGGTTGGCTCGTCGGCACTGACCGTAAGCGAGCACGTAAAGGACTGTGGAGAATAGTCTGGACAGCGTGCTTTGTCACGGCCTTCATCGACAGGCCGCATTCCGACGAAGCACGCATACTCAGGGGGAAATGGGCAGTGCGGCCGCTGACCTCTCAGAAGCCACTCGGGAGGTACCGGACGAGCCCGGCGAAACGGTCCAGAAGCGCGACTAAACTTTCGGCACCTTTTTGAAGTGAATCGGCTGGCCCGACGTTTCGGGTAGGGGATCGTCAATTTTGAGGCACCCGCTCCCCTAGACTGGAACCGACGAAATGAGGTACTTGTGGCGAAGCAGATCAATGTCGTTGGAGCGGTAATTCTCAAAGATGGTCACGTTCTCTGTGCCCAGCGAGGCCATGACAGCGCTCTTGGTGGCATGTGGGAATTCCCCGGCGGAAAGATCGAGGCCGGGGAGACGCCCAGGGAAGCCCTTGAGCGTGAAATTGTGGAAGAGCTCCATTGCCAGGTGGAAGTCGGCGCGGAGGTTACCACCACCATCCACGAGTACGACTTCGGCGTGGTGAGCCTCACGACGTTCTACTGTGAGCTTGTGACGGGAGAGCCGCGCCTCACCGAGCACGCCGAAGTACTGTGGCTCGAGCCGGAAGAACTTGACTGTTTGGCATGGGCCCCCGCCGACATTCCTGCGGTGTCTATGATCAAGGGCGCTCTCGTTAAGAATGGTTGATGTCATATGGGAGTCCGTACCGTTCGTCCTTGAACAAGATGTTCGCTTTGGATACCTGAATCGTCATCTTTCTACCCCCAGGCAGCTCAGCCCGGAAATTGTTTTCAACACCGACGGCAACACCATGCTGCGCGTCCTGCGTCAGAATCTTAGAAAATGTAAATCGTTTACATTTTCTGTCGCGTTCGTGTCCCCACGCGCCATCGCACTACTTAAACAGGAACTTGCCGATTTCAGAGGCAAGGGTCGCATAATCACGTCTGATTATCTCGGCTTCAATTCACCTGAAGCTTTCTCCGAGCTTCTCAACCTAGCGCGGCCAAACAAACTTTCCCAGGCCACAATAGACGTCCGGCTTCACCATCGCAGCGACTTCCACCCTAAAGGCTACGTATTCCATCATCCGAGTAACGTTACCGCCATCCTCGGAAGTTCAAACTTGACCGAGAATGCGTTGGTCAGGAACCACGAGTGGAATCTCAAAGTTGCCGCCGCTCATGACAGCGACCTGGCGGGACAGATCGCTGACTTGTTGAAAAGTGAGACCGATAATTCGGACGCCCTCACGGCCGAATGGATCGAGGAATATCGCGCGGTATATCGCTCTCCTCTCCAGAACGTACGCACAGGAAAGCGAACGGGCCTGAAGCGCAATTCACTAACAACCGAGCGAGCGGAAGTAGAGCACTCCTTATTGACCGATGCTGAGGACCAGGAACTTCCTCAGATCATTGTTCCCAATGCAATGCAGCGCGACGCGTTGCATGCCATCCAAACCATGCGGTTGGATGGCAAAGACAAGGCACTCGTGATCTCTGCTACGGGAACTGGTAAGACGATTCTCTCCGCACTGGATGTTCGTCACGTAGCTCCCAAACGGATGTTGTTTGTTGTGCACCGGGAGCAGATTCTCGACAAGGCCATGCGCGAATTCCAACGGGTGCTAGGCGCTGATGCCTCAAACTTCGGCAAACTGTCAGGCGGATCAAAAGACTTCCACGCCAGGTATGTGTTCGCCACGGTCCAGACCCTCTCTCAACCGGAGGTCTTGCGGCAGCTCGCACCGGACGCCTTCGACTACGTATTGGTGGATGAAGTTCACAGGGCCGGAGCCGAGAGCTATCGTCGCGTACTAGAACACTTCGAGCCACAGTTCCTTCTAGGGGTCACTGCCACACCGGAGAGGTCTGATGGGACAAACATCTATGAGCTCTTCGATTACAACGTGCCTTATGAAATTCGTCTGAACCATGCCCTTGAAGCCGGCATGCTGAGCCCCTTTCACTATTACGGCGTTGCCGATTACGAATTTGATGATGGAACCGCGTCTGCTGATCTGCCCTCTCTCGCCACGCTAACGAGCGGGGATCGCGTTAGCCACATTCTCGAAGCCATCTCGCTGTATGGACAAGCCGGTGTTCCGCCTCGCGGCTTGATTTTCTGCAGCAGAAAAGACGAGGCTGCAAAACTTTCCGAGCAGCTTAACAAACGCAGTCTGCATGGACGGCCATTGAAAACTGTCGCTTTGACAGGCGAGGATTCTATCCAGCGCCGAGAGCATCAGGTGGATCGCCTCGAGCGCGGTGAATTAGATTATATCCTGACGGTGGACATCTTTAATGAAGGCGTCGACATCCCCTCGATCAACCAAGTGATTATGCTTCGGCAGACTCAGTCCGCGATTATCTTCGTCCAGCAGCTCGGCCGCGGACTACGCAAGGATGTGGGCAAGGAATACGTAGTGGTGATCGACTTCATTGGGAACTACTCAAACAACTACTTGATTCCTATCGCGTTGTTTGGCGACGAATCCCTGAACAAGGAGTCGTTGCGACAGAACCTCATCGCTGCCGAAGAAAGTGGAGTGCTGCCTGGACTTTCGAGCGTGCGCTTCGATCGAATTTCACAGGAACGGGTTCTGCAATCTATCGTTGACACCAAACTGGACAAAATGCAGCACATTAAGGCTGCTTTTGAATCACTGAAGAATCGTCTGGGTGGTAATCCAAAGCTTATGGATTTCTACCGATTTGAGTCCGTGGATCCTGTGCTTCTAGCAACCAAGTCGGACAATTATCCGAGTCTTGTGTCCCGCCTGACCAGAATCCCAAGCGGTCTGACGCGAGTCCAGAACCGTTTATTGACCCTCCTGTCCCACGAGGTTCTAACCGCGAAGCGCCTGCATGAAGTCGTCCTGTTGAAAGAACTTCTTCAAACGGGGCAACTCACGCTTGAGGAGATTCGGCGCTTATTCGAAACGCAAGGGCTAACAGCCGATCGCCTGCACGCGCAAAGTGCGGTTGGATCGCTCACAGCGGACTTCAATACCGATGCCGAACGGAGCAAGTACAGTCATGCGGCTGTGAAATGGGTTGATGACAATACTGTCGAACCTACGCCGGAGCTCGCCGACAGTTACACCTCCTCACCAGAGTTTTCAGCCAGCGTAGATGACGTCCTCGATACCGCCCACGCGCTCATATCCGACAGGTATGCCGGCGAGTATCCGTTTGTCGTAGGCAAACAGTATTCTCGCAAGGACGCGAGCCGCCTGCTCTGCTGGCCAAGGAACGTCCAGTCCACCATTTACGGGTACAGGGTGGACCGGAACACGATGAGCTGCCCAATCTTTGTGACCTATCACAAGGCAGAAGAAGTTACCACCAGCACGGACTACGGTGATGAACTCCTCGACCACTCCACCATGCGGTGGTTCACTCGCAGCCGTAGGCGACTGACAAGTGGCGAAGTGGTCCCCATCGTGGCCAATACGGTTGCGCTGCACATTTTCGTAAAAAAAGATGACAATGACGGAGCCGATTTCTTTTATCTAGGGAGGGCGTGGTCAACGGATGCGACTGAAACCAGCATGCCGAATGACCGCAATTTGAGCGTCGTTCAAATGAATTTGAGATTTGATTCGCCCGTGCCACCGGAGATTTACGACTATTTCAAGAGACCAATTACAGTTGGATGACGGCCCTAAAACGGCCCTTAAAACCTTCACGTCGCGACGGCCCGGCGAGCCGATTTTGCCCACGCTGGCCCACAATGGAGGGGCCAAACAGGGTGTGACAGGGCCTGCCTCGCGCTGAAAACATCAGGTAACTCGGACGAAGGACTCTGGCATAGGCGCCGTCCTTCTATCCCACCCCTTGAATGGATCCGCTCCCCATGACTTCGGCCCCGCCCCTGCCTGCGCCCAAACGCTTCCCGCTCTCTGCGATGCTGGTCCTTGCCACCATTACGTTCACGGCCATCACCACCGGCGCTCTAGCACTGACAGCGGCCCGGCGAGCCGGCCCCTGGTGTTTCCTGCCTTCTGTAATCACATCGTGGGCATCAGCCCGGGCTGGCCCATCATTGAGGCCACGTCCGGACGGGCGCGGAAGGAGACGATCTAGCCTTCCATGACGGACCCGAAATACGTCCCGGACCCGACCACCGACTTGCCTGTGGCCGGAATTTCCTTGTCTCCCATGTGGATCGGCCCGGTGTTGGTGCCGGTGGATTCGATTTCCGCCGCCACCTCGTCGTCGCTGACCACCCTTCTGGTGGTTCTGGCGTGTATATCCGGAAACGCCTCAAACCATGCGTCCTTGTAGGCCTTCACCTGGGCCGCGTACGGAACGGCTCCGGCGCCATGACGTCCTTAAAGGTGAAATCATCGGCCAGCAAGTCGGCGAACGCCGCCGTGTCATGCTGGTCCCAGGCCGCCATTCCGCGGTCGTCGAGCTGCTCTACTTCAGCGCGTGACATCACACATCTCCTCCTTGTAATGTCCTGATGCGGCTCATCGTAGGCGCACGGGAGCCACAGTCAACGCTCAGTTGCTAATGCCGAATTGGGACTGGTGACCCGTCCCGGTTCACATCACTGGCGGCCTGTTGGGATGGTCCCCGTGTGCCGCCCGCGCGGCCTCATAGCTGCTGTCGAACGGCAAGGTGTCCATTTCCAGAAGGGGGTTATGGTCCTGTGTCGCCACGAGCTCGCGGGCGGCTTCGTCCGAGTCCACGCTGGGCATGGAGCCTGGCAGGTGCCGCTGGGCGGATTGGGAAGGAAGTGCATCGCGACCGCGGCGATGGCCGACGTCGCCATGAGGTAGAACGCCGGCATCAGGTCGTTGCCTGTCGCCTGGATGAGGGCTGCGATGATGAACGGGGCGGTGCCGCCGAAGATCGCCACGGCGAAATTGTAGGCGATGCCCGTGGCGGAGTAGCGGTGGGCCGTGGGGAACAGCGCGGGCAGCGCCGACGCGAGAATGGCGACGATGAACGCCACCGGAAACGCGACCATGGCCAGGCCAGCGAGGGTGGCGGGAACGGTGCCGATCGAGACCAGCAGAAACGCCGGCAGTGCCAGCACCACCGTGCTGAGGGCCCCTATCCAGAGCGCGGGGCGGCGGCCGATCCTGTCCGAGAGGCGTCCCGTCAGCGGGATGCACAGGGACATGACCACCAATACCGGAACGGTCAGCAGCGTCCCGTGGATCTCGTCGTACCCCTTGTTGGTGGTCAGGTAGGTGGGCATGTCGGACGTGAGCGCCTAACCGATAGGGTTGGGGCATGTCAGCAATTGGGGGAAATCGTTGGTCACCGGCTATTGCGCTTTTGCTGGTTCTGGCCGGTTCCGGAGTCGCACTGAGTGCCTGTGAGTACCAGGACGATAGCCCGGCTTCGAGTAGCACGCCAACCCAAACCTCCCCGCCAGCACCACCTCCCCTGCCGAAGGCCGACCCGGGCATTGCCAAGGCGCAGGCAAGAAACCAAACGCAACTCGACAGGCGCCTGGGCCCCCAGCCTGACAGTCTTGTCTTGGCCGGATCAGGCGGGCTCGGCAACGACGGATTCCGGACATCGGCCGCGGGAATACCAGAGGGCAGGTACAGAGTTACCGCTGCATGCGTTGGAGTAGTCAAAGCATCGCTCACCATCTCGCAGCCCGACCGACGGGGAGGAACAACGCATGATTTGGCCCTCGACTGCGGAACCAGAACGAGCGTGAAAGTGGATCTGCAGGTGGGACCCGTGTCCGCCCACTTCACTCGTATGACCACCGAGTCGGGTCGCGCCGCCGTCGCCGGATTCTGGATGATCCCGGCGAAGTAATCGAGAACGCTCCGCCAAGCCGTCACCACCAGCGGTGAGGGCACTCCGGGTTCTGGCATGCCCACTCAGGTACGCCGGACTCAACCTTGCCGGTGGCGGGATAGATCCGTACTTCTTCAGTCATGCAGCAGCCGGCAAACTCCGTCTTCGGATGCTCCGCCATGGCGTCGGGCATCATCATGCCGTATGCGATCCGCCAGGCCTCCTGCCCGCACACGGGACATCTGCGGACCGCCGTTCGCTTCTTTGCGGACCTCGCTTCTGTGGTCATGGCTGAAATGTATCCCCCGCCACCGACATCTGCAGCACTTACAAAAATTGCGCAGACTCCAAAAATTTTTGTAGCTGCTCCGGACGGAAGGATAGGGTCGCAAGCGACCGGGCCCGGCGTCCACAGCGGATCATCCACCGGATTAACCCGTGACGCGCCCTAAATGGAATGCCCCCTAAACAGGCACTGGCAGGGCCTGCCTCAACGCGAATAAACCGGGTACCTTTGTGGTTGGAACTTCCGGGCCAGCGACGTCCCCTTCCGCTCCTCCCCCTCTTGAATGGATCCGCTCCCCCATGTCGTCCGCCCTGCCTCCGCCTGCGCCCAAACGCTTCCCGCTGGCCGCGATGCTGGTCCTTGCCACCATCACGTTCACGGCCATCACCACCGAACTCATGCCCTCCGGCCTGCTCCCGCAGATCAGCGAAGGCCTGAGTGTCTCCGAACCTGTGGCCGGCTACCTCGCCGCCGCCTATGCCGCCGTCATCGTGGTCACGGTGATCCCGGCCGCACGGCTGCTGGCCAGAATCCCGCGGAAGACCCTGCTCGTCTCGCTCGTCCTCACCTTCGCGCTCAGCAACGTCCTCGTCGGCCTCGCACCAAACTTCGCGGCGGCCATGGGCGGGCGGCTTGTCGGCGGCCTGGCGCACGGCCTGCTCTGGACCACCGTGGCACCGTTCGTTTCACGGGTGGTCCCGGCCGACAAGGTGGGCAAGGCCCTGGCTATCGTGTTCAGCGGCAACAGCCTGGGCATGGCCATCGGCGCACCCGTCGGCACCGCACTCGGCGCGCTCCTCGGCTGGCGGGCATCGTTCCTCTTCCTGGCCGGCTTCGGCCTGCTCCTGACGGGCCTTGCTGGCTGGCTGCTGCCGCAGGTCCGCCGGGTCCCCGACGCCGTCCGTCCCTCAATGCGCAAGGCCATCGCCCAGCCCGGCGTGAAGTCGGTGGCCATCGCCTGGCCGCTGCTGGTCCTGGCCCACTTCGCGCTCTTCACCTACATCGCGCCGTTCATCCGCGAAGCCGGCCTGCCCGACTACGCCATCAGCCTCTCCCTCACCGTCCTCGGCGCCTCCGGCCTCATCGGCATCTGGATCGCCGGCATCACCGTGGATTCGCGGCCCCGCCGTTCGCTATTGATCACGACGGCGGCCATCGCCGTCGCGATGCTCCTCCTCCCGCTGGGTGGGGGAACCATCCCCGGCGCAATGATCCTCATGACTGTGTGGGGCGCTGGCCTCGGCGCCGTCGGCATCTACAACCAGGCCGCCATCCTCCGCGCCGGACGCGAAGACAGGGACGCTGCCAACGGCCTCACAGTGCTGACCATCCAGCTCGGCATCACCATCGGTGCGGTCTACGGTTCCGCTGCCCTGGTGCTGGCAGGCCCGCTCATGGTGCCCATCGCCGCGGCGGTGCCGGTCGTCGTCGCCCTTTTCATCACCTTGGCGGGCCGGAGGCACGCCTACCCGGCCGGCCGCAAAGAACGTGGCTGGTCAGAAGCCCAGGCTAACGCGCCGGAAGCCGCGGAACCGGCGCTCCAGCAGTAAAAGGGGGCCGGCAAGCCGGCCCCCTGGTGCTCAGATACCGCCTTCCCGGCTCACATCCCGGGCATCAGCCCCAACTGTCCCATCATTGAGGCGACGTCCGGATGGGCGCGGAAGGAGACGATCTTTCCGTCCCTGACCGAGGCGAAGTACGTCCCGGACCCGACGACCGACTTGCCGGTGGCGGGAATTTCCTTGTCTCCCATGTGGATCGGCCCGGTGTTGGTACCCGTGAATTCGATTTCCGCCGCCACCTCGTCGTCGCTGACCACTCTTCTGGTGGTTCTGGCGTGCATGTCCGGGAACGCCTCGAACCATGCGTCCATATAGGCTTTCACCTGCTCCCGCGTACGGAAGGGCTCGGGCGCCATGACGTCCTCAAAGGTGAAATCGTCGGCCAGCAGGCCGGCGAACGCCGCCGTGTCATGCTGGTCCCAGGCCGCCATTCCGCGGTCGTCGATCTGCTCTACTTCAGCACGTGACATCACACATCTCCTCCTTGAAATGTCCTGATGCGGCTCATCGTAGGCCTACGGGAGCCACAGTCAATGGGCTGTTTAAAAGCGCGGCTGGTCTGAGCCGGAAGTCAGGGAAACCGTCCCCTGCGCTAACTGAGCGGACACCGCGAACCGTCGGCCCGTCGTCGGCAGTTGAGGCCGAGACGGACTGGTACAAACGGCTAAGGGCCACCCTCAACCCCCGCACCTTGCCGCCGTCTTAACCCCGGCGGTAGCCTGAAAAACAGATGACGGGCCGCGTCCACCCCGGATCCGAGGGTGCCGGGTCCGGCAGCGCTCCAGGCGCAGACCCGCCACCGGAAACGGAAGTCGCGATGTCCACACTCGCACAGGGCCGGGAAGCCTACGCGGAACGGCGCTGGCCGGACGCCGTCGGGCAGTACACCGCCGTCGACCAGGACGCCGAACTTCCGGCCGGCGACCTTGAACGGCTGGCCACCTCCATCATCCTCACCGGGCGTGCCTCCGAAGGGGTGGACACCCTGGCGCGGGCGCACCTGAAGTACCTCGCCGACGGCGACTACCCCGCCGCCGGCCGCTGCGCCTTCTGGACCGGGATGAACCTCATGCTGCTGCACGAACCGGCCCGCAGCGCCGGCTGGTTCGCCCGCGCCCGCCGGATCGTCGAGGACCTGCCCGAGCCCTGCCCCTTCGAGGGCCTGCTGTCCGTCCCCGCCGGGCTGAGCTCCCTCTACCAGGGTGACGGCGCCGCCGCCGCGGAAGCCTTCGCCCGGGCCGCCGACCTCGGCCGGGAACGTGGCGACGCGGACTCGGCGGCCCTCGGCACGCTGGGCCTCGGGCAGGCAAAAATCCTGCTGGGCCAGCTCGACGACGGCCTGGCCCTGCTCGACGAAGCCATGGTGGCCGTCACCGTCGGGGAGATCTCCCCGGTCCCCGCCGGGATCATCTACTGCGCAGTGATCGAAACCTGCCACCTGGCCTTCGACCTGCACCGCGCCCACGAGTGGACCCGGGCGCTGGACCGCTGGTGCGACGCGCAGCAGAACCTGGTGTTTTTCAGCGGCCAGTGCCAGATGCACCGGGCCGAGCTGTACCGGCTGCACGGCGCCTGGGCCGAGGCGCTCGGTGCCGCGAAAACCGCGCAGGACCTCGCCTTCCAGGGCGACCGGATGGCCACCTACGGCGGCTACTACCAAGAGGCCGAAATCCACCGGCTCCGGGGCGACTTCGGCGCCTCCGAGGCCGCCTACCTGAAGGCCCAGGAGACCGGCTTCCCGCCCCAGCCCGGGCTGGCGCTCCTCCGCCTGGCCCAGGGCAGGCCGGACCAGGCCCGGACCCTGCTCCGGCAGGCCCTGGACGTCGCGGGTCCCGACTACCGGCGCCTTATGCTCGCCGCCGGCGTGGAGATCGAACTGGCCGCAGGCGACGCACCGGCAGCACGATCCGCCATGGAGGAGCTGGCCGCGCTCTGCGCCTCGATCGACATGCCCATGCTGCACGCCCTCGCCGAGCAGTCCGAGGCCGCCGTCCTGATCCACGACGGCGACCATCAGGCTGCCCTGGTCCTGCTGCGCGGGGCCTGGTCCCGCTGGCTCGGCCTCGACGCGCCGTTCGAAGCGGCCCGCTGCCGCGCCCTAATGGCCAGCCTGTGCGCCGAGCTGGGTGATGAGGAATCCGCCAAGCTGGAGCGCGAGGCGGCCCGGGCAGTGTTTTCTGAGCTGGGCGCCGCGCCGGCGCTCTCGGCGCTGGAACAGTCGCTGCCTGAGCAATCAGTTCAGGACGCGCCCGCCGCCAAGACAGTCCCGTCGCCAGCCGCCGGGAACGACGCCGGCCACTCCCCCGACGCCGGGCCGCTCACCGCCCGCGAAACCGAGGTGATCCGTCTCGTCGCCGACGGACTGAGCAACCGGGACATCGCCGTCGAGCTGTTCATCAGCGAGAAAACGGTGGCCCGGCACCTGAGCAACATCTTCACCAAGCTGGGCCTGACCTCGAGATCCGCGGCCACGGCCTACGCCTACCGGCACGGACTCGCCTGACGCCCCTCCCTGCATAAAATTGCCCATTGCCCGCGGGCGAGAGCTCGCCAAAGAAATGGGTGATTCGCCCGATTCGCTGCGCCGCGGCGAAAAATAGCGTTAGTGGCATGAACGTTTCAGTGCTCGCAGGAATGGTTTCCACCGTCCTCTTCGCGATGAGCTACCTGCCCATGCTGCTCAAGGCCCTGCACACCAGGGACCTCGACTCCTACAGCCTCGGCTACCTCGCGCTGAGCAACGTCGCCAACGCAGTCCACTCCGTCTACGTCTTCAGCCTCCCGCTGGGGCCGATCTGGCTGCTGCACTGCTTCTACGTCGCCGCCTCCGCGCTGCTGCTCATCTGGTACCTGCGCTTCAGCGTTCATAACCACCCAACTGCACCTGCATCACCAAGGAGGCACCACCATGAACACCACCCCAGCAACTGACACCGGCGGCACTGCCGGAACCGCCGCCGTCGACACCGTCATCATCGGCGCCGGACAGTCTGGCCTGGCGCTGGGCTACTACCTGGCGCAGCAGCACCGGAACTTTGTGATTCTCGACGGCGGCACCCGGGTTGGCGACGGGTGGCGGAACCGCTGGGATTCGCTGCGCCTGTTCACGCCCGCCAAGTACAACGGCCTGCCCGGCCGGCCCTTCCCCGGCGACCGCCTCGCCTTCACCACCAAGGACGAGCAGGCGGACTACCTGGAGGACTATGCCTCCCGGTTCCACCTGCCGGTCCGGCCCAACACGGCCGTCACCCGGCTGACCCACGACGGGCATCGGTTCCACGTCACGGCCGGGGCGCAGCGCTGGACGGCGGCGAACGTGGTCCTCGCCACCGGCGCCTGCCACCTGCCCAAGACGCCGGGCTTTGCGGCGGAACTGCCGTCCGACATCGTCCAGTTCCACTCCCACAGCTACAGGAACCCGGCCCAGCTCAAGCCTGGTCCGGTCCTGCTGGTGGGGGCGGGCAACTCCGGCGCGGAGATCGCCCTAGAAACCAGCCGCACACACGAAACCTGGCTGGCCGGCAGGACAACTGGCGAGATCCCGTTCCGGCACGGCCGCGCCGCGGCCCGGTTCCTCATCCCCCTGGTCCGCTTTGCCGGGATGCACGTGCTGAACACCGGCACGCCGGTAGGTCGCAAGGTGCTGCCCAAACTGGCCGGCAAGGGCAGGCCGCTGATCCGCACCAAGACCGCGGACCTCCGCGCCGCCGGCGTCCACCTGGTGCCGCGGGTCGCCGGAGTTCAGAACGGCGAGGTAATGCTCGACGACGGCCGGAGCCTTCGGGTGGCAAACGTCATCTGGTGCACGGGGTTCACCGAGGCCTATCCGTGGCTGGACATCCCGGCGCTGCCCGCGGACTGGCGGGGGCAGCAGCACCGCGGGATCGTGGATGCGCTGCCGGGCCTGTACCTGCTGGGGCAGGACCTCATCTTCGCGGCAGCATCGGAAACCCTCCCCGGCGTGTGCCGGGACGCCAGGTATCTGGCGAAGCGCCTGGCCGAGACCCGGGTTCCGCAGGACATTGCGGAGGTGCAGAGTGGGCTGGCGGCCTAGCGTATGGTTCTCCGGCGCTGGCTCAGCGGCAATAACTCAGCGGCGGCCGGAGAACCTTCACATCACCGTCGGCTTGTCCGGCCGTCCCCCATGGGACGACCGGGCTTCCTCGTAACTGCTGTCGAAGGGCAGGGTGTCCATCTCCAGCAGCGGGTTGTGGTCCTGCGTCGCCACGAGCTCGCGGGCGGCTTCCTCCGAGTCCACGCTGGGCATCGAGCCGGGCAGGTGCCGCTGCGCGGATTCCGGGAGGAAGTAGATCGCGACCGCTGCGATGGCCGACGTCGCCATGAGGTAGAACGCGGGCATCAGGTCGTTGCCTGTCGCCTGGATAAGCGCGGCGATGATGAACGGGGCGGTGCCGCCGAAGATCGCCACCGCGAAGTTGTAGGCGATGCCCATGGCGGAGTAGCGGTGGGCCGTGGGGAACAGCGCGGGGAGCGCCGAGGCGAGAATGGCAACGAAGAACGCCACCGGAAACGCAATCATGGCCAGGCCGGCGAGCGTGGCCGGAACGGTTCCAACCGAGATCAGAAGAAACGCGGGAAGCGAAAACACCACCGTGCTGATGGCCCCGATCCAGAGCACGGGGCGGCGGCCGATCCTGTCGGACAGGCGCCCGGTCAGCGGGATGCACAGCGACATGACCACCAGCACCGGAACAGTCAGCAGCGTCCCGTGGATCTCGTCGTAGCCCTTGTTGGTGGTCAGATAGGTGGGCATGTAGGACGTAAGCGCGTAGCCGACGGTGTTGCCGGCGGCCACGAGGATCATGGCCAGCACGATGTGCCGCCAGTGGTCCTTGAAGATCCCCACCGGCCCCACCGGGCGGAGCTCGTCTCCGGTTTCGTGGTGTGCGGCGGCCACGGCTTCGGCCTCCTGGGTGGCCTTGAAGGCGGGCGACTCCTCGATCTTCATGCGGAAGTAGATGGCCACGATGCCCAGCGGTCCCGCGACAAGGAACGGTATGCGCCAGCCCCAGGCCTCCATCTGTTCCTGGCCCAGGATCAGCTGGAGGGCGGACACCATCCCGGCTCCCAGTGCGAAGCCGAGGTAGCTGCCCATGTCCAGGAAGCTGACGAAGAAGCCGCGGCGGTGGTCCGGCGAATGCTCGCTCACAAATGTGGTGGCGCCGGAGTACTCGCCGCCGGTGGAGAAGCCCTGGATCAGCTTGGTGACCACCAGCAGCACCGCGGCCCAGATGCCCAGCACCGCGTACCCGGGAAGCAGGCCGACGACGAAGGTGGCCCCGGCCATCAGCATCAGGGTCATGGCCAGGACCTTCTGCCGGCCGATCTTGTCGCCGAGCCAGCCGAAGAAAACGCCTCCCAGGGGGCGGGCGATGAACGTGGCGCCGAACGTCCCCAGCAGGAAGAGGTTCTGCACAGCCCTGTCCGCCTCGGGCAGGAACACCGGGCCCATGGTGGTGATCAGGTAGCCGAACACTCCGACGTCGTACCATTCCATCGTGTTGCCCACGATGGTGCCGCCCAGCGCTTTCCGCAGCGTTCGGTGGTCGACGACGTTGATGTCAGAAACGCGCAATCGTCGCTGCTGCAGGGGTCGCTCGGTCATGGCTCGGTCACCGCCTGTTTTCAGGCTGGGCGCGTGCCGTCAGTTCGTCGGCATCCCCGTTCGGTGGAGGCCCAACTCTCCGATCATCTTCCCACTGGCGTTCTGGCACAACAATGAAAAACCGCAGCCTGCTCACACCGCCCGCGCTACCGCCGTCGTGCGTTTATCGGCGACTGGGATAGGCTCGCTTGCGGCCAAAACAAGGCATCGACTCCAACGGTAAAGGGCTGGGAATTTCTTGGATCTACTGGGCGGCATGAGCCGCGACGAACTCAGCATCTCTTCTTGGGTTGCGGCCGCCGTCTTCGCGCTTGCGGTCGGTGTTTTGCGTCCCGGCAAGCTTCATTGGACTGTGCTTGGTGCCGTCCTGCTCTTCGCGGCACTCAACGCCGGGGCTGGGATCTACGTCCTGAACCATGTCGGTGACCCGCGCTGGTCTGCGGGGGAACAGCCGCTGAGCCCTCCGTCGTTATCCGGTACGCCCATGGTGGGGCAGTTTCTCGGCCCCCTGGACGACTCTCTAAAAGCAGTGGTCGGCGGGGTGAACGCATTGCTGGCATTCAAGCAGGCGCTGCCCGTAGCGTTGGGCTTCCTTGGCACATCCGGCTGGGCCCTGCTGGTGTCGTTCCCGCTTGGCATTCTCGCCACCGTCGTCAGTTACTTCATAGATAGGCGCCGAAAGGCGGACTTCGATAAGTACCGTGCCACGGTTGATCAGCTCAAGATTGAGTTGGAACAGGTGAAGCGGCAGATCGCGTTGGGTGATTCCGCCGGCATGGCACTCCCTGCAGGGGACGACGACAGGGAGCAGACGCCCCGCCGCGCGGGATAATGGAAGCATGACCGATCGGGATCACGACGAGGATTTGTGGCAGGAGTTCGACCGGCTCCCTCCCGCAGGGCCCGACCGCGTCCGGGGACTGCCCGGCGGACAGCCGCAGGGCTTTGGCTTCCGCACGGGTGTGCGCAGTGCCAAGGTGGCCCTCGGGTTCGCCGTGTACGCCCTGGCGCTTGGAACCGTGCTGGTTCTCACCGGCGCGGTCGTGTTCATCAGCCAAGGCCGGTGGCTGCTGTTTGGGCTGATGGTGCTGATCGAGGCCGTCTTCATCTTCGCCTTCAGCCGGCTGGCGCGCCAAGCACGCAACCGGCGCTCAGCGCAGTAGCGGTGGCCATGGGACGACGGCGGGAGGTACCGTCGTCGTCCTCTGTTTCGGTTTTGTTCTTACTGGTCCGACGCCGGGTCCGTACCGCCCGTTGACACCAGCGGTCCCAGCATCAGACTCCCTGGCACGAACTCCTCACCGCATTCCGCGCACAACACCAACGGTTTCAGGTCGGCCCCGCAGCTGTGCCGGTAAGAGGCACGGGGCGTCTCGTCGCGCATCCACGTGCTGCTCCACGCTGCAAGGGAAATGAGGATGGGTGCGACTTCGGCCCCGGAAGTTGTGAGGTGGTACTCATAGCGCGCGGGGCGCTCGGAGTACTGGACGCGCTCGATCACGCCACGGCTTTCGAGGGTGCGCAGTCGGCCCGTCAGGATGTCGCGGGACGCGCCGGTATTGCGTGCGATCTGATCGAACCGGTGAACGCCCAGGGACATCTCACGAAGCGCCAGCAGCGCCCACCGCTCCCCCAACACGTCGAGGCCTGCCGCGATGAAACATGCCCTCGGAGCATCCACTGCCTTATCGGTCGGCCGATTCACCGTTCACCTGCTTTCAGTACATTTCTTCAATTATATAGTCAGTTGGAAAATCCAACCGACTCAGCTAATCTAAAACTCTGAGGCCACGGCAACCGTGTCGCCGCCCGATCCGACACCAGGAGAAACCATGCCACTGCTATCGGGCGCCGTCGTTCTTGTCACCGGCGCGAACGGAGGGCTGGGCCGTGAGCTCGTGGAACAGGCCCTCGCCCGCGGCGCTGCGAAGGTGTACGCAACAGCCCGCCGTCCGCAAAAGTGGAGCGACTCCCGGGTCGTCCCTCTTGCCCTCGATATCACCAACGCCGACTCGATCCGGGCAGCCGTCACCCAGGCCCCGGACGTGACGGTCCTGATCAACAACGCCGGCATGAGCGTCGAATCGGACACTTTGTTGGCCCTCTCCGACGCGGAGATCCGTGAAGTCATGGAGACCAACTTCTTCGGACCCGTTGCCCTGACCAGGGCGTTCGCTCCGGTGCTCGCCGCAAGCGGGACATCAGCGGTCCTCAACATCCACTCGGTGCTCAGCTGGATCGCACTCACCGGCGCCTACAGCGCATCAAAGGCCGCGCTATGGTCGGCCACCAACTCCTTCCGAGTAGAGCTGGCGCCCCAGGGCACGCAGGTCACGGGTGTGCACGTCGGCTACATCGACACGGCCATGGCTGAGGGCGTGGATGCCCCCAAGACCTCCCCAGAGGAAGTCGCGCGGAAGTCGTTCGATGGGCTCGAGCAGGGTGACTACGAGGTCATCGTGGATGACATCAGCGCCGGCGTGAAACTAGGCCTGTCCGGCTCGATCGCGGATCTGTACCCGGCCCTGGCAGCCAACGCCCCAGACTGACCGCCACCAACCGTGAAGATCTGCAGAGAACCTAAGGAGGAAACCCCTTGTCAACCAACGCCTCAGCGGAGCGCTCGGAAACCTTCACCTGGATGGACCCGGCCATCGCACTCGAACAGCTGCCACGACTGTCGGGTCTGGACTACTTTTCCGGCCTCCGCGACGGCAGCATTGCGCCCCCGCCGATCGCTTCCCTGATGAATTTCGATCTCGTCGATGCTAAGTACGGTCACGTCGAGTTCCAGTGCGAGCCAGGCGAAGCGCACTACAACCCCCTGGGGATGGTGCACGGTGGCCTGGCATGCACGCTCCTCGACACGGTACTCGGCTGCGCAGCACACAGCACTTTGGAAGCAGGGATGGGCTACACCTCCATCGATCTGGCGGTCAAATACCTTCGGCCCATCACGCTTCAGAAGGGTGCTCTTCGCGCAGAGGGGTCGGTGGTGAAATCCGGCCCGCGGGTGATATTCACCGAAGGCCGCCTGAGCACCGCCAGCGGAGAACTCCTCGCCACCGCGACGAGCACGCTGCTCATCTTCCCCCACCAACCGGGCGGATTGACGAGATGACTGAGACCGCCACCGCAGTTGCCCTGACGCCTGCCGCCCATGACCGCGTCTTGTCCCCTGCCGCCCCTTCGGGGATGCCGGCGTTGAGCCGCTTCGGCATTCCCCTGGGGCTTGCCGGCCTCGGCGGCGGCTGGTCCGCCGCGAGGGGCACACTCGGATCCCCGATATGGCCGGAGGAAATCCTGTTCGGAGCAGCCGGCTCTCTGTGGCTGGTTCTGACGGCCGTCTACGTGCTCCGGGGCCTTCGCCGAAAAGGAACATTCAGGGCCGACCTGAGACACGAAGTGGCAGGGCCCTTTGCGTCCTTCATCCCGCTGGTGGGGATCCTGCTTTCGTCCCACTACGGCCAGTATCTGCCGCCATGGGGCGCCTGGCTGTGTATGGCTTTCATTGCCGCCCTTGCCATCGTCGCCGCGCAGCTCCTGGCCCACTGGGTCACCCGCGGGGTATCCATGCAATCCATCCATCCCGGCTACCTGCTGCCCGTCGTGGCCGGATCCTTCGTTGCCAGCATCGGATTCTCAAGCATCCACGCCCATGATGCGGCCATGGCCGCGTTCGGCGTTGGCGCGTTTTTCTGGCTGGTCGTAGGAACCGTCGTCACCGTGCGCCTGATGACCGGGGGCGCGCTGCCACCAGCCGCTACGACCGGACTGTCCGCCTACCTGGCTGCGCCAGCAACAGCCAATATCGCCTGGATGGTGTCACATCCAGGACCCGCGGGGGCAGTGCAGCTCGGCCTCACGGGCGTGCTGGTCATCATGGCGCTGATGCAAGTCATGCTCCTCCCCGAGTACCGCAAGCTTCCCTTCACGCCGATGTTCTGGGTGTTTACCTTTCCTGTTGGCGCAACCGCGAACTATTCCATCCGCTGGCTTGCCACAACCGACCTCCCCGGCCGGGAAATCTACGCCTGGACGATTCTGGGCCTCGCAACAGCCTTTACGTTGGTCATTGCGGCTCGCACCGTGCCGACAGGAAACCCACGCCGAAGTTAGCGCGACTCGCGGCGCCACGAAACACAGAAGTGCCCTGATGAGGCCCTCGGCCGGGATACGGATCCGCACACGGGGTTCAGCGACCACC
This sequence comes from Arthrobacter sp. BGA-UO-ETr-C19, assembly GCF_059568005.1. NCBI lineage: Bacteria > Bacillati > Actinomycetota > Actinomycetes > Micrococcales > Micrococcaceae > Arthrobacter > Arthrobacter sp. BGA-UO-ETr-C19. The sequence goes on from NZ_JCAQPC010000019.1 coordinate 86,700, forward strand.
CGGTGTCAGTGCCTGATTACAACCTTGCCGAGGTGAGCACCCCTCTCCAGGTAGGAGGCTGCGTCGGGTGCTGCCTCGAAGGGAAGACACGGTCGACCACCGGCTGCAGCATGGCAGCAGGTGGAGAATCAGCGGTCAGGCCGGGATTAACGGCTCATTGAGGCCGTTACTTGATGAGACCCTTGGTGCGCGCTTCCTTGAGCCAGTCCGGAAATTCCTCCAGCATCTTCTCGAACAGCAGGGCGTCGCTGATCGCGTCGACGTCGCCGATAGGCTCGTAGTTGGCATTGTCGACGTAACGCTGGGTGAGCGTGTCCAGCTGCTCGAGAAATGGCATCGGTTGCCGCCCGATCGAGAGGAATTTCCAGAAGATCGGGGCAGTGGACACTTCGGTCAGAGCCTGAATGGCATCGTTCTTGTTATCCGGGGCACCGTCGGTAAGGAACAGGGCATACACCGGGATGTCTGCGGGGCCGGTCAGAGTAGGTTGTGCCTTGCCGAGTCCGAAGAACCCCCTTTTGGGCGGCGCAAACCCGAAGTGGTTCCGGATGGTGAGGAACGCGTCGCCATAGTTTGTGGTGCCCATATGCCGCCCCTTGGTCAGGCGGTCTACGGAGCCTGCAAAGTCACCGATGCTGATCTCGCCCAAGTACGCGGCTTTAGTGTCAAAGACGAAGAAGTCGATGGCCCCGTCGTCGTCGAACTGAGTTGCCAGTGCTAGTGCCTTTTCGACCAGGCGCTGCATAGCCCCTGAGGCATAAACCCCGCTCATGGAGCCTGAGAAGTCTAAGGCGACCGCAACTTTCGCCGTCTGGCCGTTCAGACCTGAGAGGTCGACGGCGTGAGATGCGGACTTGGCCAATGAGAGAAGGCCGGGCGCCTGTGAGCTGATTTTGTCGAGGGAAAGTGCCATTACTTGTCCTTTTCGTTGAGTGTTGCCTGCAAGCCGTCGCCCGTGGCGAATCCGACAGGGTCCCCGCGTCAGCATCGCCGGGGCGGCCGTCAGCTGTATCGGGTTACCTAGTCGACTTGCTTAGTTCTGGCTGTTGGACCGCATGTGCACGGCTACGAGAGCTACCGCCTCGCCATCAGCTCGTGCATAGCGGACGATCGCGCGAATACATCCGTAGAGCCCGAAGACGATCGCTCCCCAGAAAACAATGTAGGTGCCGCCAGCTCTTGTTGCGGACGTCAGTGTCCCTAGGCTGACGACCAGTCCCGCAGCGAAAATGGCGCCGTTAATCAGTGCAGAGTTACGCGCTTTCCGGCGGATCGCGGAAGCCACCTCGTAGACCGTTCGACTGTTTTCCGACATTTGATACCCCCATCAATTTCGGGCTCGTCAGAGCCTGCCTCCTCGTGGTAGCCCTAGTCCTTGAGCGCGTTGACGCAATGGCTGCGGCTGTAAAAGGAAGCATTTCTGAGTTAATGACTCGTTCCTCAAGATTTGGGCAAGATCGAGAAAGGTTTTCCCAAGGGTGTGATAAAAGGCCCTCTGCAGCCCTGTTCAAGCGACGGAGGGCCGCTAAGATAATCAATGAGTCAGGGGGGACTTACTCCTGGTCGCACGGTCGGAATCATGCCGTTTACTCAGGCAGGACTCGCTTTACAGGAGTTGGTTTAACTTTGTTTTTCAAGACTTTTGGTTGGTCTTTCGCGGTCACCGCTGCCGCCCTAATCATTGCGCTGCTCTACGGCGGCCCGCAGGCGCTCATACTTTGCCTCATATTGGGCATCCTTGAAGTCAGCCTCAGCTTCGACAATGCAGTGGTCAATGCCCGCATTCTGGAACGGATGAATCCTTTCTGGCAGAAAATGTTTCTGTCCGTCGGCATCATCATCGCTGTGTTTGGCATGCGGGTCCTCTTCCCGCTTCTGATCGTCGGCGTCACCGCTAAATTGAACCCGGTAGAAGCTGTCAATCTGGCACTCCAGAAGGGTGACCCGCACACGCCGGGGACTTACGGATACCTGCTGCATGAAGCACACCCACAGATTGCCGCCTTCGGTGGCCTGTTTCTGCTCATGCTCTTCCTGGACTTTATTTTCGAGGACCGGGACATCAAATGGATCAAGGCGCTGGAGATTCCCCTCGCAAAGCTCGGCAAACTCGAGGGCGCGTCTATGGTGGTGGGCCTCTTTGCTCTGGCCGTTGCCGGCCTCCTCTCAGGAGAACATCAAGGCATAGTTCTGCTGTCGGGTCTCATGGGAATGATCACCTACCTCCTTGTCAACGGGCTGGGTAACTTCTTCGATGTGGACGCAGACGACGACGTCGATTTCGACGATGCCGCCGCCGTCACGCACACGGGCCCAAGCGGTGCAGCCAAGGTCGCAGGCAAAGCCGCCTTTATGCTCTTTTTGTACTTGGAAGTCATCGACGCCTCCTTCTCGTTCGACGGCGTCATCGGTGCGTTCGCCATCACGGCGGACCCGATCATCATCGCTCTTGGTTTGGGCCTGATTGGTGCAATGTTCGTGCGTTCGCTAACCGTGTACCTTGTCCGCCAGGGAACGCTTGACGAATTCGAATATCTTGACCATGGCGCCCATTGGGCCATCGGCGCCTTGGCCGTCATCCTGCTTGTAACCATCTCTGTGCCTGTCAACGAGGTTGTGACCGGCCTGATCGGCGTCGTATTCATCGGCGCTGCTTTCGCGGGCTCGATCACCCGGAACAGGAGAAAAGCCCTGGCCGGGGATTCCGCCGAAACGCCAGAAATGGTTACGACAAGTACCAAGTAAGCAATAGACGACAGGAGTAAAACAATGGGGTTGAGTCTGCAAAAAGGCCAGTCGCTATCTTTGACCAAGCAAAACGGTGAGTCCTTGACTTACATCCGCCTCGGGTTGGGCTGGGACTCTGCTGTTCCAGCCAAGCGAGGTATTTTCGGGGGGACAAAGACTGTCGACATCGATCTGGATGCTTCAGCGATCCTTTTTGATGCCAATAAGCAGCCACTGGAGGCGGTGTTCTTCAACCAGCTGCGCAGCAAGGATGGTTCCATTCAACACGCTGGCGACAACCTCACCGGCGACGGCGATGGCGACGACGAGACGATCACTGTCAACTTGGCGTCGGTTTCCCCGGCGGTGGAACACATCGTGTTCGTCATCACGAGCTACAGCCAGCAGACGTTCGATTTGGTTCAAAACGCGTTCTGCCGCGTGATTGACGACTCCGTACCAGGCAGCCCTGAAGTAGCCAAGTACCAGCTCGGAGAATCCGGCCGCTACACGGCAATGGTGATGGCCAAGCTCTCCCGTATTGGCGGCACATGGAACTTTCAAGCAATCGGTGCACCGGCAAATGGGAAAACGGCCCATGACGTTGTCGGCCCCGCAGCCGCAGTCCTCTAACATCCGACCCGACACACAACTAAGGAGACAACAACCTTGGCAAGCCTGACTCTCACCAAAGGAAGCAACCTGTCCCTGAGCAAAGCCGACCCGCAGCTGCGCAAGGCGATGATCGGACTCGGATGGGATCCGCGGACGACTGCTGGCGAACAATTCGACCTGGATGCTTCGGCTCTGCTTCTGACCGCAGCAGGCAAAGTCCGGTCGAATGACGACTTCATCTTCTACAACCAGCTGCAATCAGCGGACGGTTCGGTTGTTCATCAAGGTGACAATCGCACGGGCGAAGGCGAAGGCGACGACGAGCAGATTCTCATTGATCTTGCCGCTGTTTCTCCAGAGATCGAAAAAATCGTCATCGTCGTTTCGATCGATCAGGCTGAGGCTCGGCGACAGAACTTCGGCCAGGTTCGCGACGCTTTCTGCCGGGTAGTGAACGAAGACACCGACAATGAGATCGTCCGGTACGACTTGACTGAAGACGCAGCGGCGGAAACTTGCATGATCTTCTCCGAAATATACCGGCACAACGGTGACTGGAAGTTCCGTGCCGTGGGCCAAGGCTACGCGACAGGCCTTCGCGGCATTGCGTCCGATTTCGGCATCGCACTCGACTAGTTTGACCTGAGGCTCTTGGACGTCTGTGGCGTCCAAGGGCCTCAAACTCATCAGGCGCCAACTTCAAGGAGCATGACAATGGCCGGACTTACCCTAACTAAAGGCAGTAACCTATCGCTTACCAAGTCTGATCCAGGCTTGAGCAAAGTTCATGTCGGACTTGGCTGGGACCCGAGGACAACAACAGGCGATGCCTTCGACCTCGACGCCTCAGCTTTATTGCTGGGTAATGACGGAAAGGTCCGATCCTCCGCCGACTTCATTTTTTACAACCAGCCCTCCACTGCGGACGGTACCGTCGTCCATAAGGGCGACAATCGCTCCGGCGAGGGGGCCGGCGATGACGAGGCCATCGCTGTCGATCTCTCGACCTTGGCCGCGGACATCGCCCGTATCGTGTTTGTCGTTTCAATCGATCAGGCCGACACCAGACGTCAGAACTTCGGCCAAGTCCGGTCCGCGTACTGCCGTGTGGTTAACCAGGAAACTGACGCGGAGGTTGTTCGATACGACCTCAGCGAAGATGCCGCCCCCGAGACCTGCATGATCTTCTCTGAGCTTTACCGCTATAACGGCGAGTGGAAGTTCAAGGCCGTAGGACAGGGCTACGCCTCGGGACTAGCTGGTGTCGCAGCTGACTTTGGCGTCCAACTCACCTAACCTCCTCAACGCGAAGGATCAAACAATGAGCATTCAACTGACCCCGCCGGACGCTTCCGATTCGGCCCTTCTGCTGAAAGCCCCGGAGCCCCCGGAGATCGTCAAGGTAGACGCAGCACCGGGCATGGTTCCGGTGCCGGTCGAGCGCCAAGCGGAAATCAATGAGCAGGCGAGGGAATACATCGCAGAAGTTGCTACCCTAAACCCACTCAGCCCGGAATACACGAGCAAGATTGACGGGATAAACAGGCTGGCCGGTCAGCAGCTCGTAGCGTCTTCCAACACCTCGAGCCGCCTCCTCGAGCGATCCTCCACATCCGTTGCCGGTGCCAAGAAGTCAGGAAACAGTGCCCAAGTGTACGTGGCTTCCACACTGGGTGAATTGCGGTCGACTGTCGAGGACCTCACACCCAACCAGGCAGATTTTAGCGTTGGACGCAAGATTCTCGGTGTGATTCCCGGCGGAAACAAGATGGCTAAGTACTTCCAAAAGTACGAGTCCTCGCAAAAACAGCTGGACAAAATCATCAAGTCCCTCATGGCGGGGCAGGACGAACTGCTGAAGGACAACGCCAGCCTTGCGGAGGAAAAAGCGCAGCTTTGGGAAACCATGCAGGGGCTGAGCGAGTACGCTGTTTTCGCGAAAGCACTTGACACGGCTACAGCCGCAAAGATCGATGCAATGAAGCTTCGAGGACAGATCGAGGAAGCCAATAAGCTGGACTCGGATGTGCTCTTCCCGATCCGTCAGCGACACCAGGACATCCTGACTCAGCTTGCCGTCTCAGTCCAGGGCTATCTGGCCATCGACATGATCCGCAAGAACAACACCGAGCTCATCAAGGGCGTCGAGAGGGCCCGGACAACCACCATTTCCGCGTTGCGGACGGCTGTGATCGTGGCCCAGGCCTTGGCAAATCAGAAGATGGTGCTCGACCAAATCGACGCCATCAACACGACCACCAACAACATGATCCTGAAGACAAGTGAAATGCTGAAGGAACAGACCGGCAGAATTCACCAACAGGCGGCCAGCTCCGGGGTCAGCGTTGAAACACTCCAGAGAGCGTTCGACAACGTCTTTCAGACAATGGACGCTATCGACACCTTCCGTTCCCAGGCCAACAAGAGCATGGAGGGAACGGTCCTAGCGCTCGAGTCCGGGCTGGAACGTGCTAGGCCCTATCTGGAACGAGTGCGTCAGCAAGAGGGCAACTGATGCAGCGCATAGGCAACTCGTGCCGATAACATGGTCGGTAAGTTTCTAGGGTCCCTGTTCGGCAACGGCTCTACGAGCCACGCCGTTGCCGAACAGCGATACGTTGTTGAAGACGAACGCGCCGACGAGCTAGCGGCAAGTAAAGTTGCGCTGACTGAACTGCGCCGCATTCTCCGCCTCAACGGCGCGGAGTTGCCTACCGTCGCCTACTCTCAGTTCCGCCAAATTGATGACCTGCTTGCCGTCTTGATTGCGCACATGCAGGAGTCAGGCGTTTCGACCGAACAGAGCATACTCTTGGGGGCTATCGTAGGTGACTACCTGCCGACGTCGTTGCAGAAGTACCTAATGCTTGGGAAATCTTCCCGGCGCGAAGGTTCTCCGGAATCCCGTACTCTGTGTGCGCAGCTAGCCACTCTGTATCCAACGGCACTGAATCTCGACAACCAGGTCCGGAGCGGGGCCGCTACAGAACTAGCCATTCACGGCCGCTTTCTGCAGGACAAATTCGATCTGGGCAGTCTTCATCTGGAAGGAAGTTAATTGCCATCTATGATTCCCGGCAGCAACGCGTCGTTGACGGCCGAGAACCCCGAACTACGTCGGGTCCTCGTCGGCTTCGGATGGACCGTTACGCCGAGCCACGGACCGCAGTCCGAGCTAGTTCCCATGGCAATCATGTGTGGCCATGACGGCCGAGCTTTGTCCGACGAGCACCTTGTATTCTTCAATCAGCTCTCTAACCCGGAGGGTGGCGTCGAATTTGTGGGCACTCAAGACGAAGAGCAGATCGACGTTCACTTGGAGCTCGTTCCCGACGACGTTCGAAAGATCGCTTTCGTTGTCTACGTCGATCCTGACGTGAGAGGGCTGGGAAATTTTGGCGCCGTGAAAAATTCTTATGTTCGTTTGGCAGATGAACGTAACCGCGAGCTGCTGAGGTTTGACATTCCCGGCGGCAGCCAAAGTCAGATCAAGGCCATGATGTTTGGTGAAATATACCGCCACGGTGACGGCTGGAAGTTCCGAGCCGTCGGACAAGGCTACCAGAACGGGCTAAACGGCGTGGCTGCTGACTATGGATTGCAGCTCTGAAGTGGATATGAACCGGCGGACTCCGCGCCCGGACATCGTCTATATTTCACGACGCACTAAAAGGGTTGAACCGGCCGGAGGCAGCGATGACGTCGTTGGCAGCGCCGCCCATGCGGAGCCACTTGATGTTTCCAGCCCTGGGTCATCGACGAAACGGCCGACCGGCCCGCTGGACCTTACTCGTCCCCTACGTGAGGGCGGAGGATCTTCGCGGGCGGCCTCCCCGTCATCGCCTTCACGATCTTCAATTGAAAATGGGCTCACGCTCCGCCGATCCCCCGCAGCTGGAGCCGCTTCAATGTCCGCCGATTACGTTGCTGGGCGCCCTCGTTCCCTCAACTTGGCAAGACACAGCGGCGGAGTGCCCTCACCCCGGGAGGCCACAGCCGAACCTCCGCGCCGGGCTCAGGACGGCGCTTCTTCCCTCCTGTTTCCGGCTCCTTCTTTCGCTAGCGTCCGCCACCTTTCTCAGGAGACTCCCGTGGTCCGCCTGAACTCGCGTCAGGCGGGGATCGGTACGCTTCTGGTCTCCGGAGCACAGTCAACGGCGTGGGAGGGGAACGACCTGACCACTGGTGCGGAATGCCTTAATGGACAAAAAATGGGTACCACCGTCTTTACCCGGGGGAACCGGCCGCTGGTGGCGTTTCACGAAGGGGCGGTCGCGGTCACTCTTCGCCATCTCCGGCATCTGCGACGCGCCATATTCATTTCAGGACAGGCACCATTGATAGTCCGACTTTTCGATGGAGCAGCAGCAGCCGTCCCTGCCGCGATATCAAGGGACGAAGTTGCTGTCTTGTACCTGTCACGTATTGATGAACTCATTGAGCTCCGAGCCGAGTATGTGGCGAATACCAGTGACGACAAGATATGGGCTGATTTTGGTTTCCGGATGACCACGCCGGTAGACGGCCACATCGCAGGCGGCTGACGCTGCATGACTGAACAAGTTGGGGGAACGTGCGGCATTTCAAAAACTTGAGCCAGGCCGAGAGGGACCGGCTATTTCTCGTCGCGCCGGAAACGCTGGATGTTCGCACCGATTCCTCGCTGCTAGCGGTCGCGCTGGGCGCCACGCTTTATTCGCCGGCTAATCGTTCAGACCTAGCGAAAAGCGTTCTCAGACAGACCGAGCGAGGCTGTGTGAGTCTCGTGCTCTGCTTGGAAGACTCCATCCCGGACACTGACGTCACGGAGGCGGAGAGCAGCCTACTTGCCGCACTGGCGGAGCTTTACTCCCTGCCAGACCGGGACCGGTCACTTCCGTTCCTATTTGTCCGGTGCCGCACACCCGAGCAACTGCTTGACCTCGGGCGAAGGGCAGGTGCCAGCCTCGACATCGTGACAGGATTCGTTCTGCCCAAATTCGAAAACGAGACAGGTCGGGGACGTGCCTTCCTGGAAGCGCTGCAACAACTGAACCGCGAGTGCGGACGAACAAACGCTCGTGCCGGCAGCAAAGCAGACGGTGCACTCGACAACGTAACTAGGCGTCAGGTCCCTCCATTGCGCGCCATGCCGATCATCGAGCACAAGCTAATGACTCACGTTGAAACCAGGCGTGGAGCGCTGGCCAACGCGCTCGCCGTCATGAACGCCTTTCGTGAGCTCGTGCTATGTGTCCGGATCGGGGCTACAGACATGTCCAGCACGTTTGGCCTCCGCCGCTCACGGGATCTCACCATTTACCACGTGAACGTGATCGCCAACGTCATCGGCGACGTCGTCAACATTTTTGGGCGCACGGATGATGGCTGGGTCATCACAGGACCGGTGTGGGAACACTTCAGCAACAAGGAGCGCGTGCTACGTCCGCTCCTACGTGCTACCCCTTTCAGTACCGTCAATGAAGCAGAGCTACGTCAGCGGCTACTCATGGACAATCTTGACGGACTAATCCGCGAAATCGAACTCGACCAGGCAAACGGGCTAGTAGGGAAGACCGTGATTCATCCCAGTCACGTCCCTGTGGTCCATTCGATGTCCGTCGTCAGCCACGAGGAGTACTTGGATGCGGTGGATATCATGGCCGATCTCACCGGAGGCGTGAAGGGCTCGTCGTACGGAAACAAGATGAACGAACTGAAGCCTCACCGCTCTTGGGCTGAGCGAACTCTGCTCCGTGCCCGGGCCTTCGGTGTGGCGAACGTAGGCATCAGTTTTGCAGAACTTTTGGAAGCGAGCATGAGATGAGAGCCCACAAATGCGACTTGGACATCCATGAAGCGGATGTCCTCAACGAACTTGGGGTAACCTTCACCTCGGTTTCGCTCCCCACTTTGCTGCCCGTGGAACAACTCGTGGATTTGGCCCTACGCCGAAACCCAAGACGTGCTCATCTGCTCGTTTCACGAGTCTTGGCAAAGCACGTCCCCACGGAACCGGGAATCGCGGTTGCTGCCGGTCTCCTCCTTGGCCTCGTGGTTCAACGCGGGCTGATAGGGGACGGCGGTTCCATGGACGGAACCCGCGAGGATTTGCAACAGGTCATTCATGACGCCTCCATCAGATTGCTGGGGTTTCTGACTTCTCCCGACGAGCCTGAACCGATCGGAGGGGACCGAAAACGCGCCCTTGACCGCTTCTGCCGCGACCTTCGAGCCCACTCGTCGATCATGTCCGAAGTTGCCACGATCGGATACGCCGAAACAGCCACCGGGTTGGGGCAGCTGGTGGCCGAGGCTCTCGGGACCTACTACATCCACTCGACTCGCCATTCAGCAGTTGGCACAGGAGCGGTGCGCCCGTACGGGATGTTTGAAGAAGCCCATTCGCACGCCCCATCACATCAACTGCTTCCGACCAGACATGCAGCGCTAAGCCAAGTCGACACTATTGTTCTCGTCGACGACGAACTCAGCACCGGGGCGACCATTGTCAACACCATCGTCGCGCTGCACAAGGTTGCGCGTCATGGACACTACGTGGTGGCGACTCTGGTTGATCTCCGCTCAGAGGCGGACAAGGGAAGGCTGGAAGCGCTGGCTGCTGAACTTGGCTGTCGGATTAGCGTTGTGGCGCTCGCCAATGGCGACATTCACCTGCCCGACGACCTGCCCAGTAAGGCAGCTTCGTTGATCGAGCAGTTTCCTGTCCGCGACAACCGGAGCTTAAAGTCGGGACGCATATCGGTGCTCGACCTTTCCGACGTCGTTTCTGGTGTCCGCAGTCCCCGTTTCGGCGTCGACGCCGGCGCGGCTCCGGAGCTGGCGGTGTGCATAGCCGATGAAATAGCCGGCGTAACCCCGGACTCGGGACGCATCCTTGTCCTCGCTACCGAGGAATTCATGGCCTTGCCTCTGGCCACGGCTCATCGCCTTCAATCGCGGCTTCCGAACGCTCACATTCGGTATTCCACTAGTACCCGCTCGCCCATAGCCGTCCTTGACCAGGCCGGGTATGCCGTTCGATCTTCGGTGAGATTTCACAGCCACGACAAAACCATGGACGGTCCCGGGCCGCGATTCGCCTATAACTTCGCTCATGCCGGGGGATGCTTCGACGAAGTCGTGATCATGGCGGAACCGGGCACCGCGGCAGACGAGTTGATCGGACCGGCGAGCATCTCCCACGCGGTCGCGAGTACAGGCACAAACGTTCGCATCTTGCTGCTACGCACTGATCATCCGTTTCCGGAGCCGCAGCTTGGCCCCGCCTTTGGTTCCTATTCGCGAGACGAGGTCCGGTGGCTGCTGAAGGACATCAGCTTCGCCCAGCTCGAAGCCCCAACGGCGAAGAGAGAGGCAGCCATTCAATCCGGATCGGCCCACTATGCAGAATCTCTCCCCCAAGAGTATGAACCCCCGGCTGAGTATCAGGAGCTGTTTCACCAGGCCTTGATGCGTTCGTCGGTCCGGGTGGCACACGCCGTCGGAGCTGTCACAGAAAAGGTCATGGCCCTTCGGGAAGGCCAACCCGTTTTGGTCTCGCTCGCCCGGGCCGGAACGCCTATCGGAATCTTGATGAAACGATGGGCGAAGGCAACACACGACATCGATGTGCCCCATTACACATTGAGTATTGTGCGCGGCGTTGGCATAGATCAAACCGCATTGAGCTACCTTGCTTCCCACCACCGACCCGAGGACGTCATTTTCGTGGACGGGTGGACGGGCAAAGGTGCCATTACCCGGGAACTTACGTCAGCGGTCGAGTTTTTTGAAAGGACTGACGGCGCCCGGTTCCATCCAGACCTCGCCGTGCTGGCGGACCCCGGGCACTGCGTCCAGATATTCGGCACAAGGGAAGATTTCCTCATACCCTCGGCTTGTCTGAACTCCACAGTTTCCGGTCTCGTATCGAGGACCGTATTCAACCGCGAACTGATTCTTCCCAACGATTTCCACGGGGCCAAGTTCTACGACCATCTTGCTGGCCAAGACGCCTCTGGCAAATTTTTGGACGTGGTGACAGAACAGTTTTCCGAAGTGCGGGCTGACGTACTCGCCGAGTCTGTTAGTACCGCTGCAGATGGCCGAGACGTCCCCACGCCCGACTGGTCCGGATGGGCAGCAGTCGAACGCATCAGCCAGGAATTCGGTATTACAAACACGAACCTGGTGAAGCCAGGAGTCGGGGAAACAACTCGAGTCCTGCTGCGCCGGGTACCTTGGAAGGTTCTCGCGCGGCCGGATGCGCGCGAGGATATTGCGCACGTTCTGTTGCTAGCCGAACTCCGCCAAGTGGAAGTGGTCTATGTGCCGGATCTGCCGTACAGCTGTGTCGGCTTGATCCACCCACTGCAGGCTGGACCCGAGGCCGCTGAAGCCCCGATCTCTGCGGCGGTCGGTGCGTGACCGCAATGGCAGTGGGGCCGAGGGGTTTGGGCGAGGATTCGGTCGACGAAACCACGGTGATGGTGGCCTGCGACCTTGACCGCACGCTAATCTACTCGGCTAACTCCATGAAACTCGAAGGCCTGGACCGCGACGCACCGTCTCTGGTGGTCTCCGAGGTATACGACGGGGTTCCGCTCTCCTTCATGACCCGTGCCGCTGAAGGTCTACTGGGCGACCTTGTACGGGAAGCAATTTTCGTACCAGTCACGACGCGCACGAAGGAACAATTCCACCGGGTCCGCATTCCTGGTCGCGGCCGAGGCTACGCAGTCACTACGAACGGAGCTGTCCTGCTGCACAATGGAGAGCCGGACCGGGCGTGGGGCGACCACATCCGGCAAACTATCGAAGCACATTGTGCTCCCCTTACCGAGGTGCTGGACCACCTCACCGGCCCAGGTGCAGTTGAGGCAATACTTCGAGTCCGGTGCGCGGAGGATGTGTTTGTGTACGCCATCGTCAACCGCGAGGATCTATCCGCCCAGTATCTCGAGAACTTGACCGGATGGTGCCAAGAACGGGGATGGAGTACGTCGCTCCAGGGCAGAAAACTGTACTGTGTGCCTTCTCCCGTGACTAAGGAGTCGGCCGTGTCAGAAGTCCGCCGTCGGATGCCGGTCGACATTTTGGTCGCTGCCGGCGACTCGAAACTCGATGCCGGCATTCTCGAATTGGCCGACAGGGCCATTAGACCCTCTCACGGTGAGCTCGAGCAGATGGCCTACAAGCGAGACCATGTCAGCGTGACCTCGAGGTCTGGCATCCTGGCGGGCGAGGAGATACTGCACTTCGCACTGGCGCAGGTAGGCGCGGCAGCGAAAGTCTAGTTGCAGGTGCCTTGGAATTTGTCGCTCGGCGTAGCTGATTGTCCGATCGGTTCCGGTGCTCGCCCAATGAGTTGATCTGCGTCCCGAACCCGCTGCTCAGTGCTCAGCGAGGCTCGCAACGGCGTTAGGGCCGCGAACCATGGACTTCTGCCATAGATCCGGTTCACGTTCTGCGTGGCCCCACGCAATAAGCAGTGGCAGCGGATACCTCCGATAACTGAGGCATCCACTGCCCTACAAGTTTCGGCAACTACTCGCAGGCCACGCCGTCGTGATCGCGGTCAAGGCTGGTGCTGTAGCCAGCCTGCCCCGAGTACAGCGGTGCGGCACCGGCAGCTCGGGCGGCAGCGCAATTGGGGTAGTAAGCGGCGGCTGGCGCTACGGCAGGTGCGACAGGCGCCGGCTGTACCGCCGCCTGCTGTGCGACCAGCTTCGCAGCAGCGGCTTGATCTGCCGCTGCCTTATCTGCCGCAGCTTTGTCTGCCGCAGCCTTCGCTGCGGCAGCTTTGTCAGCCGCGGCCTTGTCTGCCGCGGCCTTCTTGGCTGCTGCCGCCTTCACCGCCGCAGCCTTCACGGCCGCAGCTTTGTCAGCAGCTGCCTTGTCGGCTGCCGCCTTTTCCGCAGCCAGCTTTTCCAGGGACTTGACACCGAGGTGAACGATGGAGCCCTCTGCCACCTGTTCGCCTTCCCCGGCGTTCTGGGACATCACCTGCCAGTTCTTCTTCAGGACGATCGTTTTGCCGTCGACGATGTCCACGGAGTCGACCTCGAACCCGAGATTTTCCAATTGATCCGTGGCCTCGTCCAGGGTCAGGCTCACCACGCTTGGAACAGTGACAGTCTCTGGAGTGGCCGTGGCCGTTGCAGTTTCTGTCGGCTGCGGTGCCGCCTGCTTATCCGCCTGGTTGCCGCCGCATCCAGTGAGCATGAGGCCGGTCAGCACAAGTAGAGTGAGTGTCTTTTTCATTTTTCCCCCTTGGAAAGATTGAAATTGTGGAGTGATGGAATGGGTCTAGCGTTCGCAGGCCACGCCGTCGGAGTCGCGGTCCAGCGCAGGCCGGTAGCCCGCTGACCCCGCGTACAGCGGAGCCGCACCTGCGGCCTTCGCCGCCGAGCAGTTGGCGTAGTAGACAGCCGCCGGCGCCGGCACCACAGGTGCGGGAGCAACAGGAGCCGGGGCCGGCGCCACGGCAGCGGGAGCGGGCGCTGCCGGGGCAGGCGCGGCCACCACAGGTGCGGGTTGGGTGGCGGCAGGTGCTGGTGCCGCAACGGCTGGCGCCTTCTCGTTGGTCGGAGCCAGTTGCCCCGAGCAGTTGGCAAGGATCGTCGCCATCGCGTCGTGTTCCGCTTGGGTTACCCACAGGCTGTACGTCGCCTTCACGGAAATTTGCCGGGCGACGTATTCGCACCGAAAGCTCTTGTTCGGCGGCAGCCAAGTGGCGGCGTCACCGTCGCCCTTTTTCATGTTGGTGGGACCGTCCGTCGACTGGAGGTTGAGCGGGTCGTTGGCGAACGCAGTCCGCTGTTCCGTAGTCAGCTGTTGTGCGCCCTTCTGCCAAGCGTCGCTGAGGGCAACTACATGGTCGATCTGCACGGCGCTGCTTGTGGCGCTCCCCCGCAAGAAGTTGATGGTGGTGCCGGTATATGGATCGGCCAGCGTCCCGGACTGCACCTTGCAGGGCACGCTGTTGGTGTAACTGATGCCGGTGAGGTCACGCTGGAGGATGTCATTGCGTGTGTCGCAACCATTGCGGTCAACGTCGGCCCACGCCTGCCCGAAAAGGCCCCGGTCATATCCCGTCTTGGGCGCGCGGCCCTTGACGGGAAGGGTAGCCAGCAGGTCGATGGCCTCTGTGGCGTACGCAGGCTGTGACGTCGGCGCCGCTACGCTGGCGCCCTGCGCCACGACGCTGGGGCTGTCAGGATCCAGCGGAGCGCCGGTCTTCTGCACGGTTGGGACGGTCGACGGCGTCGGTGTCGCTTTGGCAGTTGCGCTCGCTTCGGGGGACGCTGGCGATGCAGCGCCCTCTGATGAAGCGGCCTGAAGGTCCGTCATAACGGCCCGCGGTAATGCGGCCGCGCCCCCGACAAACAGGGCAAAGGAGACGGCAAGGGCGATGGCCCCCGCCTTCCGCTTGGCCGGGAGCCCAGCCCATGAACGGCGGCCGGTCGCCCAGACATAGAGACCGGTTAGGGCGACCGTGATGGCCAGGAAGACAAGTGCGCCACCAAGGCCGCCACTGAACGCCCCCATGACCATGAAGAGCGCCGTGATGCCTCCAACAATGAAGGTGGAAGTGCGCGGCTTCTTGGGCGGCCCCGAGGCCGATACTCCTGACCGCAAGATAGTCTGATACCTCGACATTGTTGCCCCCATAAATAAGGGCCCGGCATATGGCCGGGCCCTTTGTCTAAAGCCGAATTTTGTTCCAGTGACGATCATATTTCTTCGACGTCGCAGGAAACCAAAACTGCGGTGATCTTGGGACAACGTTGATTGATTCTTGAGCCAATCTTGAGGGTGCTTATGAGCACTGTACTCTCAGCGCCCTCCGTATTGACGTCAGCTAATCATCGGACCTATTGGTGATCAGTGTGGGAGGGATTGCTATGCCCAGACACTTTGTGTTTTCCAAGGCACTACGAAACTCCGTCCGCCGCGTTAATTGTGCAATCCCGGAGCCAGCCCTTCCTCGCGTGTACTGCCACAAATTGTGTAAATCCTGTGTCAAATATGGCCGAAACCGTGCTGTTGCTGAGGCATGATTAATGCGCGGTGCACAGCGGACGCACTTATGGGGGCAATTTAACGACACATCAGCCTGCCATAGCGCGCGAGCCGATCCCCTGCACTTCCCACACGGCCAGCGGCACATTCTCGCACCCGCTCGACCCACGGACGCCCAGCATCAGGACGCCGTATTTGAAAGGAACCCAATGAGTTCAACAGACCCCTTCGGCGCACGGCAGAAGCCGCAGCAGGTCCCCTACGGACAGGCACCCTCTTACGGGCAAGCGCCCGTGTACACACAGCCTTACCCCGGTGCCCCTGGTCCCTACCAGGGCGCTCCAGCGCCCTTTCCCGGAGGTCCGTCCATGGGCCGATACGGCGTGAGCGACAAGTCTTTCCTCGTGACCTGGCTGCTGTCTCTGCTCGTCGGCATATTCGGCGTTGACCGTTTCTACCTGGGCAAGATCGGTACCGGTCTGCTCAAGCTGTTTACCTTCGGTGGCTTTGGAATCTGGGCACTTGTTGACCTCATCCTCGTACTGACGAACAAGCAGCGGGACAAGCAAGGTCTGCCGCTCGAAGGCTACGACAAGCACAAGAAAGTCGCCCTCATCGTCACCGGCGTCGTGATCCTTCTCAGCATCATCTTCAACTCCACCCGAGGTGCTTCAGCCCCTGTCTCTGCACCCTCCACTGGCGCCACTGCCGCCGACGCTCCAGCAGCACCAGCTGCTCCGGCAGACGCGCCCGCAGCCAAAGCTCCGGCTGCATCCTCGGGAAAGAAGGTCGGCGAGGCGTTCATTGCTGACATGGGCAACGGAAACACCGCCAGGATCACCATCCTTTCCGCCACCTACGGTGACGCCATCACCACCGGCCCGTACGTCAGCCCGGCGAAGAACGGCGGCTACCTGATCCTTGATGTGCTTTGGGAGACGGAGAAGGGCCAGACCAGCAGCAACCCGCTGTACTTCAAGGCCAAGGACGCTGACGGCCGCGCCGCCAACGTTGAGCTCTTCGCGGATGACGCGATCGGTTCGGGCGAGATCCCTGCCGGCGACAAGGCGCGCGGCAAGGTTGCCTTCGACATCAAGCCGGGCACTTCTACCGTCATCATCACAAACCCGATCCTGCAGGAAGTCGCGCGCATCAGCGTAACCCCATAACGACCGCCATTCCTGAGGAGCCCCCGCAAGCAGTTCAAGGTTGCGGGGGCTCCGTCTTGCACTTCAGAAGATGACGCTGTCTATGGCGCTGGCATGAGAGCCTCCGCTGGAGCCACGTTCCCGGCGGGCGGCGTTTCAATTCTCCCTGATGAAAGCAGGGAGAACCCTCATCGATCCGAAGCTGGACCTCGGCTCTGTGTGGACCCTCGCTCCGGCGCCTGCCACCTGCAACGGCCAAAAAGCAATCGGCCGCCAACAAGAGATGAGGTAACCCGCCTGGCACTTCGTAACGAGGCGAGTATGCTCTCGCCCCATCCTCTTCGCCGCACGCTCGAGAGGTCTTTGCTTCTCCAGGGTGGAAGCCCTGATCCTGGCAGAAGTTCCTGGCCGAGGTCCTTTAGTCTTGCTCACTGCGCGGCATTACTTATCGGTACCTGCACGGGATGCCGCTCGTGCCGTCGTCCTCCCTACGCCGCCTTCCGCTCCCGCCACAGCAGCGACACCACGAACGTCACCACGCAGAGGCCCAGCATCACCAGCACCATCTGGCCCCAGTTCTCCTGGCTGACGCCGGTGCCGTAAAAGATGCCGATCATCACCGTGGCGCTGATGGCCCCGACGTACCGGCAGGTCTGGAAGATCCCGGCGGCCACTCCCCTGTCCTCCGGCGCCGCGGAGAGGTACAGCCCCTGGTTGGAGGCGATGCTGACCGACCCGTACGGCACGCCCATCAGGGCGGTCAGTACCAGCACCAGCAGGATGGCGAACGACGCGGTCAGCAGCCACAGCGCCGCTGCCGCCAGGGTCAGGAGCGCGACGCCGGCGATGAGCACCCGCCGGACGCCGAACCGGTCGATCGCGCGGACAGCGAGCGGCGTGACGACGACGGACATCGCCGCCAGCGGCAGCATCAGCACTCCCACCAGGCCGGGGTTGTAGCCCGCCGCCTCCTGCAGCAGCTGCGGGAGCCCGAAGAACGCGAAGTAGTAGACGCCGCTGAACACCGTGAAGCCCAGGTACACCAGCAGCAGCGGCCGGTTCCTGCCGAGCAGCCGCAGGTCCAGGAACGGTTTATCGAAGCTCAGCTCGCGCCAGGCAAAGAGCACCGCCAGCACCATGGCGCCGCCGAGCAGCCACCAACGGAAGCCTGGCAACGCATTCAGCAGGCCCATGAGCAGCAGCACCATGGCACCCACGAACGCGAGGATGCCGGGGATGTCGGAATCGCGCAGCAGGGTGGCAATTTTTCCCTGTTCCCTGCGCTCGTCCCGTGGGGCGGCCTTTTGCACGATGAGCAGTGCGGCCAGCGCCAGCGGCACATTGATCAGGAACAGCGCCTGCCAGCCGACCAGGCTCACCAGCAGTCCGCCCACCACCGGACCGACCGCGGCCCCGGACGTGTTGGCCATCTGGATGCGCCCGAGCGGCCTGGTTGAAGTCGAGTCCTCCAGTTTGGCCAGGGTCCCGACCATGACGACGGCGCTCGGGTACGCCGTCGCCGTCCCCAGTGCCATGAGGGCGCGGGCGATGCAGACGAACACGAAGTTGGGCGAGAATGGCGCCAGCGCGCAGGACACAATCACCAACCCCATGCCGAGCATGAAGAGTTTCCGTGGCCCGAAGCGGTCCGCGAGCCTGCCCATCAGTGGCTGGCCCGCGGCTGAGGTGATGTAGAAGGCGGTGATCACCCAGGTGACGGTGGCGACGTCGAGCCGAAAGTCCTCGCGCAGCACCACCAGCGCGACGGCGATCATCGATGAGTTCAGCGGGTTCAGCGACGTGCCCAGGCTGAGGCCGGCGACGGCGAGGCCTGTGCGCTGGCGGGTTTGGCTGCCCGTGCGGGGAGAGTTGCTCACGGCAACAGTCTTCCGTATAGACCACCCAGGTCCCCAACTTTGGCATTAAAAATACCCAGCGTAACACCGGAGCCACCGCGCGGATTTGCGACGGGCGTCACATTGACACTTCAACCATTTTGATTGATATAACTTGCAAGGCAAATGCCAATTTCAATCGCCCACGGGGCGTGCTGCAGGCTTCCCCCTTCACTGATGGTCTGCGCTCGCTCCGTGTGGCGCGCACCAGAAGAATGGGGACAAAATGAAGAAGAGTGTATCTGCCCTTGCAGTAGCAGCGGTTCTGGGACTGTCAGCGATGACAGCTGCCCCGGCCAACGCAACAACCCTTTCCTTCCAGAACTGCGCTGCGGCACGGGCGGCCGGCTACGTCAATATCCCGGCCGGCGCACCGGGCTACGCGCTGCACCTCGACGGTGACAAGGACGGCATCGCCTGTGAGCGTGGCGGCGCTGGCAGTGGAACCACGAATGTCGCTCCGGCTCCGGTAGTTGGCAATCAGGTTCCGGCCCAGGTGGCCCAGATGCCCGTAGGCGGAGCCGAGACCGGCGTTGCTCAGCCGGTAAGCCGGGGCACGGACTTCCTGGCGCTTGGTGGTCTCGCGGTCGCGGCAGTCGCCGGCTCGGTGATCGTGCGCCGCCGCGCCTCCGTCCGCGCTTAAGCTGCGGGATCGGAACAACGCGTCGTATGACTAGCTCAACCGGCGCCCGCCGCAGATGCCAGCTGGCGTCTGCGGCGGTCGCCCTGCTACTTCTAACTGGCTGTGCAACGAGCACTTCTGCGCAGACGGCTGCTTTACCGGCGGAAGCCACTGCTACACCCGCGTCTCCTGTGGAGACCCCGTCTCCCTTCAAGGCTGCGGATGCCACCGAGACCGCGGAGTCATCAGCGCCCGCTACCTCGAAGTATCAGGAGGTTTTGCCAGCCTCGAACCCGGTTTCTGTCAGCATTCCTGCCGCAGGCATCGAATCCGAACTATTAAGTCTCGGCATAAAGGGCGACGGGTCACTGGAAGTGCCACCCGATGGTCCGGGCGCTCCGGCCGGGTGGTACAACGGTTCTCCGACACCTGGCGAGCTTGGCCCGGCTGTCCTTCTCGGACACGTCAATGCAACCGACGGAGGTCCGGGCGTCTTCGCAAACCTCCGTGGACTTAAGGCGGGTGACCTCATCAGGGTTGCCCGTCAGGATGGCACCACGAGCGTTTTCACTTTTGATCACGCTGACGCGTACTCCAAGGACGCGTTCCCGACACAGACCGTGTACGGGAACACCGAGGGGCCGGAGCTTCGGCTCATTACCTGTGACGGTTACGATCCGGCGACGGGCCTGTTCGACGACAATTATGTCGTCTTTGCAAAACTCGTGGCATAGAGGGCTCGTCCTGTCTGCGCTGAAAATATTGGAGGCTTCAACGAGGGCGCACTGAAATACGTGTGAGTTGAAATTCCACGAGGCGGGGGGGTTTGGGGGGCCCCCACAACCCCCCCGCCTCGTCCTCGTTGGGCCTGTTGTTTCAGGAGCCTTACTGATTTCGCTCTACTGCACAGCGGCCCGCATAAAAACCTGAACAAATCCTGCACAAATCTGGCCCATTGCTTGACCGATTCTTGAGCGCTGCCCGCCATAGTCGCTTATATCAAAGGCAAGGCTCAGGACACGGGGAAGGACAGGGCCATGAATGCTAAGACAGTACTTACCAGTCAGCATACTGACAGCCATTGGACTGCTGATGAGGTCAGGGAAAAGCTAGGGCGGGAGCTGGAATCTGATCCAGGTTTGGCCGAATTCCTTGCCGCAGCCCCCAACATGGCGCGCGCCCTCAAAGCCGTCCTGAACCTGGACCTTGGCCAACTGGCCGAGCGGCTGGTCAAAGCCGAGATTAGCGCGATTTTGCATTAGAGGATGCCGGCGGCTTGGGAGTCTCCCGGCCGGGGTATTAATCGGTCGCGCTGGCAAGCCTGGCTGCCAGCGACCTGACGTGCTCGACAAGCTCCTGGGGTTCGTGCACCCGGAAGTCGAACCCTTTGGTTGCCACGTATATGGCCAACTCGTCCAACGAGTTGGACCCGGCCCGCAGGGAGCAGCTGTGCTCGTCGATCGGCTCCAGCGTTCCGGTGGTGGGGGCAATCCGCTCCGCCGCGGTCTCGGCGCTGACATACAGGGTGAACCGGGCCTGGTAGCGGTAGGCCGACGTGGAGATCGCGCGCGAGGTATACCCGCTGATATCCGCGTGTGGCGGGGTGCGCGGCGTGAACCGGGGGCCGGCGGGCGTGCGCGGATCGAGGCGGTCCACGCGGTAGGTGCGCCAGTCCTGGCGGTCGACGTCCCATCCGACGAGGTACCAGCGCCGGCCAGCGTGCACCACCCGGTGCGGCTCGGTCGTGCGGATGCTGCTGGTTCCGTCGTGGGTGCGGTAGTCGAAGCGAAGGCGCAGCGAGTCGCGGCAGGCGGCGGCGATGGCCGTGAGGGTGCCCGGGTCGACGGTGGGGCCGGAGTTGGCCATCGGCACGACCATCGACTGCAGGGCGTTGATCCGGTGGCGCAGCCGGGACGGGAGTACCTGTTCGAGCTTGGCCAGTGCCCGCACTGAGGTCTCCTCGATGCCGGTGATCGAGCCGCCAGCGGCCGTGCGCAGTCCCATCGCGACCGCGACGGCTTCGTCGTCGTCGAGCAGCAGCGGCGGCAGGTCCGCGCCGGCACCCAACCGGTAACCGGCGGCGCCCGCGGTGGCCATCACGGGGTAGCCGAGGCCCCTAAGCCGGTCGATATCGCGGCGCACGGTACGTGAACTGATCTCCAGTCGCTCGGCCAATTCGGTCCCGGACCAGTCGCGTCGGGTCTGCAGGAGGGAGAGCAGTCGCAGCAGTCGTGCCGAGGTTTCCCACATGATTTGGAGTCTGCCACACTCCTAGGACCGAACCTGACCTAACCGCTTCCTAGAGTTGTCGGCATGGAGAACAACACAGAGATCCGGCCCTTCACCATCGACATTCCCCAGGCTGACTTGGACGACCTGCGGGACCGGCTCGCCAGAACCCGGTGGGGCGCGGACCTGCCCGATGTCGGCTGGAGCCGCGGGGTGCCGGTTGGCTACCTCAAGGAGCTGGCCGAGTACTGGCGTGATGGCTATAACTGGCGCGTCCACGAGCGGGAACTGAACAAGTACCCGCAGTTCACCACCGAGATCGACGGGCAGAACATCCACTTCTTGCACGTCCTCTCGCCCGAGCCGGACGCGCTGCCGCTGATCCTGACCCACGGCTGGCCCGGGTCGATCGTGGAGTTTGTGAACGTCATCGGCCCGCTGACCGACCCCAGGGCACATGGCGGAGACCCGGCGGACGCGTTCCACCTGGTGATCCCGTCGATCCCCGGCAGCGGATTCTCCGGCCCCACCGGCGAGACCGGTTGGGACACCAACCGGGTGACCAGGGCCTTCGCCGAGCTGATGAACCGACTCGGCTACGACCGCTACGGCGCGCAGGGCGGGGACACCGGCGCGGTCATCTCCCCGGGGCTCGGCCGGCTCAACCCCGACAAGGTCGTCGGCGTGCACGCGAACGGGCTCTCCGCCTTCACCGAGGTCAGCCCGGACGAGGCGGGAGTGCTGACCGAGGCCGAGCGGACGCGGCTGGATCACCTGCAGTACCTGAAGACCGAGCAGTCCGGCTACGTGATGATCCAAATCACCCGGCCGCAGACCCTGGCGCACGGGCTGCACGACTCCCCGGTCGGGCAGTTGGCCTGGATCGTGGAGAAGTTCAAAGAGTGGACCGATCCGGCCGCCGAACTGCCCGAGGACGCGGTGGACCGGGATCTCTTGCTCACAAACGTGATGCTCTATTGGCTGACCGGCACCGCCGGTTCCTCGGCCAACAGCTACTACGAGACCGCGCACGCCGGAGCCTGGGGCGCGAGTGAACGTTCCACAGTGCCGACCGGGGTTGCCGTATTTCCCATGGACGTGTCGATCCGGCGCACCGTCGAACTCGAACACACTCTCGTGCATTGGTCCGAATTCAGCCGCGGCGGCCACTTCGCCGCCATGGAGGCCCCTGACCTGCTCGTCGACGACGTCCGGGAGTTCTTCAGCAAGCTGCGCTGAAACCAGCGCGGCACTGCGACTGGACCGGATTACCGAGAACTCAGCCGGGAGCTCGTTGGTCCGCCTTGCAATGCCTTGGATGTGTCTGATTCTGAATTGAGTCCGACCGTGATGCCGTCGAGCACCTTGTGCAGTCCCCACACGTATTGCTCGGTGGAGATGTAGCCGGCCATAGTAACTGCAGCGGCCGCGGACAGCGGATGGGTTTCGGCCGGGATGGCGGCAAAGCCGGCTTGGCGTGCGGCTATCCGTTCTCCTTCCGGAGGCAACCGGTGTGTTTCTCCGGACTCCGCGACTTCCAGGGCTATCGAGCCGAAGACGTACACGATCAGCAGATAGGCCGCCTTAGCAGCTTCCCCTGGCGTAAGGCCGGTATCCACGAGAATCCCCATGAGGCGTTCGTTCAGGGCGAGTGCGTGCGGGCCGTTCATGGGGCCGCCAATCATCAGGTTGACCGCGCCCGGATGCGCGGTCAGGCGTTCCCGCAGCTCCAGGGCGAGAGCTTCAATTCTTTGGCGCCAGGGCATGTCGCGGTCCGCGAAGACCGCATGGTCGACCAGTCCGAGCAGGTGCTCGACAATCGCCTGAACCACCGCCGCCTTGTCCGGAAAGTAGGTGTAGACCGCGTTGGGGGCCACGCCGACCCGCGCAGCGATGCCCCGGATCGACGCCGCCTTCATGCCGCCCTCATCCAGCAGGCCAAGGGTGGCCTCCAGGATCTCCTCCTCAGTGAGGGTACGGCGGGGTCCGGGCCTGGATTTCCGGGCTGGTGACGGCATTGTCTCGGGTCCTCTCTTGACAATCTTCTGTACAGCGTACAGTATTTGTACATCGTACACTATTTGTACGGCGTGCAACATTCTCTGGAAGACGGACACCATGGCATCCACGTATCCGGACAGGAACCTCCAACGGGTTACCGGCGGATTGTTCGTGGTGAGCTCCCTGACGTTCGCAGCGGCAGCCACGACCCTTTCGGTGACGTTTGACTGGCCCGACATCCTGCGGGAACCTGCGGGCGTTGTGCTGCCCGCCTTCGCAGCCGGCGGACCCGGGCTGGTCTGGACCTGGTTTGCAACAGCCTGGACCTACGGGCTCCTGGCTGTACCGGTCCTGTTGCTGCCCGCAGCGCTCGGCCTCCGCGACCATCCAGTCATGCGGGTCGCCACTTATGCAGGTGCCGCTTCGGTGCTCCTGTCTCTGATCGGGTTCCTGCGCTGGGTGTTCGTCGTTCCGCCCCTCGCCCGCTCCTACATCACGGGAGATGCACCGACACAGGCGGCGGTTGACGCCGCCTGGACCGCGCAGCACCAGTTCGGCGGGGCGCTGCTGGGAGAACACCTGGGCCAATTGCTTGTCATCGCGTGGTCAATCACCCTCAGCGTGATCATCCTGCGCAGCAGGATTCTCCCGCGCTGGCTCGGCATCGCAGGGCTCCTCGTCAGCATCGTCTACCTGCTGAACCAGGGCGACATCCTCGCCACGGCAGTCCCTGGATTCCCCGTCTGGGACCTGGCCGGCCTCCTCGGCAGCACCGGCTGGGGACTGTGGGTGGCCGCACTGGGCATTTGCCTCCTGATCCGCTCCGCCCGCCGCAGCCCCACAGCCACCACCCCCGCTGCTCCGTCCCCCTCAGCGCCCACAGCGCCCCGGCAGCCAACGACCGGCAAAAGGAATTGATCCCCATGACCCATAGCAAAGCATCCCGAACGACGTTCCTTCGCAGCTGGTTACTCTGGACCGCCGGATTCCTGGCCCTGCCGCTGGCCGGGTTCGCCGGAAGCGCTGTCATAGGACGCGTGGATGGCCCTCTTGCAGCCCTGGCCGGCGGAGCCATCGCCGGCCTCATCATCGGCGCCGGCCAGACACTCACCAGCAGCCGCCGGCTGCCGGCACGGCAATGGATCCCCGCGACTGCCATCGGAATGAGCGCAGGACTATTCCTCGGCGCTGCCGCCGTCAATTACCGCACTTCCCTCGCCGATCTTGCCCTGATGGGAGCCATCAACGGACTCATCCTCGGTTCCGCCCAGGCCCTGGCCCTGCCCCGCCGGACGCACGGGCGCTGGATCTGGGCCGCCGCCATGCCAGCCTTGTGGGCGCTGGGATGGACTGTCACCACGCTCTTCATGATCCAGGTCGGCCAGCAATTCATCGTCTTCGGCGCCAGCGGAGCACTCGTCGTCACAGCAATCGCCGGACTCCTACTGCAAATCCTCCTGCCCGTCCCGGCGCCCGGGGAGCAGCGCCCCGGACGGCCGACCGCTGCGGCCACGGCATGAGCACCGGGCTGCACGTCATCTTCGGCACCGGAGCCATCGGCCTCGCCACGTTCGACGCACTCCGGCGCCGCGGCCAGACCGTCCGCCTCGTGAACCGGACAGGACACGCACGCGTCCCCGACGGCGTCGAAGTTGCCGGCGGGGACGCCAGCGATCCCGCATTCGCCGCCGACGCAGCCCGCGGCGCCGCCGTCGTTTATCAGACCCTGAACCCGCCATACCCTCAATGGAGCACACAGTTCCCCGCGCTGCAGTCCGGCGTTCTCGCCGCCGCAGAAAGCACCGGCGCCCGCCTGGTCAGCATGGAAAACGTCTACATGTACGGACGGCCCGACGGACACCCGCTAACGGAAACCCGGGCTAACAACGCCCACACGAAAAAAGGCCAACTCAGGGCCAGGATGTCCCAAGAACTCCTCGCGGCCCACCGAGCCGGCCGCGTCCAAGTCGCCATCGGCCGCGCCTCCGACTACTTCGGCCCCCGCGGTGGCGCGCAATCCAACCTCGGCGACCGGGTCTTCCCCGCAGCCCTGGCCGGAAAAACCGCCACCGTGCTCGGCGACCCGGACCAGCCCCACACGTACACCTACGTCCCCGACATCGGCGAAGGCCTCGCCGTGCTCGGCGAACACCCCGACGCCCCGGGAGAAATCTGGCACCTGCCCAACGACCCCGACACCCGCACGACAAGAGAACTCGTCAACATGATCTACAGGCTTGCCGGCCAGCCCCGGGCCATGCTCCGAGCCATGCCGCCGCTGCTCCTGCGCGGCCTCAGCCTCATCAACCCCACACTCCGTGGACTCCTCGAAATGCAGTACCAATTCGAAGAACCCTTCATCGTCGACAGCAGCAAAATCGCTGACAGACTAGGGCTGACAGCGACTCCGCTGGACGTGGCCATCGCCGGAACACTAAAGACCTACACCTCTGACAAGTCCTCTCCGCTGCGATAGCACGCTCAAGCTCCTGACCACCATGACGACAGAAGCTCCTGTTACAGGCCTTTTTCCGACTACCGGCTCAAGGGCCTCTTTTGCACCTTTGATGGGAAAATAGAGCAAGGACACCTGTCACGGCGCCGGACCCGGCACCGGCACGTCCCGCTCAAGAGACCAGGAGGGGATCCTGATGGACCCCACCACCAGCGTCGTTGTCATCGTCCTCGTCGTACTGCTGCTCATCGTCGCGAAAATGTCGATCCGGATCGTGCGCCAATTTGAGAAGGGCGTGCTCTTCCGGCTCGGCAGGGTCATCGGAGTCAGGGATCCCGGCCTGCGGCTGATCATCCCTGTCATCGACCGGCTGCCGCTGGTGAGCCTGCGGATCGTGACCATGCCCATCCAGTCCCAGGGCATCATCACCCAGGACAACGTGAGCGTCGACGTCTCAGCGGTCGCATATTTCCGGGTAGTCGACGCGGTGAAGTCCATCGTCGCGATCGAAAACGTGGCCGCGGCCATCGACCAGATCGCCCAGACGACCCTGCGGAAAGTTGTCGGCCAACACACCCTTGACCAAACACTGTCCGAGACCGAACGGATCAACGTCGACATCCGTGAAATCCTCGACGTGCTCACCGTCGAATGGGGTGTCGAAGTCACCTTGGTGGAGCTCAAGGACATCCAGCTGCCCGAAAGCATGAAGCGCGCCATGGCCCGCCAGGCTGAAGCCGAACGCGAAAAGAGGGCGAAGATCATTGCGGCCGAAGGCGAAGCCATCGCCGCGGCGGCCCTCGGAGACGCCTCCGACACCATGATGGCCCACCCGCTGGCCTTGCAGCTAAGGAACCTGCAGTCCCTGGTGGAAATCGGCGTCGACAAGAACACCACGGTCGTCTTCCCCGCCCCGCTGATGAGCACCATCGGCGAACTCTCGGCGTTCCTGGCCCGCGAAAACCTGGCCGCGGCATCATCCGCCGGCAAGGCACCCATCAAGGCGGCATAACTTCCCATCAGGGGCGGCCACGTCCTGGAGTCCTGTGGCGACGTTCTTGTTCCCGGACCGCGCAACGGGCGAAGGTCAGTTAGTGACGATGCGGAGCGGTATGGAAGTCTGCTTCAACCGGACATTTCCTACTCCGCGGGGCTCACCGACGCTCGGTGCTGGTGGAGGGTTTCCTGATAATCCTCGTCGGACCTTTCATCCCGGGGTTCATCGTAGGGATAGCCACCGGGAAGCGCCCCTTTGGCAAGACCGCCCAGGACCAGGTGATGCAGCGAGGTTTGGCCGTCAGCCATGATGGCCGACATAGTGGCCGACGTCGGACTGTGAATTTTGGCGTTTGCCATCTGGTCAACGCCGGACGCGCTGGCGGCACCTAGGAAAATGACCGCCAAACCCGCTATTCCAGGCACAATGGCCCTTCTCCGAAGCCCCATTGATTGATCATCGCCCACGAACATGAAGGCAGCGACAGAAGGCCCTTTGAAGAGGCTGTGAGAGCGCCACGCATCCTGCAGTGGCATCCGAACTACCCCAGCCGCCGCTGCCGGAACATCGGGAACTGCTCCCGGACCCGCGCCACCGTCCCAAGTGAAACCTCCACCGCCCGCACCCCCGGCTCCAGCCCGAGGTCCGCCTCCACGTACCCCATCGGATCCACCAACAAACTCCGGCCCACGGACACCGGCGGGGCCTGGCACACTCCGGCCACGTAGACGCTGTTCTCGATGGCGCGGGCCGCGTTGAGGGCCAGCCACTGCTCCGTCTTGTGCGTGCCGGGCACCCAGGACGAGCAGACCAGCAGCACCTGCGCGCCGGCGTCGGCCAGGGACCTGGCCAGTTCCGGGAACCGCAGGTCGTAGCACGTCATCAGGCCGAACACCGCTCCCCCGGACTCGAACACCACTGGCTCTGTGGACGGCCCGGGTTTGATGAACGTCGACTCCCCGAAGCCCTGCGCGTCGAACAGGTGGATCTTCCGGTACACGGCCAGCCGAGCACCGGAAGGCCCGAAGGCCACCAAAGTGTTGTACGCCTTGCCAGGTTCGTCAGAGGTTTCCACCACACCCGCCACGAGCGTGATCCCGTGGCGGGCCGCGGTGGCTGCGAGTTCCCGGCAGATGGGGCCGTCCAGCGGCTCGGCCACCGCCGGGAACGAGGCGTCCACGATCTTCTTCTCGTACGTGGCGTACTCCGGGAAGGCCACCAGCCTGGCGCCGTCGCCGGCGGCGGACGCCGCGAACCGGTCAATCGCGGCGAGATTGGCCCCGATGTCCGTGCCGGACTCCAGCTGCCCCAGGGCAATCCTCACGCCGGTTCCTCCAGTCTCGTCAGCATCCAGTACAGAAAACCTAGGCGGCGGCCTCGACGGTGGCCTTCTCCGTCGTCGTCATTTCCGGCGGCGCGGCCCGGAAGCCCCGGGTGATCAGCGCCAGGACCACGATGCCGAGCGCCAGCCAGGACAGTCCCAGCGTAATGGCATTGCTGTCCAGCTGGGAGAGCAGGTAGGCGCAGACGATGGCGCCGACCGCCGGGACCACCACGTAGGAGACCGGGTTCAGCTGCTCCCCGGCACGGCGCCGGCGCACGTAGTGGAACACCACGGAAGCGTTGACCAGCGTGAAGGCGGTGAAGGCACCGAAGTTGATGAACGACGTCGACGTCGCCACGTCCAGGAAGATCGCGATCAGTCCGACGACGCCCGTGACAACCAGGTTCACCACGGGCGTGTGGAACTTGGCGCTGAGCCGGCCGAAGACCGCCTTGGGCAGGACCGAGTCGCGCCCCATGGCGTAGATCAGGCGAGATGCGCTGGCCTGCGCGGCCAGGCCGGAGGCGAACTGCGCCACCACCAGCCCGGCGAGGAACACCGCGCCGAAGACCTGCCCGCCGATCTGCAGCGCGATGGCGCTGGCCGCGGAGGCCGAGTCCTCGAACACGCCGCCCGGGTGCACCAACTGGGTGACGTAGGAGACGGCCACGAAGATGCCGCCGCCGATCAGCGCGATGAGCATGATGGCGCGGGGGACGTTCCGCCGCGGGTCCACGGTTTCCTCGGTGAGGGTGGTGACGGCGTCGAACCCGAGGAACGAGTACGCCGCGATGGCGGCGCCGGCGGAGATGGTGGCGAAGCTGGACGTGCTGTTGAAGAACGGTTCCGTGCTCGCCAGTCCGCCCGCGCCCGAGGTGGACACCACGTTGCCGATGGCCAGCACCACAAAGAACACGATCACCAGCAGCTGGAACGCCATCAGCACATAGTTCGCCTTGTCCGCCACCTTGATGCCCAGGATGTTCAGGACCGTGGTGATCAGGATGAAGCCCACGATCCACACCCACATGGGCACGCCCGGGAACTGCGCGCTCAGGTAGGAGGAGCCGATCAGCCAGATCACCATGGGCAGGAACAGGTAGTCCAGCAGGATGGCCCAGCCCACCAGGAAGCCCACCCGCGGATCGATGGACCGGCGCACATAAGTGTAGGCGGAGCCGGCCACCGGGTAGGCGACCGCCATCCGCCCGTAGCTGTGCGCCGTGAACAGCATGGCCACCATCGCCACGAGGTAGGCCGACGGCGCCGCCCCGCCCGTGGTCTCGGCGATGAGGCCGAAGATGGCCAGGACAATCAGCGGGGTCAGGTACGCCAGGCCGAACAGCACCAGCGAGGGCAGCTTCAGCGTGCGGGTCAGGGTTGGTGTGGTCACGTGGTTTTCCTTAGGCATTGAAGGATGGGGGCGTCCAGGTCAGCGGATTGATCCGGCCCTGGTAGACGGGCAGTTCGACGGCGGCCTCGCCGTCGCGGAACTGGGACCAGGGACGGTTGAGGTTCTCCGTCCCGTGGGTGCGGACGTGTTCGACGGCGGCCAGGTCCAGGTCCGCTGTGAGCAGCTCCGGGGCGTCGTCTTTCGCCTCCGCGATGGTGTTGCCCTCGGGGTCGACGATGATGCTGTGGCCCTTGCCGGTGGGGCCGGCGCAGTTGACGCTGACCACGAACACCTGGTTCACGATAGCGTTCGCCTTGGCCAGCACCAGCTCCTGCCGGCGGTCCGGGGTGGTGGTCTTGACGACGTTGAGGATCACCTCGGCACCCATCCAGGCCAGCTGGCGGGAAACTTCGGGGTACCAGGCGTCGTAGCAGATGTTCAGGCCCACCCGGCCGATCCCGGCCAGGTCCACGGTGGTGAACCGGTCGCCGGGGTCGTACGGCTCGAACGGGCGCCAGGGGAAGATCTTCCGGTAGTAGCCGGCCAGCTCCCCTTCTGGCGACAGCACCAGCTGGGTGTTGAACAGCTGGCCTTCCGGGCCGCGCTCACAGACGCTGCCAGGGACCAGCCAGATACCCAGGTCCGCGGCGAGCTGCTGCAGTTCCTTGACGCGCGGGCCGTCCAGCGGCTCGGCGGAGTCCTGCAGGGCCTCGGTGCGCTGCCGGTCCGGGGTCCCGTCGCCGAAGAGGTGGAGCTCCGGGAAGACCACGAGTTTGCTGTCCGGCTTGGTTTCGAGGGCAGCTTTGACCTCCTCCGCGAAGGCCGATACGGGTTCGCCGATGAGCCGGGGCGCTGCCTGGGCGGCAATGAGGGGAAGGATGCGTTGCATGGGTTTGTCTCCGCGTTGGGGTGTGATCTGCACTATATTAGATCAGAATGATCCAATAATGGGAAGGGGCTGCGGATGGGCCGTAAAGTAGCGGATATGACCCGTCAGTTGGAGGACACCGCTTCCCCCGCCGGCGCCTCCCTCACTGGTGCCTCGCGCATCGGCGCCGGAGCTCTGGCCGGCATCGACCGCCGGAGCGCCATCGACGCCGTGCGGCTGCGCATCGGCATGGCCATTTCGCTGGGGCTATTGAAGCCCGGCGAGCGCCTGCCCGACCAGGAGGACGTGGCGCTGGGCCTGTCCGTCAGCCCGATCACCGCCCGCCGCGCGCTGGCGAGCCTGGCGGACCAGGGCGTGGTGGTCCGCCGCCGCGGCCGGGCCGGCGGTACCTTCGTGGCGGATGAGCCGCCCCGTCAGATTCTGGCTGAATTGACTGCATCGCCGGCGGAGTCCCAGGCCGTGAACCGGATGGTGGACCGGCGGCTGCTCTTCGAATGCGCGGTGACCCACTACGCGGCCGTCAACGCAACACCGGAACAGCTGGACGAACTCGAGGGGCTGACGCGGGATATGGCCGAATCCACCGACTGGTCCGGCTACCATCAGGCGGACGAGCAGTTCCACCAACTGGTGGGCACAGCCTCCTGTCTGGGGACCGCCGTCGGGGTTTACCACGAGACGCTGGCCGAGCTCTACGCCTACTTCATCCCCTACCCCATCGAGCTGCTGCACAAATCGAACTGCGACCACGTCGCCCTGGTGGCGGCGCTGCGGGCGGGCGACGTTTCCGGTGCCGTGGAGGTCTCCCGAAAGCACGTGGACATCCTGCACCGGACCATGTTCATGGGGCTGACCGAGGGCGGCACGGGGTCCACGTCGGAGTGATGAACGCCGCCTTCAACCTTTGTTCCGCTGGTGCTTCCTTGCCTGCCGTGATGTCCATCCCTGCCGGTGGAGCCGCTCGAAGCCGTCCAGGAGCAGGTCGAGCGCAAACTCAAACTCAAACTGGTCGTCGCAGCCGGGGCCGACCACGGAGCCTTCATCATGGTTCGCTGCGGTGGCCACCTGAAGGATGTTTGGATAGCGCGCCGCCATCTCCTCGAAGACTGCGGCCTGCACCTCGGGTGCCAACTCAACGGCTCCTCCCCCGCCCGGGCCAGCAGAATCGTCGAACAACTCTTGGGTGAATCCCCAGATGCGGCTGCCCATAGCGTGCATGACGTGGTGGGTAAGGTCCACTGAAAAGCCGCCGGCCAGGAACATGGCAATAAAGGAATCCATGTAGCCGAGGACGGCGGGGGTCTGATTGGTTCGTGATTCCAGGACCTGCCGGGCCCATCTATGCCGCTGAAGCACCGCCCTGGCCGAAAGCACCCGCAGCCTGACAGCGTTCTTCCAGTCGGCGCCGCCTACCGCCGGGTCGATCTCGGAGACGATCGCCTCAACCATGCCGTCAAGGAGTTCCTCCTTGTTGGCCACATGCTTGTAGAGCGCCATCGGCACGACGCCCAACTCCTGCCCGAGCCTGCGCATGCTGAGCTCGTCAATACCGGCCTCATCCGCCAGCGAAACGGCAGCCTGCAGCACGCGGTTTCTGTTCAGACGCACGCGCCGCTGCCCTTCAATCTGCTGGGTCACGGACCATCCTTTCGCTGATTCCAATCTACGGCATTGACAGGTGTACTGCGTACACTTTACTCTCTTTTCATAAGGTGTACGCAGTACACCAAGAGGTGCGAGGAGCATCCCATGAATGCAAAGCAGGCAGGCACGGATCTCGACCGACGTCCCATTGACGCAGACGGCCGCAGCCGCTCCGGCAGCACGATGAGGGCGGCTTCCCACCGCCGGTTCGGCCCGCCTGGAGTGGTCCGCATCGAGGAAATCCCCATGCCGTCACCGGGCCCCGACGAGGTCCTCATCAAAGTCCACGCCAGTACGCTCAGCGCCGCCGACCACCGGGCACGCAGCCGCACCGTCCCGTCAGGACTGCAAATCCTGACGGCCCTCGGACTCGGCCTCCTCAGGCCACGAAACGGGGTTCTTGGGATGGACGTCGCCGGCGTGGTCGCGGCCACGGGTTCGGATGTGAGCAAGTTCAGGGTTGGTGACGAGGTGGTCGCTATGCTCGGGGCCAAGTTCGGCGGTCACGCCGAATACGTGACGCTCGCCCAGGACTCCGCCATCACCGCCAAACCACGCACCATGGATTTCGAGGAGGCCGTCACGCTCGTTTTCGGCGGCCTCACGGCCCGCGGCTTCCTGGCCCGCGCTGACGTCAAGCCCGGCGACACCGTCCTCATCAACGGGGCCTCGGGGGCGGTGGGCACGGCCGCGGTGCAGCTCGCCAGGAACCTGGGCGCCCATGTCACGGCCGTCTGCAGCAACGGCAACCGGGACCTTGCGATCTCGCTGGGCGCAGACCGGGTGATCGACTACACCGCCGAGGACTTCGCCGCCGGGGACCGCACCTACGACGTGATCATGGACTGCGTCGGCAATGCTGCCTTCAGCCGGGTATCCGGCAGCCTGAACCCGGGCGGAAGACTGCTTCTCGTCGTCGCCGATCTGAAGGGGATACTCCAGGCGTCGGGCAACAGCCGCAGAAGCGGAAAACTGGTCACCGTCGGCGACCTGAAGCTCCGGTACACGGCCGAAGACCTCGCCTGGCTCGTCCGGCTCGCGGAAGCGGGCGGGTACAGGGCCGTCATTGACCGGGTCTACCCCCTTCCCGAGATCGTCCAGGCGCACCGGTTTGTCGATGCCGGACGCAAAAGGGGAAATGTCATCGTCCGGGTCGCCGGCGAATAGGAGGCTCCCGTGAACACCACCGGCAATACCAGCACCCAAACTCCCGGTCGCACCGGCAACCCCAGGCCCGGCTCCCGCCAACGGCCTCGCTATCGCTGGCTTGTGCCGGCGGGCCTGATCTTCCTCACCCTCATCCCTTTGATCGCCGGAGCGGCACGCCTCACCGAACTGACCGGTGGCGCCACCATCACCCCGAGGAACGAGAGGTTCTTCACCTCGCCCATCCCGGTGGTTACGCACATCGTCAGCGTCACCATCTATTCCCTCCTGGGAGCTTTCCAGTTCAGCCCTTCCCTTCGGCGGGGCAGGCGCAGCTGGCACCGGGCAGCGGGACGCATCCTGATACCCGCCGGCTTCCTGGTGGCTCTGTCCGGACTGTGGATGGCCCTGTTCTACGCGCTGCCACCCAGCGACGGGCTCCTCCTGCTCATCCTCCGGCTGGTCTTCGGCAGCGCCATGCTGGTGAGCCTGGTCTTCGGAGTCCTTACCATCACGCGCCGGGACTTCGTCAAACACGGCGCCTGGATGACCCGCGCTTACGCCATCGGAATTTCGGCCGGAACACAAGGCCTTATCCTCATCATCCCGGAACTCCTGACCGGGCCGCCCGACGTGACAACGCGGGCTGTCCTCATGGGGGCAGCGTGGACGATCAACCTGGCGGTGGCCGAATACGTCATCCGCCGGCGCTCCCGGCCCAACAGGCCGGCATGGCCCAGCCACCCGAGTCGGCCGGCAGCATCCATTCCAGGGCAGTGAACGTCCCCGTCAGCGTCCTCGCCCACACAGCGGGAACGCTCCGGAAAGCGCTGTTTTCCCCTGCACACGCAAGGTTTTCAGGAGTAGGCTATGGCCGTCGGCAGGGAATCCTGCGACTCCTTGCCGCGAGGCCGGTTCTCCACCTGAAGAGCCGGCAATTAGCGTGAAAGGGAGACTAATGACAACCGCTTCACACCCCGCACACCACCACGCTATGGGGTTGTCCCTTCACAACACCGCATTGGGTCTTGGTGCGGTTTTCCTGCTGGTTGGAGTCCTCGGGTTCATCCCGGGAATCACCACCAATTACGGCGCCATGACGTTTGCCGGACATGATTCCGGGGCCATGCTGCTTGGCGTCTTCCAGGTGTCCGTACTGCACAACATCGTCCATTTGCTGTTCGGCGCGGCCGGCATTGCTATGGCCCGCACAGACCCGATGGCCCGCTGGTTCTTGCTTGGCGGCGGCATCGTCTACGTGGTTCTGTGGATCTACGGCCTGCTCATTGACATGGACGGGGGCGCCAACTTTGTCCCGTTCAATACTGCCGACAACTGGCTGCACCTGGTCCTCGGCGTCGCCATGATCGGTTTGGGCCTCTGGCTAGGCCGGGATGCGATGGCGAAGACGAGGGGAAGCGCCACATAGCGCGCCCCACGCTTCGTGGGAAACCTACGACGGCGGCCGTCCCCCGTGCAGGAAATCTGCTGTGGGGACGGTCTACGTCCGTCATTGCTCATGCGCCGCGCCCTTGGCATACTGCGTGCATGCCTTCCCTTCCCGCCACCTTCGCCGAGGACGTCATCAACCAGCCGGCGCGGGCGCAGTTCGACGCCTTCCTTGATGAGCACCGCCGCGTGCTCAATGCCTGCCTCGACGGCCTGACGGAGGAGCAGGCACGCCGTTCTTTGGTGCCCTCCCGGACGACGCTGCTGGGCCTGGTCAAGCACGTGACGTTCGTTGAAAAGGTCTGGTTCGATGAAGCCATCACCTGCCGTTCCCGCGCAGACATCGGCATCCCGGCCACGCCTGACGAGTCATTCATCCTCGAGGACCACGACACGGTGGCCGGCATCCAGGAAGCCCACCGTGACGCCTGCGAGGCATCGCGCCAGGCGGCGGCAGCGCTGGGCCTCGACGACGTGGTCAACGGCAACCGGCGGGGCCCGCTCCCGCTGCGCTGGGTGTACCTTCACATGCTGAGGGAACTCGCCCAGCACTGCGGGCATGCGGACATCCTGCGCGAGCAGATCCTCCATGGCTGACGGCATGGACTACAGAAAAGACCCTCGCGTCGACCAGTACATTGACGCTCTCCCCGCGTGGCAGCAAGAAGTCTGCCGGCACGTGCGGGACCTGGTGCACGCCGCCGATCCCGCCGTCGAGGAAACCATCAAGCGGACCGTCCAGCCGTACTTCGTCCTGGACGGCAACATCTGCGCCCTGCTCGCTGCGAAGGACCACGTCAACGTTTTCCTGTACGACGGGGGCCTCGTCCCGGATCCTGAACACATAATCACCGCTGGTCACAACAATAAGACAGCCCGCACCGTCGCCTTCCGCGAGGGCGAGTCCGTGAACGTGCCGGCACTCGGCGAAATGTTCAGGACGATCATCGCCACCAACCGGGCCGGTGGCTGGCGGAAGATCAAAGGAAACCAGTAGGCACTCGCGAGCCTGCTGGACGTCACAGTCCGTCGACGACGCCGTCGATGACGGCGCGGAACCTCTCGGGTGCCCCGCCTGCCTTGACGAGCACGCTCAGCCCGATCACGGAGGCCAGCAGTTCGCTGGCGGCAGTGTCTGCAGCCTGATCCAGGCCGAACTCTCCAGACTCCTGCCCCTGCGCGATGGCTTGCCGAAACACGGCTTCGATCTGGGTGAAGAGGTGGTCCGCGATGCGGTTCACTTCATCGTCGGCGGTGCCCAGCTCCGCGGCAGCATTGACCATGACGCAGCCCCGCCGGTGCTCGCCCACGCCGGCAAGGACGGCCATGGCCTCTTTGAGCCGCGGCCGAACAGGCCCGGGCGCCGAGAACATGTCCCTCAGGTACTCGAGCCGCGTCTCGCTGTAGCGCCCCAGGGCACGCATGAACAGCGCGTGCTTGCTCTCAAAAGTGTTGTAGAGGCTGCCTTTGCCGATTCCCAGCTCGCTGGCCAACTCCTGCGGCGTGGTGCCGGCGTACCCCCGGCGCCAGAACAGGTCCATCGCCCTGTCGACGGCCTCGGCGGCCTCGAACTGCATCGGTCTACCCATGGGAAAAGCCTAACCCCCGTGATATTGTACTTCAAGGTCAAAAACCCGCCCGAGCACATCGTAGGGGCCTTCGTGCCCCCTTGTCAGAAAAGGGATTTCATTGTCCGCTCAAATGTTCCTGGCGCCTGCCGCCGCTCCAACACCGGGGCGCACCCGTGTCCCGTTGAACACACTCGCTATCCCCCTGGGCCTGGCCGGCCTGGCCCAAGTCTGGTCCGTGGCGGCTTCCGCGCTGGGCCTCCCGTTCGAGCTGGGGCAGGCGTTCTGGCTGGTCGCTGCGGTCGCCTGGATCTGGACCGTCGTGGTGCACGTGCACCGCGGCACCCGCACAGATCAACCGTTCTCCCATCAGCTCACGCACTTGGCCCAGGGCCCGCTTGCGGCGCTGCTGCCCCTCGCCGCGATGCTGCTCGGAGCAGGCCTACACCGCACGGTCCCGCTTGCCGGAACCGTGCTGACACTGATCTCCATGGCCGCCGCAGCAGCGTTCGCCGCATGGATTCTGAGCTTCTGGATGCGCGGCGAACTGCCGCTTGAATCCGTTCACGGCGGCTACTTCCTGCCCATCAGCGCAGCCGGCCTCATCGGTGCACTCGCCGCCGCACAGACGGGACTCGACTGGCTGGCCGTTGGAAGCTTCGCGGTGGGCATCGTCTTCTGGCTGGTGATCTCCGTGTTCTTCTTCCTCCGGCTCGCACTCCGTCCGACCATGCCGGCACCCCTCGTGCCGACCCTCGCGATCCTGGTCGCTCCCCCGGCCGTCGGGTCAGCGGCGTGGCTCACGATCTCCGGCGGCCGGCCCGATCATGTGTTCGAGGGGCTGACGGCGATGACGGTGTTCATGGTGCTGATTCAGGTGATGCTGCTGCCGCGCTACCGGGCACTGCCGTTCTCGCTCGGATTCTGGTCCTTCACCTTCCCCGCGGCGAGCGTCGCCGCACTTGCGATCACTTGGTTGCGCCTACTCCAGCCGCTTGGCTGGCAGGCCATCACCGTTGGAGTACTCGCCGCCGTCACGCTTCTCGTCGTGCTGATCGCGGTGAAGTCAGTCCTCCTGCTCTTCGCCACGGCCCGGGAGGCAAGGCGGCAAAGGGTCGCGTAACGCGGGACGCCGCGGCCCTACTGACCCGGGGCCCGGTACGACGGCGTCTTCTTGGCCGCTTCGTCGATCTCTTCCGGCGTCATGAGGGGCTTCAGACGCACGTTTACGTTGCCCGTCGAATTGATCATCAGCGACAGGGCTGCGGCACCGGCCTGGTCCGGGACATCAAAGACACCCAGGACGTCCGTGTCCCCGAAGGCGTAATAGAAACTCTCGAGTGAGCCGCCCACGGAATTGAGGGCGTCGGTCAGCGCGGCACGCCGCGCCGTACCGCCTTCCCGCATAAGCCCCTTAATTCCCTCGCCCACATAATTGGCTTCAAACAAATACTTGGTCATGGTCTTTTCCTGTTCCGCGATGTCCAGGACACAGGCAACCGCGGGCGCGCCCGGCACCCTTCCGGCAGGTCCTGGAACGGTCCCCGAATGGGGCCGTGCGCACAGCGTAGGCCCACTTCCATGCGCTGACAACGGCCCGCAGAAAGTCCGCCGACGGCTGGAATTGAGGGCCGTATCAACTCCGCGGAATCCGTGCCATTCATCCATAATTAAGGGCTGTCGCAGCCTGCTGTGGCGGAGTAGGATCCGGGCACAACCATGACGTGCAAAAGGTCGGGCACTGCGATGAAGCGAGCTGTGAAGCACTGCACCATGTTGGTGGCAGCTGGCCTTCTGGCCCTCTGCGGCAGCGGGGCATCCAATCCCGCCGGGCAGTTACCGGCCACGGCCGACAGTCAAAGCGCGGCCTCGCCGAACCGGTACCCCTTCGAAGGAGAGGCCACAGGCAAGGCGCTGCTGAACACCCTGGTTCGGCAGGCGCCCGGAGGTCCCGAATTCGATGAGTCCGCCTTCGAATACCCCATAGTCGGACCCGACGGCTGCACCACCCGCGAAAGGGTAATAATCGACGGCGCCAGCGAGCATACGCTCGGTTCGCCCTGCACCGTGCTCTATCCGCAGTGGGTGTCCGTCTGGGATGTCACCGTTTTGGCGGACCCGGCCGAGGTGGATGTTGCCCACATGGTCCCGCTGGAAGAGGCCTGGTACTCCGGAGCGTGGGCATGGACAGCGAAGCAGCGCCGCGACTTCGCCAATGACCTGTCCAACAGCATATCTTTGCGGGTCCTGACCGCCGCTACCAACGCGGAGCGGGGATCGTCGGACCCGGCCCACTGGTGGCCGCCATACTCCGGAGCCCACTGCAACTACGCCGCCGAATGGGTGTGGGTGAAGACCCGCTGGAACCTGAGCGTCGATCCTGCCGAGTACGCGGCACTCATGACCCAGCTCGACGAAATGGACACAAACAACTGCCGCGACAAGCCCGTCTACGTTCCGCCGCCCGGCCTTACCCCCGGAATGGGCCCCGCATCGATCATCGGCGGCATCGGGGCGCCGTCCGGCACGCTTTACAGCCTCATCAGCGTGCAGGCATTTGACGCAAACCACAAGGTGGTGCGGGAAACCCGGGTGCGGCCCGAGGGATTCTACGAACTGACAGGCTTGCCGCCCGGCGACTACACCGTCAAATTCCTCGGCGGTACCAGCGGAACCTCCGACCAGTGGTACAGCGACCTGCCGGGCGGCCCGGCGGAGGTGATCTCGTTGGCTGCCGGCAGGATTGCCAGCGGTATCACCGTGGCGATGGTCGCAGCTCCAGGCTCAGCGGCACCGGTTCCGGTGTCCGGACGCTAACGCCCGCTGACAATGACGACACTAAAGCGCAAGGCGCGTGGCGGCCTCAGCCCAAGTGCCCGCGACCTGGTCACCGAACTCCTCGGCCTGTGGCTGCTGCTGGCCGTCTTCCTCGACGGCTGGGCTCACATCAACCTGCCCAGCCTGGAGACGTTCTTCACCCCATGGCACGCGGCTCTCTACTCCGGCATGCTGGCGACGGCGGCGTGGACCGCCGTCGTGATCTGGCGCAACCGGGCACCCGGGCAACCGCTGCTGAAGACAATTCCCCAGGGTTACCGCGGGACTGCCGTTGGCGTGGTCCTGTTCGCCGTCGCCGGCGGACTCGACCTGCTGTGGCACGAGATCCTGGGCATTGAAGTCTCGCTGGATGCCCTGGTCAGCCCCACCCACCTGCTGCTCGGCTTCAGCCAATTCCTTATCCTGGGCACCGCAGTCCGCAGCGCTCGCGCAGCCGACTACCGCGGCGCCGGCCACTACTCAGCCGGCCACGCCGCAGCCGGCCACGCCGGAAACTTTGCGTGGACCCCGGCGGTGATTTTCGCCGTCGTCCTCATGACGGGGCTGGGGGCGTTCTTCCTCATCTACGTTTCCGCGTTCGTCCGGCCGGGGCCAACGGCCGTCTTCGTCCCGGCGCCGGTGGGCACGCCCGGCCGCATCCAGTCGGAGCTGCCGGTGGTCATCACCCTGGCGAGCTACCTGCTGACCACCGCGCTGATTATCGCGCCGTTCCTGTTCACGCTCTCCGCCACCCGGCGCCCCGCCCGCGGGATCGTCACCCTGCTGGTGGCGGCGGCGGCCTGGCTGCCCATGGTGATGATCGGCCTGCGCCCAATCTCGGTCGCCGGAGCCGCGGGGACAACGGTGGCCGCCGTCGTCGTCGACCTGCTGCTGACCCGGGTTCCGGACACCTGGCTGAGCAGGGGGCTGCCGGCGGTCACGGCAGGAATCGCGGCGCTGCTGTGGACGGGCCAGCTCGTAGCGTTCGCCGTGACGGACGCGATACGCTGGCCGGTCTCGCTCTGGCTGGGCGCGGTGGTGCTCAGCGCGGCGGTGGCCGCGGGCCTCGCCCTCCTCAGCTCCTGGGGTCCGGCGCCGGACGCCGTCGGCGGAAGTCCCGCCGTTGGAAGTCCCTGACAACGAGCGCCGCCCCGCCTACCCTGTCAGCTTCGACGGCAGCTCCGCCTCCGGGCCCGCCTCGCCGCCCATCGTGGCGACCAGCCGTTCCCGGGCCCGTCCGAGGTGTACGTCCAGGAGCTGCGCGGCGTCGTCGCCCTTGCCCTCCCCGATCAGTTCGAGGAGCTTCTGGTGCTCCGCCTGGATGAGGGTGGTGTCCAGCAGGTGCAGTGACTGCACGCGGGACATGCAGAGCCGGACCTCCCCCACCAGCGACAGGTACATCTTGCTGATGCGCTGGTTGCCCAGGGCGTCCACCAGGCTGGTGTGGAACCGCATGTCCGGTTCCACCACGTCAAGGGGCGCGCCCGTCTTCAGGGCAGCGATGTCCTTGTTGGCCCGCACGGCCTCCTCGGGCACGGTCCGGTTGGATGCCAGCCGCCGGAGCACCTCGCTCTCCAGGTAAGCCCGGGCAAGGTAGATGTCGCGCACGGACTCCGGGCCGAGGTCGGCCACCCGGGCGGTTTTGTGCACTCCCCTGACCAGCAGCCCTTCCGCCACGAGCTTCTCAATCGCGGCCTTGGCTGTGGGCCGGGCAACGTCGTACGAGGACGCGACTTCGGTCTCGGTCAGCGCATGCAGCGCCGGGAGCTCACCCGAAAAGACCCGGGCTCTGATGTCCGAGGCGATCGCCTCGACGATCGATACAGCTGAAACACGGCTCACGGCTCTCCGCTTCTCCACGTCTTCTACACGTCGCTTGAGGGGCTGGCTTCCTTCATTTTGCCAGACAAGCCGCCAAGTAGTCTTGACCGACTTGTGTACTTGTTAGACAATCAAAAGGCGCCACGAAGCTGTGACGCCTCACACATCCTGGAGAGATCTCATGTTTCAGCAGATCCTTGACCCCATCGGCGGGTCGCTAGTCCTTTCGGCCCTTTGCGCCGCATTACCGCTCGTCCTGCTCTTTGTTCTTCTGGGCGTCTTCCGGGTCAAGGCACCCAAGGCCGCCATCGCCAGCCTCGCCGTCTCGCTGATCCTGGCCATCGTGGGCTGGCAAATGCCGCTTGGCCAGGCCCTCAGTGCCACCGCCGCCGGCATCTTCTACGGTCTCTTCCCGATTCTCTGGATCCTGGTTAACGCCCTCTGGATCTACAAACTCACCGTCGCCACCCCATGGTTCGAGGCCCTGGGCCGCACCATCCGCTCCATCTCCGACGACCTCCGCATCCTCTCGATCCTGATCGCCTTCTGCTTCGGTGCCCTGCTGGAATCCCTGGCCGGCTTCGGCGCCCCGGTGGCAATTTCCGCGGCCATGCTGATGGCCGCCGGGATGAAACCGCTGAAATCCGCGGTCGTCTCACTGCTGGCCAACACGGCACCCGTGGCCTTCGGCGCCATGGCGGCCCCGATCATCGCGCTCAACGGCGTCACCGGCCTGCCCCTCCACGATTTGTCCTCGATGGCCGGACGGCAGACCCCCTTCATCGCGCTGCTCGTGCCGCTCCTGCTGGTGTTCATCGTGGACGGGCGCCGCGGCCTGAAGCAGGCCTGGCCCGTTGCACTGGTGGCGGGCCTTGCCTTCGCCGTCTCCCAGTTCGTCACCTCCAACTACCTCGCTGTGGAACTGACGGACGTGGTTGCCGCCGTCGTCACTGTGGCCGCGGTTCTGGTTATGCTGCGGTTCTGGAAGCCGAGTGAAACCATCGGCATGGCCGGCGGCGTGACATCCGTACCCGTCGAGGCGAACGTCTCCCGGGCCGCTGTTGGATCCACGACAGGAACGACGGCGGCTTCCCGCCGTTCCGCTTCCGGCTCGGCTGCCGACCCAGCCATACCAACGGACGCCACCCGCCCGGAACCGCGCCAGATCTGGATGGCCATCGCCCCCTACCTGATCATCATCACGGTGTTCTCCATTGCCCAGATCCCGGCCATCAAGGCCTGGCTGAACCAGGTGGGCACCGTGACGTTCCACTGGCCGGGTCTGGACGTCGCCGACTCCGCCGGCAAACCGGTGGCGGCGACCAAGTTCAAGCTCGACCACCTCAAGGCCACCGGCACCCTGCTGCTGTTCTCCGGCCTGATCACCATGGGCCTCTACAAGATCACGGCCAGCCATGCTTGGCGGATCTACCGGGAGACGCTCGTTCAACTCCGCTGGACCATCGTCACCGTGACCTCCGTCCTTGCCCTGTCCTTCGTGATGAACCTGTCCGGCCAGACCACCACCCTGGGCTTCGCCCTGGCCTCCGCCGGCGGATTCTTCGCCGTGCTCTCCCCGCTGATCGGCTGGATCGGAGTGGCCCTGACCGGTTCCGACACCTCGTCTAACTCCCTGTTCGGCCAGATGCAGGCCACCGCCGCCCAGCAGACCGGGCTGTCCCCGGTCCTGATGGCGGCGTCCAACTCCTCCGCCGGGGTCATGGGCAAGATGCTCTCACTGCAGAACCTCGCGGTGGCCTCTGCCGCCGTGGGGCTGGACGGCTCCGAAGGGACCCTGTTCCGTAAACTGATCGGATGGAGCGTTGGGCTGCTGGCCCTCATCACCATCCTGATCCTCCTGCAGTCCACCCCCGTACTTGGCTGGATGGTTCCCTGATGACAACACTGCAACTTGCCGGTCTCCGTGAGGCCGTGGCCGATCCCGCCCAGGTGAAAACCCGGCCCATCGACCTGCACGCCAACGCGCACGATGCCTCCCATTTCCTGCTCATCCCGCAGGCTGTGGTGGTGGCCGGGAACGCGGACGAGGTGGGCCGCCTGCTCCGCGCCAGCGCCGCCCAGGGCGTTCCGCTGACGTTCCGCTCCGGCGGCACCAGCCTCAGCGGACAGGCCGTGTCCGACGGCGTCATGGTGGACGTGCGCCGCAACTTCCGGAACGTTGAGGTGCTCAACGGCGGTGCCCGGGTCCGCGTCCAGCCCGGCGTCACGGTGCGTGCGCTGAATGCCCGGCTGGCGCCCTACGGGCGCAAGTTCGGGCCGGATCCCGCCAGCGAGTCGGCCTGCACCGTGGGCGGCGTGGTGGCGAACAACTCCTCGGGCATGAACTGCGGCACGGTGGACAATGCGTACCGCACGCTCGAATCCCTGACCGTGGTGCTGCCCTCCGGCACCGTGATCGACACGGGCGCGCCGGACGCGGACCACAAACTGCGAACGCTGGAACCGGAGCTGTACGCGGGGCTGGCGGAGCTGGCCCGTCGGGTGCGCGGCAACAGCGATTCGGTGGGCAGGATCCGGCAGCAGTTCGCCATGAAGAACACCATGGGCTATGGCCTGAACTCCCTGCTGGACTATGACAGCCCGGTGGAGATGATGGCCCACCTGATTGTCGGCAGTGAGGGCACGCTCGGCTTCGTGGCGGAGGCCGTCTTCCGGACGATTCCGCGACTGACCCACGCGGCCACCGGGTTGCTGGTGTTTCCCGACCTGCAGAGAGCCAACGAGGCACTGCCCACCCTGGTGGAGTCCGGGGCCGCGACGGTGGAGCTCATGGATGCCCTGTCGCTCAAGGTTGGCCAGACGCTCAAGGGGACTCCCGCCGTCGTACAGGACCTGGCGGTCCGGGACCACGCCGCACTGCTGGTGGAGTACTCGGCCGAACGGCCGGACGAGCTGGCTGCGCTGCAGCAGCGCGGCGAGGGAATGCTCACTGACCTTGGTTTGGCCGCCCCCGCGCAGTTCACCGGCGACGCCTCCGCCCGGGCCCAACTGTGGCACCTGCGCAAGGGCCTGTACGCCTCGGTGGCCGGAGCCCGTCCGCAGGGAACCACGGCCCTGCTGGAGGACATCGTGGTTCCGGTTCCCGTGCTGGGCCGCACGTGCCGGGAACTGATCGGGCTGTTCGACAAATACAGCTACGCCAACAGCGTCATCTTCGGCCACGCGAAGGACGGCAACGTCCACTTCATGCTCACCGACGGCTTCACCACCCCGCAGGAACTGGACCGCTACAGCTCGTTCACTGAGGACATGGTGGACCTGGTCCTGGGTGAAGGCGGCTCGCTCAAGGCCGAACACGGCACCGGCCGGGTCATGGCGCCCTATGTGCGGCGGCAGTACGGCGACGAGCTGTACGCGGTGATGCGCCGGATCAAGGAGCTGTTCGACCCGTCGGGGA
Source organism: Arthrobacter sp. BGA-UO-ETr-C19 (assembly GCF_059568005.1). NCBI lineage: Bacteria > Bacillati > Actinomycetota > Actinomycetes > Micrococcales > Micrococcaceae > Arthrobacter > Arthrobacter sp. BGA-UO-ETr-C19. The sequence goes on from NZ_JCAQPC010000019.1 coordinate 130,864, forward strand.
TGCTCAACCCCGGCGTCCTGATGGACGACGACCCCCAGGCGCACCTGCGGCACATCAAGACGGCGCCGCCGGTGGCCGAGGAGGTGGACCGCTGCGTCTCGTGCGGATACTGCGAGCCGGTGTGCCCCAGCAAGGACCTGACCCTGACACCGCGGCAGCGCATAGTCACGCTCCGGGCCATCGAGCAGGCCCGCCTGGCGGGAGACTCCTCGCTGGTGCGGCAGCTCGAGAAGGACTACGACTACGAATCTGTGCAGACCTGCGCGGTGGACGGCATGTGCCAGACGGCCTGTCCCGTGGAGATCAACACGGGCCTGCTGGTGAAGCGGATCCGGCGGTCCGAGGCCGGTCCGGTGGAAAACGGCGTGTGGAACGCCGCCGCGAAGCATTGGGGCGGAGTCACGCGCGGGGCGTCGCTGGCTCTCACCGTGGTGAACAAGCTTCCCGCCGCGGCGGTGGTTCCGCCCAACAAGGCAGCCCGCGCAGTCCTCGGGACGGACACCCTTCCGCTGTACTCGGCGGAACTTCCCGGCGGCGGTTCCGCGCGGAAGCGGCCGACGCCGGATGGCGCACCGGACGCTGTCTACTTCCCGGCGTGCGTGGGGACGATGTTCGGCCCGGCGGGTTCTGGCGGCCCCGGTTCTAGTGCCGCAGGTTCCGACGGCGGGGCCGGGGCGGCGGACCGCGGCGTCCAGTACAGCTTTGAGCAACTCTGCGAGCGGGCCGGGGTGACGCTGCTGGTGCCGGACGGCATCGACGGGCTGTGCTGCGGCACGCCCTGGTCCTCCAAGGGCATGGCCGCCGGCCAGGCCACCATGCGGGAGAAAACGCTGGCGGCGCTGCGGCAGGCCACCCGCGACGGGGAACTCCCCATCATCTGCGACGCGTCCTCGTGCACCGAAGGGTTGCGGCAGGCGGTGGAATCCGACACTCCGCTGCCCGGGCAGCGCGAGATGCGGATCGTGGATGCCGTGGACTTCGCCGCCGAGCACATCCTGCCCAAGCTGCCGGACCACGAGAAGCTGGATTCCCTGGCGCTGCACCCCACCTGCTCCTCCACCCGCATGGGCATCAACAGTTCGCTGACTGCCGTTGCCCAGGCCGTGGCCGAGAAGGTGGAGGTACCGGAGAACTGGGGCTGCTGCGCTTTCGCCGGGGACCGCGGCATGCTCCATCCCGAGCTCACCGCCTCCGCCACCCAAAAGCAGGGCAGCGAGGTGGCCGAGATGGGTGCCTCAGCACACGCGTCCTGCAACCGCACCTGCGAACTGGGCATGACCCGGGCCACCGGCAAGGACTACCGTCACGTGCTGGAACTGCTGGAGGAGATGACGCGGAGCTGATGCGCCAGTTCGGCTGGGCGATCCGGGGGTATTGAGGGGTCACATCGTCATGCCTGGCGCCGCCCCGGGCACCAGCACGATTCCCACTGCGATCAGCACCAGCGCCGCCGAGACCGAGCGGTTGGCCAGCCGCTTCCAGGGCAGCATCTTCTCCACGGCAATGAACGCGCCCACCAGCGCCATCCATCCGACGCTCATCACGCCCAGCGCAAACAGCGCCACCATGAGCGCCCAGCAGCAGCCGACACACCAGGCGCCGTGCTCCATTCCCATCCGCAGCGCGCCGCCGTACCCAGTCCGCATGCGGTGCAGGATGAAGTCCAGGGGCGTGCGGCACTTGGTGAGGCAGACGTTCTTCGCCGGCGTCAGTTGGTATACCGCGGCTGCCAGGATCACCCCGGCTGCGGCATAACGGCCGCCGGCGTCTGCGGCGAAAGCAGCGGGAACCAGCTGTGCTGCCGCCTCGTAGAGGGCGTACGCCACCAGCCCGAACGCCGTCCACGAAACCAGGTACCCGGCCACGAACAGCGTGGTTGATCCCCGCGGGGCGTAGCGCCCGGTTTCCCGACGGCGGCGGCTGATCTTGGCGTAGGCCGTCACCATGGGTGCCACCGAGGGAAACATCATGGCGGCCAGCATCACCACCCAGGTGGTGACGAAGAAGTCCAGCGGCCCCGGGTCCGTCCAGCCTCCCATGTCCATCCCGCTCATCCGCCCGGCGGTGAACACCCAGCCCGCCGCCGCGAGGATGAGCAGGACGGCAATCAGCCCGGCCTCGCGCGCGTCGATGGCGCGCAGAGTGTGCTGCCAGGACTCAGGCCCGGCCTTTCGGTCCACCTTCGGCCATCTCGCTGGCGAAGGTGAAGTCCGCCGTCTCGCCGTAGACCGCCTGGTAGTCGAGGCCGAACAGGTCCGAACCGCCCGCGCCTTTGCCGACCCTGAACTCCGGCGCGAAGCCGAACATGGCATTCTTCACCGTGGTGGCTCCCCCGCCGGGGCCGGGAAGGGGTTCGAAAGCCAGGTTGAGGTGCCCTGTGACCGAAGCCGACGGCGTATCCCCGTCGGAGAAGCTGACGCTCCCGCGCTCGACGCCGAGCCACTCGCCGTAGAGGGCGGCGAAGTCGGCGAACGGGCCGCCCTCGTCACCGTGGAGGATGCGCTCCAAGGCCGAGGCCTGGCCCTCGGAGATGCCGTCGTCGAGGACGATGCCGACCTTCCAGTTGCCCGAGGTCAGGTTCGAGGGGAACAGGTTGCAGAAGGCGAAGTCGACGCCCGCGAGATCGGTATCATCGAGCCGGCCGCTGGCGATATGGAAGACCGCCGAGCCCCGACATTCCCCGTTGGGCCCCGTGGGCGGGCTGTCCACCGGGCACGGACAAATCAGCTGGCAGTTGCAGTTCGCAACATACGTTCCGGACATTTCCCATGACATTGAGGACTCTCCTTGGTGGCGCCGTTGCCAGGCGGAAGCGGCGAGGTCGCGCGCCGAAACTACTGGGAAACAGGGCGAAAGGGTCCTGATAACGCTGAGAATACTCAGGGCCGCATGCGTGTCAATAAGCTGTTGCTTCGTCCGTAACGGCCGGCGGTCCACCTGTTCAGAACGCGCTGTCAGAGCGCCACAGCGACCATCTCCAAGGCACTGTTCGAGAAGGTGGGTATGGGGAGCCGCGGGGAGCTCGTGGCCAAACTGCTTGCCTAGATGGGCGGCGGGCACGCCGGGACGGCCCTGATCCTAAGATGAGGCATGGACTTCTGGGACGTGTTGTGGACTGTGATGGGGGCCGGGCTGATTCTGCTGATGCTCGTCGACGTCTTCCACACACTGCTTTACCCGCACGGTTCCGGACCGGTGTGCAGGACAATAATGCACGGATGCTGGCGTCTCTCCAGGCTGTCCAGGAGAGGGGCCTCTTCGATCGCGGCTCCCGTGGCCATGGCCGCTGTCATCGGCGCCTGGGCCGCCATGGCCATCTTGGGCTGGGCGCTGCTCTACCTGCCGCACCTGCCGGAAAGTTTCATCTACGGTGACAGGGTCCCCCGGCAGGCAGATTTCCTCGAAGCGGTCTACATTTCCATGGTCACTCTTTCCACCGTAGGGTTCGGGGAAGTGGTGGCAGGCCACCCTCTGCTGAGGCTGGTCTCCGCCTCCCAGGCGCTCACAGGTTTCGGTCTGCTGACGGCCACGGTCTCCTGGATCCTGCAGATGTACCCAGCCCTGAACCGCCGCCGTGCCCTTGCCCATCAACTGAACCTGTTCAGGGAGGCGGCAAGTCCTGGCGACCCGTTCTCGATGGGTCCCAGCCATGCCGCCGGGCTGCTCGAGTCGCTGGCCGGCAGCGTGGCCTCCGTCAGCATAGATTTGCTGGCCTTCCACGAAACGTACTATTTCCAGGAAGTCGAGCAGAGGGGCTCCCTGCCGGCTACGGTCAAATACGCACAGGAACTCGCGGCGAAAGCCAAGGCCAGCGATCACCCCGATCTCCAGTTTGCCGGGCGGATGCTGGAGGCGGCCTTGGAGGATCTCGCTGGGGTTCTCCGTGGCAGATTCGGGCATGCCGGGACAACGTCGTCCGAGGTGTTCGAGCACTATTCCACGCACCACAGGCATCGCCGGCCCAGCGGGACGGGCACTGATTAGTTCCTGGGCGCTAAGCATTGAGTCCGGCCGTTAGGGATTTTCTGTCCGCCTGGCCACGGCGGCTATATCCTCCGGGGTGGTTCGGCAGCACCCGCCAATGAGCCGGGCACCAAGTTCACGCCAGATGGCGGTTCCTTCCGCAAGGCTTGCGGCATGCTTACGTCCCGGTCCCGCAATGGGCGTGGCCGGCCGCCATGTTTTACTGACGGCGTCATAGCTTTCGCCGGAATTTGGATACGCGATCAGCGGCGTGTCCGTGGCTTTGCCCAGGGTGCCCAGGGCTGGGGCAACCAGCTCCAGCGGCACGCAGTTCACGCCAATGGCCACAACGGACGGCTGCGCCCTGCTGAGCTTTGCCACCTGAACAAGCGGCGTGCCATCGCTGATGTGCCCTCCGTCCCGTAGCGTGAAGGAGAGCCAGCCTTCGACGTCGAACTCTTTCATGAGTGCCACCAGGGCCTCGGCTTCCGGCAAGGACGGCAGCGTCTCACAGGCGAGGAAGTCCGCTCCGGCGTCCACCAGCGCGGCAATTCGCGGCCGGTGGAACTCCAGGAACTCGTTTCGGCTGAGGAAGTAGTCTCCCCGGTATTCCGACCCATCGGCCAGGTACGCGCCGTACGGACCGACCGATCCTGCAATCAGCAGGGGGCCTGCACCCGGGTTTTCGGCCAGGTGTTCGCTGCGAGCCTCGTCGGCCAGGCGCACACTCAATGCCACCAGTTCCAGGGCCTTTTCTTCGCCAATGCCGCGCCGCGCAAATCCCTGAGGTGTTGCCTGATAGCTCGCCGTGATCGCGACCGCGGCCCCGGCGCGGAAGTAATCGCGGTGCACACGCTTGACGAGCTGCGGCTGTTCCAGGAGGACTTTAGCCGACCATAAGGGATCGTCCAGATCGCAGCCGTGCGCTTCCAGCTCGGTGGCAAGTGCGCCATCCACTGTCAGGTTCGCTCCGGCATCAAGCATGCGGGAGAGCTTGGTGTTACTGGGCATCGTTGGCTCCGAGCTGTTCGTTCATCCATGCCTGTCCGGCGTCCGGCACGAGGCACCGGATACACGCGTTATGGACGACGCATCTGTTCATAATAAGCATTTTTCAATGCTTGTAATGATCATCACACCGTGCCACGATGGCATGCAAACACGTTACGAACCGATCAGGAGGCTTCCCTTGAAGATTGAAATGAAAGCAGTACGCAAGCTGCGTGTGCATTGGCCCGTAGCTTCGGAAACCTTCTCGCGGCTCGCCAGCGGCGACGCCGAAGCATTCAGAGACGAAGCGGGCATTGCGGCCCTGCTCGACGCTGTCGCGGAATCCCCTGACCTCGGGGACTTTGGCAACTACCGGCATGTCTTCGAATCCGGTTTGGGTTTCGAGGGGTTCACCTGCGCTGAAGGCGCCAATCCCACGTTGGGGCAGGTTGGTCAGCGGACAATTTCGCCGACCCTGGTCTTGACGACGTATTTCGATGCCGCGCTTGACGACGACGCCGTGGAACGCTTCCTGCAGCACATCGTGGATATCCACCCCTGGGAGGTACCCGTCATTGAGCTGACAGGGCCAATCGGCGTTTCCAACACTGCCCTTCCTGCGTTGGTTGAAAGCCAGGCCACGTCATGACTCCAGTCACCACAACCGCCCTCTGGGACGGCCTGCAGACGCTGTTGGCCGGCAGATCATTCACTGACCTGACGCACGCCTTCCACCCCGGCCAGCCACACTTCCCGGCATTCCCCGACGAAATCAGGGAGCCCGTCTTCGATCTGGAGAAAGGTGACGGTTTCACCGCTCACCGCTACTCGATCATCGGACAATGGGGAACACACGTTGATCCTCCCTCGCATTTCATCTCAGGAGGAAGGACCCTGGACCAGATTCCCGTGGAGGAGATGGTCCTTCCGCTGGCCGTCCTGGACATCACCGAGCGCGTCACCGCTGATGCGGACGCCACTCCCCAGCTGGAGGACGTCCAGGCCTGGGAACACCGCAATGGTGCCATCCCACGCGGGGCCTTTGTGGCATTGCGGACAGGCTGGAGTGACCGTTGGCCTGACGCTGCCGCCATGGCAAACAGGGACGATCACGGTGTCAGCCACACACCTGGCTGGTCGCAGGAAGTCCTCTCCTTCCTGATTGAGGAGCGGTCGGTTACCGCCGTCGGCCATGAGCAGACGGACACCGACCCGGGGCTGGCCACATCCCGCCAGGATTTCGCACTGGAGACCTACGTCCTGGCGCAGAACCGGTGGCAGATCGAGCTGATGGCGAACCTGGACGGACTTCCGGAAGCGGGCGCTGCCCTCATTGCCACCTGGCCCAAGCCACTGCAGGGCAGCGGTTTTCCCGCCCGGGTCTTCGCCGTCCACTAGGAGGCGTTCCTCCAGTGACTAGAATCGGACCTATGTCTAAGACATCCAGCATGGGCCGGGGAATTATGGCTGTCCTAGCGGTGGGCTCCCGCAACGCAGAAGGCCTGCCAGGCGGAACGGTCGCTGATATAGCAACCGACATGGGCAAGGACCGCAGCCAGGTAGCGCGCAGCCTGCGGACGGCCCAGCAGGAGGGGTTCCTGGTCCGCAAAGACCACCGGACCTACACCGTCGACTGGTCGCTCCTGACGGACGCGCAGCTGTTGTCCGAACAACGGTTGCAGACCGACGGCGCCACCGCGCTGGCAGGCTTGGCTCGTGAAACTGATGAAGGATGCTTCCTTGGAATTCTGAGCGGAGACAGCACCGTCACCATCGGTGAGCATGTTCCGGCAAGCAGCAACATGATCGGTTCATGGCTGGGCCGGCCCTATCCGGCCTACTGCAGCGATGCCGGCCAGGCACTGCTGTGGGAAGCCTCCGACGACGAGGTCCGGACCCTTTTCGCCGGTGTCGCTTTCATGCGTCATGGCCCCAATACACCCCTTGACGCGGAGGACTTCCTGTCCCGGCTATGCGCGGCCCGGGCACGGGGATACTCCATCGTCGACGAGGAAGCCGAACCCGGGCTGTATTCCCTGGCCGTTCCGATTCGGGACTTCAAGGGCGACGTGGTGGCAGCGCTGCAGGTCGTCGGCGCCAAGACCCGCCTGCAGCCGAAGCTGGAGGCCTGCGCCACGGCCCTCGTGTCCTGGGGAGGGTGGCTTGAGTCCAAGCTGGGCCAGGCCCCGCCGCAGAACATGCCTTAGCTGGCAAGACCCTTCCGGCCAGCGCTGTTCCGCGTGCCGCCCTGGCACGACCCCAGCCGTTGGGCTGCTTCCCACAGGGCCTTGGCAACGCCATCTGCACCGGACGTGATCTCGGCCCGGCTGCCCAGGACGCTGAGCGCTGCAAGAACGGAACCGTCGGCGGCGCGGACCGGAACCGCCAGTTCGTAGACTCCATGCTCGAACTCTTCCTCCGCGACAATGAAGCCCCGCGCCCGGTCCCGGTCCATCAATTCGACGACTTCCTGAGGCGAATGGGCCGCCCCCGGGCCGCCTACGCCAATGAAGTTGACGTCCGTGAGGAGGGCCTCAACGGCTGGCTGCTCCTCGTCCCACAGCAGGGCCCGGCCGGACCCGGTGCACCACACGGGTGTCACCATGCCGGGTTTCACGAAGCTGCCGGGAACCGCGTCATTGCTGGAAGTCCGCAGGAGAATGACGCGGAAGCCCTCCCGGACGGAAAGTCTGGATCTAAGGCCGAACGAGGACACCAAAGCCTCAAGTTCGGTTCTTGATTCGCGGACCCAGCCGGTATTCAAAGCGGCAGCCAGGCTGAAAAATCGTGGACCGGTCCGGAATGGCCCGCGTTCGACGCGTTCCAGCAGTCCCAGCTCGCACAATTCCTGAGTCAACCGGGAGACACGGCTTTGGTCCATCTCCAGCTCGGATGCGATCTGGGAAACGCCGAGTAGCCGCCTTCCCCGCTTCTCCCGGTCCGCCACCAGCCGAACTATCCGAAGGCCTTGGGCCATGGATGACGCTTCCGAGGAAGAATCCATGCTCCGTGCTCCTTCCGCCTGATAACTACGCCTATTCTCACACGCCCCCACAGAACGCCGAGCCTGGTGGCGGGGGACGAAAGTCTCCCGCCACCAGGCTACGTGGACGATAGGTGGTGACGGCGTCAGGAGGGCTGGTTTGCGCGCGGCTTGCGTCCGTACTTGAAGTAGAAGAAGGCGTAGCAGGCGCCAACGAAACTGAATCCGAAATAGAGCGCTGCTACCTGGTTCGGGTCAAAGGCGATGCCGATGAGCGAGATGAGGCAGAGCGAGAAGGCCAGGATCGGCACCAGCGGGAACAACGGGGCCCTGTAGGGAAGCGCAGAGACATCACCACCGTTTTTGACGAAGGATCTCCTGTGGAAGAAATGCGAGGCGGTGATGGACATCCAGACCCCGACGACGGCGAAACCTGCCACCGATACGAGAGCCAGATATACAGTTTCAGGCGCAACGACGCTGCTGATGAGGGATGCCAGGCCACCGAGCATGCTGACGGAGAGTGCAGTCATGGGGATACCGCGTCGGGTCAGCTTCTTCAGCGCCCGGGGCGCATGCCCCTCGTCGGCAAGGGAGTAGAGCATCCGTGCGCAGGAGAAGAGGCCGCTGTTACCGGCTGAAAGGAGTGCGGTGATGATGACGAAGTTCATGATGTCGGCGGCATAGGGAATGCCGATGGATGAGAAGACCGTCACGAACGGGCTTTCATCGAGCCCGACCTGCTCGAAGGGGATGGTGGCGGCGATGACAGCGATTGCCCCGACGAAGAAGATCAGCAGACGGATGACGGTGCTGCGCATCGCTTTGGGGATGCTGGTGGCCGGGTCAGCGGTTTCGCCCGCCGCCACACCGATGAGCTCTGAACCGGAGAAGGCGTAGAAGACAGCAAGCGCAGTGACCAGGACACCGGTGAAGCCGTTGGGGAAGAGGCCGCCGGAAGTGTTGAAGTTTTCAAACATGGTGGCGTGGTTGGCCGCCTCGCTGAGCGGGTGGAAGCCGAACAGCGCCGCGCCGCCGAAAACGATGAGAACCACGATGGCGCCGACCTTGACGATGGCAAACCAGAACTCGGATTCGCCGAAGAATTTCGAGGAAACCGCATTGAGGCCGAAGAGGACCGAGGCGAAGATAAGGCACCAGACCCAGACGTCAACACCCGGGAACCAGCGCTGCATCAGGAGACCGGAAGCCGTGAACTCCGATCCGATGGCCACCGCCCAGCAGAGCCAGTAGAGCCAGGCGGTGGTGAACCCGGTGGCCGGCCCGATCGACCTCGCCGCGTAGATATGGAAGGCCCCTGACACGGGATAAGCGATGGCCAGTTCACCGAGGCAGGCCATCACGAGGTACACAACAAAGGCGCCAATGAGATATGCGATGACTGCCCCGAGCGGCCCGGCCTGGGAAATGGTGTACCCCGAGCTCAGGAAAAGCCCGGAGCCGATCACCCCACCCATGGCGATCATGACCAGGTGCCGTGCCCCCATGGACCGCCGGAGGCCCGAATCGGTCGACGGCGGAACGGTGGGCTGAGGTTCCAGCTGGACAGGTGATGACGGTTCCATGGTTTCTCCCAGGTGAGTGGCGGGTCTGATGCGGAGGATGCGCACGTGGCCCGGCGTGGGTCAAGCCGACTCGAGCTGCGCAGTAGCGACAGTGATGAAAGTAACACGAAAAGGCGAATTTGATCATTAAAAACATCTCCACATGTCTATGTTGAACGCAGGTTACGTCCTGCGCACATGACGAATCGGCAGGCGGATGGTCAGTTCGCCCTGCTTTTCGGTCACAATCACATGCGCTGACGGACATGGAATGCGGCCAGCATTGAAGGACCGATGTAACTGACTGAAGGAGCACCATGACCACCTACGACATTGCGCTGATCGGCTTCGGCGGCGTCAACAGGACACTGGCCGAACTGATCGCTACCCGTGGTGAAAGGCTTCGTTCCGAACTGGGCTTCGGCCTGCGGGTCGTGGCCATCACCGACCTGCGGCTCGGATCCCTGGTCCAGGCCGAAGGCGTGGACCTCTCCGTTGCCCTCAAACTGGGCGGCGGCAATGCAACCTTTGCAGCGTACGGCGGATCCGCCGACACCAACAACGAATCCGTGATCCGCAACTGCACAGCGGACATTGTCTGCGAGGCCACCTTCACGAACCCCGAAGACGGCGAGCCGGCAGTTTCGCACGTGCGGTGGGCACTCGAATCCGGCAAGAGCGTCTGCACCACGAACAAGGGCCCCGTTGCCCTCCGAGGCACCGAACTGGCTGCCCTGGCCGAACAGAACGGCGTGCACTTCGAGTTCGAGGGCGCCGTCATGAGCGGCACCCCCGTCATCCGCCTTGCCAGGAAGATGTTCGCCGGGCTGAAACTGAACGGCTTCGAAGGCATTCTCAACGGCACCAGTAACTATGTGCTCGGGCGGATGGAAGCCGGCCTGGACTTCGACGCGGCCATCAGGGAGGCGCAGGAACTCGGCTACGCCGAAGCAAACCCCGCAGCCGACATCGAAGGCCACGACGTTCAGCTCAAGGTTCTCATCCTCGCCAACGAACTGCTGGACGCCGGGATAGAGCTCAAGGACGTTCACCGGCAGGGGATTTCGACCGTGACGCCGGAAGATATTCGGAAGGCAGCCCGCGCGGGGCGCCGCTGGAAGCTCGTCGGCGCGGCACGGCGGAATCCGGACGGGTCCGTAACTGCAGGCGTATCCCCAGTAGCGCTCCCCCTTGATCATGGGCTGGCCGGGGTTTCCGGCGCGACCAATGCCGTGTCCTTCGAGACCGATCTTCTGGGCGCTGTAACCGTCTCCGGACCGGGGGCCGGGCGCGTGGAGACCGCCTATGCGCTGCTCTCTGACATCATCGCGATGCACGCAGCCAGGACGGAGGTATCCGCAGATGCCTGAATCCACGCTGTGTTCGACAGAAACCGCGCTGCCACAGTTCCGTGACGTGACGAGCCCCTACGACGGCAGGGTGGTCGGCGCGGTTGCGCTGACCGAAGCCACCGCCGCCAAGTCCGTGATCGAAACCGCCCGCGTCGGCGCCCGGAAGGCACGGGCCCTGTCCCGCGCCGCACGCGGGAAGATCCTGGACGGTGCCGCAACGGAGATCGAGCAGCGCAGCGAGGAGTTCGCACTAACGATAGTGTCCGAGGCCGGGAAAACGATCCGCCAGGCACGGAAGGAAGTGCTGCGCGCGGTCAACACGCTCCGCCTGTCCGCTGCCGAAGCGCGCCGGAACGCAGGCGACGTCATCCCCTTCGACTCCTATGAAGGCTCAGAGGACCGCACCGGGTGGTACTCGCGCGAACCACTGGGCATCATCGCCGCGATCACCCCGTTCAACGACCCCCTCAATTTGGTGGCGCACAAGGTCGGCCCGGCAATCGCCGGAGGAAACGCCGTGATTCTCAAACCCTCTGCGCTGACGCCGCTGTCAGCCCAGCGGCTCGCGGACGCCCTCGTGAGCTCGGGGCTCCCGCCGGAGGCCCTCACGGTTGTCCACGGCGGCCGGGAAGTGGCCGAAACAATCATCAGGTCGCGGGACGTACGAATGGTCTCCTTCACCGGGGGGTTCTCCACGGGCGAAAGCATCGCCCGCACGGCCGGCTTGAAGAAGCTGTCCATGGATCTCGGCGGAAACGCCCCCGTGATCGTCCTGGACGACGCCGACATCGAAAATGCAGTGGAATCCTGCGTCTCCGGAGCATTTTGGGCCGCCGGCCAGAACTGCGTGGGGGTGCAACGGATTCTCATCGCCGCCCCGGTGTACGGCGCGTTCCGCCGGCGCTTCCTGGAGGCGGCGGCCAGGTTGGTTGTTGGAGATCCTTTAGATGAACGGACGGACGTCGGGCCCATGATCAGCCCGGCTGCGCTGCATGAGCTGCAAACCAAGCTGGACGAGGCCCTCGGCGCCGGCGCTGTCCTTCTTTCAGGCAATGTCACGGACGGCAATGTGCTTCACCCGACCGTCCTGGAAGCGGTCCCGACGGACAGCCGGCTGTGGAAGCAGGAGGTTTTCGGGCCCGTGGTCATGTTCCGCCAGTTCAGCACGTTCGAAGAGGCTATCGAAGTCGCCAACGCCATCGAGTTCAGTCTTCATGCGGGCATCTTCACCGACTCCCTGGCCAGGGCCATGGACGCAGCCCAACAGCTCGAAGCAGGCGGCGTCATGATCAACGACTCCTCTGATTACCGCTTCGACGGCATGCCGTTCGGCGGGGCCAAGTACGGGAGCATGGGCAGGGAGGGCGTCCATTTCGCGTATGAGGAGATGACCCAGCCAAAGGTCATCTGCATCAGGAACTGATAGAACTGGAGGGGGCGCGACGCCGCCGTGCGCCCCCTCCAGTTCCTCGCGGTGCTGCCCGCCGGACGTGCGGACCTGTCCGGAGCCTGACCGCATCACTCGGTGGCGCGGGCATCTCCGGGGCCCCGCCTGATGTAACTGGACAGCGTCATGGCCGTCACCGTGTCCGTGACGCCGGGAATGGCCGCAATCTGCTCCCAGATCTCCTGAACCCTCTCCAGCGACCGGGCCTCGACCCTCACCAGCAGATCAAAATCACCGCTCACGACATCACACAAAACCACTTCCGGAATCGACCGCAGTACGGTGATGACGTCCGATCCCCGCACCCGGTCCTTCCTGTAAACCATCAGGAAGGCGGACACCGGCCCCTGCCCCGGCGGGCCGGCAACGATCGTGTACCCCTGGATATACCCTTGCCGTTCCATGCGTTCGATCCGCTGGCGCACGGCATTCCTCGACAGCAGGACTTTGGTCGCCAGCTCCGCGTGGCTCATCCGGGCGTTCTTCGTTAGCTCCGCAAGAATCCTCTGGTCTATCTGATCAAGACTCACTCGATCCATGCCTACCCTTCACACCAAAATTTCCCCGGCACGCCAGCACCGAACCAATTCCACGACCGAAAGCACTCGAAAAAATGACATTTCTGCAGCAAGACCGTCCGCCTCTCACCGGCATTAGCTGCGTCCTGTTTGACATGGACGGAACGCTGCTGGATTCAGCACCCGGCGTTACGGCAAGTGCTGCCCGAGCCCTGGCAGCCGTAGGCGCGCCGGTCCCCGCGATGGACAAACTGCGACAATTCGTCGGCCCGCCGATGATCGAGTCCTTCAGAACAGTCTCACAGTTGGACGACATAACCGCCCAAAGGGCCCTCCAACACTACCGCAAGGCATACGCCGACCACGGCGCCGAACAGTCCAGCCCATACGACGGGATCATCGAACTGCTTGACCACCTTCACTCGGCCGGCATGCCGATGGCTGTCGCCACATCCAAGGTGGAAGATCAAGCGCTAAGACTCGCACGAAGGTTTGGAATCGAAGGCCATTTCATCAACATCTGCGGGGCGTCCGACCGCGACGGAAGAGCGAGCAAGGCAGAGGTCGTCGCCGAATTGCTGCTCCGCCTTGAATCCGAAGGCGTAGATATCTCCAGTCCCGTAATGATCGGAGACCGGAGCTACGACATCGCCGGAGCCGCCCAACATGGAATCCCGACAATTTTCGTGCTCTGGGGCTACGGGGACGCCGGAGAAGCGTCGCAGGCGGCCGCCGTCGTCACGTCCCCCGCAGACCTGCTGCCGCTGATCGTGGCCAACCGCCGCCCGTCGGCCAGTTCCGCGAAGAGGGCCTGCGCCGCTATGTGAGCACACGGATACACAAACGAAACGTTGAATCGATGCGCTGAAACATACCGTGGCTACGCTAATTCCAACCTGAAAGAGGGTCGTCCGCACCCTTGATTGAAAGGAAATAGCCATGCTTTGGAATACCTTGAATCTGTTCTTCACCGCGCGCACTGACGGGAACTCCCAATTCGGAGAGTCCGTGTCGAATACCGATTTTCCCCAGGGCCAGCTCACGTCCGCTGCTTGGGAAGGCTGGTGGGACAGCGCCGCGCAGCTCTGACAGGCATCACCGGGAGTAGGCTCACCAAAAGGGAACCAGCGAACGGGGAGGGTATGGCGTGACAGAGCAAGGACGCAGTACCGAACTTGAGGACCAGGGGCTACCGCTGACGGCGCTGGCCGTGGCGGCGGGCCGTGCCGTCGAGACGTCGCGGGCCGACGCGCTCGTGGCGGATCCTTTCGCCTCCGCCCTAGTGGTGGCCGCCCGCTCCCACCTGGACCTGCCGACGGTGTGGCCGGCTGAACCGGCGGAGGCCCCTCCCCTGCAGCAGCCGCTCCTGCTTGCGTCCATTTACATTGGCATGCGGACCAGGTTCATCGACGATTTCCTGCAGTCCGCCCCCGCTGCCACGCAGACCGTGGTTCTCGGCGCGGGGCTCGACACCCGGGCCTTCCGGCTGCCGTGGCCGGCCGGCGCCAGGGTCTTTGAAATCGACAGCGCCAACATCCTGGAGTTCAAGGCCCATGTGCTGGGCCGGCTGTCCGCGGAGCCCCGGTGCGAACTGATTTCCCTGCCTGCGGACCTTTCCCTGCCGTGGCGTGAGCCGCTTCTGGCAGCCGGTTTTGACCCTTCCCGGCCTACGACCTGGGTCCTCGAAGGCCTGCTGCCCTACCTCGATGCCGCTTCCCAGCTGGCTGTGCTGGGGGAAGTTGCGGTGCTGTCGGCGCCGGGATCCCGTGCGGTGATTGAGCGGGCTGTTGCCCTGCCGAAGACTGACGGCATCGAGGCCAAGCTGCGTGAGTTCAGCGAGCAGACGGGCCTGCCCATGAGCGAGCTGCTGGCGCGGGCCGATCCGCCGGACCCGGCGGAACTGCTGGAAGCAGCAGGCTGGCGCTGCACACGACATACCATTGAGGAGCTGTGTTCGATGTATGGCCGCGTCCTGGCGCTGGCCGCACCCGACGCGGCAGCTCCGGACGCGGCAGGACCCGGTGGGCCGGCACCAGAGCAGCAACCGATCCCCGACCAGTCCCGGGGCGGCTTCGTCACCGCCTTGCGGCCGTAGGCCGTCTCCGGCGCCCACTCTTGGCGAAACCATGCCGTATCCAGAGAAACTATGCCGGGTCCGTGTCCGACGATGCGGACGAAGCAGGCTTCGCGAGTTCGACTGTTATCTGATCCGTCCAGGCGTCGACGGCCGCCCAGTCGCGCAAGTCTCCGAAGCGGCCGCCGGCGAGGCGGAACAGCCCCCGGAGCGGAGCCGACAACTGGGTGGCCTGGTAAACGCCGGAGAAGACAGCGTGGCCGCGAAGCTGGACTTCCTGGAACTGCGTCTCCTCCAGTCGTTGCTGTTGCAGTGCCGCACCGCGCTCGCGGAACAGCTTTGGCAGGCCGTCGGACATCCCCACGCTGAAGGCCCAGACAGGCCGTTCGGCCAACTCGGGGCCATGCTGTGTGAGGAAGGCTAAAGCAGGGGGCAGCCACGCCTGGTTGTGGATGGCGCTGCCGATCATTACAGCCTCGTAGCCGGCGACAGATTCGACCTCCTCCACCGACCGGCACTCGACCTCGCCCAGGGCCACCGCCATTCGTTCGGCCACATGTTGAGCTATTTCCCGGGTGGAACCCAGAGCGCTCGCGTAAGCAACAAGGACAGTCATGGTTGAGCCTCCTGTCTTTTCTTTCTCCATTCTGATGGAAGAAGTGCCAGCTGGAACCTGCCGTACGTCCGGCACTGCCGTTAACCTCACCGCCACCTGCCCGCATGCCGTTCGCCATCTGACCTCCCTAGGGTGAACGGGTCGGCGGCTCAGCGCCGGCCACAGTCTTTCCGGGAGGAACAATCACCATGCGCAAAGTACTGACCGCAGCGGCCGCCGTCGCGCTTTTCACCGCCGCCTTTGCCTCAACGGCGGGACCCGCCGTCGCTGCCCCGACGGCGGACGCCGTGACGCCGTCGTCGAACGCTGCCGGCACCTCGCCAACGGCGAAAACAACAGCCATCAAGACCGACGAGCGCAACGGCTCCTTCGACCTGCAGTCGCACCGCGGCGGCCGCGGCGAGTGGACCGAGGAGTCCCTGGCCGCGTTCGCGAACTCGCTGAAGCTGGGCGTAACCACGCTCGAGCTGGACACGCACCTGACCGAGGACGGCAAGGTCATCGTCTGGCACGACGACACGATGCAGGCCAACAAGTGCGTGGACACAGCCCCGGTTACGCCGAACGACCCCGAGTTCCCGTACGCCGGCCGCCGCGTGGCTGAGCTGTCGCTCGCCCAGATCAAGACCCTCAACTGCGGCTACAAGCAGCTGTCCGGCTACCCGGAGCAGCAGGTCATCGAGGGCAACCGCATCGCCGAGCTCAAGGACGTCTTCCAGCTGGTCCGCGATCTCGACGCCAAGAAGATCCGCTTCAACGTGGAGACCAAGGTGGAGGATGGCCAGGCCGGCGGCGAGGGATCCGTGGAACTGACCAAGGCCGTGGTCACCGAGATCTACATGGCGGGCATGTCCGGCCGCACCACCGTGCAGTCGTTCGACTGGTCCACGCTGAATTACACCAGGAAGATCGCCCCGCAGCTGCCCGTCGTGGCACTCTCCAGCGGCGACGCCTGGCTGCAGGTGGGCAAGCCCGGCGCGGCGCCCGAGCTTGGCGGCATCGACATCGACGACTACGACGGCTCCCTCGCCAAGGCGGCCAAGGCCCTCGGCTACGACGTGATCTCCCCCGCCTTCGCCTCCGTCACGCCGAAGATGATCGCCGAAGCCCACGAGTTCGGCCTGCCGGTCATCCCGTGGACCGTCAACACCACCGCGGACATGGCGCGCCTGATGGATCTCGGCGTGGACGGCATCATCACCGACTACCCCACCCGCCTGCGCACCCTCATGGACGAGCGCGGCCTGAAGCTGCCGAAGGCTTACGCGGTGGCTGGGTAGTTCTCGCTCCCCCATCGATTGCTCCATGGCTGCCGTTTTGCGGCCTGAAAAGTGCAGTTACGGAGCAGTCGATGGTCAGGACAGCACAAGACCGGAGCCTACATCCCTGATGACATGTACAGGCCGGGCAGCAGGGCGGGATTTCTCAGTGCGAAAAAGGCGAAGATGATCAGCGCCGCTCCGACAATCCTGCTCAGCGCACGCCCGTGGCTCCACGACTTCTCCAGCAGCACGGTTACGGCGATGACGGCCATCCAGGCGAGGTTCATGACGCCGACGGCGATAAGGACCACCATCAGCCCCCAACAGCATCCGGTGCAGTACAGACCGTGGTAGAGCCCCACGCGCAGGTCGCGGAGCCGGCCCTTGTAGCTTGAGACAGGGAGCAGGAACGCAACGGGTGAGCGGCAATGGCGGAGGCAGAAGTCTTTGAGCGGCGATAACGCCGGAAGCATCATAGCCGCCATCATCAGCGTCCAAGCCGCCAGGAAGCCGGCAAGCCCCAAGCCCATCGTCCCGGGCCCGGGGGTCATCTCGCGGAAGCCCAGGACGGCGAAATACCAAGCGACAGCCGCGCAGCCAAACAGAACCAGCAGTGCCGCCTGGTTGCGGACTGTCACATGTGCCTGCCCCGACAAGTCAGGCCGACCAGGCGAACGGTGCCGAGAAGGAGTTCTTTCCGGCGTTGTCCCACGACAGGCCGAAGACATCCACCGTGGACTTGGTGGCGTGTCCGGCGGCCAACGTGTCGGCGGGGAAGCCGATGCCGCTGACCTTGACGCCGGCGCCGGTCGGGTCCAGTGGCGAGACGAAGTCCTCCACCGACATGTCGACCGCCGTGCCTATCCGGACGCGGTGTTCCCTCCCGTCATCCTCATAGGTGAAGTCGCGGGATTCCATACCCAGCATCTCGCCGATCAGGGGGGCCATGCCCTCCATCGGTCCGCCCAGCTGGCCGCCGAACACGGCCCCGAGCGCCTCGGCCTGTTCGGGGGAGGCGGCTGCGTCCATAAGGACGCCTACCTTCCAGCCGCCGTCGCTCATCAAGGCAGGAGCATCGGTCACTACGCAGACGTTCAGGCCGCCGACGTCGACGCCGTTGACGTCACCCTTCTGGACGTGGAAGGCCAGCGCCACCTTGCAGCGGTCCTCATCCCCAGGCACTGTAAGGCCTGAGGTCGCACACGGGCAGACCATATCGCAGTTGCAGTTTTCGAAGTACGTGCCTTCGATTTGCCATGCCATTCGGGGCTCCTTTCCCACGCCCCCCTTACGCTGAGTGTGCTCCGGGCTATGGACCGCGTCAATAAGGAAATACCGCGGTACAGAAGCCCGGGCAGACGCGGAAAACGCGGGGCCGGACCGCTGGTGCAGAGGCCACCGCAAGCTGGCGTACTGCTTGGTGAACCTTGAGGGATGTCTTGAAAATCGTGCCAAGCAATATGGGGGGCTGTCCCCTTTCGAGGCGGCCGCCGTTTGCTTTCCAAACCCAAGTCATTGGGGCCTACCGCCGGGACATTAGCTGCGCAAGACTGGGGACGACCCAGCCTCTGCCGAAGGAGCCGCTCCGTGCCGACCCAACCCTCCGTCGTCGTCTTCGACGTCAACGAGACCCTGTCAGACATGTCCCCGATGGCCGACCGTTTCGCGGAGACCGGCGCGCCGGCGTCGCTCGCCAAGCTGTGGTTCGCCACCCTGCTGCGCGATGGCTTCGCCCTCACGGCGGCTGGCGACAACAGCGCCTTTGCCCAAATCGGGGCCGAGGCACTGCGCGGACTGCTGGCCGGGACCGACCTGACCATGGAAACCGACGCCGCCGTCGACCACATCATGCAGG
This sequence comes from Arthrobacter sp. BGA-UO-ETr-C19, assembly GCF_059568005.1. Lineage (NCBI taxonomy): Bacteria > Bacillati > Actinomycetota > Actinomycetes > Micrococcales > Micrococcaceae > Arthrobacter > Arthrobacter sp. BGA-UO-ETr-C19. Next base: position 149,489 of record NZ_JCAQPC010000019.1, read on the forward strand.
GCATGGCCGGCCTCGGACTCCATCCCGACGTGCCCGATGGAGTGTCCGCCCTGAAAGCTGCCGGGTACCGCCTGGTCACGCTGACCAACGGCTCCACCAGCGTCGCGGAGAAGCTCTTCACCGACGCCGGGATCCGGGATCAATTCGATCTCCTGCTGTCCGTCGAGGACGCCCCGGCATGGAAACCGGCCCGCGCAGCCTACGACCATGCCGCCACAGCGTGTGGCACGGACCCGGAGCAGATGCTCCTGGTGGCGGTCCATCCCTGGGACATTCACGGCGCCGCGCGGGCCGGACTCGGGACCGCCTGGATCAACCGCTCGGGCGCGCCCTACCCGGCATACTTCACCGAACCGGACTACACGGTGTCCGCTCTCACCGACCTGGCTGGCGCATTGCCCAACGCCGCGGGTTGAACGCACCGCCTCCGGCGAAGCCTGACGCTCAGGCCACCTTGTAGCTCAGCCGGTATTTGGCGCCGTCTTTCGTGAATTCCATGATCCCGTCCTTGCCGCCGGGTTCGAGGACCCGCTGGCCGAGGTAGTCATCGCCCTCGACGTCGTTTTCATAGAGCTTCACCGAAACGTTGCCGGTGAACTGGACCGTCCTGTCGATTTTCTTCTTGTCGCCCTCGCTGATCTGCACGGATTTCCCCAGGTTCTGGTCCTCGACCCGGATTCGGATCTCATCATCGCCGACGAAGTCCTCCTGCTCAACGCAGTGCAGGGTTCCGAGGTGGATCTTGCCGCCGGGCAAGGAGATCAGAGTGCTGAGTTTGGCCCGGTGCACGCCCTTGATGACGTTGATCGCCGGGTTCCCGCTGGCACCGTTGTACTTGTACGAACCGGATTCGAACAGCAGGTACGCCTCGCCATTCGGTGTGGCGGTGATTCCTTCCGCCATGCTCGGTGCGCGGAAGCACCGCACGGACGCCCTGTCCAAATTCGTTTCACCCTTGTTCGTGACGTAGAGGTTGCTGCGGTACTTGCGCCCGCTTGACGTACTGAAGAGGAAGCGTCCATCCGCGACCGCCACCCCCTGCGTCCACTGGGGCACCTCCCAGCGCAGGCCGTTTCCGTCCGCTTTCCTGTCCAGGGTCAGGGATCCGTCGCCGGCGATCGTGTAGCTGTACATCCAGTCACGGTGTTTGTTGCTGAACTTGCCCGCGTAGAGGTGGCTGCCGTCAATGGTCATGAATGACGCGCCGTAGACTTTGCGGTCTCCGCCCGCCGGGTTAACGGATCCGCCTTTCGCCGTCATCGACTTCTTGAGATCGGACAGGCTGTACTTGCGGATCGTGTGCCAGCCGCCGGACTTGGGTCCGTCGACGAAGGCCCACTTGTCGTTTACTGCGATGGCACCGGCGTGGGTCTGCTGCGAGTCGTTGACCCTCGGCTCTATGTCGACGGTGCCCACAGTTTTGTCCCCGGCCTTCGGATCGAGGCCGACGATGTGAGCCTTGCCCTTGCCGTAGGTTGAGACGAGCAGCAGATTGTTGCCTTTTCCGTCCCAGTTCTTCCACCACGCGACGCCCTGCGGCGTGTGGTCGCTGAGTTCTTTGCCGGTCAGATCCGGGCCCGGCTTGAAGCGCGCGTCGTACATGTGCGAGGCGGACTTGCCGTCGTACAGAGGCGCCGTCCCGCCCGTCGCCGCCTCCTCGCACTTGATGGTGGTGGTGGCCTCCGGTGGTTTTGCTTCCTGCGCTCCCGCGACACCCGCCGTCGTCAGAAGCAGAAGCGGCGCGCTGAGCGCCGCGAGCGTGGTTCTCCTTATGTGCATGTCCATGACACCCCCAGTGTGTCCGTTGGTCTTTGCCCGTTCCGGTCAAGGAACCCGGCCGAACTATCACGCCTATCACGGGAAAGCTGGGGCGTGCATGTCACACAGTGGCCGGACCCTGATACGGGGAAAGTCGACGACGGCGGGCTACGCTCCGGTTTCGACAGGCTCGACCAGCGGACACAAAAGGCCCCGCGGGACCGGGCGTGGTGCCGGATTCCGCGGGGCCTTCAGTTGGGAGGGGACGCTACTTCGCCGTAATGGTCCAGTCGCCGTCGGAGTTGACCTGGACGAAGCCCGGGGTGAGCTTCACGGTGCCGCTGTAGTTGCCAATTTTGTTGACTGCGAGCTCGGGGACTTCGCTGCCGAAGCCCTGCACGACGAAGTCGCTCTCACCCTTGTTGGTGATGGTTGCCTTGTCGCTCGCCACGTCCCAGTACAGGACCTTGTCGCCGTGGCCCGTGACCTTGTCCGTGGAGGAGGGAACGCTGTCGATGTCCTCGATTTTCAGCGTCCAGGCCGAATCGGCGCTGACGTTGAACTCGGTGGTGGGCGCACCCGCGCTGGTGTCCACGAGGTGCGAACCGGCGTAGGCGCCGGTGGTGTTGACCAGCAGTATCTCGGCGCCGTTCGTTTCCAGGACGGTGTTGCCGCTGCAGGCTTTGCAGGTGAAGGTCACTACGGCCGGGAGTCCCTTGAGGTCAACTGTCTTGATGTCGTCGCCTGTACCCGTGAGCGTCTGGGCCTCGAGGTGCGGCCGGTCCTCTCCGGCAGCTGCTTCCTCCGACGCTGACGGTTGCGCGGAAGAACTGGCGGCGCTCTCCTGCGTGACCGGCGCGGCCGAGATTATCGGCGGGGTGGCAGCCTGCCGGACAACAGCGGCAGCAGCAATCCCGCTGATCACACCGATCACCAGGTTGACCACCAACAGGACCAGCGTGACCACAACGGCCACCGTCTTGTGCTGCGCATACCCTGCCAGCGGCCGCCGGTTCTTGTCCGTCTGCCTCCCGGCCAGTGTGACGATCAGGTCCACGAGCGACCAGATGCCCAGGCCGCCCAGGGTCAGCAGCTTGGCGATGCCCGTGCCGATCTTGCCCAGGTAGAAGCGGTCCACGCCCAGGCTGCCCAGGAGCAGCGAGAACAGCCAGGTGACCAGGAAGGACTTCTGCGGTTCCGCTCCGTACTGCCCCGGGAAGGTCCCGAACTGCCCCGGATACGCCTGCCCAGCGTTCTGCCCGTCCAACAACTGCCCGTTCGCATACTGCGGTGCGCCGTAGGTGGTGTAGTCGGAGGGCGGCGTCGGCGGGGTTGGGCCGGGGTGGCTCATTGCGGTCCTTTCAGGGCAGGCGACGGCAGGGGTCGCCGAGGTGGCGGAGTGAGAAAAGAGGGTGGGCAGTGCGGAATGGGGGTGGTGCGGACGGGTGGGTCGAGCGGGAATGACTCGTCGTCTGACAGCAGGCACATGGCTTCAGGTAGCCCGTTTGCTTAAGGCTTTATGGCTTGCACATCTGCTGCTGTCCCCCAGTTTGACGCTTTGGCGTCACCGCCCCCAGAAGGGATGATACAGGGCTTCCGGAGGGCATGCGGGGACGCCACGGCGCGTCCCGGAAGACGCGCCGGAAAGACGTCCGACGACGGCGGTCCCCGCCCGCCGTCGTCGTACTTTTGCTCTCTATCAGGGCCGCTATTCCGGCCCTACTTTGGCACGGCCCCGATCTGCTGCATCAGGTTCAGCATGTCGGTCGATCCCCAGTGTTCGGCCACCTTGCCGTCCTGCACGCGGATGATGTCGATGCCCGCGAACTCAACGCTTCGGCCGCTGGCCGGCACTCCCGCGAAATCCCCCTGGTGCGTCCCCGTGAGGACGGTGTGGACGGCCTCCAGGTTCCCGTCGGCGAGCGCCGGCTCGGACGTCTTCACCGCGAGGTCCGGAAACGCGGTCCGGATGGCGTTCACATAGAACTTCACGCCCTCCTTGCCCGGGGGCTGGCCGGGAAATCCCTCCTCGTGGTCGACGACGTCGTCCGTCACCATCTCGTCGATAAGCGACAGATTGCCGCCCGTCAGTACCTCGTCGTAAAAGCGCTTGATCAATCCCTGTCCGCCAGCCATCTCCGGCTCCTTAGTGGTTGTGGCTGTGTATGGCAGTTGCATTGTCCTCCCGCCCGAATGCCGCTTCAACGGTCAAATGCATTCCCCGAACCCGACGGTCGTGAATCGCGCGGTAGCAGTTGTTCCGAAGTGGGACTGGATCATGCCAGTGCGCCCACGAGGTGGCCGGCCGGGAGGGGCAAGCGCTGCCCGTTGATCTGTTCTGCCTCCAGGCCGAAGATCCGCTGCACAGCGTCGGCAAGGACACTGACATCGGTGAAGCCCGGAAATTTCCGTTCCGGCTGGGCTGCGCGCATCCGGTCATCGACCAGAGCCTTGACGACGAAGACCAGGGCGGCTGAGTGCCGAGCGGACAGGGGGCCTTCGTTTCCTCCCTGCAGGTGCCGGAATCCGTCGGCCACGGCCAGGGTCCACGCCTCGGCGGCGGACTTGACGGCGGCATAGGCGGCGCCGTCGGCCGTCGGCGAGGATGCGGACTGTGCGGAAACGATGGCCAGGCGACCCACAGGGGAGGTCGCCAAGTCATGGTGGAATGCGCGGCTGGTGTTCCTCAGAGTGGTGAGGACGCTGGTGTGCAGGAAGTCCCAGTCTTCATCCGTCTGGCCGTTAATGCCGGTACCGCCTCGCCACCCTCCTACAAGATGGATGAGGCCGTCCACGGGACCCAGTTCTTTCCGGACAGACGCCGCCAAGTCCTCAACGGCTTGCAGGTCCGCGAGGTTGCAGACATAGCCTCTGACGTTGTCGTACTCCGCCGAGAGCTCCTGCACTCGGTCCTCAAGAATGTCCACGGCGGCCACGCGTGCCCCTGCGTGCGAGAGGGTGCGGACTACCGCGACGCCGGCAGCGCTGGTCGACCCGGCGACGACGACCGTACGCCCCGAGAGGTCCTGGCTCATGCGCCCGCCTCGCCCTCGGTCTTCACAGGGCTCTTACCGGTGATCCCGGCAGTTGATTCAATGACCGAGGACATCTTCTTTTCCAGTGCCTCGTAGAACATCGACAGGGGGAATTCGTCATCAAGGATCTGGTCGGTCAGACCCCGGGGAGGGCCGTCGAGCGGAAGGGCGTCCGGCCCCTTGGCCCACACAGAGGCCGGGTGGGGGGTGAGGGTTTCCGAGACGAGCTCGTAGGCAGCTAGCCAGTGTGCGGTCTTCGGCCGGTCGATTGAACGCCAGTAGAGTTCCTCGATGCGGAGACCCAGCTCGACGACGACGCCGGCGACGTCCTTCCAGTCGATGCTCAACTTTCCGTCGGTCCAGTGCAGGACCCGGTGCTGGTGCATCCAGGCGAACAGCAACTGGCCGCCCACGGCGTCGTAGTTTCGGACCCGGTTCCCGGTAATAGCGAAGCGGAAAATGCGGTCGAAGATCACGGCGTACTGGACCAGCTTGGCGTGCTTGCGGGCGTCCTCGGAAGCCGTTTCGTCCCGCTCGATGAGGACTGATTCACGGAAGGCTGTCAGGTCACAGCGGAGCTCCTCCAGGGAATACAGGAAATACGGCATCCTTTGCTTGATCATGAACGGGTCAAAGGGCAGGTCACCGCGCATGTGGGTCCGGTCATGGATCAGATCCCACATCACGAAGGTCTTCTCCGTGAGGTGCTGGTCGTCGAGGAATTCCGCGGCGTCAGCGGGCAGGTCCAGGGAGGTGATGTCGGCAGCAGCTTTCAGGACGCGACGGAACCGGGCAGCTTCGCGGTCCGCGAAAATGCCTCCCCACGTGAAGGACGGTGTGCTCCGTACCGCCACGCTCTCGGGGAAGAGAACTGCGGAGTTCGTCTCGTAGCCGGGCGTGAAATCGACGAAGCTGATGGGGACGAACAGCTTGTTGGAGTAGTTTGCTGCCTCCAGCTCAGCGACGAAAGAAGGCCAAATGACCTCGATGAGGACGGCCTCGAAGTAGCGGTTGGTGCTGCCGTTCTGCGTGTACATGGGGAACACAACCAGGTGCGGCAGCCCATCGATGCGCCACTGCTCGGGGTGGAAGGCTACCAATGAGTCGAGGAAGTCCGGTACGACGAAGCCCTCGGACGCCCACCGAAGGAAGTCCTGCACGAGCAGTTCAAGGTAGTCCGTGTCGTGGGGGAGGTGGGGGCGCAGGTCGTTGATTGAGTCAGTAATGATGCCGATATTCTTGCGGGCCCGGTCATGGTCAGCGGGTTCCGGAACGGAACCGTCCTGCACTTGAACCTGCTGCAGCCCGATGACGGCCGCCTTCAGCGCCAGCCACGCCGGGAGCGCCTTGAGGTCTTCTGCCCGGGTGGTTGTCACTTCCGGGTTGGCGATTACGGTCATGCTCGTTCCTTCCGTTGAGGTCGTCCGTTGAGGGGATTCCTGAAGAAGCTAGCAGTGCATAAGCGTTCGTGAAGAGTTATTCCATAGTGAATAAGAGATACTTGTGCTTGGGGCGGTCTCTTCACTGCCATGCCTGCGCCCGACCTTAAGGTCGAGTGTCTTCAGCACCTCCCAGAAATGGGGCATCCCGATTGAATAAGCCGCAGTATGCGGACGACCCGAGCATTCACCTGACGCCAAGCACCCGCCATAGCAGATCGTGAGAGCTGCTTACTCACCGGGCGGAATCAAATCAGCAAATCTTACGCTCAAATCGGGTTAGCCATGCCTATTCGTAAGGACTTGGCCCGTCGGACGTGCAACATTCGCCACGCCAAAGGTCGCTTCCTTCACGTGTGTTAGCTTGATCACCATCCTTCCCGGCCCGGGGCTCCGGAAGGCTTAAATCCACCGCAGCTACCTTTTCGGAGGCACCATGGGACTTGGCTCCCACACGCAAATAAGTGACCGGGCTATTGCTCCCGGCGGGAACCCGACCCGGCCCGCATTGATACCCCTTGGTGGTGTTGCATGACACCAATGAGCGGAACTTCCACAGACGTCAGACCCGATGAAACGGCACAGCAGGCGTCCTCCCTTGCGGCAGGGGCAGATCGCGCTTCCGGCGAAACCACCAACGAACTCAAGCGCGGGCTCAACAGCCGCCACCTGCAGATGATCGCTATCGGCGGGGCGATCGGTACCGGGCTGTTCGTAGCCTCGGGCAGCACCATTTCCCAGGCGGGTCCCGGCGGTGCGTTGGCCGCCTACGCGCTGGTCGGGCTGATGGTATTCCTGTTGATGCAGTCACTGGGCGAGATGTCGGCCAAAATTCCGGTCGCCGGTTCTTTCCAGTCCTTTGCCACCCGTTTCGTCTCCCCGTCCTTTGGCTTCGCGATCGGCTGGAACTATTGGTTCAACTGGGCCATCACGGTGGCCGCCGAGCTGGTCGCGGCCGGAATCATCATGGATTTCTGGTTCCCGGGGGTCCCAGGATGGGTGTGGGCCGGGATCTTCCTGCTGGTGCTGACGGGGCTCAATGCCCTCTCCGCGAAGTCCTTTGGCGAGTCGGAGTTCTGGCTCTCCCTGATCAAGGTCAGCGCAGTGGTGCTCTTCCTGATCGCCGGCGTGCTGATGATTTTCGGCATCCTCGGGGATGACTCTCCGGGACTGAGCAACTGGGAAAACCGCGATGACGTTTTCCACGGAGGTTGGGTCTCGATCATCTCGGTCTTCATGGTTGCCGGGTTCTCCTTCCAGGGCACCGAGCTCGTGGGAGTCGCCGCAGGCGAAGCCAGGAACCCGCGCCGCGAAGTGCCGAAGGCTATCCGCACTGTCTTCTGGCGCATCATGCTTTTCTACATTGGTGCCATCTTTATCATCGGCTGCCTGATCCCGTTCACCGATCCGAGCCTGCTGGCCTCCGGCGAGTCCGATGTTGCAGCATCGCCGTTTGCCTTAGTCTTCTCGCGCGCCGGAATCGCCTTCGCAGCGGCCTTGATGAACGCCGTGATCCTGACCGCAATCCTGTCCGCGGGCAACTCCGGACTGTATGCCTCCACCCGGATGCTTTACGCCATGGCCCACGACGGCATGGCCCCGAAGATCTTCGGCCGAACCAATGCGCGTGGTGTGCCGATCCCGGCGTTGCTGGCGACCGCGGCCGTGGGACTCTTCGGGTTCCTCTCCGCGATCGTCGGTCAGGGTGCCGCTTACTCCTGGCTGCTCAACATGTCAGGCCTATGCGGCTTCATCGTCTGGGCGGGAATCGCGGTCTCCCACTACCGTTTCAGGCGCGGCTTCCTGGCCCAGGGAAACAAAGTCAGCGACCTGCCGTACAAAGCATCCTTGTTCCCCATTGGCCCACTGCTGGCCTTCGCCCTGCTGATACTGGTGATCGCAGGACAGAACTACGAGGCCGTGCTTGCCGGACGGACCATGGAGGTGCTTTCCTCCTACATCGGGTTGCCAGTCTTCATCGTTCTATGGCTGGCTCACCGCTTCATCACCAAGTCCAAAGTGGTGCCGCTGCTCGAGATGGATCTCACGGCACCCAAGGACCTCGACGACGAACCCAGGGGCGGCACCCAGTAACCATGCAGCTCGGCTACCGCGGTAGCCGAGGGCGAGAACGCGGGATCTGGACCAGAAAGAGGGAAGCCGGGTGAAAATTGCACCCGGCTTCGCTCTTTCCCCAGGTCAATCTCGACTGTTCTACAATCTACTGCTGCAATTCACATCCGCCGGGCACCCGCGCGGTCCGTCCGGGCAGGAAGGGTCCAGAATGTACCTAGGGGACATGCCAGGAAACGCAGCACAGATGGAGGGAACTATCATGGCCGGGCACTTTGAAATCATCGACGCTACGGACGGCGGCTTCCGCGTCCGGCTGCTGGATGGCACAGGAACCCTGGTGGCGACTTCGGTGAAGTACCCCACCAAGCAGGCTGCTGTTGCCGGGATTTCCCACACCAGGGAGGTCGCCGGAACAGGCCTCATCCGCGACATGAGCCGTGGCGGCCACGGCGAAATCATCATCCCCAAGTCCAGGCACGGCCACGCAACCGTCAGAATCCACTCCCACACGCGGTTCCCGGCCGCGGATCGACAGGCCCGATCCATCTGACCGCTCGAGCTTGACCCGGCTGACCCGTCGGACTGACCCGCCGGGAGGCATGCCGCCGGGAGCCACGAGGTCGGAAGGCATGACGCTGGGGCGGGCCTGGGACTAGGGTGGATTCACGGCTGAAGACACCCGGCCTTGGAACGCCCCTATGGAGCTGCCACCATGACCGAAGCCCTCGCCCCCACAGCCGCCGTCCCAGCAGACGCAGGAACTGAAGCCGCCACGCGGACAGCCGCCGACGAGTCCACCCGAGCCGAGTCCACACTCCGTCGCATCGCCTCCGAGAACCTCGGCCTCCCCCACCTCCGGGACGGCCAGCTTGCCGGCATGCGCGCCCTTGTCCAGGGCCGCGACGTCCTCGCGGTCATGCCCACCGGCTACGGCAAGTCGGCCATCTACCAGGTGGCAGCCCTGTTCATCCACGGCGGCCACGGCACCCACGGCACCCACGGCACCCACGGCACCCACGGCAGCGTGAAGCACCCCGACGGCACCGCCGCCGGCAGCGCAAGGCGCGGTCCCGCCGTCGTCGTATCCCCCTTGATTGCGCTGCAGGAGGACCAGCTGGACGGCCTGCTGGAGGACCTCGGCGGGGAGTCCGCCGTCGCCATTAACTCCGGCCGGAAGGACTCCGAGGTGAAGGACGCCTGGGCGGCCGCCGAGCGCGGCGACGCTGCGTTCCTCTTCCTGGCCCCCGAGCAGCTGGCCAAGGCCGAGACTGTGGAGCGGCTGGCCGCGCTGAAGGTCTCGCTGTTCGTGGTGGACGAGGCCCACTGCGTCTCCTCCTGGGGCCACGACTTCCGCCCCGATTACCTCCGGCTAGGCGAGGTCCGCGGGCAGCTAGGCAATCCGCCCGTCGCCGCCCTGACCGCCACGGCCTCTCCCCCGGTACGCGACGAAATCCAGCAGCGCCTGCACATGGTGGACCCACTGGTGCTGGTCCACGGCTTCGACCGCCCCAACATCCGGCTGGACGTCGTCCGGCACCTTGAGGACCGGGACAAGGAGCGCGCCGTCGTGGAGCAGGCGGCCGAACTCCATGCCGGGCTCAAGGGCCCCGGCCTGCTCTACGCCGCGACCCGCAAGGACACCGAAACCTACGCCGCCGAGCTCGCCGGGCGCGGGCTCCGCGCCGCGGCGTACCACGCCGGCCGCAAGCAGAGCGAGCGGGACGAGGTCCACGAGCAGTTCCTCGACGACGAACTCGACGTCGTGGTGGCCACCACCGCCTTTGGCATGGGCATCGACAAGCCCAACGTCCGCTTCGTGCTCCATGCCGACATCCCCGAATCCCTGGATGCCTACTACCAGGAGGTCGGGCGCTCCGGCCGCGACGGGCAGCCCGCCTCAGCCGTCCTGCACTACCGGCCCGAGGACCTCGGCCTACGCAAGTTCTTCGGCACCCACAAGCCGGACGAGGACGCGCTGCTCGCCGTTCTCACCGCCCTCCGCGCCGCCGATGGCCCGGTCACCCAGAAGGCGCTGGCCGAACAGACCGGCATTCCCGGCCGCCGGCTGACGGGGCTGCTGAATGAGCTGCAGGAGACCCGCTCCGTGAAGGCCGGCAAGCGCGGCGTCCGGCTGGAAGCCGGAGCCAAACTGCCCAAGGTGGTGGAGCACGCCGTCGAACTCGCCGAAGCACGCCAGCGCGTGGACCGCTCGCGGATCGAGATGGCGCGCGGCTACGCGGAGACGGACGCCTGCCGGCGCCAGTTCCTGCTGGGCTACTTCGGCGAGGACCTGCCCGAGCCGTGCGGCAACTGCGATAACTGCGCCGAAGGCTCCGCCTACGAAGAGGATTACGACGACGGCGCCGCGGCGGCCGCGGGCGGCGAACCGTTCCCGCTCCAGGCCGCTGTGGTGCACAAGGAGTGGGGCGCGGGCATCGTGATGCGGCACGAGGAGGACGTGATCACCGTGCTCTTCGAGCAGGAGGGCTACAAGACCCTCTCCCGCCAGGCCGTGACCAACGGGAAGCTGCTGACGCTGGCGGAGTGAGTAATCAGCCGGACTTCAGTCGATGAGGTTTCAGTCGATGAGCACCGGAGTCTCGGCGCGCTCCGAAGACTCCACGGGGCCCGGAGAATCCACGTGGCCCGGGGCCTTGGCAGATGGCTTCATGAAACGGTGGTGCAGCCAGTTCGCCACTGCCAGGAGGGCCACGAGGCCGAAGGTGCTCAGGAGCTGGGGACGGGAATCCTCGCCGATGAAGCCCACCGTGAAGATGGCCGCGAGAATGAGCAGGCCGAGGCCCGTCAGCCAGGGGAAACCGGCCATCCGCAGCGGAAGGACGGTTCCTTCACGGTCCGCGCGGAGACGCAGTGCAAGTTGGGCGAGCAGGGCCGAAGTCCACACCAGCAGGGAGGTCGAGCCCACGATGTTAAGCAGGAGGGGAAGGATCTTCTCCGGGAAGGCCACCTCGAGCACGGCCGTGACGACGCCGAAGGAGACGCTGGCCAGGACTGCGACAACCGGGACCCGGGCCTTGGACACGAAAGCGAGAGCGCGCGGCGCTTCACCGCGCTCGGCGAGGGAGAATGCCATCCGGGAGGCCCCGTAGAGGTTGGCGTTGAGGGCGGAGAGCAGTGCCGCGACGGCAACGAAGGTGATGGCGGTGGCTGCGCCGGGCATGCCTGCGGCCTGGAGTACCGCAGCGAACGGGCTTTTCAGGCCCGCCGAGCCCGCGGGAACCACAGCCGCGATGATGAAGATCGCGCCGATGTAGAAGATGAGGATGCGCCAGAGGACCGTGCGGACAGCCTTCCTCACGCTGCGGGCAGGATCCTGGGTTTCGGCCGCGGCAACGGAGACAATCTCGGTGCCGCCGAAGGCGAAAGCCACCACGAAGAGCGCCGTCGCGATCCCAGCGAAGCCGTGCGGAGCGAGATCGCCTCCGGTGAAGTTGGCCAGGCCCGGTGACTGGATGCCCGGCAGCCAGCCGAAGAGGAGGGCGACGCCGATCAGGAGGAACCCGACGATTGCGGCCACCTTGAGCAGCGCGAACCAGAACTCGAATTCGCCGAAGTTCTTCACCCGGGTGAGGTTCACGGCGGTGAGCACCGCGATGAACACGAAGGCCATCAGCCATACCGGCAGGGCGGGGAAAATCGTGGAAAGCAGGCCTGCCGCACCGAGCGCTTCAGCCGCGATGACAACCACCAGCTGCAGCCACCAGAGCCAGCCCACCGTGGCACCGGCCACGGGCCCGAAGGCCCGGGCGGTATAGACGGAGAAGGCGCCGCTGTCCGGGTTGGCGGCAGCCATCTCACCAAGGGCCCACATCACGAGGATGATGAGGGTGCCGGCGACCAGGTAGGAGATCAGCACCGCCGGGCCGGCGGCCTGGATGCCGGCGCCCGAACCGATGAAGAGACCCGCGCCGATGGCGCTTCCGAGTCCCATCATTGTGAGCTGCCGGGGTTTCAGGGCGGCGCCAAGCGCCGGGGCAGACGTCATTGTCTGTTGTTCCATGGGGAGTCCTCTGGGTTGTCTGTCGAACGGGTAAAGGTGGAACGGGTGGGGTTTTCAGGCCGCGTGGGCTGCCAGGACCGCTTCCATAACCAGGAGCACGCGGTCGTTGGAAGCAGGGTCGGCAACGGTGATCCGGATGCCGTCGCCCTGGTATGCGCGGACAAGGATGTCCGCTTGGTCGAACGCTGCCACGAGCCTCGCCCGGACATCATCGTCTGCTCGGATCCACAGGAAGTTCCCTTGGCTTGGCTCCAGCTTCCAGCCTTGGGCTTCCAGCCGTGCGGCCAACCGTGAGCGCTCTTCCTGGACGACGGCGACCCTCGCCCGCATCTCGTCGGCCGCGTCCAGCGAAGCGACGGCAGCCTTCTGGGCCAGGGCCGTCACGGAGAACGGAATGGCGGTCCTGCGCAGCCCCTCCGCGATGCCCGGAGCTGCCACGGCATACCCCACGCGCAGGCCGGCCAGCCCGTAGGCCTTGGAGAAGGTGCGCAGGACGCAGACGTTCGGGTACTCGCGGTAAAGGGCCAGGGAGTCGGGGCCGCTGCCCGCCTCGGCGTATTCCACGTAGGCCTCGTCAATGACCACGAGGATGTCGGAGCGGACGGAGCGGAGGAACACCTCGATGCGGTCATGGCTGATCGGGACGCCGGTCGGGTTGTTCGGGGTGCAGAGCAGGATGACCTTGGTCCGTTCGGTGACGGCCGCGGCCATGGCGTCGAGGTCATGGCCCTCGGCGTCGTCCAACGGAATGCGGACCGGTCGGGCACCTGCCAGCTCCACCAGGATGGGGTAGGCCTCGAAGCTCCGCCACGCGAAGATCACTTCATCCCCGGCGTCGCAAAGCCCGGTGATGATCTGCTGGAGGACGCCTACGCTGCCGGGTCCCACCGCGATCTCCCCCGCGCTGACCGCAAGGTGCCCGGCGATCCGTTCGCGGAGCTCGACGGCGGCCATGTCCGGATAGCGGTTCATCCTGCCGGCGGCTTCGGCCACCGCGGCGGCGGCCGCGGGCAGGGGTTCGTAGTGGCTTTCGTTGCTGGCAAGGGCTGCGATGTCCTCGCCGGCGCTACGGCGGCCCGGGACATAGGACGGCAGGCCGGAGACGGCCGCACGAAGGATGGGAAGCGGGGTTTCCGTTGCCATCAGAATTTGATCGCTGGTCATGAGGCTTGATCATGGAAGTGACCCCGGCCACATTGCAAGATACTGTTAGGCCCTTGGGATTTCTGCTCAACTTCTATCGTCTGTGGTGAAAATATGACCATCCCGAATCCCCGCACCTTCGATTCCTTGGACGCCAGGATCATCCTCGCCCTCGACAAGGACCCGGAAGCCAGCGCCCTGGCTCTTTCCCGGACGCTCGGCGTCGCACGGAACACCGTGCATGCACGCCTGGCGAAGCTTGAGGGCGGCGGCGCCCTCAGGTCCTTCAGCCGGAGACTGGACCCGGCGGCGCTCGGATACGGCCTGCTGGCCTTTCTCTCCCTGGCCATCAGCCAGGCCCACGCGAAATCGGTCGAAAGCGGGCTCGCTGCGATCCCGGAGGTCATCGAGGTCCACGCCACCACGGGAGATGCGGACCTCATGGCCAAAGTGGTGGCCAGGGACACGGGCGATCTCTATCGCATCACCAACCAGATCCTGGAAATCGACGGTATCCAACGGACCAGCACGGCCATCTCCGTACTGGAGCTCATGCCGCCCCGCTACGACGGCCTCCTGGGCCGGCTCTCGCAGCAGGAGGGCCGCCCGCCCGGCTAGGGTGGCGGTCACATGTGCCACGTCTGGGCATATTTTCACTAATTACCTAATTCAACTGACAAATGTCCCAGCCGAATTCCGCGCTCTTGCCTATTCATAAACTAGATCCGACGATTCCTGCATGACTTCACTTACAGTGTCCGGCCGCGTGGCGCAGGTTCTCAGCAGCTATGTCAGCGATGTGTTCGGTGTGATGGGCAACGGAAACGTCTACTTCCTCGACGCCGCCGAGAAGGAGGGCCTCCGCTTCACGGCCGTACGCCATGAAGGTGCCGCCATCGCGGCTGCGGACGCCTACTATCGGGCATCCGGGCGCCTGGCGGCGGGGACCACCACGTACGGCCCCGGTTACACCAACGCCCTGACGGCCCTCGCCGAAGCGGTCCAGGCGCAGATCCCCGTGGTACTCGTCACCGGGGACGCCCCGAGCAGCGGCGCACGTCCGTGGGACGTGGACCAGACGGCGATCGCCGCCGGGCTGGGGGCGGCGACCTTCACCGTCACCCGTGAAGCCGCGGGCTCCATCACGCAGGAAGCGGTGGAGTACGCACTTGCCCGGCAGACCGCCGTCGTAATCGCCGTTCCGTACGACCTGACGGCCCTTGAGGCGGCCGAGGAAGAGCTTTTAGTGCCTCCGGCGGCTACGGTTCCGGACGCCGTCGACGGCGGACCCGGACGGGCGGCCGAAGTGCGGGCAGCCGAATTGCTGGCGGGCGCCAAGCGGCCGCTCATCCTTGCCGGGCGCGGTGCCCACCTCGCAGGAGCCGGCCCCGAACTCCGGAAACTCGCCGACCGTCTCGGCGCGCTCACGGCCGGCACCGCACTGGCGCTGAACCTGCTGCAGGGCGAGGGGTACCTCGGCGTCGCGGGCGGCTTCGGCACGGATACCGCCGCCGGGCTCATGGGCGAGGCGGACGTGGTGCTCGTGGCGGGAGCAAGCCTGACCCCCTTTACCATGCGCTTCGGCCACCTGATCGGCCCGGACGCCACCGTGATCCAGATCGACACGGCCATGGAGCCGACGGACCCGCGGGTGGACCTGTTCGTCAGTGCGGACGCGAAGGCCGCCGCCGGCCGGATCCTCCGGCTGCTGGATAACGCCGCCCCATCCGAGGCCGACCCATCAAAGGCCGGCGCCCCGAAGGCCTGGCGCGCGGAAGCACTCAAGCGGCTGGCCGAAGGGCCCGGCCACCACCCTGGCACCGCGGAGACCACGGACGGCCGCCTTGACCCCCGGGCGCTTGCCTCGGCGCTGGATGCCGTCCTGCCGGAACGCCGCACCGTGGTCCAGGACGGCGGGCACTTCCTGGGCTGGGCACCCATGTACTGGCGCATCCCCCGCCCCCAGGACCTGGTCATGGTGGGAACCGCCTACCAGGCGATCGGGCTCGGCCTGGCCAGCGCCGTGGGGGCCGCCCGGGCAGTGGACGACGGCAATACCCTGGTGCTGGCCGCGGGCGACGGCGGCTTCCTCATGGGCCTGTCCGACCTGGAATCGCTCGTGGGCGCGGCGAGCAGCGCCGTCGTCGTGATCTACAACGACGCCGCCTACGGGGCCGAGATCCATCAGTACGGCTCACGGGGACTCACCGAAAAGCCCATGCTGATCCCCGAAGTGGACTTCAGCGGCATCGCCCGCGCCCTCGGGGCCGAATCCGCGATCATCCGCACCCTGGCGGACCTCTCCGCGCTTCAGGACTGGATCGATGCCGGCGCCAAGGGAACCTTCGTGGCCGACTGCCGCATCACCTCAAGCGTCCGGGCTCCGTGGCTGAGCGAATGGATGAGGGCCTCGCAGGCGGCGAAGGAGTCGGTGGCGGGCTAGGGCCGGCCCCGCCGAAGTGCCTCCCTCCAACCCAACTCAGTAGCAGCACAGGGCGTTCTCAGGGCTGGGAACGCCCTGAGCTGCTACTCAGTTTGGGAAGAGCGGCACGTCAGCATCACCCCGATCACCGCAGCCTGGCCCGTCTCGACATTCGTATTAGCCGGGAAAGTAACGCGTTGACAGAGTTGGTGACGCCTGTCATATTTGAGGCATGAACCTGTTGGACAGCTGGACAGTTGGACAAGATAAAGTAATACGGGTCGGGGCCGCCGAAGCCGTATTCGCGTCCCTCCGGAACGCCATCGAAGGCGGCAAGATCCCCGTTGGAGCCCGGCTTGATTCAGAGGCATCGCTGGCCCAGCAGTACGGTGTGAGCCGGTCGATGGTCCGGGAAGCCCTGAAGTCCTGCAACGCGCTCGGCCTGACTGCTACCTTCACCGGCAAGGGCACCTTCGTCATTGCGGACCGGGCCGTTCAGGACCTGAAGCTCGGCAAATACTCCGCCCGCGACCTGGTGGAGGCGAGGCCCCACATCGAGGTACCTGCCGCCGCCCTTGCCGCCGAACGGCGGACTGTTGAAGACGTGGAGGCCCTTCGCGACATTCTCGGGGCAATGTCTGATGAAGATGATCTCCAGCAGTGGATCCTTCTTAATGCAGAGTTTCACGCCACTATCGCCCGGTGCAGCGGCAACGGGGTCTTTGTTGGGGTTCTGACCGACATCCGCGAGGCCATGGCTGACCAGTCCAACACGCTGAACCTCGTAGCTGACAGGCGGAAGGAATCCGATCGCGAGCATGCCCGCATTTTCGCTGCCATCGAACGCGGGTCCGCCCAAGAAGCGTCCAGGGCCATGACACGCCACCTGCACGGTGTGGAATGTGCGTTGGGGAGCATCGTGCCCGGGGGCGAGAACTGATCGGCGATTCCGCCAGTCCCTAAAACATCCCGGCAGCAAATTGCTGCGAGCTCCAGCCAGGGATCAGTTTTGCCCTGCGAGTGTCACCCACCTGTCGCACCATTCTGCCCATCACACTGCCAGCCGCAATGCCAGTGCTCCCGCCCTGCGCGAGCATGCCCTCAATCACGCCTGCCGCACAACTGATTTTCCGTCCAGACCCGTCAATGAAGCCGTGAGGACCCCCTTGACCATCACTAACACTGCCCCCAGCGTTCGCTCTGAGCATGATCTGCTCGGCGACCGCGATATCCCCGCCGGCGCGTACTGGGGCGTCCACACGCTGCGCGCCGTGGAAAACTTTCCCATCACCGGCCAGCCGCTCTCGTCCAACATGCACCTGG
>NZ_JCAQPC010000020.1:0-164970 GCF_059568005.1 Arthrobacter sp. BGA-UO-ETr-C19
AAACCAGCTAAAAACACCAGGCCACACCACGGGGGTGGGCAGCCCGGCACAATCAACCAATTCATAAAAAATCGGTATCAACAAACTTGGCACACTATTGAGTTCTCAAACAACAGACACATTCGAATACTTCCGAAACAATTCCCGATTTATTACCGGTAATTTGTGTTCCGCATTTCTTCGCTGCGATGTTTCCAGCTTATTTCATTCATTTTCACTTTGCAAATCCGGGTTATTCACCTGATATTCACCCCATGAAATGAATCCGCCCAGCACTAATGGAAGCTCTTCTTCAAACATGTTCGAAGTTGAAGAATTGCTTCTCAGTGAAGGGGGTTTGTCACCGCTCAGCGGCGGCGACTCAGAAGACATTACACGCTCCCCCGCGGCCGTGCAAATCGGCTGCGGAGGAGCGTGCATTTTGCCTTTTCCGGTGCTAGGCGCCGGTCACCTGAACTGTGGCCAGGTTCTTCTTGCCGCGGCGAATCAGCAGGTACTTGCCGTGCAGCAGCTGGGAGGGCGGGATCACCGCATCCGGATCCGTGACTTTGGCGTTGTTGACGTAGGCACCGCCCTCTCCAACGACACGGCGTGCTGCGGACTTGCTGTCCGACAGCCCCGAGGCAACCAGCAGGTCGATGATGCCGAGGCCCGTGCCGTCCACGGAAGCGGTCGGCAGTTCTGCAGTCGCTGCGGCAAGCGTCTGCTCGTCCAGCACCGACAGGTCGCCGTTGCCGAAAACAGCCGCGGAAGCAGCAATGACCTTTTCGGTGGCTTCGGCTCCATGGACAAGCGCCGTGACTTCGTACGCGAGCTTCCGCTGACCCTCGCGGGCGAACGGTCGCTCGGCGACAGACACGGCAATCTCGTCAATCTCGGCCCGGGTAAGGAAGGTGAAGACCTTCAGCCGGTCCACGACATCCGCATCGGCGGTGTTCAGCCAGAACTGGTAGAAGGTGTAGGGGCTCACCATGGCCGAGTCCAGCCAGATGGCGTTGCCCTCGCTCTTACCAAACTTGGTGCCGTCGGAGTTGGTGATGAGCGGAGTGCCCAGTGCATGGACCGTCTTGCCCTCCACCTTGCGGATGAGCTCGGTGCCGCTGGTGAGGTTGCCCCACTGGTCGGATCCACCGGTCTGCAGCATGCAGCCGTAATCGCGGTAGAGCTGGAGGTAATCCATGCCCTGCAGGATCTGGTAGCTGAACTCCGTGTAGCTGATGCCTTCCTCGGAGCTGAGGCGTGAGGCCACAGCGTCCTTGCGGAGCATCGTGCCCACGCGGAAGTGCTTGCCGACCTCGCGAAGGAAGTCGATCGCGCTCAGCGGTGACGTCCAGTCGAGGTTGTTGACCATCCGGGCGGCGTTGGCGCCGTCGAAGCTGAGGAAACGGCGGACCTGGGCCTGCAGGTAGCCGACCCACTCCGAAACGGTGTCCTTGGTGTTCAGGGTGCGTTCCGCCGTCGGACGCGGATCGCCGATCAGCCCGGTGGAGCCGCCCACAAGACCGAGGGGCTTGTGGCCGGCCAGCTGGAGCCGCCTCATGAGGAGGAGCTGGACCAGGTTTCCCAGGTGGAGGCTCGGCGCCGTGGGGTCGAATCCGCAGTAATAGGTGACCGGTTCCCCGGCGAGGAGCTTTTCCAGTTCCACCTCGTCGGTGGATACGTGGACAAGGCCGCGCCACTTGAGCTCCTGCCAGATGTTGGCGAAGCTGGGGTCGTTCTGCTGGGATTCGAGGTCGTTTAGTTGTGACACGCCTTCTAAGTTAGCAGGATCAGCGCCGCCCCGACCCTCGTGAAGGGCAGCAGGCGGGCCGGGCCGCGAACGGCCGGGCCTGCCCGGAAACCTTAACGCTCGATGCCCGCCGGAACGTCCGCGGCCGCGATCAGCCGGAGCCGCTGCGTGGGGCGGGTCATGGCGACGTACAGATCGCCGACCCTGCCGTGCTCGTGGTTCAGCATGGCGCTCGGTTCAAGGACCACGACGCCGTCGAACTCAAGTCCCTTGGCCTCCCGCGGGCTAATGACCACCACGTCCTGTTCGTAGCTGCCGGCCCCCGTGCCCAGCCGGGAACCGTACACCGTGCGCAGCGCGGCGGTGGCTTCCCGCAGCAGGTCGCCGTCGGCAATCACGGCGAGCAGACCGCCGTCGAGCGCTTGGAGCTCATCGGGGAGGACCTCCACCAGCCGGCTCACAATGTCCGACTGTTCCACGCGGTCGATGATCGGCGACCAGCGGCCTTCCCGGACGGCCTTCGGTGCGGAGACCACGAGGCCGGCCGCGTTGGCCATCCGCGCCGCCGCTTCGGCGATCTGCGACGGCGTGCGGTAGTTCACCGTGAGCTCCTCCAGCTGCCAGCGGTCGCCGAACATCGGGGCAAGGGCTCCCTGCCAGGATTTCGCGCCGGCCACGGAACTGGTCTGGGCGATATCCCCCACGATGGTGAAGGACTTGAGCGGGCAGCGGCGGACCAGGAGCCGCCACTGCATGGGCGAGAGTTCCTGTGCCTCGTCGACGACGATATGGCCGAACGCCCATGTGCGGTCGCTGGTGGCGCGCTCAGCGGCCGTCAGGCGGGCCTCGCGTTCCTCGTTCTGTTCAACCAGTTCCTCGGCAGACATCAGGACATCGACGCCGGCCGATTCCATGTTCACCAAGGTTTGCCGGGCGTTGGCCAGGGCGCGGGCCCGGTCCTGCTCCTGCTGGGCGAGGCCGCGTCCTGCCGCAGGATCCAGTTCACCGAGGAGTTCTGCAGCTTCGTCGAGCAGGGGTACGTCGGCCTCAGTCCAGGGGGAATCGGGAGCCCGAAGCAGGAGCTCGCGTTCCCTGGCGGTGAGCCCTGGAGTGCAGGCTTCGAGGAGGGCGGGCTTGCTGAGGAGCTCGTTCACCAGCTTCTCGGGCGTCATGGGCATCCAGCACAGGTTCAGCGCGACGCGGACGTCGCGGGCCGTCCGCACGTCTTCGGCGAGGTACGAGCGGTCGGCGTTGTTGCCGATGTTGCCGGCCTCGACGAGTTCGGTCATCTGCTCGGTCAGCTCGCGGAGCAGGATCTTGACGAACGTGACGCGGGCCTCGTTGTGCGGCTTGCCGGTGGAGCGTGCGCGTTCACGTGCGCGTCGGACCTGACGGGGCGTGAGGGTCAGCTTGCGGCCGTCGACTTCCAGGATCCGGTTTTCGGCCGGAATGCGCTGCCGGTTGGCCACGGCATTGGCGATGACCTCGGCCATCTCCAGCCGGCCCTTGATGGCGGCAACGTCCGCTTCCTGTTCCGGTACAGCGTTGATGCCGGGCATGAGCCGGCCGACGCTGGCCATGACCACGCCGGTCTCACCCAGGGACGGCAGGACGCGTTCGATGTATTTCATGAACGACGACGACGGGCCCACCAGCAGCACGCCGGCGGACTTGAGCCGGTCGCGGTGGGTGTACAGCAGGTAAGCGGCGCGGTGCAGGGCCACGGCGGTTTTGCCGGTGCCCGGCCCGCCCTGGACCACGAGGGCGCCGGAGATGGAGGACCGGATGATGCGGTCCTGCTCGGACTGGATGGTGCCGACGATGTCCGACATCCGGCCCGTGCGCTTGGAGTTCAGGGCGGCCAGCAGTGCGCCCTCGCCCTGGAGCGAGTCGGCGTCGGAGAGCATGTCGGCGTCCAGGACGTCGTCCTCGATGGCCTTGACCTCGCGGCCCTGCAGGATCAGGTGCCGGCGCCGGCGCACGCCCTGCCGGTCGAATGCGGTGGCCTGGTAGAAGTGGCCGGCCTCCGGCGCGCGCCAGTCGACCATGAGCCGGACGAGGTCCTCGGTGGTGAGCCCGATGCGGCCAATGTACTGCGCCTCGCCGGAGTCCAGGTCCAGCCGGCCGAACACCAGGCGGTCGTCGACGGCGTCGAGCTGGGCGAGGCGGTCCTCGTACAGGGCCGCGAAAGCGTCGCGTTCGGAGACGTTCTGCATGGTGCCGACTGCTCCCGCGCGGCGCACCTGGGCCAGCTGGGCGCGCTTTTCCTCGCGCAGTTCATCAAGCCGTGTGTACAGACCGGCTACATAGTCCCGTTCGTGGGCCAAATCGGCGTCGAGCATCGTTCCCCTATCGCAAAAGACAGACCGTCCATTCTATAACCTTTTCGGCGCACGTGGCGGCTGTTGAGCTGCTTACAGCAGGTTATCTGACGGCGCGGCCCTGCCGCTCACTGACAAGGCCGCTGGTCAGAGCCCGGTAAGCCTGAGCCTGCCGGCCCGCGGACCCCAGCGTCAGAGGCGCAGCAGCGACCGCACGCGGTGCCCGGCAAGCGCCGAGCGGCCGCGCAGCTCGCCGAGTTCCATCACCACGCCCACGCCCGAGACGTGGACACCGCAGCGTTCAAACAGGCGGGCGGCTGCCCCCAGGGTGCCGCCCGTGGCGAGGACGTCGTCCAGGATCAGCACCCGGCTGCCGCGGGCCAGGTCCGTGGTGTGAAGTTCCAGGGTGGCGTTGCCGTATTCCAGGGCGTAATCCTCGGAGTAAACTTCGCGCGGCAGCTTCCCGGCCTTCCGCACGGTCACCACGCCGGTGCCGGTGGCGTAGGCCGCGGCGGCGGCGAGCAGGAAGCCCCGTGCCTCGACGCCTGCCACGGCGTCGAACTGCCCCTTGAACGGTTCAACGAGCGCGTCAACGACTGCCCGGAACGCGGGGCCGTCGGCGAAGACAGGGGTGAGATCCTTGAAGGTGATTCCGGGTTTGGGGTAGTCCGGAACGGTCGCACAAAGGCTGGTAATGAGTTCGTCCACGGGGACGGGCCTGCGGGCAGGGGCTTGTTCGCTCTGGTTCACCCGTCCAGCCTACGCCCGCGGCGGACGCGCCTTCGCAGCCTTGTAACGGGACACGGTGGGGTCGCCCGTGAGCCAGAACCGCCACGGATAGTCGTGCGTGCCGCCATGCCCGGCGACGCCGACGCGGGGCCCGGTGCTGACGTGGGCGGCGGGTGCCGGCGGCAGTGCCAGGCCGAACGGAGGGCCCAGGGCGTCCCGGCCGCTGTCCTCGGTGGTCAGTCCGAGCGCTGTGGCCAGGCGGGCCGGTCCGCTGGCGAGGTCCTTGGCGGCTTTCGACGTCGGCCGCCGGGCAAGCGCCAGTTCCCGGCCCTCGACGATTTCCCCCGCGCGCAGCAGGACGGCCGAGGCATGGCCGGCCGGACCGCAGACGATGTTCGCGCAGTAGTGCATGCCATACGTGAAGTAGACGTAGAGGTGGCCGGCCGGGCCGAACATGGGGGCGTTCCTGCGGGTCGGGCCGCGGTATGTGTGGGAGCCGGGGTCAGGGTGCAGTGAATCGACAGGGCCCATGTAGGCCTCGAGTTCTGTGATCCGGACGGCAACGGAACCGTCGTCGCTCTCGTGGGTCAGGACAGCACCAAGGAGCAGCGGGGCTATTTCGCGGGCATCGCCGGACAGGAACTGCCGCACAGGGCCGCTGGTGGTCATGCCCCGACTTTACCGAAGCGGCTGGTGCCCGGACGTGGCTCCCTGACGAGCCCTCTACGGCCATGTCCGATTTCCGCTAGCACGGCTCCCCGCGGGCTGACAGGATGGAGCCATGGACTTCTGGCAGCGCTACCGCGCCATCGACGCGCGGGACACCCGCTTCGACGGGCAGTTCTTCACGGCGGTGCGGACCACTGGCATTTACTGCCGGCCGTCATGCCCGGCGAGGACGCCCAAGGCGGAGAACGTCACCTTCTATGAGACCTCCGCCGCCGCCCACGACGCCGGCTACCGTGCCTGCAAGCGCTGCCTGCCGGAGGCCGTGCCGGGCACACCGGCCTGGAACCTCCGATCGGATATCGCCGGCCGGGCCATGCGGCTGATCAATGACGGCGTGATCAACCGCGACGGCGTTGAGGGGCTCGCCTCAAGGCTGGGCTATTCGTCCCGCCAGCTGAACCGGATCCTCAGCCATGAACTCGGCGCCGGTCCCCTGTCCCTGGCCCGGGCCAGCAGGGCACAGACCGCGCGCACGCTGCTGGTGTCCACGCCGATGAAGCTTGCGGACGTTGCCTTCGCCGCGGGTTTCAGCAGCGTCCGCCAGTTCAACGAGACCGTGGCCGAGGTGTTCGACATGACGCCGACTGCCCTGCGAAGCACCGCACGGCGCCATCCGACCGGCCGCGCGAGCACCTCACTCACGCTGGCGCTCCCCTACCGCGAGCCGTTCGACCCCGGCGTGTTCGGTTTCCTCGCCGTCCGTGCCATACCGGGAGTCGAGGCAGGAACCGCAACGTCCTATGCCCGCACACTGCAGCTTCCGCACGGGGACGCGCGGTTCAGCGTTGAGTACACCGGCACAGGCACCGGCAGCGCGGGTGAAAGTTTGGAGGGCGGAATCTTGAAGTACGACGGCGGGCCGCACCGTCGGCCGCTGATTCTCACCATCGGCGCGGTGGACCTCAGGGACCTGCCGGCCCTGCTGAGCAGGGTACGCCGGCTTTTTGACCTCGACGCCGATCCCGTCGCCATCGATGGCGCGCTCGGCGCCGACCCCCGCCTGTCGGCGTCCGTGGCGGCAGCGCCGGGCATCCGCCTGCCGGGCGCCCTGGATCCGCAGGAACTGCTGGTCCGGGCCATGGTCGGGCAGCAGATCACGGTGGCGGCCGCGCGCACGGCACTGACACAGCTGGCAGCGGCCGGCAGCCCCAGCGCGGCCGCAGGCGACGGGCTTTCCCGGCTGTTCCCGTCGGCGGCGCAGATCGCGGAAGCCGGCGCGGAACTGCTGCGGGGCCCGCGGCGCAGGATAGAGTCGCTGCTGGCCGTCGCCACGGCACTGGCTGAAGGAAAGCTGGACCTTGGCTACGGGGACGATGTGGCCGGCCTTTCCGCGAAACTGCTGCCGCTGCCCGGCGTCGGGCCCTGGACCGTGGGATATGTGGCCATGCGGGTCATCGGTGCGCCGGACATCTTCCTTGCCAACGACGCCGCGGTGCGCAACGGAATCCGGGCCCTGCCCGGCGGTACGGCCGGCAGCGCTGCTTCCGGAAGTGGCGCCGCGCCGCCGTCGGACTTCCCGTCACCGGACTTCCGCGAAGTCAGCCCGTGGCGTTCGTACGCCACCATGCACCTCTGGCGGGCAGCCGCGGCCGTATCCAAGAACCGGCGCCGCCCGGGGGGCGCAGACAACGAAAGCGATAGTGCTATGAAAGTGACAGTGCAATGAAAGTGACAGCGCAATGAAAGCGACGGCAATGAAGGCCCAACTGCTCACCATGACCACGCCGGACGGGCCGTTCACGATCATCGCCCGCGACGGAGTGGTGCTCGCCTCAGGCTGGACGGCGGACGCCCAGGACCTCACGGGCCAGATCCATCCTGAGCTGCTGCCGGACGCCTACGAACCGGTGGAGCACCTCGGCCCGATTTCGGCCGCCGTGGACGCCTTCTACGCGGGTGATCCGGCTCCGGCCATGAGCGTGCCCGTCCTGCAGAAATCAGGCCCGTTCCGCGCGCATGCCTGGGATGTGCTGCGCACCGTCAGCCCGGGGGCGCCGGTCACCTACACCGAATATGCGGAGCTGTCCGGCAACGCCAAGGCGGTCCGGGCCGCCGCCAGCGCCTGTGCCTTCAACGCGGCGGCGCTGTTCGTTCCGTGCCACCGCGTTGTACGCACGGACGGCACCATGGGCGGCTTCCGCTGGGGTCTGCGGATCAAGGAAAGCCTGCTGACCCGGGAAAAGCAGCTGGCCCGGGAAAAGCAGGGCCTCGCCGCCGGTTGAGCTGCCGCGCCTTGGGTCAGCCGCTATTTCGCCGGAACCCCGGAGGGCCACGGCAGCAGTTCCGGCAGGTCCACGCCGTCGGCGGCGGCCGAGGCGCGCAGGCTGCCTAGCGACGGTTCCCGTCCTGCGAGCCAGGCGGCGATGTCGGTGATCATTCCACTGATGACCGTGGAGCGGCCGCCGGTCCCGATCGTTGCGGGAGGCATGCCCAGCGGCTGCAGCACCAGCTTCTGGTCATCGGGCACGCGCGCGGCCAGGAAGGTGAACAGGTGCTCGCAAAATTGCCTGCTCCACGTTTCCGGACCGCGGCCGGTGTTGAGGTCGGAGGCATGAATCACCAGCTCGCGCCAGAGCGCGCAGCCGCCGTCCAGCACCACTCCCCCGCGGTAGGAAATGGGTGCCCGCCAGCCGGCCGCACCGGCAGCGGCAGCGTTCCCGGAACCGGCGCCGGCATCGGAGCCCGCATCCGCTTCCAGCGAATCGAAGGCGCGCAGCGCCCGCTCCAGCGCGGCGTCCAGGTCTGCTCGGTGCTGTTCCAGGGCATGGCCGGCGCTCATTTCGATGGCCTTCGTGCGGCCGTCATAGCCGCCGTCGTACAGTTCCACCGTTTCCCCGCGCGCGGCGTATTCGAGCTGCCGGGCCATCGCGTTGGAGATGCCGGTGATGTGCGCGAGGACATGCCCGCGGGTCCAGCCCGGGAGGGCCGAGGGAGCCGGGACGTCAGCTTCGGTGAGTTTGGCCGCCAGGGAGGAAACGGCGTCGGCCGCTTTGTGGAGCTCGGCCAGCAGAGTGTCAGGTGTGATCGCGGTCATGCCGCAATCGTAGCGGAGCAGCGAGATGGCACTTCACGGCCGTGTCCTGGCGAAACACTGCCGCGAAATGCCATCTCGTAGACAACAGGGCTAGCCCGCGTACCCGCGGACGCCGCTAAGCTCGCCTTCCAGCGCGGCCAGTTGGCGTTCGACGGCGGCCGGTGCCGTGCCGCCCTGCGAGTTCCGGCTGTTGAGCGAGCCTTCCGTGCTGAGGACGCTGCGGACCTCCGGGGTGAGGTGCTCCGAAATGGCGGCATACTCCTCATCCGTCAGGTCCCACAGCTCCACGCCGCGGCTTTCGGCCTGCTTCACGGCTGCGCCGGACAGTTCGTGCGCCTCGCGGAAGGGCACGCCCTGCCGGACCAGCCACTCGGCGATGTCCGTGGCCAGCGCGAAGCCCTGCGGTGCCAGCGATTCCATCCGGTCGGCATTGAACTTGAGCGTGGCGATCATCCCCGAGACTGCCGGCAGCAGCAGCTCCAGGGTGTCGGCGGCGTCGAATACCGGTTCCTTGTCCTCCTGCAGGTCGCGGTTGTACGCGAGCGGCAGGCCCTTGAGCGTGGCCAGCAGGCCGGTGAGGTTGCCGATCAGCCGGCCGGCCTTGCCGCGGGCCAGCTCGGCCACGTCCGGGTTCTTCTTCTGCGGCATGATGGACGATCCTGTGGAGTAGGAATCGTGCAGCGTGACGAAGGAGAACTCCTTGGTGGCCCAGAAGATGACTTCCTCCGAGATCCGGGACAGGTCGACGCCGATCATCGCGGCCACCCAGCCGAACTCGGCGAAGACGTCGCGGGAAGCGGTGCCGTCGATCGAGTTGTGGACGGCGGAGAAGAAGCCCAGGTCCGCGGCAACTGCCTCGGGGTCAAGGCCCAGCGACGAGCCGGCGAGGGCACCCGAACCGTACGGCGAAACGCCGGCGCGCTTGTCCCAGTCCTGCAGCCGCTGCACATCGCGCAGCAGCGCCCAGGCGTGGGCCAGCAGGTGGTGGCTGAGCAGGACGGGCTGCGCGTGCTGCAGGTGCGTGCGCCCCGGCATCGCCACGCCGGAGTGGGCCTTGGCCTGCTCCACCAGCGCGTCGATGGTGGCCAGCACGCCGCGGGCGATGATCCGGGCGTGGTCGCGCAGGAACATCCGCCCCAGCGTGGCCACCTGGTCGTTGCGGGAACGCCCCGCCCGGAGCTTGCCGCCCAACTGGGTCCCGGCCCGCTCGATCAGCCCGCGCTCCAGGGAACCGTGCACGTCCTCATCGGATTCCGCCGGCACGTAGGCACCCGAGGCGACGTCCGCATCCAGCTGATCCAGGGCGGCGAGCATGCCTTCGAGTTCGGCGGCATCCAGCAGCCCTGCTTTGTGCAGCACGCGCGCGTGCGCCTTGGAACCGGCGATGTCGTAGCGGGCCAGCCGCCAGTCAAAGTGCGTCGACTTGCTCAGCGCCGCGAGGGCGTCCGCGGGGCCGCCGGCGAACCGGCCGCCCCAGAGTGCGCCCGTGTTGGTCGCCTCGGACTTTTGATCAGCCACAGGGGCTACTTTCCTGCGACGCGGATGTCGCGGCCGGAGGCGACCTTGGCGGACATGCCCCACAGCTCGATGAAGCCCTTGGCCATGGACTGGTCGAAGGTGTCGCCGGTGTCGTAGGTGGCGAGGTCGAAGTCGTACAGCGAGGTCTCGGAGCGGCGTCCATTGACGATCGCCTGGCCGCCGTGCAGCACCATGCGGATGTCGCCGGAGACATACTTCTGGGTGTCCTCGATGAAGGCGTCCAGGGAACGCTTCAGCGGGGAGAACCACTGGCCGTCGTACACCAGTTCGGCCCAGCGCTGGCCGACGGTGGCCTTGAAGCGGGCCTGCTCGCGCTCGATGGTGATGTCCTCGAGGTGCTTGTGCGCGGTGATCAGCGCCATGGCACCCGGGGCCTCGTAGATTTCGCGGGACTTGATGCCCACGAGGCGGTCCTCGACGACGTCGATGCGGCCCACGCCCTGGGCGCCGGCCCGGCGGTTCAGTTCCTTGATGGCCTGCAGCGGGGTGACCTTTACGCCGTCGATCGCTACCGGAACACCGGCTTCGAAGGAGATGGTGACCTCGTCCGGTGCCGGCGGGAATTCCGGCGTAGCGGTGTAGTCGTAGATGTCCTTGGTGGGTGCGTTCCAGATGTCCTCGAGGTAGCCGGTTTCGACGGCGCGGCCCCAGACGTTCTGGTCGATCGAGTACGGGTTCTTCTTGGTGGTCTCGATCGGCAGGCCCTTTTCCTCGGCGAAGGCGATGGCCTTGTCGCGGGTCAGCGCGAGGTCGCGGACGGGCGCAATGCACTTCAGGTCCGGTCCGAGGGTCTGGATGCCCACTTCGAAGCGGACCTGGTCGTTGCCCTTGCCGGTGCAGCCGTGGGCCACGGTGGTGGCGCCGAATTCGCGGGCGGCCTTGACCAGATGCTTGACGATGACCGGGCGGGAGATGGCGGAGACCAGCGGGTAGTGGCCCTGGTAGAGGGCGTTGGCCTTCAGCGTGGGCACACAGTATTCGTTCGCGAACTCGTCGCTCGCGTCCGCCACGTAGGCCTCGACGGCGCCGCAGCCGAGGGCGCGCTGGCGGATGGTCTCCAGCGATTCGCCGCCCTGTCCGACGTCGACCGCCACGGCGATGACCTCGGCGCCGGTGGCTTCACCGATCCAGCCGATGGCTACGGAAGTATCCAGGCCACCTGAGTAGGCCAGAACAATACGCTCAGTCACGGAATATGCTCCTTAGTTGTTGTTTCTGTTTTTTGTTTGTCTTGAAAGGCAGTGGCCAGGTGCTACTGGCCGGCTTCCTCGGCGAGCTGCAGGAAGCGGGCAGCCAGTTCCGGTCCGCCCAGCGGGTCGCGGGCCACGAGCAGCACGGTGTCGTCCCCGGCGATGGTGCCCAGGATCGAGGGCATCACGGAGTGGTCGATGGCGAGTGCGAGGAAGTTCGCCGCGCCCGGCGGCGTCCGGAGCACAGCGATGTTGGCCGAGGCCTCCGCCGTGACCAGCAGTTCGCCGCACAGCCGTGCCAGCCTGGCGTCGAGGATTTCCTGGCTGACCCCGCTTTTGGCCGCCCGCTCCCCGCCTTCGCCGGGGACGGCGTACACCAGCACGCCTTCCTTGCCGCGGACGCGGACGGCGCCAAGCTCCACGAGGTCACGCGACAGCGTGGCCTGGGTGACCTGCACGCCGTCGTCCGCGAGCAGAGACGCGAGCTCGGCCTGGGAACGCACTGATTCGCCGGTCAGGATCGCGGTGATCCGCGCCTGGCGGGCGGTTTTGGTGGCCGGGCTGGCGCCCGGGACCGCCGGGTTGGTGGACACTAGAACGTGCTCTCCCCGGTGCCCTCAACGGGAGAAAGACCGTCGACGAACGCCAGTCCGGACTGGTGCATGAGCCAGGCCATGAGCCCCTTCTGCGCGTGGAGGCGGTTTTCGGCTTCGTCCCACACGATCGACTGCGGGCCGTCAATGACGCCGGCCGAGATCTCGTAGCCGCGGTAGGCGGGGAGGCAGTGCAGCACGACGGCGTCCGCGGCGGCCTGCGCCAGCGCGGCCTCGTCCACGGAGTATTCACGGAACAGCTGCATCCGTGCTTCCTTTTCGGCTTCCTGGCCCATGGAGACCCAGGTGTCGGTGGCGACGACGTCGGCTCCCTTGAGTGCCTCAGCTGCGTCGGTGGTGATGAGGACGGATCCGCCGGTCTCGGCGGCACGTTCCTGGGCGGCCGCCACGATGGCGGCCGCGGGCAGGTAGCCCTCGGGACCGGCGATGCGGACGTGCATGCCGGCGGTGACACCGGCCAGAAGGTAGGAGTTGGCCATGTTGTTGGCGGCGTCGCCGAGGTAGGCCATGGTGAGGCCCTTGAGTTCGCCCTTGTGCTCCTTGACGGTCAGCAGGTCGGCCAGCAGCTGGCAGGGGTGGTAGTCGTCGCACAGGGCGTTGATGACCGGAACCTTTGAGTTCTCAGCCATGGCGACGAGGCCGGAGTGCGCCCCGGTCCGCCACACGATGGTGGAAACCATGCGCTCGAGGACCTTGGCGGTGTCCTCGACGGATTCCTTGTGGCCGATCTGCGCCTCGCCCGGGTTGATGATCAGGGCGTTGCCGCCCATGTCCGCCACGCCGGTGGCAAAGGAGACCCGGGTCCGGGTGGAGGTCTTGTCGAAGATCACCGCAACGGTCTTCCGGCCGCTGCCTTCGGCGGCGAACGGCTGGACGCTGTACGGCGCCGCCTTCATGCGGCCCGCGAGTTCCAGGACTTCCGCCTGTTCGGCAGGGCTGAGGTCCGTGTCCTTGAGGAAGTGGCGGATGGTGCCGGTGGAGGTCACTGTGCGTCCTTTGCGGTTTGCAGGATGGCCGGAAGGGCGGCCAGGAAACGGTCCGCCTGCCCGGTGGTCAGGATGAGCGGCGGGGCCAGACGGATGGTGCGGGGGCCGGGGCTGTTGATGATGAAGCCGGCGTCCAGGGCAGCGGTCACGGCGGCAGGGGCGACGTCGGCATCCAGGTCGAAGCCGATCAGCAGTCCTTCGCCGCGCACCTCCGTGACACCGTCGACGGCGGCCAGCGCCTGCCGCACATGCTCGCCCACCACGCGGACGTTGTCCATCACCTGCTGGCTTTCGATGGCGTGCAGCGTGGCCAGGGCCGCGGCGGTGGCCACCGGGTTCCCGCCGAAGGTGGTGCCGTGCTGCCCTGCGGAGAGCAGTGACGACGTCCTCTCACCAAACGTGACGAGCGCGCCGATCGGGAAACCGCCGCCAAGGCCTTTGGCCAGGGTGATGGCGTCGGGCACGATCCCGGCGTCCTCGCTGGCCAGCCACTTGCCCGTGCGTGCGATGCCGGTCTGCACCTCATCGAGGATCAGCAGGGCGCCGGCTTCGGCGGTGAACTCGCGGGCTGCCTTCAGGTAGCCGGCCGGAAGGGGCCGGACGCCTGCCTCGCCCTGGATCGGCTCCAGGAAGACGGCGGCCACGGTGTCGTCGACCGCGTTGCGCAGCGCCTCGATGTCCCCGAACGGAATGTGCTCGACGCCGCCGGGCACCGGTTCGAAGGGCGCGCGGTAGGCCTTCTTGGCCGTGAGCGCGAGGGCGCCCATGGTCCGGCCGTGGAATGCGCCTTCGAGCGCGATGATCCGGGTGCGGGGCCTGCCGCCTTCGGCGCCCCCGGCGGACCCGGAGTTCCGGCGGGCCAGCTTGAAGGCGGCCTCGTTGGCCTCGGTGCCGGAGTTGGTGAAGAACACCTTGGAGCCGGCCGGCGCTGCACTGAGTTCCAGCAGCTTCTCGGCCAGGGCGATCTGCGTGGGGCTGGTGAAGAAGTTGGAGACGTGCCCCAGGGTGGCCAGCTGGCTGGAGATCACCGAGGTCACGAACGGGTGGGCGTGGCCCAGCGCGTTGACGGCGATGCCGCCGAGGAGGTCCAGGTACTCCTTGCCGTCGGCGTCCCAGACAAGGCAGCCCGCGCCGCGGACCAGCACCCGCTGGGGCGTGCCGAAGACACCCATCAGCGACGACGAATAGCGCGCCAGCCACTCGGCGCCGCTGCTGTGGCCCTTGGTTTCGACCAGCTCAACCACCGGGGACTGCTCAACGAGTGCTGATTGTTCAAGGTTGCTCATGGGTTCGTCTCCTCGTCCGGGACCACCTGGGTACCGATGCCCGCCGTCGTAAATGTTTCAAGAAGCATTGAGTGGGGCAGTCGGCCGTCCACGATGTGCGCACGCTCCACGCCCTCGTCGATCGCCTTGAGGCAGGCGGCCATCTTGGGGATCATGCCTGATTCGAGCCTGGGCAGCATGTCCCGCAGCTCGGAGGCGGTCAGGGACGAAATGAGCGAGGATTTGTCCGGCCAGTTGGCGTAGAGGCCTTCGACGTCGGTCAGGATGACCAGTTTCGAGGCGCCCAGCGCGGAGGCCACGGCCGCCGCCGCGGTGTCCGCGTTGACGTTCAGGACCTGGCCGGTGGGCTGGAAGCGCGCGGTGCCGGCCACACCCTCGCCGGCGTCGGTGATCTCCGGGGCCACGGTGGAGATCACGGGGATCCGGCCGGCGTCGAGAATGTCCACGATGCCGGCGGGGTCCACACCGACCACCTCGCCCACGAGCCCGAGGTCCACCTCCTCGCCGTCAACCACGGTGCCGGTGCGGACAGCACGCAGGAGGCCGCCGTCTTCACCGGACATGCCGACGGCGTAGGGCCCGTGCGAGTTGATCAGGCCCACCAGTTCACGGCCCACCTGGCCGGTGAGGACCATGCGCACCACGTCCATCGCCTCCGGCGTGGTGACGCGCAGGCCGCCCTTGAATTCCGACTCGATGCCGAGCCTGCCCAGCATCGAGTTGATCTGCGGTCCGCCGCCGTGCACCACCACGGGGTGGATGCCCACGTGGTGGAGGAACACGACGTCCTCGGCGAAGGCGCGGCGCAGCTCGTCGTTGACCATGGCGTTGCCGCCGTACTTGACCACCATGGTGGTTCCGGCAAAGCGCTGGATCCACGGCAGGGCTTCGATGAGTGTGCCGGCCTTGGCTTGGGCATCACTCATGGACGTTGACTCGCGGGTCTGGGTGTTCATGCGGCTGGTTCTCCAGGGTTGCTGGCGGATCTAGCTTGAGTAGGCGCTGTTCTCATGGACGTAGTCGTGCGTGAGGTCGTTGGTCCAGATGGTGGCTTCCGCCCCGCCGGCCTGCAGGTCGATCTCCACGAGCACCTCGCGTGGTTCCAGGTCCACGAGCTTGCGGTCCTGGCCGATGCCGCCGTTCTGGCAGATCTGGATGCCGTTCATGGACACGTTGAGCTGGTCCGGTTCGAACGCGGCGTCGGTGGTTCCCACGGCGGAGAGCACCCGGCCCCAGTTGGGGTCCTTGCCGAAGATGGCCGCCTTGAAGAGGTTGGAGCGGGCCACGGCGCGGCTGACGGTTTCGGCGTCGCGCTCGGTGGCGGCGTTGAACGTCCGGATCGCGATGTCGTGGCTGGCACCCTCGGCGTCGCCGATCAGTTTGCGGGCCAGCTCGGCGCAGACCTGCGTCAGGCCCTCGCCGAAGGTCTCGGCTGACGGGACGGCCTTGGAAGCGCCGGAGGCGAGCAGCACCACGGTGTCGTTGGTGGACATGCAGCCGTCGGAGTCTGCCCGGTCGAAGGTGACCCGCGTGGCGTCGCGGAGGACGAGATCGAGCATTTCGGGCTGGACGTCGGCATCCGTGGTGAGCACCACCAGCATGGTGGCCAGCCCGGGCGCCAGCATGCCGGCACCCTTGGCGATGCCGCCGATGCTGAACTCGTTCCCTTCGGCGTCGGCGCCGGTGAAGACGGCCTGCTTGGGCACCGTGTCGGTGGTCATGATGGCCGTGGCCGCCTCGGCGCCGCCGTCGGCGCTCAGGGCGGCGGCCGCGGCGTCGATGCCCGGAACGATCTTGTCCATGGGCAGCTGCTCGCCGATCAGGCCGGTGGAACAGACAAGGACGTCGGTGGCGGACAGGCCCAGCGCCTCGGCGGTCTTTTCCGCCGTCGTGTGCGTGTTCTGGAAGCCCTGCGGGCCGGTGCAGGCATTGGCGCCGCCGGAGTTGAGGATCACAGCGTCAACGCGGCCGTCCGAGACCACCTGGCGCGACCAGTGGACCGGGGCCGCGGCCACCCGGTTGGAGGTGAAGACAGCGGCTGCCGCCTTGGACGGTCCGTCGTTGACCACGAGGGCGAGGTCCGGGTTTCCCGAGGCCTTGAGGCCGGCTGTGACGCCGGAGGCACGGAATCCCTTGGGGGCGGTAACGGTCACGGGGCAACTCCCTGCAGGTTAAGGCCGGCGGTCTCCGGCAGGCCAAGGGCAATGTTCATGGACTGCACCGCTCCACCGGCGGTGCCTTTGGTCAGGTTGTCGATGGCGCACGTGACAATGACGCGCCCGACGTGCGGGTCGAACGCCAGCTGCATGGCGGCGTGGTTGGAGCCCTGCACGGATTTGGTGGTGGGCCACTGGCCTTCGGGCAGCAGGTGGACGAACGGCTCGTCGTCATACGCCTCCGCCCAGGCACGGCGAAGGTCCTCGGCGCCCACACCGGGTTTGACCCGTGCGGTGGCGGTGGTGAGGATGCCGCGGCTCATGGGCGCCAGGGTGGGCGTGAAGGAAACCGTCACCGGCTCACCGGAGGCGTTGGACAGGCCCTGCTCGATTTCCGGCGTGTGCCGGTGGCCTCCGCCCACGCCATAGGGGCTCATGGACCCCATGACCTCGGAGCCGATGAGGTTTACCTTTGCCGCCTTTCCGGCACCGGAGGTGCCGGACGCAGCGACGATGACGACGTCGTTCCCCTCGAGCAGGCCGCCGGCGAAGCCGGGCGTGAGGGCGAGCAGCGCCGACGTCGGGTAGCAGCCCGGGACGGCGATCCGGTTGGCGCCCTTGAGTTTCTCGCGCTGGCCCGGCAGCTCGGGCAGGCCGTAGGGCCACGTTCCGGCGTGGTCCGAGCCGTAGAACTTTTCCCACGCGGCGGCGTCCTCCAGGCGGTGGTCCGCTCCGGCGTCGATCACCACAGTGCCCTCGGGCAGCTTGGCCGCAATCTCGGCGGACGCCCCGTGCGGGAGGGCCAGGAACACGACGTCGTGCCCGGACAGGTTCTCCACGCTGGTGTCCTCGAGAATCCTGCTCGCCAGGCCATGGAGATGCGGCTGCAGTTCGCCTAGTCTGGAACCGGCGTTGCTGTGCGCCGTGATGGCTCCGATGGTGACATCCGGATGGCCGGCCAGAAGGCGGAGAACTTCGCCGCCGGCGTAGCCGCTGGCCCCGGAGACGGCAACAGAAATAGTCATGAAGACGACTATACAGCAAGACTATGCATAGGTCCCGATATTTATGCATTGATCCTGTGTGCATTCTGCTGCACGCCAAAGTCCCGGTGCCGGAAGCAGCCGAACCGTACGCGGCGCGCGTGAGCGTATCCTTGAGTGAGGGTGATCCACTCCGCGCATGCCGAACGTCGGCAGCAGCGTTGCCCGTAAACAGTTACGAGGCACGCCGTTCATGACGTCCACCATCACTTCCGAGCGCCCGCAGCCCCGGATCAGCCGGGTCAGCAGGGTCCGCCAGGCCAATCCGGTCACACAGAGCTACACCGAACTACTTAAGACGGTGCGGGCCGCCGGGCTCCTGGAACGGCGCCAGGGCTTCTACATCACCGTGTTCTCCAGCCTGGTCGTCCTGATGGCAGCCACCTGGTTCGGGTTCGCGCTGATCGGCCAGAGCTGGTTCCAGCTCCTCATCGCCGCAGCGCTTGGCATCATCTGCACGCAGCTGAGCTTTCTGGCCCATGAGGCGGGCCACCGCCAGATATTCGCCTCCCGGCGCGCCAACGACTGGTCAGCACGGCTCCTGGCAACATCCGTGGCCGGCGTCAGCTACTCGTGGTGGGAGCAGAAACACGGGGCGCACCACAACCACCCCAACGTCATCTCCAAGGATCCGGACATCGCCCCAGGTCCCATCGCCTTCCACCCGGAAGCCGCGGCCGCGCGGCAGGGCCGGCTGGCCCTGCTCACGCGCAAGCAAGGCTGGCTCTTCTTCCCCCTGCTCTTCCTTGTGGGGCTCGGCCTGCAGATAGATTCTGTCCGCTTCATCCTCCGGCGCGCCAAGGTCACGCACCGGTGGGTGGAACTGCCGATTCTGCTGACCCGCCTCAGCATCCTTCCGGTGCTGGCGTTTTCCTTCCTGCCGCTGGGCATGGCCGCCGCCTTCATCGGCGTGCAGCTCGCTGTTTTCGGGTTCTACATGGGCGCGTCCTTCGCGCCCAACCACAAGGGCATGCCGGTGCTTCCGGCAGACAGCCGCGTCGACTTCCTCAGCCGTCAGGTCCTTACATCACGCAACATTTCCGGCGGCCGGTTCATGGATATCCTGCTCGGCGGGCTGAACCGCCAGGTGGAGCACCACCTCTTCCCCGACATGGCACGGCCCCAGCTGCACAAGGCAACCGCGATCGTGCGCCAGCACTGCGAAAAGCAGGGGATTCCCTTCACGGAGACCACGCTGGCGGCGTCGTTCGGAATCATCGTCAGGTACCTCAATGAGGTGGGACTCGCTGCGGGACGCCACTTCGAATGCCCCATGGCAACGGTCTCCCGGCGCTACTGACCGGCCGCTCCGACTTCGCCTGCACCGCCCCTGTCCCTAGGATGAGGGGAGGAAGGGTGCCGGAGGTCCCGGCCCGGAAAAGGAGAAATTCCATGATGCACGCCATCGTCGCCCGGCAGGCAGGCGGACCCGGGGTTCTGGAGTTCACGGAGATCGACCGCCCCGTCCCCGGCCCCGGCCAGCTGCTGGTGAAGGTCGCGGCAACAGGCGTCAACTTCATCGAGACCTACCAGCGCAACGGCACCTACAAGGTTGCCTACCCGTTCATCCCGGGGTCTGAAGCGGCGGGCGTCGTCGAGGAAGTCGGCGAGGGTGTGGAGGACTTTTCGGTGGGCAGCCGGGTGGCCACGGCGGAGGGAACTGCGTGCTACGCCGGGTACATCCTGCTGGACGCCGCGAAGGCCCTGCCCGTGCCGGACGGCGTGGACGACCACACCGCCGCTGCACTCCCCCTCCAGGGCATGACGGCCCATTACCTGATCAACTCCTCGTTCCGCGTTGAGCCCGGGCACAACGTGCTGCTCCATGCCGGCGCCGGAGGGGTGGGCCTGCTGCTGATCCAGCTCCTGAAGGCCCGCGGCGCCCGTGTCATCACCACCGTTTCCACTGATGAGAAGGAATCCCTGGCCCGGAGTGCCGGCGCAGACGAAGTGCTGCGCTATGACGGCTTCGCCGACGCCGTCCGGGACCTGACTCACGGTGCCGGCGTGAACGTGGTGTACGACGGCGTTGGGAAGGACACGTTCGACGGCTCGCTGGCCAGCCTGCGCACCCGTGGTTCGCTGGTGCTCTTCGGCGCGGCGTCCGGCCCCGTTCCGCCGGTGGACCCGCAGCGGCTCAACGCCGGCGGCTCGCTGACCCTGACGCGCCCGACACTCGCCCACTTCCTCGGCAACCCGCAGGAACGGCTTTGGCGCTCCACGGAAATCTTCGGCGCCGCGGCCGACGGCAGCCTCAACGTCCGCATCGGCGCCACCTACCCGCTGGCCGAGGCCCGCCGGGCTCACGAGGACCTCGAAGGCCGGCGCACCACCGGCAAGGTTCTGCTGGTCCCCTAGACGGGCCTGCAGCCATGCGGTCCTGTAACAATGGGGTCCGAGATTAACGCAGGGGAAACGGTGTCATCTTCCGTTCATCTTGCTGAGGGAGAATCCAGCAGTGATTGAGCCGCTCCCGAAAACCCTGGACACGACCTCCTCTGCCGCCGGCGAGCCGGCGGCAGAGGAGGTGTACCGGGCGCAACTGCCGGGCGCTGCCGCCGCCCCGCCGGAGCGGACGCTGGTGGACATCCTCACCGACACCGCCGCACATTTCCCGGATGCTTCCGCGCTCGACGACGGCCGCCGCTCCCTCAGCTACGCCCAGCTCCTGGCGGAGGTCAAGGCCGAGGGGCGGCGGCTCCACCTGGCCGGTCTGGGAGCGGGAGACAAAATCGGGGTGCGGATTCCCTCGGGCACCAACGAGCTCTACATTGCGATCCTTGCCATCATGCTGATCGGCGCGGCCTACGTCCCCGTGGACGCGGATGATCCGGACGAACGGGCCAAACTGGTGTTCAGTGAGGCACGGGTGGCCGGCATCCTGCGCGCCAACGGTGAGATCGTCACGGACCACAGGCGGCCCATCCCCTTCCCGGCTCCGCGCCCGGCCGCCCCCGGCGACGATGCCTGGGTCATCTTCACGTCCGGTTCCACCGGGACGCCCAAGGGCGTGGCGGTGCAGCACCGCTCGTCGGCCGCGTTCGTCGACGCGGAAGCCCGCATCTTCCTTCAGGACGATCCGGTGGGGCCGCAGGACCGCGTGCTCGCGGGACTTTCGGTCGCCTTCGACGCGTCCTGCGAAGAGATGTGGCTGGCCTGGCGCCATGGCGCCTGCCTCGTGCCTGCCCCGCGGGCCCTGGTCCGC
Source organism: Arthrobacter sp. BGA-UO-ETr-C19 (assembly GCF_059568005.1). Lineage (NCBI taxonomy): Bacteria > Bacillati > Actinomycetota > Actinomycetes > Micrococcales > Micrococcaceae > Arthrobacter > Arthrobacter sp. BGA-UO-ETr-C19. Next base: position 20,562 of record NZ_JCAQPC010000020.1, read on the forward strand.
ACCGGCATGGACCTGGGGCCGTGGCTGATCAACCACGGCGTCACGGTGGTGTCCACCGTTCCCACACTTGCGGCACTGTGGCCGGCAGAGGCCCTGGAGAACGTCCGGCTGCTGATCTTCGGCGGCGAGGCCTGCCCGCCGGAGCTGGCCGAGCGCCTGGCCGTGGACGGCCGTGAGGTGTGGAACACCTACGGACCCACCGAGGCAACGGTCGTGGCCTGCGCGGCCCCGCTGGGCGGTACCGGCCCGGTCAGGATCGGGCTCCCGCTGGATGGCTGGGATTTGGCAGTGGTCGACTCCGACGGCGTCCCGGTGGCCGAGGGCGAGGTCGGCGAGCTCATCATCGGCGGCGTGGGGCTGGCCCGCTACCTCGATCCGCAGAAGGATGCGGAGAAATATGCCCCCATGCCCTCACTGGGGTGGGGTCGCGCCTACCGCTCCGGCGACCTGGTCCGTTTCGAGCGCGCCGGCCTGATCTTCATGGGACGCGCCGACGAGCAGGTCAAGCTTGGCGGCCGCCGGATCGAACTCGGTGAGATCGATGCTGCCCTGCAGTCGCTCCCGGCAATTGCGGGTGCCGCCGCCGCAGTTCGCACGACGGCGGCCGGCAACCAGGTCCTCGTGGGCTATCTGGCTCCCGCCGGCGGGACGGAGCCAGCGCCTGACCTGGCCGCGTTCCGTGAACTGCTGTCCGCCACGCTGCCCGCCCCACTTATCCCGATGCTCACCGTCGTCGACACGCTGCCCACCAAGACCAGCGGGAAAGTCGACCGGCATGCGCTGCCATGGCCCCTGCAGGGTGCCGGCGCGGTGGCGGCGGACGCCGCGCCACTGAACGTGCCCGAGGATGCCCGGTGGGTCGTTGACCAGTGGCAGGCAGTCCTCGGCAGCAGCGTCGCCGGCCTCGACGCGGACTTCTTTGCCCACGGCGGCGGATCGCTGGCCGCGGCGCAGCTCGTCTCCGCACTCCGGGTCCGCTACCCCACCATCACCGTGGCCGACATATACGCCACCCCGCGCATTGGCGCCCTGATAGAGGTAGCCCGCCAATCCCTGCCCGACGGCCTCTCCGCCGGCCCGGCCCCGGAACGGCCCGTCCGCCCCACGGCCCTGAAGTCGCAGGTCTTCCAGACCCTGATGGGCATACCGCTGCACATTCTGGCGGGCATGCGCTGGCTGACATATCTGATGGCCGCCAACAACGTCCTGTACACGTTTGCCGGGTTCTCGGCCGCACCCACCGTGTCGTGGTGGTGGGTGGCGGCGTCCTGGCTGGTCTTCGTCAGCCCGCCCGGACGGATGGTTATCTCTGTTGCCGCCGCCCGCCTCCTGCTTCGTAACGTGCAGCCCGGGACCTACCCGCGTGCAGGCAAAGTGCACCTGCGCCTCTGGCTGGCCGAACAAATCCAGGACCTGGCCGGCGCCGTCAGCCTCGCCAGCGCACCTTGGGTGCCCTACTACGCCAGGGCCCTCGGCGCCAAGATCGGAAGCAACATCCATCTGCACTCCCTTCCTCCGGTGACAGGCTTCCTCACCCTGGGCCGCGGCTGCAACATCGAACCCGAGGTGGATTTGTCCGGGTGGTGGATCGACGGTGACATCGTCCGCATCGGCCACGTCCACGTCGGGGCGGACGCCACCGTGGGAGCCCGCAGCACCCTGATGCCCGGGGCCAGCATCGGCGCCGGCGGCCAGGTGGAACCAGGCTCCGCCGTACTGGGCAAGGTCAAGGCCGGCCAGGTGGTGGCCGGGTCCCCGGCAGAACGGCGGGGCAAGGCGAAGCAGGACTGGCCCGCCGGCCAGCCGGTCAGCTCCCGCCTGGGGCGCCTCTGGTTCATGGCCTTCGCTGCCGCGTCCGCTGTCCTCGCCCTGATTCCCTACGCCTCGGCCGTGGCCGCAGCCCTGGTGGTCTTCCTGTTCATCAGGGGCAACGACTCGCTGCTCAGTGCCTTGCCGCAGGTGCTGGCGTCACTTCCGCTCGCCGCTTTGACCTGGTTCCTCACCAATTTACTGCTGATCCTGGTCACCACCAGGCTGCTGGGCCTCGGCCTGAAGGAGGGCTACTACCGGGTCCGCAGCCGTGTCGGCTGGCAGGTCTGGGCCACCGAGCGGGTGCTGGACATGGCGCGGGACCTCCTGTTCCCGATATATGCCAGCCTGTTCACGCCGGTCTGGCTGAGGCTGCTGGGGGCGAAGGTCGGAAAGAATGTTGAGGCCTCCACCGTCCTGCTGCTGCCACGCATGACCACGGTCGGCGAGGGTGCTTTCCTCGCCGACGACACCATGGTGGCCTCGTACGAGCTCGGCGGCGGATGGATGCGAATCGCGCCCGCGAAAATCGGAAAGCGCTCCTTCCTTGGCAACTCCGGGATGACCGCAGCAGGGCGCAGCGTGCCAAAGAACTCCCTGGTCGCAGTCCTCTCGGCGACGCCGGGCAAGGCCAAGTCAGGCACATCCTGGCTGGGCAGCCCTCCGGTCAGGCTGCGGCGTACCGCGGTGGCTTCGGACAGCACCCGCACCTTCCAGCCCCCGGCCCGGCTCAAGGTGGCCAGGAGCCTCTGGGAACTGTGCCGGTTCGTGCCGGTGGCCCTGACAGTGGGCCTGGCCCTTGGCGTGCTGCTCGTCTTCGACTGGCTCGCCACCGCCCTCGGCTACGGTGCGGCAGCGGCACTCGGAGGCGTGGTCCTCCTGCTCGCGGGCGGGGTGGCGGCAGGCTGCTCCGTTGCGGCCAAGTGGTTGCTCGTGGGCAGGATCAAGGCCGGCGAACACCCGTTGTGGAGCTCCTTCATCTGGCGCAACGAGGTCGTGGACGCCTTCATCGAAATGGTGAGTGCGCCGTGGTTCGCCCGGTCCGCCAGCGGTACTCCGGCCCTCGTCTGGTGGCTGCGTGCCCTCGGTGCCAAGATCGGCCGGGGCACATGGTGTGAAAGTTACTGGCTTCCCGAAGCGGACCTCGTGACCCTCGGCGCCAGCTCCACGGTCAACCGCGGCTGCGTTGTCCAGACCCACCTTTTCCACGACCGCATCATGAGCATCGACACTGTTAGTCTCGAAGACGGGGCGACGATGGGCCCGCACGGCGTGATTCTGCCCCAGGCGAGGATCGGCAAGGGCGGGACCGTTGGTCCGGCGTCCCTGGTGATGCGCGGCGAGACCGTTCCGGCCGGGACCTACTGGATGGGCAATCCGGTCAGCCCGTGGACCGGGCCCGCCGTTCCCGCACCCCGCCTCAAGTAGCCCCACCACAGCTAAGGAAGTCACACGCAGAATGAGCCCCGGAGAATCGCCCGGCCCGGCCGCCGTCCTCTCCGCCGGCGCCACGGCCACCAGCGACCCCTACGTCCCGGACCACGGAACGGATGCCTACCGCGTCCTGCACTATGAACTGGAGCTGGACTACAGGCTCGCCAGCAACCGGCTGACCGGCCGTGCCGTACTGGCCGCTGTGGCGGCACGCCGCACGTCCGCCGTCGTACTCGATCTGGCCGGCCTCCGCGCCCTGAAAGTCCAGCTGAACGGGGTCCGCGTGCGGAAGTTCACGCAGCGGGCAGAACAGCTCGTGGTGCACTGCGAACAGCCCCTCGAGGCGGGCTCCGAATTCAGCCTCGACATCCGCTATGACGGCAACCCGCAGCCGCGCCGGGGGCTGTGGGGCGAGGTGGGCTGGGAGGAGCTCACCGACGGCGTACTCGTGGCCGGCCAGCCAAACGGCGCGCCGTCCTGGTTCCCCTGCAACGACCACCCGCGGAACAAGGCCAGCTACCGCATCGCCGTCACCACTGACGCCGGATACCGGGCCGTGTGCAACGGACTCCTGGTGGGGCAGGCCGTGAGGTCGAGCCGACAAACGTGGGTCTATGAGCAGCGTGAACCGATGGCGACGTACCTGGCAACCATCCAGATCGGCCGGTACGGGCTGGTGAGCCTGCCGGACTCCGCCGGCGTGCCCCAGTTCGTTGCGGCACCTGCCCAGCTGGCAACCCGGGCAGAGACAGCGCTGGCCCGCCAGGAAGCCATGATGAGCACCTTTGTGAGCCGCTTCGGTCCGTATCCCTTCCCCGAATACACAGTGGTGGTCACCGCCGATGAGCTGGAAATCCCGCTCGAGGCCCAGTCGCTGTCCATCCTGGGCCGCAACCACCTTGATACCGGGTGGGAGTCACAGCGCCTGATCGCGCATGAACTGGCCCACCAGTGGTTCGGGAACTCGCTGACGCTGGGCACGTGGAGCGACATCTGGCTGCACGAGGGTTTCGCCTGCTACGCGGAGTGGATCTGGTCCGAGGAAGCCGGCGTGATGCCCGCCCATGAGCGGGCTTTGGCAGCCTGGCGGCGGCTCAATGCCGGTGACCAGGACCTTCTGGTGGGTGATCCCGGACCCGAGCTGATGTTCGACGACCGGGTCTACAAGCGCGGAGCACTTGCCCTGCACGCCCTGCGCCGCCGCTGCGGCGACCTGGCCTTCTTCGCGCTGCTGCAGGAATGGACCCGCACACATGCCCACAGTTCCGTGTCGACGCCCGAGTTCATCCTCACGGCCGACCGCGTCACGGGACTGGACTCGGAATCGCTGCTGCACCCTTGGCTCTACGAAGAAGCCCTGCCGCCGCTGCCGTGAGTTATTTCCGGCATAAGAATGTTTTCCGGCATAAAGAAAGACCACGCCAAATGGCGTGGTCTTTCTTTATGGTCAGCTAGCGCTGGACGGCACCAAACCGTTCGGCTGCGGTGGCGACGGCGCGCTCCCGCGCCTCCGACGCCTCGTCGGCCGTCAGTGTCCGGTCCGTTGCGCGGAACCGCAGGCCGAAGGCGAGGGACTTCTTGCCGTCCTCGATCCCCTTCCCCGCGTAGACGTCGAACAGGGCGACGTCCTCGAGCAGCTCACCGGCGCCTTCACGCAGAGCTGCCAGCACGTCGTCGGCGGGGACGTCCTGCGGCACCACGAGCGCCACGTCCTGCGTGGCTACCGGGAAGGTGGAGATGTGCCGGGCCACCACGACGTCGGCCGCCGCCTCGAAGAGCGCGTCCGCGTTGAGTTCCAGCGCGACCGACCGCGCCGGCATGTCATGCGCGGCCAGGAGTTTCGGGTGCAGCTCGCCGGCGTATCCCACGACCTCGCCGGAACGCAGGGAAAGCTGCGCGGCGCGGCCCGGGTGGAAGGCCTGGTGCCGGCCCTGGGTGACCACAAGCTCCACCCCAAGGACGTCACCGGCGAGGCGGGCGATGTCCAGGGCGTCTGCCCAGTCCCACAGCCGCGGGGCGTGGCCGGCGGCGGCGGGCGAATCATGGCCGGTCAGGACGGCGGCGACGTGCAGCGGCTGGTCCGGAACGCCGTCGTACAGTGCGTCCAGCACCTCATCGCTTGGCTTGACGCCCAGCGGCGGAATAGAGGGCGTGCCCAGCTTGTCACCGGGCAGGAACACCAGGCCGGCTTCGAAGACGGCGAGGTCGCGGAAGCCGCGGGAGTGGTTGCGTTTGGCGACCTCCAGCAGGCCCGGCAGCACCGACGTGCGCAGGTACCCGTGCTCCTCGCTGATCGGGTTGGCAAGCTTGACGGCAGTCCGGGGTGCACCCTCCTCGGCCACTCCGAACGTGTCATTGGCGGCCTTCGACACGAAGGGGTAGGCCAGGACCTCGGTCAGGCCGGCGTCCGCCAGTGCCTGGACCAGGCGGCGGCGCTGCTGCTGCACGCGGGTCAGGCCGCGGCCGGGGGGCGCCACCGGCAGGGTCGCTGGGATCTGGTCGTAGCCCACCAGGCGGGTCACCTCCTCGGAGAGGTCCTCCTTGGTTTCCAGGTCGTTCCGCCAGCTCGGCGCGGTGACGGTCCAGCCTGCGCCGGTCTTTTCGAGGACGGCGCCGAGGTCCTCGAGGGACGTGACGATCTGCTCTTCGGTGAAGTCGATGCCGATCCGGGCGGCGGGGAATTCCGCCGGCAACGCTATGGTCACCGGATCCGGGGCGGTTCCGACATCGGTGCCGGCCTCGTCGGCGGTTCCGCCGGCCAGTTCCACGAGAAGATCGACGGCGCGCTGGGCCGCGATGTTGGCGACCTGCCAGTCCACGCCGCGTTCAAAGCGCTTGGAGGCTTCTGACGGGAGCTTGTGGCGCCGGCGGGAGCGGGCGATGGAGACTTCCTCGAAGTGGGCTGCCTCAATCAGGACTGTGGACGTGGCGTCCGAGACCTCGGTGGACGCGCCGCCCATGACGCCCGCGACGCCGATGGGGCCGGAGGCGTCGGTGATCAGCAGGTCCTCAGGGTCAAGCGAGCGCTCCTTGCCGTCGAGGGTTCTCAGCTTCTCCCCCGCCACGGCCCGGCGCACCACGATGTCGCCGGACAGCTTGTCCTGGTCGTAGAAGTGCAGCGGCTGGCCGAGTTCGAGCATCACGTAGTTCGAGATGTCCACCGGCAGGGAGATGGACCGGATTCCGGCCAGCCTGAGCCTGGAAGTCATCCACGGCGGCGTGGGCCTGGTGGCGTCCACGCCGCGGACGGTGCGCGCCACGAAACGGTCGCAGCCGGGCTTGTCGTAGATGGGCGCGTCGTCGTTGATCTTGACGCCGTAGCCGCCGGAGAGGGCGGCCGGCGCGTTGACCTTCGACGCCGGATCGGTGAAGTCCGTGCCGGTGGCGTGGGCGTATTCGCGGGCCACTCCGCGGATCGAGAAGGCGTAGCCGCGGTCCGGGGTCACGTTGATCTCGGCCGCCTGGTCGTAGAGGCCCAGCAGGTCCATGGCGTCGGTCCCGATTTCCGGGTCAAGCCCGATCCGGGAAAGCACCAGGATGCCGTCGTGGTCCTCGCCGATGCCCAGTTCGCGGACGGAGGCGATCATGCCCGCGGACATGTGGCCGTAGGTCTTCCGTGCCGAGATGTGGAAGTCGCCGGGCAGGACGGCGCCTGGCAGGGTGACCACCACTTTGTCGCCCTCAACAAAGTTGTGGGCGCCGCAGACGATGCCCTGCACGCCGGACGGATCGATGCCCTTGCCGGTGAGGGTCTGCTCCTGCCCCTCGGGGACGACGCGGACCTGGCACCAGTTGATGGTCTTGCCGTTGGACTGCGGTTCCTTGACCAGGCTCAGGACCTGGCCCACCACGACGGGTCCGCGCAGGGCGTCCGTGGGGCGGTGGACCGCTTCCTCTTCAAAGCCGACCTTGACAAGGTCCGCCATGACGTCTTCGGCCGTGGCTCCGGCCGGTATCTGCGCGAATTCACGCAGCCAGGAAAGTGGGATACGCACTGTTAGATCTCCATCCCGAAGTGCTCGCTGAAACGTACATCGCCCTCGATCATGTCGCGCATGTCGCCGACCTCGTTGCGGAACATCAGCGTCCGCTCGATGCCCATGCCGAAGGCAAAGCCTGAATAGACGTCCGGATCGATGCCGGCGGCCCGCAGGACGTTGGGGTTGACCATTCCGCAGCCGCCCCATTCGATCCAGCGTGGCCCGCCCTTGGCGCCGGGGTGGAAGATGTCCAGCTCGGCGGACGGCTCGGTGAACGGGAAGTAGTTGGGGCGCAGCCGGATCTGGGCTTCATCGCCGAACATCTGGCGGGCGAAGTGCTCCAGGGTTCCACGGAGGTCAGCCATGCTGAGCTTCTTGTCGATGGCCAGGCCCTCGAACTGGTGGAAGACCGGGGTGTGGGTGGCATCGAGCTCATCGGTGCGGAACACCTTGCCGGGGCACAGCACGTAGATGGGCAGCTCCCGCTCCAGCATGGACCGGACCTGCACCGGCGAGGTGTGTGTGCGCATCAGCAGGTGGGCTTCGGGCGGCTCCACGAAGAACGTGTCCTGCATTTCGCGGGCAGGGTGGTCCGGCTTGAAGTTCAGTGCGTCGAAGTTAAACCATTCGGATTCCACTTCGGGGCCTTCGGCGATTTCCCAGCCCATGCCCACGAAGATGTCCGCGACGCGGTCCTGCAGCGTGGACAGCGGGTGGCGGGCCCCGGCCCGACGGCGGCGCGGGGCCGCCGTGACGTCAACGGTCTCCTCAACCAGGATACGGGCGTCGTTCTCCGCTTCGAGTTCGGCGGTGCGGTCCGCGAGCGCCTTGTTAACACGTCCGCGCGATGAGCCCATCAGTTTGCCGGCTGCGGCCTTCTTGTCCTTAGGCAGGCTTCCGATTTCACGGTTGGCCAGGCTGAGCGGCGACTTCTCACCGGTGTGGGCCAGGCGGACGGCCTTGAGTTCATCGAGGGTGGAGGCGCCGGCAATGGCGGCGACGGCCTGGTCCACGGCGGCGTTGATGGCGGTTTCATCCAGAGGGTTCGGGACGGCGGCGCCCGGCAAAGTTTCAGTCATCTACTGTTCTTAGCTACGAGTCGGGTGATGCCAGCCGCCGGTGCAGCCGCGCCGGTTTCCCAGGCAGCGCGTCCGTCGCTGGCACGTCATTGCAGAAAGTCATCCAAGGACGCCATCCAAAGACGCCGTCCAAAGACAAGGGCAGGCTCGCCGGCGGGTGGCCGGCAGGCACTGTTCCCAGTCTAATTGACAGCGCCGCTCCAATTGACAGCGGCCCGGCCGCCCGGGGTCATCGGGCTGTCATCTGGGGGCCTGTGCCTGTCCCCCACGGCCGGGGCCGTTGCCTGTTCTGCACGACCGCCCGCGGCTAGCATGGCCTCATGATGCAAGGCCGCCCAACGGATGGCCCCCGGAAGAGAGGCCCCCTGACGCAAACGCAACGCCTCCGGCAACTCGCAAACGTGCTGAACGCCTCCACGCCCCTGGGGCTGGTGCTTGCCGGGCTGGCCGGCACCAGGACGTTCCGGGGTCCCCGCGGTTTGATTGTCGCCACCGGTTACCGATGGCGGCTGCCTGTGGCTGGTGCTTTCACTGTTGGGAACGTGGTGATCTTCCGTGCAGACGCCGATTCGGCCTTGACGGGCCGCGTGCTCCTGGACCACGAGGAGCGGCACAGCACCCAGTACGCGTGGTGCCTGGGGGTGCCCTTCCTGCTGTTCTATTTCGCGGCCGCTGCCTGGTCGGCAGTGCGGTACGGCGATCCGGCGTCGGGAAATCCCTTCGAGCGGCATGCCGGCCTGGAGGCCGGCGGCTATGTGGACCGGAGGCGCAGGCATGAGTGAACCCGCGGGCCGGGCGGCAGCCCGGACAGTCACCGTCACGGGATTCGGAACCGCCGAGGCCGCGCCGGACCTGCTGACGCTCTCCGTTGGCGTGGAATGCCGGCGCGACAGCGCCGGGGATGCCTTCGCCGCTGCCGGAGAGGCGTCCGCCGCCGTAACGGGCGCGCTGCGCGGCCGGGGCGCGCAGAGCCGGGATATCAGGACGTCCGGGCTGAACGTCCGTGCCGACGTCGTCTGGCAGGAGGGCCGCGGCCAGCAGGTCACGGGTTATGTGGCATCCAGCATGCTCAGCGTCCGGCTCCGGGATCCCGCTGCCGGCTCAGGAGTCATCGCGGCAGCCGTGGACGCAGGCGGCAACGACGTGCGCCTGGATGGCGTTCAGCTCGGCTTTGCCGATGCCGCAGCCGTGATGGCGCTGGCCCGCGAGGCCGCCTGGCTTGACGCCCGGGCGGCAGCCGCACAGCTCGCCGGGCTTGCCGGAGCGGAGCTGGGTGAGGTGGTCTCTGTGCGGCTGCACCCCGTGCCGTCGGCCCCCGTTCCGGTGGGCGGGATGCAGCGGGCCTTCGCTGCCGACGCCATGGCGGTGGAGTCCGGTGAATCCAGCGTCAGCACCAGTGTCACGGTTGAGTGGGAGTTGTTGAGGGGGAATCCCGTTCCTCCCGCAGCGGATGCCCCGCACCCACCGGATGAACCAGGGAAACGGCCTGCGGCCTAGTGGATGCTGCCGGCGGCGAGCGCGACGTCGGACGTCCGGGTTTCGTCGATTGGCCGGGTCGCGTCGATTGGCTGGTGCTGCGAGATTCGGACGACGGCGGCAATCGCCTCCGCCATCGAGGCCACAGGCAGTGACGGTTTATCGCTCCCCTGCTCTATCTGATCCGGCGCGAACGGTACGTGCACAAATCCACCGCGGACGCCCGGACGGGACGCAAGTTCGTGCATCAGCGTGTAGAAAGTGTGGTTGCAGACGTACGTTCCCGCCGTCTGTGAGATTTCGGCGGGAACACCCGCCTGTTCCACGGCAAGCAAGGCCGACTTGACCGGCAACGAGGTGAAATAAGCTGCAGGTCCGCCCGGCACCACCTCCCGGTCCACGGGCTGGTTTCCTGCGTTGTCCGGAATGGGTGCGTCATCGCAGTTGATGGCAACCCTTTCCAGAGAGACCCGTCCGCGGCCTCCGGCCTGCCCGATGCACACCACCAGCTCCGGCTCCAGGTCACCCAGGACATCCCGCAGCACACTCCCGGCCGCACCGAACACGCACGGCAGTTCCACCGCCTCCACGGCGAGGCCTTCTGCTCGGAGCAGCTCCCTGGCGGACAGGGCGGCCGCCCAGGACGGATTCACCGGCTGGCCGCCGAAGGGTTCAAAGCCGGTGAGTAGAATCATGGACCCAGCGTAGCCGCCGTCGCCGGGAAACGCCGACGGCGCGCCTTGACTTAAGTTCGAACATACCTTCGAATGGAGGGCATGAGATGGGACGCACAAGCACTCAAACCGGCACAGGAAGAGATGCCCGGGGCTGCGCCGCTGCTGCCCCTGGCCGGATTGGTGCGGTCTGTGTCCACGCCAGAGTTCGCCGGCGTCACCTTTCATGAGGTCACCGCCAAATCGGTGCTCAACAAGGTGCCCGTCGGCTCCCGGATGCCGTTCGAGTGGACCGTGAACCCCTACCGGGGCTGCAGCCACGCCTGCGTCTACTGCTTCGCCCGCAAGAGCCACACCTATCTGGACTTCGACGCCGGGCTGGATTTCGACAGCCAGGTGGTGGTGAAGATCAACGCGGCCGAGGTGCTCCGCAAAGAGCTGGCCAAGCCCTCCTGGAACCGGCAGCAGGTGGCACTGGGCACCAACACGGACCCTTACCAGCGCGCGGAGGGCCGGTACCGGCTGATGCCCGGCATCATCGGTGCGCTGGCCGATTCGGGGACTCCGCTGTCCATCCTGACCAAGGGGACGCTGCTGGCGCGTGACATTCCGCTTCTGAAGCACGCCGCGGCACAGGTGCCGGTGGGCATCGGGATCTCGCTCGCCATGACGGACGAGCAGCTCTCCGAGGCCATCGAACCCGGCACTCCCGGACCGCGGGCCCGGCTCAAGCTCGTTTCCAGGCTCCGCGAAGCCGGGCTGCCCTGCGGGGTGATGGCCATGCCCATCCTGCCGTGGCTCTCGGACAGTGACGAGGCACTGGATTCCCTGTTCGCCTCGCTGGCGGCGGCGGGTGCAACCGGCGTCACGGCCGGAGCACTGTATTTGAAGCCCGGCACCCGGGAATGGTTCATGCAGTGGATCGCGGCCCGGCATCCGGAACTCGTGGGCCGCTACCGCAGGCTGTATGGCTCGGGCTCGTACGCCTCCAAGGAATACCGCACCTGGCTGGCGGGCAGGGTCCGCTTCTTCAAATCCCGGCACGGCTTTTCCGGCTCGCACGGGTTCAGCCACCGGGACGTCGACGATCACCAGGCCGACGATCCCCGCGGCGAGGAAGCCGCCTACCCCGAGGGAAGCATTCCGCAGGATCGCCCAGGGCAGCATGGGACGGGGCAACATGGGATGGAGCAGCGTGGGACGGAGCAGCAAAGGACCGGGCAGCATGGCCACAGCAGCTCAGGCCGGACGTCCCAGCCCACGCTGTTCTGAGCCCGCGCAACACTGCCGCCGAGCTCTTCCCCACATGGCGCCACCACCCAAAAAGCGGGGGCAGGACGGTGACCGTCCTGCCCTCCGTTTTCAGCCTTAGCTGGCCGGAATCACCAGGCCCTTGAACTCCGTCTGGATGAAGTCCTTCATCTCCTGCGAGGTCAGGATCTTGTAGAGCTTCTGCACCCGAGCGTCGTCCTTCTTGTCGGCGTTCACGGCCAGCACGTTGTAGTAGGCGCTGTCCTTGCCCTCGACGAGGATCTGCTTGTCCGTGCTCAGGCCCGCCGGCAGGGCGAACGCCAGGGTGACAATGGCCGCATCCTTGTCGTTCAGTGCCTGCGGGAGGCTGGCGTTTTCGATCTCCGTGAACTTCAGGTTCTTGGGGTTCGCCGTCACATCTTTGAGGGTGATGGGGTTCTCCGTCACCTCGATGAGCCCCTTGGACGCGAGCAGCTTCAGCGCGCGGGCCTCATTGGTGGGGTCATTGGGAATGGCCACCGACGCACCCTCGGGCAGGGCGTCCACGCTCTTCACCTCGTTGGAGTACAGGGCCATCGGCGGCAGATACACCTTTCCGACGCTGATCAGGTTCTTGCCGGAGGCCTTGTTGTACGTCTCCATGAACGTGGTGTTCTGGAAGAGGTTGGCGTCAATGTCGCCGTCGCTCACGGCGGGGTTCGGCGTGTTGTAGTCGCTGAACTCCTTGTATTCGACCGTGAGGCCTTCCTTGGGCGCAAGCTCCCGCTGGACGTGCTTGAGCATGTCGCCGGCGGGCACCGCGAGGGCACCCACTTTAATGGTTTCCGAGGCGCTGGACGGGCTTGGGCTGCCGCAGGCAGAGAGGGCCAGGACGGCGGCGGCTCCGGCCGCGGCAGCCTTGAGGACGGTGGATCGGATCATGCTGAACTCTTTCAGGGTGGAGCGGATGGGGATGAAAATCGAGTGGGTGTGAGAATCGCTGTCAGCGGTGGGACAGCCTGCGGGCGGCGAGGTTGCCCAGCGACTGGAACACCTGGACCAGGAGGATCAGCAGGATGACGACGGCCAACATGTACTCGGGGCTGTAGCGCTGGTAGCCGTAGCGGAAGGCCACATCGCCCAGTCCGCCGCCGCCAACCGCGCCCACCATGGCGGAGTATCCGATGAGGCCCACAACCGTGGTGGACAGCCCCAGAGCGAGGGCGGGGACTGCCTCGGCTACCAGGACCTTGGTGAGAATCGTCCACCGGGTTGCGCCCAGCGATTGGGCAGCCTCAACGAGGCCCTTGGGCACCTCGCGGATGCCGATTTCCACGAGTCGGGCGAAGAACGCAATGCCGGCGATCGCCAGCGGCACGATCGCCGCCGTCGGACCGATGAAGGAGCCGACCAGCAGGCGGGTGAAGGGAATCAGGAGGATCATCAGGATGATGAACGGGATGGACCGCCCGATGTTCACCACGACGTCGAGTACCCGGTTCACCGCGACGCCCAGGGCGCGGCTGCCGAACGGTCTGGCCAGCAGCCCGTCAGCCTCAGTGGTAACCAGCAGTACGCCGGCCGCCAGCCCGAACAGGACCGTGAGGAGCAGGCTGACGCCGACCGTGTAAAAGGTCTCCCCGGCTCCCTTGAGGATGGTGTCCAGCAGGTCCGCCCAAAAGTAGGGATCGTTGCGGTCGATCACTTGATTACCTCCACGTAGAGTCCTTGGGACCGCAGGTCGGCGACGGCTCCGGACACAGTCCTTTCATCGCCGGGCAGTTCCAGCCGGGTCCGTCCCGTCTGGCGGCCGTGGATGGTCTCCACAGCGGCGCCCAGGATCCCCACATCGATCCCGTGCTGGCGTGCCAACTGGGCTATGACCGGCCGGTCGGTGGCCATTCCGGTGAAGGTGATCTCCACGACTGCGTTGGACGTATGCGGGATGTCGCCAAGGGGGAAGAGTGCCTGGCCAAGCAGGGACTTCTCCGTGGTCAGCAGTTTCTCGACGGATCCCTGTTCGAGGATCCTTCCCTGGCTCATGACGGCGGCCGAGTCGCAGATGCGCTTGACCACGTCCATCTCGTGCGTGATGAGGAGCACGGTCAGGCCCAAATCCTTGCTCAGCTGCCGGATCAGGTCGAGGATCTGGCGCGTGGTGTCCGGATCCAGCGCCGAGGTGGCTTCGTCGCTGAGCAGGACGTTCGGGTTGGACGCCAGCGCGCGGGCGATGCCGACGCGCTGCTTCTGGCCGCCTGAGAGCTGGGCGGGATAGGCGTCCGCCTTGCCGTGCAGGCCAACGAGTTCAAGGATTTCCAGCGCCCGCGTCCGGCGCTGGGCCCGGCCCGCGCCGGTGATCTCCAGCGACAGCTCGACGTTCGCCCGCGCTGTCCGCCCGCTGAGGAGGTTGAAGTGCTGGAAGATCATGCCGATGCCGTGGCGGGCCTGCCGCAGCTCCTTGCCTGCAAGCCGGGTCATGTCCCGGCCACCGACGTGAACAGTGCCGGAGTCGGGCTGCTCCAGGGAGTTGATGGTGCGGATCAAGGTGCTCTTGCCCGCGCCGCTTTGCCCCACCACCCCGAAGATTTCGCCCTTTTTCACGGACATTGTCACGTCGTCGAGGGCACGGACCTGCGCGGTACCGGAGCCGTAGCTCTTGACGACGCGGCTCACGGATATCATGCGGTTCCTTCAGGGGATGGGCGGATCTCCCGGAATTGTCCAAGGAGTGAGACACCGCGGGGTGTCCAGCATGTAATTCTGCCCAGCTGCCCTGAAAGGCAACAAATCCGAACAATCTGCTCGAAGAAAGCCCCGAGGGGTGGTGTTAATTTCCGGGGACGGAGTCCGCACGGCTCGCAGCGGCGACGCTGGCGAGCAGCGCCTGGACAATCGGGAGGTCGGCCGGAATCCAAGGCAGGCTGAGAGCTTCGTCACCTTCGCGGATGCTGACCCAGCGGAGTTCATCGTGGTCCTCAAGCGGCCGGGGGTCGCCGTCGGCCACTTCCGCGAACCACACCCGCATCACGGCTTTCTCGTTCAGGGGCCAGCCGGCCGGCCCGGGCGCCTCCAGCTCCTTCCCAAGGACGACGCCGATGCCGAGTTCCTCGCGGAGCTCCCGGTGCAGTGCACGTTCGGGGGCCTCGCCCGGTTCCACCTTGCCTCCCGGGAATTCCCACATGCCGGCGAACTGCGGAGGCGCCGTCCGGCGCGCCACGAGAAGCCGGGCGGGAGCGGACAGCGAGTCGAGCACGGCGCCGCCGACGACGTTGATCAGTGCAGTCACCGGTCCAGTCTATGAGGGCCCGGGTTTCTGGGGGCACCTGTCCATGGTGCTGCCCTCCGCGGGAGGGAATATCCATCCCGCCACGAAGCTTGTTAAAATCAGACATATCAGTGGCAACGAGGCCTACTCCGTAACTTTCTTCGAAAAGCAGGCACATGACTTCCACTGTCCAGGCTCCCCGCACGCCCAAGGCCGCCGCCAGGCGCATCGGCCCCGCCATCCTGGCCCTGGCCATGGGCGGCTTCGGCATCGGGGTCACCGAGTTCGCCATGATGGGGCTGCTCAAGGAAGTCGAAGTCGGACTCCGGATCAGCACTCCCGAGGCCGGCCATCTCATCTCGGCCTACGCCCTCGGCGTCGTCGTGGGAGCGCCGGTCCTTGCCGCCGTCGGGGCGAAACTGCCGCGCAAATTCCTTGCGCTGGGCCTCATGCTGTTCTTCAGCGTTGCCAACCTGTCCTCGTTCATCGCTCCCGATTACGCGAGCATGCTGGTCTCCCGTTTCGCCGCCGGGCTGCCGCACGGCGCGTTCTTTGGCGTGGCCGCCGTGATTGCCGCTTCGCTGGTGGCGCCGACAAAGCGGGGCTGGGCCATCTCCATGGTCATGGCGGGGCTCACCGTTGCCAACGTGGTCGGTGTTCCCTTCGCCACCTGGCTCGGGCAGACCTTTGGCTGGCGGCTGCTCTTTGTCCTGGTGGGAGTGCTGGGGCTGGTGACCCTGGCGCTCATCTGGAAATTCGTTCCGTTCCAGCAGGCGCATGCGGACGCCAGCATCCGCAGGGAGCTGGGCGCGCTCAAACGGGCGCAGGTCTGGCTGGCAATCCTCATCGGCATCGTCGGATTTGGCGGGTTCTTCGCCACGTACACCTACATCTCCCACACGATGACCTCCGTGGCCGGGATCCCTGCCGCACTGCTGCCGTTCGTGGTGGCCTTGTACGGCCTGGGAATGGTGGCCGGGAATATCGTCGGTGGCCGGATCGCGGACAAGTCCGTGATGGGGACCATCTACCGCGTCCTGCCGGGAATCGCCGTCGCACTGGTGGTGTACGCCGTGGCCGTGCACTGGCCGTGGTCGGCCTTCGTCATGGTGTTCGTGGTGGGCGGCGCCGGGTCCATGCTCGTCCCGGCCCTGCAGACCCGGCTGCTGGACGCGTCTCCTGATGCGCCGTCGCTGGCGTCCTCACTCAACCACGCCGCACTGAACGTCGCCAACGCCCTGGGCGCGTTCCTCGGCGGCGTCGTGATCGCCTGGGGCTGGGGCTATGTTGCGCCCGCCCTCGTGGGTGCCGTCCTGGCCATTCTCGGCCTCCTGGTGGCCCTGCTCAGCGGCCTGCTGGAACGCAAAAAGCCGCTGGCCCCGTAACAGAAGTCACGAAGCCAGCGGCTAAAAAACTTCGGGGTCAGCGGCCCCCGGGCAAGCAGCTAGGCTCCCGGGTCGCCCGCAAGGGCGGGCCCGCTGGCCACCTGCGCACGGCGGATGTCGGGCTCCAGGTAGATGACCCGCGCGATGGGAACTGCCGAGCGGATCCGGGATTCGGCGTCGTCGATGGCCCTGGCAATATCCAGCCCGGAATCACCTGCCTCCACGCTGATCTTGGCGGCCACGAGCAGCTCCTCCGGGCCAAGGTGCAGGGTCTTGAGGTGGATGATGGCGGTGCCGTCCGCCTCGATGGCGCGCCGGATGCGTCCGACGTCGTCCTTGGTTGCCGACTCCCCCAGCAGCAGCGACTTGGTCTCCATCGCCAAAATAACGGCAATGGCTACCAGCAGCAGGCCGATCATGCCAGTCCCGATCCCGTCCCAGATGCCGTCACCGGTCAGCAGGGTCAGCCCCACGCCGAACAGGGCGAAGACCAGGCCCAGCAGGGCACCGAAGTCCTCGAGCAGGATCACCGGAAGCTCGGGCTGCTTGGCGGTCCGCACGAAGCTGATCCAACCCTGGCTGCCGCGGATGTGGTTGGCTTCGATGATGGCCGTCCGGAACGAGAATCCCTCGGCGATGATGGCACCCACCAGCACGGCCAGGGGCACCCACCAGAAGTCACCTTCAATCCCGTGCGGGTGCTGGATCTTTTCCCATGCCTCATACAGGGCAAACAGGCCGCCGACGCTGAAGAGCACGATGGAAACGATGAACGCATAAATGTACCGCTCGCGTCCGTAGCCGAAGGGGTGTTCCGGGCTGGCTGCCCGTTGGGCGCGCTTCCCGCCCACCAGCAGCAGGACCTGGTTGCCCGAGTCGGCGACAGAGTGGATGGCCTCAGCCAGCATGGATGAGGAGCGTGTCAGCAGGAACGCGACGAACTTCAGGACGGCGATGGTCAGGTTGGCGGCCAGCGCCGCAACAATCGCCTTGGTACCGCCATTTGCAGCCAAGGGAGGCTCACCTCTTCACGTGGGTATTTCAACGGATGGGACAGGGCGGCATGGAACCGCCGTCTAGTAAATACCGTACCCGCCCGGCCCGGACAGGACACCGCACACCGCCTTCGGGCGCCGCGAAAAAGCCAAAACTAAGCCTGCTGACAAAGAAACGCAGGCTGTGTTAGCTTGAAGCCATATCGGGACTGATAAGAATCGATCCCGACGAATATGAAGGAGCAGACAATGGGTTTTCTTGCTTGGATTATTCTCGGCCTGATCGTAGGCGCAATTGTTAAAGCCGTTATGCCCGGCAGGGTCGGCGGCGGCTGGGTCACCAGCCTGGTTCTGGGCGTCGTTGGCGCCATCGTCGGCGGCTGGATCGGCAGCCTTCTCTTCGGCAAGGGTGACCTGGCGTTCTTCGACCTCGGCACCTGGATCCTCGCCATCATCGGCGGTCTCGTAGTCGCTGGTATCTACGGCGCAATCACCGGCCGCAGCCACAGCACCCGGGCACCGTAACAGTCACGGATCACAGGTACTGGTCCTCAGTAGGCCCAGTACCACAACAGACAAGACAGACAGGAGCGGGGGTCCACCGGACGGTGGGCCCCCGCTCCTATTTGTATCATCGCCAACGCTGTCCACGATTGGAGTTTTTGTACAGTTGTCGCGAGCAAGAGCGCCTTCTGCGGCCAATATCTGTACAAAAACTAACGCCCTAGGCGGGCTGCTGGGACCTCGCACTCGCGTAGAGGCAGACCGTGGCGGCCGTGCCAAGGTTGAGGCTCTCGGCGGCGCCATACACAGGCACGGCCACCCGGTGGTCCGCCAGGGCAAGCTCGTCCTCGGAGAGCCCCTGGGCTTCGTTGCCGAAAAGCCAGGCCGTGGGGTTCTCCAATGCGTAGTCCGAGCCGGCGGTTGATGCGCCAAGCCGGCGTGCGGCGTTCTCGTCCTGCAGACGGTCAAGGTTCAGCTGCCCGTAGCCGTCCGCCGCAAGCACGCCGATCCCCCGGCCCTTGCACAGCGCCACCAGCTCGTTGACGTCGGCGCCCAGGACAACGGGCAAGTGGAAAAGGGAGCCGGCGGTCGAACGGACCGCCTTGGGATTGTAGATGTCCACGCTGGAACCGGTCAGGACCACGGCGTCGGCACCGGCTGCGTCTGCGGCCCGAAGCACCGTTCCGGCGTTGCCGGGATCGCGGACCTGGCAGAGCACGGCAATCAGCCGCGGACCGGCGTCGAGAACGTCCGCCAGGGCGACGTCAACGAAATCACACACCGCAACAATCCCCTGCGGGGTGACAGTGTCCGCCATGGCGGCCAGGACGTCCTCTGTGGCGAGCCGGGCGCTGGTTTCTACGGCCAGTTCCTCAAACTCGGGGTACCGGTCCAGGCAGGCTTCGCTGGCATACACCTCGCGGACTATGCCGGGCTGGCCCACGGCGATCCGCTTGCCGTGAAGCACCAGGGCCTCACGGACCGCCTGCGGGCCTTCGGCCAGGAACTGCCGGCGCTTTAAACGCGCCGGGCGCCCTGCAAGCTTTGCCACGTCCCTGACCCGATCTGCTCGGGGGTTGGAGAGTGGAAAGTCTTGCGGGCGCCCGGTTTCGTTCATATAAGAAACCTTAGTGGCTGTTGCCACCGGTCCTTGAACTGGGTGTTGCCTGCTTACTCAGCAGCTGCAGCAGCCGGCTTCTTCGCAGCGCGTGCGCGGGTAGCCTTGGCCTTCGGTGCAGCTTCGGCCTTGGCGGCCGGGGCGGAGGTGTCTGCAGGCAGGGAGTCCTTGGCAACCTGGACCAGCGCAGCGAAAGCGTTGGCGTCGGAGACGGCGAGCTCGGCCAGCATGCGGCGGTCAACCTCGACCTCAGCGGCCTTCAGGCCCTGGATCAGGCGGTTGTAGGTCAGGCCGTTGGCGCGGGATGCAGCGTTGATGCGCTGGATCCACAGGCGGCGGAAGTCGCCCTTCTTCTTCTTACGGTCACCGTAGCTGTACACAAACGAGTGCAGCAGCTGTTCTTTTGCCTTGCGGTACAGGCGTGAGCGCTGCCCACGGTAGCCTTTGGCGCGTTCGAGGATAACCCGGCGCTTCTTGTGGGCGTTTACCGCCCGCTTCACACGTGCCACGTGCGTACTCCTTCAAAAATCTGATCCCAAGCATCTACTGCCGGTAACCCGGCCGGCCTGAGAAGGCTTATTGGTAGTTGACTGGTGCCAGGTGGCAGTCAGTCAGAGTGCTTGGAAATTAGATGCCGAGCATCTTCCGGATGACCTTGGCGTCGCCCTTGAAGACGATCTTGTCGCCGGCAAGGCGGCGGGTCAGGCGGCTGGACTTGTGCTCCAGGTAGTGGCGGCGGTTGGCCTGCTGGCGGCGCAGCTTGCCGGTGCCGGTCAGCTTGAAGCGCTTCTTAGCACCACTGTGGGTTTTCATCTTCGGCATGGGAACCGATCTCCTAACGTATCCGCAGACCATGTCTGCAGTCTTTCGCGCAGCCGCCCCTGGGGACAGCGTGCTGGTTGCTGGCTGCCTGAAGGGGATGCCTTCCGCAGTTTTCGAACTAGTTGGTCTTCTTGCCTGCCGGCTTCGGCGTGGGCCGGGGTGCGGCAGGACGAGCCACCGGCTTCGGCGCGGCGGGCCTGGCCACCGGCTTGGGCGGGGAAGGAACAGCCGCAGGCTTCGGCGCTGCCGGGGCAGGCGTTTCGGCCTCTGCCGTCTTGGTAGCAGCAGGCGCCGCGGCCTTCGGTGCAGCAGGCGCAGCCTTTGGTGCCTCGGCCCGGGGTGCCTCGCGCTTGGGCTCGGCCACCTTGGCAGCCTTCGGAGCTTCCGCAGCCTTGGGTGCTTCAGCAGCCTTGGGTGCTTCCGCAGCCTTCGGTGCTTCCGCTGCCTTGGGTGCTTCCGCGGCGGGAGCTTCGTCAGCCTTGGGTGCTTCCGCGGCAGGAGCTTCGGCAGCAGGCGCTGCTTCAACCGGAGCCGAAGGCGCTTCCACGGCGGCTTCCGGAGCGGCCGTTGCCTCCGCGGAAACCTGGAAGCCTTCCGGCAGAAGGTCGGCGAGCGACTGCGTCAGCGGGGCCTGATCGTCACCAGAGGTGTCGACTCGGCCGGCTGCCTTGGCCTCGTTCTGGGCCTTGGCCTCAGCACGCTGCGTAGCGCGGCGGGCTTCGGCCTTCGCCTCGGCCTTGTTCTTCAGCGGACCGATAACCATGACCATGTTGCGGCCGTCGATGCGCGGGCTTGACTCCACGACACCAACTTCAGCCACGTCCTCAGCGAAACGCTGAAGGAGGCGCAGGCCCATTTCGGGACGCTGCTGCTCACGGCCGCGGAACTGGATCATGGCCTTGACCTTGTCCCCGGCTCCGAGGAAGCGAAGGGCGTGGCCGCGCTTGGTCTCGTAGTCGTGGGTGTCGATCTTCAGGCGGAACCGGATTTCCTTCAGAACCGTGTTGGTCTGGTTCTTCCGGGCCTCACGGGCCTTGACTGCGGCTTCGTACTTGTACTTGCCGAAGTCCATCAGCTTGCACACCGGAGGCTTGGCCTGCGGTGCAACTTCAACGAGATCCAGGTCGGACTCGGCAGCCAGACGCAGGGCATCCTCGATACGGACGATCCCTACCTGTTCGCCGGCAGGGCCGACCAGCCGCACCTCTGGGACGCGGATACGCTCATTGATTCTTGGCTCGCTAATGTTAAAGCTCCTGTGTTTGTAATGGGTGTTCCACCGGCAAAATAGAGAAGGCCCCCAATTGCCGGAGCAATCGAAGGCCTCGAAGATCGGATGTGCTCCCCCGCAGGGACTGCACGCACTTCACCGGACTCATGCCCGGTGAACCGCCCGACCGTTACCCGGCAACCTTGCTGCCCTGAACCTTCCAGGGAAAACGGCTGACGCGGGTGGGAGAGAACTCCGCTTGCAAACTGAGTATCAATTCTACAGAAAGATACCCGCTCACCGCACGTTCGCGGCAGTGGGTCTCATACACGGCAAAATAACGACATCCAGTCGGTCTGTGACAAGCTTACCAGTATGAGCACTCCAGACAGCAATTCACACGTCTACCAGGCGCCCGGCGCCGGGGACGACGTCACGCAGCAGATCCGCGACATCTCCGAAGTTCCGGCGATCGAGGTCATCACCACCGCGGCCGTGCACCTCATGAGCGCCTCCGCTGTGAAGCTCGGCCTGGCCGCCGAGGAGAACGCCGCTGAGCTCAAGGACCTGGATGAGGCCCGCAAGCTCATCACCGCCCTCGCCGGCCTGGTGACGGCTGCCGCCCCGGAGATCGGTTCACAGCACGCCGGTCCGTTGCGCGACGGCCTGCGGTCCCTGCAGCTCGCCTTCCGCGAAGAGTCCATCATTCCGGATCCCCCGGGCAAGGGTCCCGGTGAGAAATTCACCGGTGCAGTGAACTAAAGATTGAACTTCGACGGCGGCGGGCCGGCTCTTCGGGGCCGGCCCGCCGCCGTTTTTGCCCTCTGGGGCACTTCCCCCAGGAGTCCTTCCCACCGAAGCCCCAACGAAAGCCGGGACCGTCAGGATGCGGCGGCGCGGCGGCGGCGCTGCTGCAGGACGAGCCCCACGACGCAAAGCAGCACCCCTGCCACTCCGACGGACACGAAGCCTCCCGCGGCGCCAATGCTGTCGATGAAAAGGCCGGCCAGCGGTGCCCCCAGTGCCACGCCGGCGGTCAGCGCGGACCCGTACCAGCCCATGGCCTCGCCCCGCCTGGCCTCGTCGACGAGTTCGGCCACCTTCTCGGAGGCTGCCGAAAGGACCGGAGCACAGAGGAGCCCCGGAAGCAACGACAACAGGCTGAGAGTCAGTGTGTCGGTGGCAAAGCCCATGGGAATGGTCAGGGCAGCCATGCCCAGCAGCAGGAGGATCGGTGACACGGGCCGGTGCATGGCCCCGTAGACAAGGCCCCCCACCACCGAGGCGGCGCACCAGAAGAGGAACACAACGCCGATCTCGCCCTGGCGGCCGCCGGTCTCCAGCGCAGCCACGATTCCCACATCGGTGCCGCTGAGCACCATGCCGGCGCCGGCGGCAACGGCGAACACCGCGGCTACCGCTGCGGTGAACCAGCCGAAGCTGTGCGCCACCCTGCGCCTCAGGACTGCCCGCCGCCTGCTACCCGCAGCCGCGGGACCGAGTTCAGCCGCAGCTTCCTGCAGATGTGCGGGGGCGGCGGCCACAACGGCTACCTCGGCGGCTTCCTGCTCGTCCGCCTCACAGGATTCGTTGCGGACAGCAGTGCGGGTGGGCGGGTTGAACCACATCAGGAAGAGTCCGGCCAGCGACGTCGAGACGCCGACGGCGGTCAGCCCCAGCACGGAATGGCCGCTCGTGGCCACAACAGCACCCGCGGCCGGGCCGATCATGAACACCAGCTCGGTGCTCACTGCGTCCAGCGCGAACGCGGTCCTGCGCTGGTCCCCGTCCGCCAGAACCCCCAGGGACTGCCGCACCACGCTGAAAATGGGAAGCGTCAGCAGGCCGCCGACAAACACGAGGGGCAGCAGCCACTGGTAGGAGACGTGCGGCACGACTGACCAGATGACGGTTTCCGAAATCACGGAAGGTATCAGCGCCGTCCGCAGCCCCACCGTATCCACCCGGCGGCCCCGCCAAGGTGCCCCGAGTGCGATCCCGATGGTCATCACGGCCGCCGCGGTTCCCGCGGCCGCGTACCCCTCACCGAGGGTCAGGACGATGTGCAGGGTCAGCAGGACGCCCGCCGCCGAATGGGGAATGCGGGCAATCATGCCGACCGCCAGGAGCCGGCGGATGGGCCGAACGGCCAGCAGCTCCCGGTACAGGCTGAAATTCACAGGTGTGTCCTCAGTTCCGCCGCCGGACAGCGCCGGAACGGACCCGACCGGGCCGGCGGCTACTGCGCGGCGCGCCTTAGCTTGACTTCGATCGAATCAACGCGCTCACCAAACAATACATTCCGGCTCCACTCGGCCCGGAGGCCGGCGACGAGGGCCTGGACCGCGGCTGCATCAAGTCCGTCCTCCAGATAGAGCACCACCCGCAGTTCCGGTCCGGCTCCGCCGCCATCGACCATGCTGCCCGAGGCCGTGGTGGTGGCCACTCCGCCGCCGGGAAGGACCTCGAGGCCGCGGACTGCGGGTTTGCCGTCCGCTCCGGCGCGCAGCACCGCGGCCAGCTCGGTGTCCAGGTAGGCCGGAACCCACTGCCGCTGCTGCGCGAGGGCCCAGACACCGGGGCGCCGGACCACGAAGGTCACTTCGGAACCGGGGTCCACGACCAGCAGCTCGGCGCCTTCGGAGACGGCGGACAGGGCTGCCCTCGCGGCGTAGACGGCCACTGGCCGCGCTTCCGGGTGCCAGGCCGCCAGGGCTGCCGCCGAGGTGAACACGGGCATGGCGAGCCGCCCGTCGGGCGCCTTGAGCGTTACCAGCGCCATGTCGGCCTGCTTGTCAGCGTGCACGCCATGCGCGCCCTCGGCTTCCTCCGCCAGCTGCGCGACCACCGGGACAAAGACACGGGCGGTGGCCAGCGAGGCAACCACCGCGGCCTCGTCGCCGTCGCCCGCAACAAGGGCAGAGACGGCGGTGAGATAGCCGGCGTCGGCCGTGCCGTCGTCGTCCTCGAAGTTGTGGATCTTGGCGTCGTCCCCGGCAAGGCTGCGCCCGGCCCAGGGCTGTCCCGCCGAATCGGTGGCGCCACCTGCCCCGGCAAGGGCGGCCTCGATGTGACCGGGCAGCCGGCGTACCGGCGGCAGGTCCGCGCCCGGTACGCCGCCGTCCGCGGAGTGGCGCTGGTGCTCGGTCACGGCGATGCCTTAGCGGCGGCCGGCGGCGTCGAGGGCTTCGGGCAGGGTGAAGGCACCGGCGTACAGGGCCTTGCCAACAATCGCGCCTTCGACGCCGAGCGGCACCAGGGAGCGCAGGACCCTCAGGTCGTCGAGGCTGGAAATGCCGCCGGACGCCACCACGGGCTTGCCGGTCTTTTCCACCATCTGCCGCAGGAGTTCAACGTTCGGCCCCTGCAGCGTGCCGTCCTTCGTCACGTCGGTAACGACGTAGCGTGCGCAGCCGGCCTCTTCGAGGCGGCCCAGCACGTCCCACAGGTCCCCGCCTTCCTTGGTCCAGCCGCGGCCGGCGAGAGTGGTTCCCCGGACGTCCAGGCCGACGGCGATCCGGTCACCGAAGCGGTCGATGGCCCGCGCGGTCCAGTCCGGGTTCTCCAGGGCGGCGGTACCGAGGTTCACCCGGGCGACACCCAGGTCCAGCGCCTTTTCCAGGGATTCATCGTCCCGGAGCCCGCCGGAGAGCTCGACCTTGATGTCCAGCCGGCCCACCACTTCGCGCAGCAGGTCCGCGTTTGAGCCGCGTCCGAAGGCAGCGTCCAGATCCACCAGGTGGACCCATTCCGCGCCCTGCTGCTGCCAGTTGAGCGCCGCCTCCAGCGGCGTTCCGTAGCTTGTCTCGCTGCCGGCCTCGCCCTGGACCAGCCGGACGGCCTGGCCGTTGACGACGTCGACGGCGGGAAGCAGTTCAAGTACCGGCAGCTCGTTTTGGCTGGTCATTAGGGGTCCTCAGTTCTTGTAGGCGCTGGTTCCCGTGCGCGGCGGCTTCTGCGGCGCACACGGCGGGTTCATTGGTTATTTGCCGGGAAGGGTCAGCAGATAGGCGGCCAGCAGCGACATGGCGGCCAACACGTAGAAGCCGATCTGGATCCAGAGCGGCTTGCCCTGCTGCCTGAAGGACAGCCCACCGCCCACCAGGAGGCCGGCCAGTCCCATCAGGAGAATTGACCACATTTAGGCGTCCGCCGCCGGCCGGGAATGCGGCCCGCGGAGCCCGTCAACCCAGTTCTTGAGCAGCCGGGCGCCGGCGTCACCGGACTTTTCCGGGTGGAACTGGGTGGCGCAGAGCGGGCCGTTCTCCACGGCGGCGATGAAGGGACCACCGTGCTCCGACCACGTGACCAGGGGCGGCGCCATCCGGGGCTGGATCACCTCGAAGTCCCAGTTCTGGACGCCGTAGGAGTGCACGAAGTAGAACCGCTCAGCTTCGACGCCCTCGAACAGCCTGGAGCCTTCCGGAACCTTGACGGTGTTCCACCCCATGTGCGGCACCACCTCGGCGGGGAGGAGCTCCACCTTGCCGGGCCACTCCCCCATGCCTTCGGCTTCGGTGCCGTGTTCGACGCCGGCTTCGAAGAGCACCTGGAGGCCGACGCAGATGCCGAGGACCGGACGTCCGCCGGCAACGCGGCGGCCGATCATCCGGATGCCGTCAACGGCCTTGAGCTCGCGCATGACCGTTTCGAAGGCGCCAACGCCGGGAACGACCAGCCCGTCGGCGTTCAGCACGTCCTCGGGCTTGGAGCTCAGGATGACCTCGGCGCCGGCGCGTTCCAGGGCACGCACGGCAGAACGGACGTTGCCGGAGCCGTAGTCCAGGACGGTCACGGTGGGCTTGCCCTCCGGGGAAGCCGGCTTCAGCGTTGCCGACGGATCGATGATCGCGCCCTCGCGCAGTACTTTGCCGGTCACAGTGCCCCCTTGGTGGACGGAATGCCTTCGACGCGGGGATCCGGCTCGACGGCTGCACGGAGGGCCCGCGCGAATGCCTTGAACTGGGCTTCCACGATGTGGTGCGGGTCGCGGCCGGCGATGACGTTCATGTGCAGGCAGATGCCGGCGTGCAGCGTGATGGCCTCGAAGACGTGCCGGGTCAGCGAGCCCGTGAAGTGGCCGCCGATCAGGTGGTACTCCTGCCCGGCGGGCTCGCCGCCGTGCACCAGGTAGGGCCGGCCGGAGACGTCAACGACGGCGTGGGCCAGGGCCTCATCCAGCGGCACGGTGGCCTCACCGAAGCGGCGGATCCCGGCCTTGTTGCCCAGAGCGGTGCGCAGCACCTCGCCGAACGTGATGGCAACGTCCTCGACGGTGTGGTGGACGTCAATGTGGATGTCGCCGGTGGCCTTGACGGTCATGTCGATGAGTGAGTGCTTGCACAGCGCCGTCAGCATGTGGTCGTAGAACGGGACCGACGTGCTGATGTCCGACACTCCGGTACCGTCGAGGTTGATCTCCACCAGCACGGAAGATTCGCTGGTGGCGCGCTCCATGCGGGCAGTCCGTGCCTCGGCAGCCTTGATTCCGGTGTCGCTCATGGTGATAGATGTCCTTTGACGAAGGATGGGGGCGGACCTGACCTGGTCCATGTTCAAGTTTAGGCCGGAAGTGCGGCCTGCCGGGCCAGGATGCCTTCCAGCGCTTCCAGGAAGGCTGTGGTTTCCGTCTCAGTACCGGCGGTGACCCGCAAGTGGCCGGCGATGCCGACGTCCCGGACAAGCACCCCTGCGTCCAGCAGTCCCTGCCAGACCTCATGGGGGTTCTCCAGCCCGCCGAAGAAGACGTAGTTGGAGTCGGATGCCGCGGGCCGCAGCCCCATCCGCGTCAGCTCCGCGACAATCCGGTCGCGCTGCCGCTTGATGTCCTCGACATCCGCCATGAGCGCCTCGCGGTGCTGCAGAGCCGCGAGGGCGGTTGCCTGCGTGACGGCCGACAGGTGGTAGGGCAGGCGCACGAGCCGGAGGGCGTCGGTCACCTCCGGGGCCGCGGCCATGTAACCGAGGCGGGCGCCGGCGAGAGCGAACGCCTTGCTCATGGTCCGGGACACGATGAGCCGCTCCCGGCCGGGCAGCAGGGTCAGAGCGCTGGGGGTCCCGTCGTGCGCAAAC
The DNA here is from genome assembly GCF_059568005.1 of Arthrobacter sp. BGA-UO-ETr-C19. Classification (NCBI taxonomy): domain Bacteria; kingdom Bacillati; phylum Actinomycetota; class Actinomycetes; order Micrococcales; family Micrococcaceae; genus Arthrobacter; species Arthrobacter sp. BGA-UO-ETr-C19. The sequence continues at coordinate 47,614 of NZ_JCAQPC010000020.1, forward strand.
TCGTGATACGCCTCGTCCACGACGACGACCGCCTGGCTGGCCTCGCCCGCCTCGTAGACGGCCTCCACCACGTCCAGGCCCAGGCCGGTGCCGGTGGGGTTGTTGGGCGAGCACAGGAAGACAATGCTGGGCTGGAGTTCGCGCACCTGGCTTGCGGCCGACTCGGCGCTGAGGCCGTAGTCATCGGCACGCTTGCCGGCGATGTAGGCGGTGTCCGTGCCGCTGGCGAGGAGCGGGTACATGGAGTACGTCGGCGGGAAACTCAGGAGCGAACGGCCCGGGCCGCCGAAGGCCTGGAGGATCTGTTGAAGAACCTCGTTGGAGCCGTTGGCTGCCCAGAGATTGTCCGCGCTCAGCCCGTGGCCGAGGTACTCAGCCAGGGCTTCCCGGAGTTCAGTGAATTCGCGGTCGGGGTACCGGTTGAGTCCGGTGGCGGCCTCGCTTACGGCCGCGGTGATGGCCGCCCGCACGTCGGCGGGCACGCCATGCGTGTTCTCGTTGACGTTGAGCAGGATCGGAACGTCAAGCTGCGGGGCGCCGTAAGGGGACAGCCCCCTCAGGTTGGTCCGCAGGGGCAGTCGGTTCAGTCGCTCAAGCTGGTCAGTCACCTAGACAGTTTAAGTAACCCGGAGGGCCGGCCGGAAACTGTGACGGCCCCGGCGCCCAGAAACCGCCTATTTGTTCGGCACAAACAACTGCTGGCCGGGCATGACCTTCCCTGCCTGGAGGTCGTTGAGCTGGACAATGTCCGCAATCACGTCCCGGGGGTCGCGGCCGGGGTCGACTTTTCCGGCGATGGCCCAGAGTGACTCACCGGGCTGCACCGTGACAGAAACGGTGGGCGTGACGGTCAGGCCGCTGGCGCTGTCTGCAGCCTTGGCCGGCGAGTTCAGGAGCCCCGCCAGGGACAGGATCACGGCGGCAAGCAGAACAAGCGGCAGGCCGATCAGGACGACCCGGCCGCGGCGGGTGAGGCGAAGGCGCGGCGGCTTGCCTGGCCGGGACGCCGCACGGGACTGGGACACCGCACGCAGTTGGGTCACCGCCCGCTGATGAGACACCGCGCCGCGGCGGGAATCCGCAGACGGGAATGCTGTTGAAGCCTGCACTGCTGTTGAAGCTGACATGGCGTGAGCCCTCCTGGACCAAGTTGTACTGCCTCGTGTTCGAACGGACAGTTCGAACACCGGGCTGACGAGCCGCCCCCACTAGAACACATGTTCGAACTTTGCTTTTCCTAGTTTTAGCACCTATCAACGAATTAAGTCGAGACTCGCTAGAACAAATGTTTGAAAAAGCCCTATGGCTGGCCTACGTTGGAAAACACAGAACAACCACATCTGCAGTTGATCAGCAGGGTCTGACATTTTTCAGGCCGGAAGTTCCCGGCCACTGCAGCTACCGCGGCCGGGAGGAACGGAAAGGCGTTGGCGAACATGGCAGCACAGGCCTCTGACGGCAAGGCTCCCCAGCGCAGCCCGCGGTCTCAGCGGACCCCCAAGGGACTGACACTCCGTCAGAAGAAGATCCTGGAAACCATCCAGCGTTCGGTCAATGAAAACGGCTACCCGCCGTCGATGCGGGAAATCGGCGACACCGTCGGCCTGGCCAGCCTGTCCAGCGTGACCCATCAGCTCTCCCAGCTGGAAAAGCTTGGCTACCTTCGGCGTGACCCCAAGCGTCCGCGCGCCATGGAGGTGCTGATGCCACTCACCCTGGATGCGGGGACGGCGAAATCCGGCGGCACGGACAAGGCCCCGGCCATGGGCGCTGCAGGCGCTTCCGTGTCCGAACTGCCCAGCGCGATGGACACCGCAATGGTGCCGTTGGTCGGCCGGATCGCGGCCGGCGGCCCCATCCTCGCGGACCAGATGGTGGAGGAGCTGATGCCGCTGCCCCGCCAACTGGTGGGCCACGGCGAACTGTTCATGCTTAGGGTCGCAGGCGACTCCATGGTGGACGCCGCCATCTGCGACGGCGACTGGGTGGTGGTCCGGCGGCAGAGCGACGCGGTCAACGGCGACATCGTCGCGGCGCTGCTCGACGACGAAGCCACAGTCAAGACATTCCGGCAGCGCGACGGCCACACCTGGCTCCTGCCGCAGAACACCCAGTACGAACCCATCCTCGGCGACCACGCGGTTGTCATGGGCAAGGTGGTTTCCGTACTCCGCTCGCTGTAGCCTCCGGGGCCGGCAGCCGCCGGGCTTCCTCCCCGGAAACATCGCTCAGGGAGCGGAAACGTCGTTCAGGGAGCCTTACGCCCCGGGCAGCAGTGGCCCGGGGCTTCCTCACGTCTGTGCGCCGGCGAGCCTTTCCAGTGCCGCGACGGCGGTCTTCCGGTCGGTCGTTGGCCAGAACGGCGGAAGGGCGGCCCGCAGGAACCCGCCGTAGCGCTCTGTGGAAAGCCTGGAGTCCAGCACCGCCACCACGCCCTTGTCATTCGTGGACCGGATGAGCCGTCCGGCCCCCTGGGCGAGCCTGATGGCCGCGTGCGTGGCGGATACGGACATGAAGCCGTTGCCGCCGGCCTGGGCAACGGCCCGGGACCGCGCGGTCATCAGCGGGTCGTCCGGCCGCGGGAAGGGAATCCGGTCAATGACCACCAGGCGGCAGGACCCGCCCGGCACGTCGACCCCCTGCCACAGTGACATCGTGCCGAACAGGCAGGTATCGGGCTCGTCAGCAAACTGCTTCACAAGGGCCGTCATGGTGGATTCGCCCTGGCAAAGAATGCTGACATCCAGCCGCGTGCGCAGGGCGTCCGCGGCTTCCTCGGCCGCCCTCCGTGAGGAGAACAGACACAGCGCACCCCCGCCCGAGGCGCGGATGAGAGACTCGAGTTCGTCCAGCGCCTCCGGCGACGTGCCGCGGCCCGGTTTCGGCAGGTGCCCCGCTACATAGAGGATTCCCTGCCTGGGGTAGTCGAAGGGCGAACCTACGTCGACGCCGGTCCAGCTCGGCGCACCGTCCCCGACCAGGCCCAATCCGCCAGCCGCGGGTTCGAAGGCAGAGCCGATGGCCAGAGTGGCCGACGTCAGCACCACTGTATGCCCGGCGAACAGCCCTTCCCGGAGCCGGCCAGCGACGCTCAGCGGGGCGATGTTGACCAGCGCCGGGGCGGTCTCGTCCGGCGCGGAGTAGCCCTGCTGGGGATCAAACGTGCTGTTCCGGGAGAACCAGACCACCTCGCGGTTTTCCCGGGCGGCGATGAGCCGTTCGCAAAGCTCCAGAATCACCAGCAGGCGGGAGCGCGCGAGCTGCCGCCCGCCGTCGGCCGTTGTATTGCTGTCCCCCTTGGAATCCGACAGCGCCGCCCGGCAGGCCTCACGAAGCTGGTCAACACAGTCCAGCTGCTCGTCGTTCAGGCCGTTGGGCAGCAGGCCGCTGGGAACGCCGGCGAGAGCCACCTCGAGGTTGGCGGCCGCTGTGTTGAGCGCGTCAACGGTAATGCCGGTGTGCTTGCGTGCGCCGGACGCTGCGGCGTGGACCATGGCCACCGACAGCTGCCCCGAAACCGCACCGGTTACCCGGTCCTGGAGTTCGTGGGCCTCGTCCACCACCACGACGTCGTACTCCGGCAGCACCGCCAGGCCTTCGAAGGCACTGACGGCCAGCATGGCGTGGTTGGTCACCACGACGTCGGCTTCCGTGGCGTTATGGCGGGCAAGCTCACTGAAGCACTCTTCGGCGAGGGGGCACTTCTGCGAGCCGAGGCATTCCATGGACGTGACGGACACCTGCCGCCAGGCCCGGTCCGTGACGCCGGGAAGCAGCTCGTCACGGTCGCCGGTCGTGGTCTGCTCCGCCCATTCGCGGAGCCGGACCACCTCCTTGCCGAGCTGCGACGAGGGGCCGCCTACCGCCGCGGCGAAGTGCGGGACGCTGGTGTCCTCGCCGAGCGAGAAGAGCTGGCCCTCCGATGGTTCCTCGGAGGGAAAGCCGCCCTCGAGCTTGTGCCTGCAGACGTAGTTGGCGCGGCCCTTGACCAGCGCAATCTTCACAGGCCGGTCGAGTGCCGGTTTGAGGCTTTCCAGGAGCCGGGGAAGGTCCCTGCCCACGATCTGCGTCTGCAGGGCGAGGGTGGCAGTGGACACGAGGGCAGGCTTGTTGCTCTCCAGCGAGTGCGCGATGAGCGGGACCAGATAAGCCAGCGACTTGCCGGTTCCGGTGCCGGCCTGCACCAGCAGGTGGTCGCCCGTTTCTATTGCGCGCGCCACCTGCCGGGCCATCTCATGCTGGCCACTGCGGCTTTGGCCGCCCATGCCCGCCACGGCACGGTCGAGCAGGTCAAGCACATGCTGCTCGCCGGCCGTGGCCGCGGCACCGGCGGCTGCCGCCCCGTCAGTCATCGGTGCTGAAGGATTCCAGTTCAGCCGCGAGGCCTTCCCGGACCATGACCACGGCGCGGGTGCCGCCCTCTTCGTGATCCAGGCTCAGGATCTCCGCGTCAGAGTCGTGGAGCTTGCTGATCAGATCGCCGCGGTGGTACGGGACGAGCAGCCGCATCTTGACGTTCGGCCGCGGGATGGCCTCGCTGATGGCCTTGAGCAGCTCGGCAATGCCCTCCCCCGTGCGTGCCGAAACCACCACATGCCGCGGTTCGCGCTGCTTGAGCCGCTCCACCACAAAGGGGTCGGCGGCGTCCGCCTTGTTCAGGACGATGATCTCGGGCACTTTGCGGGCGTCCACCTCGGCGAACACCGAGCGCACGGCGGCAATCTGGCCTTCGGGGTCGGGGTGGGACACGTCCACGACGTGCAGGATCAGGTCTGCATCCGCCACTTCCTCCAGGGTGGAGCGGAAGGCCTCCACCAGCTGGGTGGGAAGGGACCGGACGAAGCCCACGGTATCGGCCAGCGTGTAGCCGACGCCGTCTGAGGTCTCGGCCTTGCGGACGGTGGGGTCCAGGGTGGCGAACAGGGCATTCTCCACCAGTACGCCGGCGTCGGTAAGGCGGTTCAGCAGCGAGGACTTCCCGGCGTTGGTGTATCCGGCGATGGCCACTGACGGGACTTCATTACGACGGCGGTTGGCCCGTTTGGTCTCCCGTGCCGGCTTCATCGCGGCGATTTCGCGCCGCAGCTTGGCCATCCGGGTGCGGATCCTGCGCCGGTCCAGTTCGATCTTGGTTTCACCGGGACCGCGCGAGCCCATGCCGGCGCCTGCGCCGCCCACCTGGCCACCGGCCTGGCGGGACATGGATTCACCCCAGCCGCGGAGGCGCGGGAGGAGGTATTCGAGCTGTGCCAGCTCCACCTGGGCCTTGCCTTCGCGGCTCTTGGCGTGCTGGGCGAAGATGTCGAGGATCAGGGCCGTGCGGTCGATGACCTTCACCTTGACGATGTCTTCAAGGCCGCGCCGCTGGGACGGGGCGAGCTCGGCATCCACCACAACGGTGTCCGCGCCGGTGGACATCACAACGTCCTTGAGCTCCAAAGCCTTGCCTGCTCCGAGGAACGTGCCGGGGTCCGGCTTGGCGCGGCGCTGGACCAGTCCGTCGAGGACCTCCGAGCCCGCTGTTTCCGCCAGCGCGGCGAGTTCGCGCAACGAGTTTTCGGCGTCAGCCAGCGTGCCTTCGCTCCAGAGGCCGGCGAGAACCACGCGTTCCAGGCGCAGCTGCCGGTATTCGACTTCGGTGACGTCTTCGAGTTCGGTGGACAGCCCGGCCGTGCGCCGCAGTGCCCGGCGTTCCTCGAGGTCCTGCTGGTCGCCGTCGAACGTGCTGTGCTCTTCGGCGAGCTGTGAGATGGCCTGCGCTTTGCCCAGGACACCCTTGCTGTCGGCGCGGCCACCGTCGGCTGCCGCTGCGTTCCTGGCCGGGACGTCCTTGGCGAGAATCCGGTCGATGACAGCCTGGATCTCCTCGGGACTCATGTCCTGGGCGGCTGGCTCGGATCCGGAATTTTGCTGATTGGTCATGGTCTCCTTTGAAGGTTCTGCATCTTCAGAATAGTGCTGATTGCCGCCCTTGGCAGCGGTATTCGCGCTGGGCTGACTGCGAGGGGTCATGGAGGTGCTCCTGACATGCCGGCAGCGGACACGCTGGGCCGGCGGGAAGTGGACTGATCGAGTGCTGCTTGGGCTGCGCGGTGTTTAAAGCTGCGCTCCGGCGGAAGGCGGTAAACCTGCATCGCATCGGAAGGAGCCCCGGGCCGGTACCGGCGGCTGAAGGCCGCGGGCAAAAAGCCGGCTACTCAAAAATCAGGAACATGCGTCCAAGGATAGCAGATCACCGGTACCGCTTTCGCACCCGGCCGGTTTCCCATCAGGCGGGGCGGCCCACTAATCTGGCCAGTTATGGAGTCTGCCCACTATTTCAGCGCCTCACCCGCGGGCCCGTTCACCCGCAAGCCCCTCACTGTTGAACTGGCCGGTGAGACGCGGAAGCTGCAGACCTCGTCGGGCATCTTCAGCCCGGACGGGATCGACAAGGGGACGGCCATCCTGCTGGCCGAGGTTCCTGCTCCCGCCCCGCAGGGAAACTTGCTCGACATCGGCTGCGGCTGGGGACCCATCGCTCTGACCATGGCGCTGCGGGCACCGCACGCGCAGGTGTACGCCGTGGACGTCAACGAGCGCTGCATCGCGCTTACCAACGGGAACGCCGAGCTGCTTGGGCTGGGCAACGTCGTGGCCAGCACGCCGGGGGACGTGAATCCGGAACTCCGCTTCGACACCATCTGGTCCAATCCACCGATCCGGATTGGCAAGGACGAACTCCACTCACTCCTGCTGCTGTGGCTGCCGAGGCTGTCGCCCGGCGGTTCCGCCTGGCTGGTGGTGCAGAAGAACCTGGGCTCGGATTCGCTTCAGCGCTGGCTGGCGGAGGCGCTGGACGACTCCTTCACGGTGACCCGGGAAAACACGTCCAAGTCCTTTAGGATCCTGCGGGTCAGGAAAGCGTCCCGGTAGCAACGATCGTTGCCGGGCCGCTCAGTTCGACGTGCTCGCGGCCACCGGCGACAGTGAAGAACTTAACGCCCACGACGCCGCCCGGCACCTTCACCTGCCAGGCGTCCGGGGCGCCCTGCCCGGCCCAGTGCCGGATGGCCACGGCCGCAGCACACGCTCCGGTGCCGCAGGACTGTGTTTCACCGACGCCGCGTTCGTGGACCCGCATGGTCACGGTGCCCACGCCGTCGTGCACCAGCGGCTCTGCCGGAACAACGAATTCGACGTTGGTGCCGTTGGCGGGGGTGGGATCGACGTGCGGCGCTGTGAAGAGCCGGGTGTCCCGGAGTTCGGACAGTTCGGCCAGGGCGACGACCGTGTGGGGGTTGCCCATGCTGACGGACAGCGCCGGCCGGGGCACCTCGAGTCCGTCGGCGCTGACAAGCGAATCCATGGCCCGGGCCGCTGCCTCGTCCGGGAAGATGAACTCCCAAGGGCCCATGTCGACGGCGTAGCCGTCACCGGTGCGGACAATGGTCTTGACTCCCCCGCGGGTGCCGATGGTCAGCGAGCCGCCGGCAGGCAGGTCAGCCAGGCCTTCGGCCAGGAGGAAGTGGACGAACACCCGGACGCCGTTGCCGCACATTTCCGACAGGGAACCGTCGCCGTTGCGGTAATCCATGAACCATTCGGCATCGGGGTTTTCGGCAAGAACCTGCCGGCCTTCATCCAGGAGCCGGGACGGGACAGCACGGATGAGGCCGTCACCACCGATGCCGCGGTGGCGGTCGCACAGCTGGGCGACCTGTTCCGGCGAGATGGCGTGCACGCCCTCAGGATCAGCGACGAGGACGAAGTCGTTGCCTGTTCCATGGCCCTTGGAGAACCGCAGTCCGCTCAGTGTGGTGGCGGCGGGCCGGGCTGCTTCTGCAAGGGTTTCATTCATGGTTCAAGGTTACCCGTCCGCCGGCGGCGCCAGAAAAACGGCTTGGCTCCGCCTCGCAGACCGCGGGCGCTGGTCAGGAGGATGCCGGCGATGACAGTCACCCCGCCTGCTATCTGGGCAAAGGTGCAGGGATGCCCTGAGAGGATTGTGAACAAGGCTGTAAAGACGGTGATGAGGTTAAGGAATACCCCGGCGTTGCCGGCGGGGATGACTGTCAGGGCGCGGTTCCACAGCAGGTAGGACAGCACAGACGGGAAAAGGGCAATGAAGGCCAAGGAAATGATGGCACCCTGCGTCGTTGGCAGGGCTGGACCGCCGGCAGCCAGGCTGAATGGTGTGAGAACAACGATGGTGATCGAAGCCTGGATGGCAGTGGCGGTAATTGGAGGCAGGGGCGGAGCCAGCCGCCCGGTGATCGTATAGGCGGACCAAGCCGCAATGGCCCCGATCATGAACAGTTCACCCGTCCCGAAGCCAGCCTGCAGCAGCTTGCCCAGGTCGCCGTTACTGAGGACAAGGAGCACCCCGGCCAATGCGACCAGGACACCGCCAACTGCCCTGCGGGTCAGGCGTTCCCTGAGGAACGCGGCAGCGGCCAACGTGATGAGTGCCGGGTTGAACGCATTGATGAGGGAAGCGTTGAATGCGTCCGTGTGCTCGAGGGCTGTGTACAGAAGCAGGTTGTAACCCAGCAGCCCGAACACACTAAGCGCGACCAGCCACGGCCACGCTGCCAGCACCTGGCGCCATTGCGGGCGCTCGGCCATCTGGGCGATAGCCAGCAGCGGAACCACGGCGCCCAACCAGCGCAGCAGGACGAGGCTGAGGGGGTCGATGCTCTCGACCGCGCCGGCTCCAACAATGTAGTTGCCGGCCCAGAACAGCGTCGCGCCCAACAGCGAGGCGACGGCAACAGTGAGGGTCCGCCGCGAGGTGCGCTGTGGCGTGCTGGCAACTGCGAGGGGCATAAGAGTCTTTCTTCCAGTGCTTTGGTGCTGGCTCAGCGGGCGAGGTCGGCGGCCTTGGCTGCCAGCCCAGGGTCCTGCCAGTCCAGCCAGCTGATGCGGGGGTCAGCCCGGAACCACGTCAGTTGCCGGCGCGCGAACTGCCTGGTGGCCACGATGGTTTCCTCGGCTGCCTGCGCTGCGTCCGTTTCGCCGTCGAGCACTTTGAGGAACTGGGCGTAGCCAAGTGCGCGCGGTGCGGTCTTGCCGCGGCGCAGGCCCTGGGCGTCCAGCCGTTCGACTTCCGCCAGCAGCCCCCGCTCCATCATCCGGTGCACGCGAACGGCGAGCCGGTCGCGCAGCTGCTCACGGTCCACCTGCAGCCCGATCTGGATGGCCAGCTGGTGGTACTCGCGGGTTGGCATGAAGGAGCTGAACGGGCGTCCCGTCAGTTCGAATACCTCCAGCGCGCGGATGATGCGGCGGGCGTCGCCGAGGCGACCGGCGGAGACGGGATCCACCGCGCGGAGGCGTTCCAGCAGCGCGGCAGTGCCTGCCTCGGCGTTCTCCTGTTCGAGCCGGGTGCGGATTGCCGGGTCGGTTCCCGGAAAATCCAGCACGTCCAGGGCGGCGCGAACATACAGGCCGGACCCGCCGGCCAGGATGGCGCGTTTGCCGCGGCGGTGAATCTCGGCGACGGCGTCCCTGGCCTGCTGCTGGAAGTCGGACACCGATGCCTCCTGCGTCACGTCCAGGATGTCCAGCAGGTGGTGCCGGACACCCCGTTGTTCAGCTTCGGTGACCTTGGCGGTGCCGATGTCCATGCCACGGTAGAACTGCATCGCGTCGGCGTTGATCACCTCGCCGTCCAGGGCCAGGGCAAGTTCGACGGCGAGGTCGGACTTTCCCGATCCGGTGGGTCCGACGACCGCTATGACGGGGGGCTGGCCCGCCACCGGGTCAGCGGCCCCGCACCGGGAGTGACGGCATGCCGAGCGACACGCCGGCCCTGCCTGCCCCGGCGGCACCGGGTGTCGGCGCGCCGCAGGAGTCAGCCTGCGCCCTGTCCCAGGCATCACCGGCGCGGGACCGGCGCAGGGAATAGTCGGCGGCGGTGGCCGGATCAGCGATCAGGTGGAAGGCGGCGGCCTCCGTGACGGCAACTGTCACCAGGTCTCCTGGCCTTGGGGCAGGAGCGCCCACGGGAACTGTGAAGTGGACAAGGCGCTGGTCCTGCGAACGGCCGGAAAGGCGGTGGGTCTCCTCCGACTTGCGGCCGGACTGGGCGGTGACCATGACCTCGACCCGGCGTCCCAGCTGCTTGGCGTTCTCCTCCGCGGCGATGCGGTCCTGGAGCGCGGTGAGGCGCTCAAAACGTTCCTGCACAACATCCTTGGGCAGCTGGTCCGGCAGGTCCGCGGCCGGCGTGCCGGGCCGCTTGGAGTACTGGAAGGTGAAGGCGGTGGCGAAGCGCGACTTTTCGACGACGTCCAGGGTCGCCTGGAAGTCCTCCTCCGTCTCCCCCGGGAAACCGACGATGATGTCCGTGGAGATCGCGGCATGCGGCATCTTGGCGCGGACCTTGTCCAGGATGCCGAGGAACTTCGCCGACCGGTAGGAACGCTTCATGTCACGCAGGACCTTGTCCGAACCCGACTGGAGCGGCATGTGCAGCTGCGGCATGACGTTGGGAGTCTCGGCCATGGCGTCGATGACGTCATCGGTGAACGCGGCCGGGTGGGGGCTGGTGAACCGCACCCGCTCCAGGCCCGGGATCTCGCCGCAGGCGCGGAGCAACTTGGAGAAGGCCTGGCGGTCCCCGAACTCCACCCCGTACGAGTTCACGTTCTGGCCGAGGAGCGTCACTTCGATGGCGCCGTCATCCACCAGGGCCTGGACCTCGGCGAGGATCTCCCCGGGCCGGCGGTCCTTTTCCTTGCCTCGCAGGGCCGGGACGATGCAGAAGGTGCAGGTATTGTTGCAGCCAACCGAAATGGACACCCAGCCCGAATAGACCGAGTCGCGCTTGGTGGGCAGCGTGGACGGGAAGACGTCCAGCGACTCGAGGATCTCCAGCTGCGCCTCGTTGTTGTGGCGCGCCCGGTCCAGGAGGGCGGGCAGGGCGCCGACGTTGTGCGTGCCGAAGACGGCATCGACCCAGGGCGCCTTCTTCAGGATGGTTTCGCGGTCCTTCTGGGCCAGGCAGCCGCCGACGGCGATCTGCATCCCCGGATTGGCTGCCTTGATCGGCGCCAGCTGGCCGAGGTTGCCGTAGAGCTTGTTGTCGGCGTTTTCCCGCACCGCGCAGGTGTTGAAGACCACGACGTCGGCCTGGGCACCGTCCGCCGGCACATAACCGGCGGCTTCCAGCATCCCCGCCATGCGCTCGGAGTCGTGAACGTTCATTTGGCAGCCGAAGGTCCGCACCTGATAGGTGCGGGGCACAGCGGCGTCGTCCGTTGCTGCGTTTTCGGTGCCTGTTGCGGGGGGAGGATAGGTCAGACTCACCCATTAAGGGTACCGGCTACCGGGGGTGCCGGGTGCGCCCACTCCCAGTGAGCGCTGACCCCGAGGGCTTCCTCGTCGGCCTGAGCACCCCCGGCTGCAGCGTCCAGTACTTCGGCCACGATCCGAAAGGCCTGCGAGGGCTGGTAGCCCTTGCGGGCGAGCATTGATGCGAGCCGCCGCGTGGTCTTGTCGCGCTCCGCCCGGTCTGACAGGTCTGTCCCCGGCCGCAGCTTGCGTTCCACGAGATGGCGCGCGGCGGCTTCCTCGTCCTCGTCACTGAGCTGCTCCAAGGCGGAGGCCGCCGTCTCAGGGTCAATGCCCTTGTCCGCCAGTTCCCGGCGGAGGGCTCCCCTGGCCAGCCTGCGCGACTGCGACCGGCTCCGCACCCACATGTCGGCGAATTCGGCGTCGTCAACGAGCCTGACCTCTTCGAAGCGGTCCAGCACGGCCGCGGCGACGTCCTCAGGCACGTTGCGCTCGGCCAGCTTGCGTTCGAGCTGCAGCCGGCTTTTGGGCGATGCGGTCAATTGGCGCAGCACAATGGCGCGCGCCACCGACGCCGGATCTGCGTCCTGGTCCTCGTCCGGTTCCGGGCCGGGTCCTGCTGTGCGGTCCCCTCCGGCCTTGGCGAAGGCCGAAGGGGACCGGCGTTTGCTAGAAGCCGTCAACGGCCTTCAGCTTCGGTGAGGCTTCAGCGTCGGCCGCAGGCTTGATTCCCACACCGAGCTTTTCCTTGATGAGCCGTTCCAGTTCCGCAGCGAGCTCCGGGTTGTCGCGCAGGAAGCGGCGCGAGTTCTCCATGCCCTGGCCAAGCTGGTCGCCGTCGTACGTGAACCAGGACCCCGACTTCTTGATGATGCCGTGCTCCACGCCCATGTCGATGATGCCGCCCTCGCGGGAGATGCCCAGCCCGTAGATGATGTCGAATTCGGCGATCTTGAAGGGCGGGGCCATCTTGTTCTTGACGATCTTGGCCTTGGTCCGGTTGCCGACGGAATCGGCACCTTCCTTCAGGGTCTGGATGCGGCGGACGTCGATGCGCACGGACGCATAGAACTTCAGCGCCTTACCACCGGTGGTGGTTTCCGGTGAGCCGAAGAACACGCCAATCTTTTCACGCAGCTGGTTGATGAAGATGGCGGTGGTCTTGGTCTGGCTCAGCCGGCCGGTGATCTTTCGCAAGGCCTGGCTCATGAGCCGTGCCTGCAGGCCGACGTGGCTGTCGCCCATGTCGCCCTCGATTTCCGCGCGCGGCACCAGGGCAGCCACGGAGTCGATGACCACGATGTCCAGCGAGCCGGAGCCCACCAGCATGTCCATGATCTCCAGGGCCTGTTCACCGGTGTCCGGCTGGGAGACCAGCAGGGCGTCCGTGTCCACGCCGAGCTTGGCGGCGTATTCGGGATCGAGGGCGTGCTCGGCGTCGATGAACGCAGCGATGCCACCGGCACGCTGGGCATTGGCCACGGCGTGCAGGGCCACGGTGGTCTTACCCGACGATTCCGGTCCATAGATTTCTACGACGCGGCCGCGCGGGAGACCCCCGATGCCGAGTGCGACATCCAGCGCGATGGAGCCGGTGGGAATGACCTCGATGGGGGCGCGTGTCTCGTCGCCCAGCCGCATGATCGATCCCTTGCCGAACTGCTTGTCAATCTGCGCGAGCGCTGCTTCAAGCGCTTTTTCACGATCCGGGGCTGCCGCCATGGTTCACACCTCTAATGCTTTCTCGCTTTGGAGGGGCCTCTGCGGCCCTTTGTCTGTCATCACCGACGCTAGCGCCACCCGCTGACATTCTTACCGGGCAGGCGTGCATATGTGGATAACCCGCTGGCAAAAAGCATAGCCGCATCCGAACAGATATTCGAACAATCGGTCGGCGTGTCAGCAGCTTCTCGGGCCGGGCCGGTAGCCGACTCAGACCAGGTCTGGCCCGCCCTGGCGGGGCTTGATGTCGCGGCCGAGGCGCCGCTCCTCGGGGACGTCCTGCACGTCGCACACCGCGAGCCAGACGTCTCGCGGACTGACGCCGGCGGCGAGGGCCTGGTTCGCCGTCCGGCCTCCGACCCCCGCAAGGACAAGGGAACCGCCCAGCACGCGCGAGTACCCGGCCCCGAATTCATCGTCCATCAGCCGCCAGAAATCACTAATCCTCACTCAATACAGTCTCTCACGTGCGCTGACTCTAGAATGGTTGCCATGAGCAACCCCGCTGAAGCCCCCGAAGCCGCTGGCCCCTTCGAGGACACGCTTGATACAGCACTGACAAATGTGGAGCATCAGATCAGCATTTTCTGGCGACGGGCCCGGTCCGTTTCCCAGCAACTGTCGCGCGAGGTCCACCCGGATATGGAGCCGGCCGCCTACGGCCTGCTCACCGTCATCCGCAAGAGCGGGCCAATCCGTCTCACGGAACTCGCGTCCTGCATCGGCGTCGGCAAGCCTTCCGTCAGCAGGCAGATCGCGTTCCTCGAAAGCATCGGCCTGGTCCTCAAGGAAGCCGATCCCCTGGACGGCCGGGCGCAAACCATCAGGCTTACCGCCGAGGGTGAAGAGAAGATGCACCAGGTGCAGGATGCCCGGCGGCAGGTGTTCCGGGAGCGTCTGGGCGAATGGCCGGTGGCGGACCTCGAGGCACTGGCCGCCTACATGGCCAAGCTCAACGCCACCTACGAACGTGACGGGTTTCCCAAAGACGGCGGCTCGTAGCCTTCGGGGGCGCGACTGGACAGCAGTGCACGACGAAGGCCTCCGGCAGACTGCCGGAGGCCTTCGCTGTGGTCCTGTGGTTCCGGGTTACCGGATCCCGTTAGCGGGCGCCGGAGAGCATTTCCGTTGCCAGTTCATTGTTGAGCTCGCTGCTCAGGTCGCGCTCAAGGTCCCGGCCGTAACGCTGGGAGAATTCCTGCGGGACAGTGTCCGGCACGGCAACGCCTTCAGCGACTGCAACGCGGTCGCTGACCTCGCGGAGCATGCTGGAAAGCGGAACATCGAGCGCCGAGCAGATCGAGGACAGGAGTTCCGAGGACGCTTCCTTCTGGCCGCGTTCCACCTCACTGAGGTAACCCAGGGATACCCGGGCGCTGTGCGAGACTTCGCGGAGGGTACGCCCTTGACGCTGGCGGACATCGCGCAGAACATCACCAATTTCGTGACGAAGTACAACCATCTTGCGCTCCTTCTGTTCGCTCTTGGCCTGATCGGCGAGGCCCACGTCCTTCCAGCGGACAACGCCGTTAACGGACACGGGCTGCTTTACCATCTGTATCGCCTTGCTCCCTCATGCTTTCGATTCACTGTGACGCGAACCGCATTTGTTCTCTTCATCCTAGGCGCCTCCCTCCAGGAGAGGCGACACAATGTGACAACTATTCGGAATCGCTTTTTGTTCCCGGCAACCTTACTCCCGGTAGCTTAGCGCAGTCATGGGCTCAGCCCAGCGCAGCCAGTGCCTCCTGCAGACGCTCCAGCGCAGCGGCACAAGCAAGCGCGCGGATCTCTGCCCGGCTGCCTTCGAAGCTGTAGGGGAACGCCTGTGTCCCTCCTGTGCCTGCGATGCCTATGAAGACCGTTCCCACGGCCTTGCCGTCGTGCGCCTCAGGCCCCGCGACGCCCGTGGTGGACACCGCCAGGTCCGCGCCGCAGACGCGCCGGGCACCTTCCGCCATGGCGGAAGCCACCGCTTCGTCCACCGATCCGACGGCGTCCAGCAGGTCCTGCGGAACGCCAAGAACGTCCCGCTTCACGGTGTTGTTGTAGGAGACCACGCCGCCCTGCAGCATGGCAGACGCCCCCGGGGTGTCGGCCAGGACGGCGGCCACCATTCCGGCGGTGAGTGACTCCGCGGTGGCGACGGTGACGCCCCGCCCGACGGCCGCGGCCACGGCCTCCCCGGCGATCCGGTGCAGATTCGTCACGGCTGGCCCTCCTCTTTTTCTGCCTGGCCGGCGTCAGCAGCGCGCCGGCGCAGCCCTTCCGACCTGACCTTCAGCGCCTGGACAACGTATTCGACGCCGGTCCAGACGGTGATCAGCACGGCTGCCAGCATCACGGCGAAGGCCACCCAAGTCAGCCACGGCGCGATGGATGCCAACGGAAGGAGGTAGAGGAAGATCGCGACGGTCTGGACGACTGTCTTGAGCTTGCCGCCGCGCGATGCCGGGATGACGCCGTAACGGATCACGAAGAACCTCAGCGCCGTAATCCCCCATTCACGGACCAGGATCACGATCGTGATCCACCATGGCAGCTCGTTCAGGACGCACAGCATGACCAGCGCGGAACCGGTCAGAAGTTTGTCCGCGATCGGATCGGCGATCTTGCCGAAGTCGGTGACCAGTCCCCTGCTGCGGGCAATGTCGCCGTCGAGCTTGTCCGTGTAAATCGCGACGGCGAACGCCGCCACTGCTGCCCAGCGCCAGGCCCCGGATTCGCTGCGCAGGCCGGGGGCATCGGCGACGAGGAACCACACGAAGAACGGCACCAGCACAATGCGGAGCATCGTAAGGATGTTGGGGAGATTCCAGATCCCGGAGCTGTTGGAGCCGGCCGCGGTCGCTTCGGTGCTAGTCACCCTTCTAGGCTACCGTCTCGGCACTACCGGCCGGTGAGGGACCAAGCGTCCTCGGAGCCGTCCTCGTCGTCACCGGAACTGTCGGCGCCGTCGTAATAGTCGACGCTCTGGGTACGGTTGTCCAGGTCGGCGGCGACGAGGTCCTCCGCGTAGCCGCCCTGCGCGATGTTGGCGTTGGCGTTGTCGCTGAGCGCGGCGGTCTGCGAATCTGCCGTCGCCGGAGCCTCCTGGCCCTTCATCGCAGCCAGCACCGCGGCGAGGTCGTCCGGCTTGACCAGCACATCGCGGGCCTTGGAACCTTCCGACGGGCCAACCACGCCGCGTGATTCAAGCAGGTCCATGAGGCGGCCGGCCTTGGCGAACCCGACGCGGAGCTTGCGCTGCAGCATGGACGTCGAGCCGAACTGGGTGGTGACCACCAGCTCCGTGGCCTGCAGCAGCACTTCGAGGTCGTCCCCGATGTCGTCGTCGATCTGCTTCTTCTGCGCTTCGGGTGCGACGTCGTCACGGTACACGGCCTGGAGCTGGCCCTTGACGTGTTCAACCACCTTGTGGATCTCGGACTCGGTGACCCAGGCGCCCTGCACACGCATCGCCTTGGAGGCACCCATCGGCAGGAACAGCGCGTCACCCTGTCCGATCAGCTTTTCCGCCCCGGGCTGGTCGAGGACCACGCGGGAGTCGGTCACGGATGACGTGGCGAAGGCCATGCGGGACGGCACGTTGGCCTTGATCAGGCCGGTGACCACATCAACGGACGGGCGCTGTGTGGCGAGTACCAGGTGGATGCCGGCGGCGCGGGCCAGCTGCGTGATGCGGACGATGGAATCCTCGACGTCGCGCGGCGCCACCATCATCAGGTCGGCGAGCTCATCGACGATCACCAGAAGGTACGGGTAGGGCCGGATAACGCGCTTGGAGTCCACCGGCGGCTGGACCTTGCCTGCCCGCACTGCCTTGTTGAAGTCGTCGACGTGCTTGAAGCCGTAGTTGGCGAGGTCGTCGTAGCGGGCGTCCATTTCGCGGACCACCCACTGCAGCGCCTCGGCCGCCTTCTTGGGGTTGGTGATGATGGGCGTGATGAGGTGGGGCACGCCCTCGTAGGCCGTAAGTTCCACACGCTTGGGGTCCACCATGACCATGCGGACCTCGTCGGGGGTGGCGCGCATCAGCAGGGACGTGATCATGGAGTTCACGAACGAGGACTTACCGGCACCGGTGGCACCGGCCACCAGCAGGTGGGGCATTTTCGCCAGGTTGGCCACGACGTAGCCGCCCTCGACGTCCTTGCCGACGCCCATGACCATGGGGTGGTCCGTGCGGCGGGCGTTCTGGCTGCGCAGGACGTCGCCGAGGGACACCGTCTCACGGTCCGTGTTGGGGATCTCGATGCCGATGGCCGACTTGCCGGGGATGGGGCTCAGGATGCGGACGTCGCTCGAGGCGACGGCGTACGAGATGTTCTTGGACAGCGCGGTGACCCGCTCCACCTTGGTGCCGGGCGCCAGTTCGATCTCGTAGCGGGTCACGGTCGGACCCCGGCTGAAGCCGGTCACGGTGGCATCCACATTGAACTGCTGGAGCGTGTCCGTCAGGGCGGCCACGACGGCGTCATTGGCTTCCGTGCGCTCCTTGGGAATGGATCCGGGCGTCAGCACATCGGAGGACGGCAGCGTGTACGTGACGTCGCCCGCGAGGGACAACTGCTCCGTGCGCTGCGGGATGGGGGTGGGCAGCGGCGCAGGCGCCACAGGTTTGGCAGGCACCTGCACGGCAGCGCCGGGAGTTGCACCGGGTACAGGCGCAGCGCCGGCCATGCCCGGGACCACGAGCGGAATGGCCTCGGTGGCGTTCTCGGTGTCGGCGCCCTTGGCGCCGAGCCCCTGGGCTGCCTTGATCTTCTCGACGGCGATCTCCGCCTGGGTGGGCCGCCGGACTCCGGGGGCCACGGCGGGGGCTCCCTTTCCGTCGCCCGGTGACGGGTCGTCGTCGTCGATGACGGCGTGCTCAAAGGCTTCGTCTCCGACGTAGCCCTCCAGCCGGGGATCGGCGTCCTCGTCCTTGCCAAAGAGCCGCTTGCGCTTCTTCTTCGGGGCGGGAGGGGTTTTCTCGTCCAGGTAGCTACGGTCGTGGGCGTCGCCGTCGTCCTCCTGAAGGTCGATGCCCATCAGGTGCTCATAGGCCCCGCGCAACCGCCGCGGAATCGCTCCGAACGGAGTGGCCGTGACGATAAGCACCGACACGAAGGCCAGCAGCCCGTACAGGACCACCGGGACGGCGGGGTGAATGGCGGCCAGCGGGGAGGCCGCCAGGAATCCCAGCATGCCGCCTGCCTGCCGCAGCCCGTCGAAGCCCTCGCTGACGGTGGGCTGGCCGCCCACGATGTGCGCGATGCCGCAGCCTGCGAACGTCATGATGAGGAAGCCGATGCCCACCCGGTTGTTTCCGCGGCCATCCACAGGCTGCCGGAACAGCCTGCAGGCGCACACGAAGAGCATGAGCGGCAGGACCAGCGACATCCAGCCGAAAGTGCCGTTGACCACGGCGTAGACAGCGTCCGGGAACCAGCCTCGGAAACCCCACCAGGCGAAGGTGGCGATGAAGACCGCCAGGGCCAGGTTGAACAGGGCAGCCCCGTCACGGCGGTCCTCGGGGGCCAGGTCGCTGACGTCCTGGCCAATGCGGCGGACTCCCCCGCCCACCAGGTGGCCGATGCCCAGCCAGGCCCCGCCGGCCACCCGCAGCAGCCAGGGCTGCCGGTGTTCGACGGCGGGAAGCTGGCGCGTGCGGGCGCTGCCGCCCGACGATCCGGACCGGCCGGATTTGGCCGCCGAGGAGCCGCTGCGGCCCGCGGATGCGCCCGTTTTACTGCTGGAGGTACGTTTTGGCGCGGGGGAAGTACGAGTGGCCATATCTGCCACGGTACTCCACTGCGGCCGCAGAACCGCGGATTTCCGGGCCTTCGGGGGCTGTGTTCAGCCCCCGGGCACCCGTGGTTAGGCCTCCAGGACCACCGGGATGATCATGGGGCGCCGGCGCAGCTTGCGGTTGACCCAGGTGCCGACGATCCTCCGGACGATCTGCTGCAGCTGGTGGTTGGTGTGGTCCGCGTTGCTGAGCACCGCCTCCTCCAGCGCAGCGTTGATCTTGGGAATGATGTCGTCAAAGACCGAGTCGTCCTCGGCGACGCCGCGGGCGTGGATCTCGGGACCGGAAACAACCTTGCCCGTGGCCCGGTTGATGACCGTGATGATGGAGATGAAGCCTTCATCGCCCAGGACACGGCGGTCCTTGAGGTCGGCGTCAGTGATTTCGCCGACGCTGGAACCGTCCACATACACGAAACCGACCTCAATCTGGCCCACGATGTCGGCCTGGTGGTCCTTCAGGTCGATCACCGTGCCGTTGTCCGCGAGCAGGATGCTGGCGGTCGGAACACCCGACTCCTCCGCGATCTTGCCGTTGGCGATCAGGTGGCGGGTCTCGCCGTGCACCGGCATGGCGTTGAGCGGCTCGAGGATGTTGTAGCAGTAAAGCAGCTCCCCTGCCGCGGCGTGGCCGGACACATGGACCTTGGCGTTGCCCTTGTGGATCACGTCGGCGCCGAGCTTCAGCAGGCCGTTGATGATGCGGAAGACGGCATTCTCATTGCCGGGTATGAGGCTGGACGCCAGGATGACGGTGTCGCCCTGGCCTACCACTACGCGGTGGTCTCCGTTGGCCATGCGTGAAAGCGCGGCCATGGGCTCGCCTTGGGAACCGGTGGACATCAGCACTACCCGGTTGTCGGGCAATGTGTCGATGTTCTTCAGATCCACCAGGATGCCGTCCGGCACGTGCAGGTAGCCAAGCTTGGCGGCGATGGCCATGTTCCGCACCATGGAGCGTCCCACGAAGGCGACGCTGCGGCCGTGCTTGGCCGCGGCGTCCAGGACCTGCTGCACCCTGTGGACGTGCGACGAGAACGACGCGACGATGATGCGCTTCGTGGCCTGGCCGAAGAGCCGGTCCAGGGTGGGACCGATCTCCTTCTCGGCGGTGGTGAATCCCGGGACGTCGGCGTTGGTGGAGTCGGACATGAACAGGTCCACGCCTTCTTCGCCCAGCTTCGCGAAGTGCCGGAGATCGGTGATGCGGCCGTCGAGGGGCAGCTGGTCCATCTTGAAGTCGCCCGTGTGCAGCACCGTGCCGCCGGCCGTGCGGATGAAGACGGCCAGGGCGTCCGGGATGGAGTGGTTGACGGCCACAAACTCGCACTGGAAGGGGCCGAACTGCTCCACCTGCCCCTCGGTGACGGACAGGGTGTACGGCCTGATGCGGTGTTCCTGCAGCTTGGCCTCGACCAGCGCCAGCGTCAGCTGGGAGCCCACGAGCGGAATGTCGTTGCGGAGCCGCAGCAGATACGGAACGGCTCCGATGTGGTCCTCGTGGCCATGCGTGAGGACCACGGCGACGATGTCATCGATCCGGTCTTCGATGTAGGAGAAATCGGGCAGGATCAGGTCAACGCCGGGCTGGGTTTCCTCGGGGAAGAGGACGCCGCAGTCGACAACCAGCAGCTTGCCGTCGATTTCGAACACAGCCATGTTCCGGCCGATTTCGCCCAGCCCGCCCAGCGGAACAATCCGCAGGGTGCCTTGGGGAAGGCGGGGAGGGGTAACGAGGCCGGGGAGGGCTACTTGGGTCATAATGCACTTCTTTCCAGACGGAAGAGTGCCGGTCTCAGTCCGTCAGGAAAAGACCAGCCCTCCTTTCGCCAAGTCCTCGCGGATGGTTTCGATCTCGGCTTCGTCCGGCTCCACGAGGGGCAAGCGGACAATCGAGTTGGGCAGGACTCCCTGCCATTTAAGAATTTGCTTCGCTGCAACGGCACCCTGGACACGGGTCATCGTGGCGCGCACTACCGGCTCAAGCTCGAAGTTGATCTTGCGGGCCGTTCCGAGGTCGTTCGCGTTAATCGCGTCGATGAGCTCCCGGAAGCGGCGGGTGGCGATGTGCGTGGTGACACCCACAAGGCCCACGGCGCCCAGAGCCATCCACTGCAGGGTCAGGCCGTCATCGCCGGAGTAGAAGGCGAGATCGGTCTCGGCCAGGACGCGGGTGGCCGCAGCGAAGTCGGCCTTGGCGTCCTTGACGGCGACGATGTTCGGGTGCTGGGCCAGGCGGATCATGGTGTCCGGCGCGATCTCGATGGATGACCGTCCGGGGATGTCGTAGAGCATGACAGGCAGGTCCGTGGCGGAGGCGACCGTCTCAAAGTGTGCCCGGACACCGGCCTGGCTGGGCTTGTTGTAGTACGGGGTGACGATCAGCAGGCCGTCGACGCCCAGCTTCGCGGCTTCCTGGGACAGGTGCACGGAGTGGGCGGTGTCGTTGGTTCCCGTGCCGGCGATGACGGCGGCACGCCCCCCGACGGCCTCCATCACGGCGCGGAACATTCCGAGGTTTTCCTCGTCGGTGAGGGTGGACGTCTCGCCGGTGGTGCCGGTGACGACGAGGCCGTCGCAGCCGTCGTCAACGAGCTTGCTGGCAAGTTCCGCGGCCTGCTGGTAATCGACCTTGCCGTCAGTGGTGAACGGGGTGACCATGGCGGTCAGGAGGGTGCCCAGGGCAGGAATGTTCGCGGAAGTGTCAGCCATGGGAAAAACGTTACCCTGTCACGTGCAGGTTAGGACAATGGCCGCCGCGTGATGATCGTCAAATTCCGGCGCGCAGGCTAGCCGCGGTAGCGGTCCAGGGAGCCCCGCCGCAGGACAGCGGTGACCACTTCCGTTCCGGTACCGCCAGCCTGCTGCATCGACAGCCCGTCCGGCCCCCAGAAACCGCTAAGGCCGCAGGACGGCCCCAGCGGCGTGCTGCCGCCCAGGTTGGCCAGGACGCCGTACATGCGGTTGTCCATGGCCCGCGCCCCAAGATGCAGTCCCAGCCGATGGCCTTCCTCCTGCGTGTAGAGCGCCGAGACGGCGTACACGTCGGCTCCGGCGGCGGCAGCAGCGCCGGAGTGCGCCGGATGTGCAGCATCGAAGCAGATGGCCAGCGCGACCTTCCAGCCGTCCACGTCCAGCATCAGCGGTTCGGGCCCAGCTTCAAACAGAGATTGTTCGTCACCGTGCAGGTGCGCCTTGAAGCCAGCCTCTTCCGCGCCGTTCGGGTGGATAGCGAGGCATGCGAGCCGTGGCGTGCCGTCACGCTCCCGGAAGGGCGCCCCGACCACAGCGGTGATGCCGGTTCTGCGGCAGATCTCCCGGATGGGGTCCAAACGAGGATCCGAGGGCGCCACCCAGCGGCCCCCGCCGCGTTCGTCCCCGCCTGACTGGTCCCCGCCAAGCTGGTCCCCGCCGCGTAGCAGCGGCAGGTTGTACCCCGTGAGGGAGAGCTCGGGGAACACCACCAGCCTGGCACCGTGCGAGTCGGCGTCCTCGATGAGGCGCACATGCTCAGGCACATTGGTGTCGATGCCGCCGTCCAGGCCTGCGTACTGGATGGCGGATACGGTCAGGGGTGCGGTCACGAGCCCATCCTAGGCGGGGCCGGCCCCAGAGCAGTACCGCTCTACGGCCATCTCCCGCAACGATTCAGCCCAGAGGGTGAGGCGCTGCGCGGCGCGGACGTAGTGGAACAGCTCCGTGGGCGTCAGCGCATCGACATCCGTTTCGGACAGCCGGCGTGCCAGCTCCGCCCCCGGCACCTGGTCAGAGAGCGCAATGCCTTCCCGGCCCCACTGGACATCCTCGGCAGGCTCCCCCGAAACGAGCTGCCGGAAAAGGAAGTCCACCACGCCGGGGCTCATCGCCTTCAGCGGATCACCGTTCTGCGGATCACCCCTCAGTCGATCACCCCTGAGCGGGTCAGCCCTTGGCGCATGTGCCGTGAGGGGGTCACTCTTGAGCCGGTATCCATCCGGCTCGCGCCCTTCGAGCTGGTGGCCTGCCGGACGCCCTGATGACTTCTTCATGCCGGAAATACTATTCGAACATATATTCGAATACAAGATCCTGTCTGGCCTAATCCTGACTGCCAGACCAATCTGAATACGTGGCCAATCCTGAGTTAGGGGTACGACAGTCCGTAGTCCCCAACCCCGTCCCGTCCTGTCGCGCCGGATGCCCGAGTGCTTCACTGGAAGGTACGACGGCGGGCCTGCCGCCTTCCGCCGCCAGCTGGAGGTGCCGAATGCGCAAGATCATCCTGATGATGTCGGTGTCCCTGGATGGATTCTTCGAGGGGCCCGACCGGGACATCAGCTGGCATCTGGTGAACGAGGAACTCCTCAGCCACCTTAACGAGCGGTTCCGGACGATGAGTGCCTTCATGTCCGGGCGCATCACCCATGAGCTGATGGCGGATTTCTGGCCCGCGGCCGACCAGAATCCCGGCCTCTCGGCGCCCATGGCCGAGTTCGCCGGGATCTGGCGGGAGATGCCCAAGTTCGTGTTTTCGCGGACCCTCGCGCAGGCCGCCTGGAACACAACGGTGATTCACGACGTCGTGCCTGAACAGATCGCGGAACTGAAGGCCCAGCCCGGCGGCGACATCGCCCTTAGCGGCGCCAACCTGGCCTCCACCTTCATCCGGCAGGGCTTGATCGACGAATTCCGGATTCTCGTCCATCCCGTGGTTCTGGGGCGCGGCCGGCCCCTGTTCGAAGACCCCGATACCGGAATGAGCCTCAAGCTCGAGGGAACGCTGTCGTTCGGCAACGGCGTTGTTTTGCTGCATTACTCGAGCGACGGTGACTCGAGCGACGGCGGCTAAGGCAGCGGCCGTAGACACCGGTTCACGAAAATCAGGCCTGCACGGCGGATATGAGACGATCGCATCATGACCTCGCGGAGCACGGCTGCATCGTCCAAGACAGCGAAGGGGCCGGCTACGGGCGTCCGACTGGCCGGCATTGACGCTGCCCGCGGCCTGGCACTCCTTGGCATGATGGCCACGCACCTGCTCCCGACCTTCGAGCCCAATGCCGCACTGACACCGACCTGGGTGGGCCTGACGTTCTCCGGCCGTGCCGCCGCCCTGTTTGCCGTGCTCGCGGGAATCGGCCTCGCCCTGTCCACCGGCAAGCAACAGCCCCTTGAAGGACCCGCACTGACGGCGGCACGGCGCGGCATCGCGATGCGCGCCCTGGTGATTGCCGTTGTCGGGCTCGCGCTTGGGGGACTTGACGTCAACATCGCGGTGATCCTGGTGCATTACGCCGTGCTGTTCCTGTGCATTCTGCCGTTCATCGGGCTGCGGCTGAAAGCCCTGTGCGCCTGGGCAGCGGGCTGGATCCTGCTGTCCCCGGTGCTTGCCTTCCTGCTTCGGCCCTGGCTCATGGCCGCGGATCCGCCGCTGCAGCTCAACCACAATCCGGGGTGGGAGGACTTCACCACTCCGGGCCAGTTGCTTGGCGACCTGTTCCTGACGGGGTACTACCCGGTGTTCCAGTGGATTTCGTATCTGCTGGTGGGGCTCATCATTGGCAGGCTCGCGCTGACCACGGCAATCGTTCCCGTGTTGCTGCTGCTCGGCGGCACTGCCGTGGCGGCATTCTCCAAGGTCCTGGGCACGGCGGCGATGGAGCAGTGGGGCGGCCGCGCCGCCCTGCAGGACATCCTCAGGGACCCCAACTATCCGCTGGACAGCCTCCTGCAGGTCAACCTCGCAGGGGTCCGGCAGGAGGGATCGTGGTGGTGGCTGGCCAGCAGCGCGCCCCATTCCGGAACCACGCTGGACCTGCTGCATACCAGCGGCGTGGCGGCCGCCGTCGTCGGCCTTTGCCTTCTGGTGGGCAGGCTGGGACAGTGGCTGGCCCTGGACCTGCTGCTTCCGCTGCGGGGACCCGGCGCCATGACGCTGACGCTGTACACCGCCCATGTTTGCGTGGTGGCGTCGTTCCATCTCAAGCCGTTGCCTGTCGGATGGACCGAGGACGGGATGTACTTCGCACACGCGGCGCTGGCCGTGGTGATCGGAATGGTCTTCGTCATCCTGAAATGGCGAGGTCCGCTGGAGTGGCTCGGGCACGCCGCCAACCAGGTGGGCCGGCACCAGCCGGCAAGAATCCGCTAACGGGCCACAGCGTCGCCGGAGGCGCGGAACAGGCGCACCGCATCGCGCATGGACGAACGTGCCCGCTTCCGGTCGCCCGACGCGTCATAGGCGCAGCTGAGCCTGAACCAGGACCGCCAGTCGTCCGGGGCGGCTTCTGTTTCCGCGCGGTACTTCTCGAACTCCTGGTCCGCGGCAGCACGGATGATCCGCCCGGCCGGGGTGCGGGGCAGGTTGTCCTCCGGCAGGCCGCCTTCGGCTTCAAGCACACGTGCCATCTGTTCGGTCCGGGCGCCGAAAAGGAGCTCCCGGATCAGGGCCCAGGCGCCGATCACCGGCAGCACGAGGTACGCCGCGCCGATCGCTTTGGCCACCGGCTCGGCGTCGGTCAGCAGCAGGACGGAGCGCTGGAAGGACACCACGAGATAGAAGACCAGCAGGAGCGTCACCGCGCCCACCCAGATCTTGGTGCGGTTTGTCCCGAGCCAGCCAAGAAGCGGTTTCACTGCGTTACAGCCCCAGATCCAGGTAGCCGTCCAGGCCGACGGTGAGCCCGGGATGGGCTGCGACGTTCCGCACGCCGAGGAGAACACCGGGCATGAACGAAGCCCGATCGAACGAATCATGGCGGAGCGTCAGCTGCTCCCCCGGGCCGCCGAGCAGGACCTCCTGATGCGCCACGAGCCCCCGGAGCCTGACGCTGTGTACGCGCACGCCATCCACCTCGCAGCCGCGGGCGCCGGCCAGCTCAGTGGTGGTGGCATCCGGGCTGGGACCGACGCCGGCCGCCTCGCGTTCCGCTGCCACCAGCTGGGCGGTGCGCACGGCGGTACCCGACGGCGCGTCCACCTTGTCCGGGTGGTGGAGTTCGATGATCTCCACTGATTCGAAGTACTTGGACGCCTTGGCAGCGAATGCCGACGTGAGCACGGAGCCCAGGGCGAAGTTGGGTGCAATCAGCACGCCGACCTCGGGGTGGCCGGCCAGCAGGGTCTCCAGCGACTCCAGCCTGCCCAGGTCCCAGCCCGTGGTGCCGACGACGGCGTGCATGCCGTTTTCGACGGCGAAGCGGACGTTCTCCTCGGTGCTCTCCGGAACGGTGAGGTCCACGACATACCGGGCGCCGGCGTCGAGCAGGGAATCGAGGGAGTCACCGCGTCCCAGCGCGGCGACGAGCAACATGTCCGGAGCGGCTTCGACAGCTTTGACGGCCTCGGCGCCCATGCGCCCGTTTGCGCCCAGAACGGCGACAGGAAGTTGTTGGGTCATGGATTCAACACTACCGTTCGGGGGATCGCCGGACGGAACCGGAGCGCATGCGTTACCTCACGCGCGGGCGCGCCAGTTCCCCGCCGCTGGGGCCCTATTCCCCGGCGCTGCCCTCGCTTACTCCCCCGCCCCGACCCACTCAACGGTGCCGTCGCTGAAGAACTGTTCCTTCCAGATCGGCACCTGCGCCTTGACCCGGTCAACCAGCTGGGAGCACACGGCGAAGGCCTGCCCGCGGTGGGCGGCCGATACCGCGCAGACGAGGGCAGGGTCGCCAATTTCCAGCGGGCCCACCCGGTGCGCGACCCAGATACGGACCGGAGGAACCGCGCCGGCGGCACCGCCGGACGCAGCGCTGTCGGCGCCAGCCGCCTCGGCCTGCTCTGCCACCAGCTGCGCCACGACGTCGTCCAGCACCTTCCGGGCCGTGGGGTGGGCGCTGTAGCTGAGCCGGTCGACCGGTTTGCCGCCGTCGTGGTTCCGGACCACGCCGCTGAAGCTGACCACCGCGCCGGCAGTCTCCGACTCCACGGCGGCAATGGCCTGGTCCACGGATATGGGTTCGGTGCTGAGCACCGCGGTTACTACTTCGAACGAAGCCTCAGTGGCCATGTCCGCCCTCCAACTGGTCGCACAGGTGCCCGATCACCGGGTCCAGGACGGAGAGACCGTCCATGACCCCCTTGGGTGATCCGGGCAGGTTGATGATGAAAGTCCGGCCGGCTGAACCGGCATGTCCGCGGCTCAGCATGGCATGCGGCGTCTTCGCCATTCCGAACTGGCGGATGCCCTCCATGATGCCGGGGATTTCGCGGTCCAGCAGCGGCAGCGTCATTTCCGGCGTGCGGTCGTCCGGGCTCAGGCCGGTACCGCCGCTGGTGATGACGACGGCGGGTTCCTGGGTCAGGAGCGCGCGGATCGCCGCGCCCACCGGTTCGCCGTCGGGCACCACCATGACCGGAAACGGTACGAAACCGTGCTCGGTAAGCCAGTCTGTGATGACAGGCCCGGTCTCGTCCTGGTAGACGCCGGAGGCAGCCCGGGTTGAGGCAATGACGACGCCGGCTTTCCGGCCCTGCACCTCGCCGTGGACGTGCGGTGCCGCGGTCTTCGAAGGCTGGTTGCTCACAGGGCCCAGTCCCCGCTCTTG
Organism: Arthrobacter sp. BGA-UO-ETr-C19; assembly: GCF_059568005.1. Lineage (NCBI taxonomy): Bacteria > Bacillati > Actinomycetota > Actinomycetes > Micrococcales > Micrococcaceae > Arthrobacter > Arthrobacter sp. BGA-UO-ETr-C19. The sequence goes on from NZ_JCAQPC010000020.1 coordinate 74,934, forward strand.
CCGCCGCTCTTGGCCAACACCTTGATGTCCGTGAGGACGGCGTGCTTGTCCACGGCCTTGATCATGTCGTAGACGCTCAGCGCCGCCACGGAAGCGGCAGTCAGGGCCTCCATTTCGACGCCGGTCACACCCCGGGTCTTGACGGTCGCCAGGATGGCCACAGTCTCGGGTCCGAGTTCGAAGTCGACGGTCACCTTGGAAATCGGGAGCGGGTGGCACAGCGGGATCAGCTCGGGCGTTTTCTTGGCCGCCATGATTCCGGCTACCCGGGCCACGGCCAGGGCGTCGCCCTTGGGCAGGCCGCCGGTGCCCAGCAAAGCCAGGACCTCGGCAGTGCTGCGGACCGTCGCCGTGGCCGTGGCCTCGCGTGTGGTCTCCGGTTTTCCTGAGACGTCCACCATCTGGGCCGTGCCGTCACGGCGCAGATGGGTCAGGGCGCCGTGGTCATTATCTGCAGTCACAGCATCCATACTTCCACCTCGGCGCCCTCGTCGAGAGCGGCGGTGCCCACGGGTACGTGGACCAGGGCATTCGAGTGGGCCAGCGCCTGCACCAAATGCGAGCTTTCGCCGCCCTGCAACCGGACTGTGCCGTCACCCTGCAGAGACCCGCGCCGGACCTGGTGTTTGCCGGGCGGGGAAGACAGCGACTGAGCCAGCCGTGCCCGGACCGCGGGCCTGGGCGCGGGCGCGCCAAACAGTTCGCCCAGCACCGGGCGGAGGAACATTTCAAAGGAGACGAGGCAGCTGACGGGGTTCCCCGGAAACGCAAGGAGGGGGACGCCGTCGAACGTTCCCAGCCCCTGGGGGCCGCCGGGCTGCATCGCCACATGTTGGAACGCGACGTCCTGGCCATCCATGGCCTGCCGCACCACCTCGTACGCCCCCTTGCTGACTCCCCCGGTGGTGACAACCAGGTCCACCGCGGACGTGTGGCTGCGCAGCAGCGTCCGCAGGGCGTCGGGGCTGTCGGCGGAAATGCCCGCCCTGGTGACGTCAAGTCCCGCCTGCCGCAGCGCGGATTCCAGGAGTGTGCCGTTGGCGTCGTAGATCTTGCCGTCGCCCAGCGGTTCCCCGGGTTCCACAACTTCATCGCCGGTGGTGACGAGCAGGACCGAAAGCTGTTTGCGCACCAAAACCTCGGGCAGCCCCAGTGCGGCGAGCAGGCCCAGCTGCGCCGGGCCCAGGCAGGTGCCCGCGGCCAATGCCTGTTGACCGGCTTCGATGTCGCTCCCGGCGGCGCGGATGAACGTCCCGGCAGCCGTGGCCGGCAGTCTCACCTCAGCCTCTTCCCCTGCGGCCGGAAAGAGGGAGGGGACGGCCCGTTCAACGGGCACGACGGCGTCTGCCCCCTCGGGCACCATGGCACCGGTCATGATGGGCACAGCGGTGCCAGGCTGCAGGGGCGCGGGTTTCGCGCCCGCCGGCACCGGAGCCGCCACGCGCAGGTCCGCCCCGCCGTCGGGCACGTCGCCGGACCGGATGGCAAAGCCATCCATCTGGGAGTTCGGAAACGGGGGCAGGCTCAACGGCGCGGTGATGTCTTCCGCCAGTCCTCGGCCCAGTGCCTGGACCAGCGGCAGCCTTTCAGTCCGTTCCGGGGACAGCAGCGGTTCGAGGAGCACCCTGACCGCCTGCCGGTGCTCGGCCACGCTCCGGTGGGCGCCGTGATCGTGGGCGCCGTGCTCATGCTTGCCGTGATCGTGCGTGCCCTGATCATTGGTGCCGGCGCCGGCGTCGGGCGCGGCGGATCGTACGGCGGCATCTCCGTGCGGCTGCGAATGGCTGTGCATGGTCCGGCCTTTGGTGGGCTACGTTTTCACGTCCACTCTAATGGTGTGGAAGCCCGTGGCACCGTCCGGCGCCACCGAGCGCTGCTCCTCCGTCTGTTCGGTGCCTTTGAGGTCCGTGGCCCGCACCTGGACCTCGTGTTGCCCGGGCTGCAGGTCGATGCCGAGCTGCCACTGGTACCACGTGTCCACCGAGATGCCCGGGGCGAGCTTGGCCGGCTGCCAGTCGCCCCGGTCCACGCGCAGCTCTACCTTGCCGATTCCGATGTGCTGTGCCCATGCCACGCCGCCAAACACCACGGTCCCGGGCTGCACTGAGGCTCCGTTCCGTGGCACGTCGATCCGGGATGAGATCTTGATGGGGCCGCGCTCGGACCAGCCGCGCGGCGTCCAGTAGGCAACGTCGTCGGCGAACCTGGTGACCTTCAGTTCGGTGAGCCATTTGGTCGCGGAGACATACCCGTACAGCCCGGGGACGATCATCCGCACGGGGAAGCCGTGTTCGAGCGGCAGCGGCTCGCCGTTCATGCCTACGGCGAGCAGCGCATCACGGCCGTCGGTGAGCACTTCCAGCGGTGTGCTGGCCGTAAACCCGTCCGAGCTTCGCGACAGGACCATGTCTGCGTCCGGCTTGGGACCGGCCATCGCCAGCAGCTCCCGCACGGGCCAGCCCAGCCAGCGGGCGTTGCCGATCAGGTCGCCACCCACCTCGTTGGACACGCAGGCGATAGTCACGTGCCGCTCGATCAGGGGTTTGGCCAGCAGGTCCTCGAAGGAGACCTCGACTTCCCGTTCCACCAGCCCGGTGACCTTGAGCCTCCACTCGCGGGAATCCAGCACCGGAACGGACAGTGCGGTGTCAATGCGGTAAAAGTCGGGGTTGGGTGTGACCAGCGGTGCCACCCCCGCCAGCCGAATGTCAGCGCCGGCCGGAATGGGCGGCGCCGGGGACCGCGGCGCGGGCAGCCGCAGGGTCCGGCGGACCTCGTTGACGCCGGCGGCCCCGCCACGCCAGAGAGTGACGACGGTGCCGCCCACCAGGACGCCGGCGGCGGTGCCTCCCAGCAGCTGGAAGAAGCCCCGCCGGGCCGGCCCAGGGTCAGCAGTCCCGTCTGCAGCAGCCAGCCGCCTGATCAGCTTCAGCAGGACCGCCACCCCGATCCCGGCCGCAAGGAGGGGAAGAACGACGGCGGCGGCGGTCACCTGGGCGCGGGTCAGGACCGCGGCCAGGCCCACGACGCCGAAGACGGCAAAGACAGCGGCACCCGCGAAGCGCCGGCGCAGCTCGAGGACGCCTGCCGCGGCAGCGACAACGGCGATAGCCAACGCCATGCCGGCCAGCAGAGCAAGCTTGTCCGCTGTTCCGAAGAGGGAAACAGCCCAGTCCTTGACACCGGGCGGGACAGCGTCGATGACGGCGCCGCCCAGTGCTGTCACCGTTGAAAGTGAAGGACTGACGAAGCCGGCGATGAGTTCACTGGCGACGAGTCCGGTGCCGGCCGCGACCACGCCTCCGGCCGCCGCCCACCGGCGCCGGTGCCGGCCTGGCTCATGGGACCCGTTCACTCTTACAGCATAGGTTCAGCAGCGCTTTCCGGCACCGCCGTCGTCCCCGGCGGCTGCGGCACCACCGCCCGGCGCATCCCCATCCGCAGGGTCGCAGCTTCAGCCCAGTCACGGAACGCGACGGGTGTGATCGGCGGCCCGGGGTGGCGTAGCCTGAAGTCATGAGTGTTCAGCTTGGCATACCGCAGCCACGTGAAGGAAGCGCACCCGGTTCCGGTCCGCAGCCCCTTCCGGATGCGCGCCCGGCCGGGGTCCCCGCCCGCCGCCCGGCCGGCGCTCCTGCCGGCCTCGCGGACCGCTATGGCCGCAGGGCCACGGACATGCGGCTGTCGCTGACGGACAAGTGCAACCTGCGGTGCACCTACTGCATGCCGGCCGAGGGGCTGGAGTGGCTCGCCAAGCAGGCAGTCATGACCGGCGAGGAAATCGTGCGGATCGTGGGCATCGGCGTGAACCTGCTGGGCGTGCGCGAGCTGCGCCTGACCGGAGGCGAGCCGCTGGTCCGGGCCGACCTCGTCGACATCATCGGTGCGCTGCGCCAGGCACACCCTGAGCTTCCGATTTCCATGACGACGAACGGTGTGGGCCTGGACCGGAAGGCTGCAGCCCTCAAGGCCGCCGGCCTGACCCGCATCAATGTCTCCCTGGACTCGCTACACGAGGAAACCTTCGCCAAACTGACCCGGCGCCCGTTCCTGGACCGGGTGCTCGCCGGAGTGGACGCCGCCTGGGCCGCCGGTCTGGGACCCGTGAAACTCAACGCCGTGCTGATGCGGGGCATCAACGACACCGAGTCGCCGTCCCTCCTCGCCTGGGCGCTGGAGCGGGGCTACGAACTGCGGTTCATCGAGCAGATGCCCCTGGACGCGGACCACGGCTGGACCCGCCGGAACATGATCACCGCGGCGGAGATCCGGGAACTGCTCTCCGGGGAGTTCGTGCTGAGCCCGGATCCGCGCGCCCGCGACGGCGCACCGGCCGAACGCTTTGAAGTACGACGCCGGACCGGTTCCGGAGTATCAGGCAGTTCCGGTGATTCAGCGGGCGCCGCAGACTCACACGGCCCGGTGCTGGGAACCGTGGGGATCATCGCCTCGGTTACCGAGCCGTTCTGTTCCGACTGCCGGCGGACCCGGATCACCGCCGAAGGCAAGATCATGAGCTGCCTCTTCTCCCGCGAGGAATTCGACCTGCTCGGCCTGCTGAGGCAGGGGGCCAGCGACGAGCAGCTCGCCGAACGCTGGCAGGATGCCATGTGGCTGAAGCCCAAAGCCCACGGCATGGACCACGTGGGCCTCGACGCTCCGGACTTCGTCCAGCCGGACCGCAGCATGAGCGCCATCGGAGGCTGATCCTTGAACGTACGATACTTCGCTGCCGCACGCGCCGCGGCAGGCGTGGATGAAGAGCGCTTCGAACTGCCCGCCGGCTCCACGGTGGAGTCGCTCCTCGCCGCAGTGCTCGACGTCGAACGCCCTGAGCCTCCGGCCGGGACACCGCCGCTGGGCAGGATCCTGGCCCGCAGCAGCTTCCTGCTGAACGAGGTCGCCGTCCGTGACCGGACCACCGTCCTGGCAGCCGGCGACGTGCTGGACGTCCTGCCGCCCTTCGCCGGCGGCTAACCCAACTAAGTAGCAGTACAGGGCGTTCCCAGCCGTGGGAACGCCCTGTACTGCTACCTAGTTGGGTGATGCGGCACTGGGTGGTACAGCCGGGTGCCGGGACCTACCATGGCACTACCTTGTCATTTCGCCGCGCCGGAAATGGACCGCGCGGGGCATGGAACAGGGGCTGGCCAAAGGAGACCGGAAATGTTCACCCTGCAGATTGAGCACGCCGTCAAGGACTTCGACACGTGGAAGTCGGCCTTTGACCGCGACCCCGCAGACCGTGCGGGCTCCGGCGTCGTGGGCCACCGGATCGGCCGCCCGGTGGAGGACGACCGGTACATTGTGGTGGAACTGGACTTCGAGCGACGTGACCAGGCCGAAGAGTTCCTGGCCAAGCTGCGCGAAAACGTATGGAACTCCCCCGACGTCGCACCCGCCCTGTCCGGCTCCCCGCAGACACGGGTCATCGAGCTGGTGAGCTAAGGACCGCGTACTGCTTTATGTGCGGTGGCAGATCGAGGTCATGAACGGCTGGTAGTCCTGGGCCTCCCCCAGCCGCAGTTCTGCCGTGTGAATCAGCACGTCTTCATCCACCCGGAAGGTGTGCCGGGCTGTGCCGCGGTCGCTGCGCCGCTCCACCGTGAGGGTCGAGTCGTGCCACACGCCCCGGGCCGGGGCCGCCGGGGGCCTGCCCATGCTGTCGACGTAGTACCAGAGCGTCTCATCGTGGTCCGGATCCACGGTGAAGACCCCGTGCCCCTCGAAGTGTGTGCCGTCGGCTTCGGTGTGGCGGTAGGACTGTACGACGGCGAACCCTCCGGCCGCGCGGGTAAACGTCACCTCCGCGGTGGCCGTGCGTGCCGGACCCCACGGCGAGGCAGCCAGTTCGGTGGTTCCCAGCCAGCGGCCGACGAAGATCTCGAGCGCTTCGTGCGCTGTTCCCGGCTGCGGCTGGTCCATTTCTTCTCCCGGAACTCAGAGCCCGAAGGTTTCCGATTCGTCGAAGGGGCCGACCACCGTCACGGTCCGGGGTGCCGCGGCCAGCTCACTGGCCAATTCCTGGACCTGTTCGGCTGTCACGGCCTTGATGAGGCGCAAGGTCTCGTCGATGTCCTGGTATTCACCGGAGACCAGCTCGGCGCGGCCCAGCCGGGACATGCGGGAGCCGGTGTCCTCCAAGGCCAGAACGATCCCGCCGCAAAGCTGCCCAACCGCCTTGCGGAGCTCGTCCTCGGAAATGCCGCCGGCCGCAAGACTGTCGAGTTCGGCGCCGAGGAGTTCCAGGACCTGGCGGACCTTGGTAGGCGTGCAGCCGGCATACATGCCGAAGTAGCCGGCGTCGGCGTAGGACGAGGCAAAAGAATAGGTGGAGTATACGAGACCGCGCTTCTCCCGGATCTCCTGGAACAGCCGTGACGACATCCCGCCGCCGAGCACCGCGTTCAGTACGCTCATGACATAGCGGCGTTCATCGGTGGCCACGATGGTGGGACAGCCCATGATGATGTTGGCCTGTTCCACCGGGCGGGTGACCACGTGCAGCCCCGCGGTGCCGGTGATCTCTGCACGCTCGGTGGAGCGGCGCTCCACCGGAGCCGCCCCGGACTCAAGTGACCACCCGGCTGAGTGGAGGGCATCCACCACAAGCCGGCAGACGACGTCGTGCTCCAAACCGCCGGCGGCGGTGATCACAAGCTCGTCCGGGCGGTAGTAGCGACGGTAGTGGTCCCAGACGGAGTCACGCGCCACGGCGCGGATCGCGTCCGGAGTGCCGCCAATGGGGCGTCCGAGCGGATGGGTGCCGAGCACGGCGGCCACGAAGTGCTCATGCGCGACGTCCGTAGGGTCGTCGCTGTCCATGGCGATTTCCTCGAGGATGACGTCCCGCTCCTGCTCCATCTCCGCGGGGTCGAGCACCGCGCCCGTGATCATGTCGGCGATGACGTCGATGGCCATCGGCAGATCCGTGTCCAGCACGCGGGCGAAGTAGCAGGTGCTCTCCTTCGCGGTGGCGGCATTGGACTCGCCACCAACCTCATCAAAGGCGGAAGCGATCTCGAGGGCTGTGCGCCTTTTGGTGCCCTTGAACAGCAGATGCTCAAGGAAGTGCGTCGAGCCGTGCTGCCCGGGTGCCTCGTCGCGTGACCCCACGCCCACCCAGAATCCGATGGTGGCCGAACGCTGCCCCGGCATGGCCTCAGTCAGGACGCGAACCCCGCCGGGAAGGACCGAGCGGCGGACTTCCGAACCGCCGTCGGCTCCGTGGATCAGGGTGTCGCCGGGGTGGTTCTGCTCCAGCGGCAGGGGTACGACAGTCATCAAGGCCTTTCGGGAAGCGGAGCCAAATCTGCCTGCAATCGTACCAGCGGGTCCCGCCGTCGACGTGGCTCTGACGTGGGCTGATTTGCCGCCGCAAGCGGGGGTTGGGTGCGGGTTAAACCGAGCGGGGCCGGTGGTACAACCAACGGCCCCGCCCTTGTGGGATCCGGCAGCACGCAGCTGCCGGAGCCCGGAACTACTCGGAAGCTTCCGAGCCTTCTGCCGGAGCCGAAGCGTGAACGCGGTCGGCCTCGCCGGCGCCTTCCTCTTCAGCCACAACGGGAGACAGGGACAGCTTTCCGCGGTCGTCGATCTTGGTGATCTCGACCTGGATCTTCTGGCCTACGGAGACGACGTCCTCGACGTTGTCCACGCGCTTGCCGCTGGCGAGCTTGCGCAGCTCGGAGATGTGCAGCAGGCCGTCCTTGCCCGGGGTCAGGGACACGAAGGCGCCGAACGTGGTGGTCTTGACGACCGTGCCCAGGTAGCGCTCACCGATTTCCGGAACCTGCGGGTTGGCGATGGCGTTGATCGCGGACCGGGCGGCGTCTGCCGACGGGCCGTTGGTGGCGCCGATGTAGACGGTGCCGTCGTCCTCGATGGAGATGTCCGCGCCGGTGTCCTCCTGGATCTGGTTGATCATCTTGCCCTTGGGGCCGATGACCTCACCGATCTTGTCCACGGGGATCTTGACGGCGATGACGCGCGGAGCGAACTCGGAGAGTTCATCCGGGGTGTCGATCGCGGCGTTGATGACCTCGAGGATGTGGAGGCGGGCCTCGCGGGCCTGCTTCAGCGCTGCTGCCAGCACGGACGCCGGAATGCCGTCGAGCTTGGTGTCCAGCTGGATGGCCGTGACGAACTCGGACGTACCGGCAACCTTGAAGTCCATGTCGCCGAAAGCGTCTTCGGCGCCAAGGATGTCGGTCAGCGCCGCGTAGCGGGTCTGGCCGTCAACCTGATCGGAGACCAGGCCCATGGCGATACCTGCAACGGCGGCCTTCAGCGGAACACCGGCGTTGAGCATCGACAGCGTCGAGGCGCAGACCGAGCCCATGGAGGTGGAGCCGTTGGAGCCAAGGGCTTCGGACACCTGGCGGATGGCGTACGGGAACTCCTCGCGGGACGGCAGCACCGGAACGAGCGCGCGCTCGGCCAGGGCACCGTGGCCGATTTCGCGGCGCTTCGGGGACCCGACGCGGCCGGTCTCACCGGTGGAGTACGGCGGGAAGTTGTAGTTGTGCATGTAGCGCTTGCGCGTTACGGGCGACAGCGAGTCGATCTGCTGTTCCATCTTGAGCATGTTCAGCGTGGTGACACCCATGATCTGGGTTTCACCGCGTTCGAAGATGGCGGAGCCGTGAACGCGGGGCAGGACCTCGACCTCGGCGGTGAGCTGGCGGATGTCCGTCAGGCCGCGGCCGTCGATGCGGACCTGGTCCTTCAGGATGCGCTGGCGGACCACGTGCTTGGTCACGGAGCGGAAGGCTGCTGACAGCTCTTTCTCGCGGCCTTCGAACTGCTCGGCGAGGGAGCCAACAACCTCGTCCTTCAGTTCGTCGGCTGCGTTGTCGCGGTCCTGCTTGTCGGCGATCTGGAAGACAGCAGTGAGCTTCTCCGAAGCAGCGGCCTCGACGGCGGCGTACACGTCATCCTGGTAGTCCAGGAAGACCGGGAACTCGACGGTGGGCTTGGCAGCGCGGGCTGCCAGGTCCTGCTGGGCTTCACAAAGAGCCTTGATGAACGGCTTTGCAGCCTCCAGGCCCTCGGAAACAACCTCTTCGGTGGGGGCGGTGGCGCCCTGTTCCTTGATGAGGCTCCAGGAGTTGTCCGTGGCTTCGGCTTCGACCATCATGATGGCGACGTCGTCACCTGCAACGCGGCCGGCAACGACCATGTTGAAGACGGAGTTCTCCAGCTGGGAGTGCTTCGGGAAGGCAACCCACTGCGAACCCTGCTCGTCGGCGACGAGGGCAACGCGGACGCCGCCGATCGGGCCGGAGAACGGCAGGCCGGAGAGCTGGGTGGACATCGAGGAGGCGTTGATGGCCACGACGTCGTAAAGCTCGTCCGGGTTGATAGCCAGGACGGTGACGACGATCTGAACCTCGTTGCGCAGGCCCTTGACGAATGCGGGGCGCAGCGGGCGGTCCATCAGGCGGCAGGCCAGGATGGCTTCGGTGGACGGGCGTCCTTCGCGGCGGAAGAACGAGCCCGGGATGCGGCCGGCGGCGTACATGCGCTCTTCGACGTCCACGGTCAGCGGGAAGAAGTCGAAGCCTTCACGCGGGTGCTTGCCTGCTGTGGTGGCGGAAAGCAGCGCGGTGTCCTCGTCGATGTACACCATGGCTGCGCCGGCTGCCTGCTTGGCAAGACGGCCGGTTTCGAAGCGGATTACACGCTTGCCAAAGCGGCCATTGTCAATGACGGCTTCTGAGAACTGGATTTCGGGACCCTCCAAGAGAGTCACCTCCGTTTCTTGATTGACGGAAGTCCAGCCGCATCAACCCAGCCCAGCATCTGTCTACTGGCCCTGCACCCGGTCATCGATCGAGACCCACGGGCCGGCTTCAGTCAGCGAAGCTTCCCGGGGATCACTACCGAGGACCGCGAATGCGTGATGCGGTTGATCCTCCTGTTTAGTTTTTATGTACTGACGGGGCGGCCCGTTCCGGCAGGAACGGGCCGCCCCCAAACCAGACTAGCGGCGCAGGCCGAGACGCTCGATGAGCGAACGGTAGCGGGCGATGTCAGTGTTCTTCAGGTAAGTCAGCATGCGCTTGCGGCGACCAACCATGGCCAGCAGACCGCGCTGGGTGTGGAAGTCGTGCTTGTGCTCCTTCATGTGCTCAGTCAGATCCTTGATCCGCTGAGTCAGAACCGCAATCTGGACCTCCGGCGAACCGGTGTCGCCCTCGGACGTTGCGTATTCCTTGATGATGGACTGCTTTACGGCGGCGTCAAGTGCCACAATAACTCCTAGAGATGTGCCGTGAGGCCCGAGTCAGTAATTCACTGCCGGGGGTGCCGACGCGGAGTTCCGGAGAACATTGTTCCGGAGAACATTCCGCACACGACAGGACCCAGCAACCACGGACTGCAGCCGGATCCACCGTTTAGTTTACCGGCCGTGTTGCAATCTTGTCGAAACGGCAACAGGGCTGGTCACACCGCCGGAAGCAGGTCCCGGATGGCTGCCATGCCGCGGTGGAGTTCGCCAAAGCCGGTACTCAGCGGCGAAAGTCCGATCCTGATGCCCTGCGGCGCGCGGAAGTCCGGGATGACATCCCTCTCCCAGAGCGCCGCCGTCACCTCACGGAAGGCGGGATGGTCAACCGTGATGTGGCCTCCGCGGCGGTCCGGATCCCGGGGTGTGGCGAGCCTCACCCCGGCCGGCGCGAGCCAGGCATCGTGCAGTTCCAGCGCGTAGGCGGTGAGCTGCCGCGACTTTTCCCGGATAGCGGCCATGCCGGCCGCTTCAATCAGGTCCAGCGTGCCGCGCATGGCGATCATCCCGAAAATGGCCGGCGTCCCGCTCAGGAAACCGCGGATGCCTGCGGCAGGTTGGTAGCCCGGCCCCATCTCGAACGCATCCTTCCTGCCCATCCATCCCCAGATGGGCTGCGCCAGTCCGGGCAGGTGGCGGTCATTGACGTAGGCGAAGGCGGGCGAACCCGGCCCGCCGTTCAGGTACTTGTAGGTGCAGCCTGCGGCAAAGTCCACGTTCCAGGCGTCCAGCTGCAGCTCCACGGACCCGGCGGAATGGCAGAGGTCCCACACCACCACGCCACCGGCATCGTGCACGGCCGCCGTGATGGCCGGCAGGTCCGCGAGATACCCCGAGCGGTAGGCCACGTGGCTCAGGAGTACGACGGCGGTGGCCGGCCCCACAGCCTTCCTCACCTGTTCGAGGTGGACACCTGAGGCGGGATCGGCCTCGATCCAGCGCAGGGTCAGGCCCTCCTCCTTGGCGATGCCCTCGACGAGGTAGCGGTCGGTGGGAAAGTTGTCCGTGTCCACCACGATCTCTGTCCGCGCCGGATCCCCGACGGCGGCCAGCGCTGCCCGGATCAGCTTGTACAGCACCACGGTGGTGGAGTCGGCGATGATGGTCTGGCCCGCCGCGGCGCCCAGGACCGCACGCCCCAGCTGGTCGCCGATGGCGTGGGGCATGTCCAGCCATTCCTCGTCCCAGCCCCTGATCAGGCGCCCGCCCCAGCCCTCCTGGATGAAGGTGGCAATGTCACCGGCGGTCCGCTTGAGCGGGCGTCCCAGGGAGTTGCCGTCGAGGTAGGACAGTTCGGTGTCCGCGCCGACGAACAGGTCCCGGTACCGGGCGAGGGGATCTTCGGCGTCGAGGCGGGTGGCCTTTTGAAGCAGGGCGTCGGCTGCTTGCGTGGTCACTGTCCGATCTCCGTACGAACGGCGAACAGCTCCGGAAAGAACGTCAGCTCAAGGGCCTTTTGCAGGAATGCCGCCCCGGTGGAGCCGCCGGTGCCTGCCTTCATGCCGATGGTGCGCTGCACGGTGCGCAGATGCCGGAACCGCCACAGCTGGAAGTTGTCCTCCAGGTCAACCAGCTCCTCGCATGCCTCGTACGCACCCCAGTTCTGCGCGGCGTTCTCGTAGATGTACTTGAACAAAGGCACCAGTCCAGGCTCAAACTCATGCGCCCGGGTCACATCCCTGTTCAGCACCTCCGCGGGAACATCGAAGCCCTGGCGGTGCAGGTAGGCGAGGAATTCGTCGTAGATGCTCGGTGCGTGCAGGACTTCGGTCAGCAGGGCGTGCGCTTCGGGATCGGATTCGAAGACGGGAAGCATCTTCCTGTTCTTGTTGCCCAGCACAAACTCCACGGCACGGTACTGGCTGGATTGGAATCCGGACGAATTGCCCAGGAAACCGCGGAATTCCGCGTACTCGGTGGGTGTCAGTGTGGCCAGGACGGACCACTGCTCGGTGAGGGTCTTCTGGATGTGCTTGACCCGCGCGATGCCCTTCAGTGCCGAGCCGAGGTCATCGGACAGCAGCCACTTGGCGGCACTGCGGAGCTCATGAAGCACGAGTTTGAGCCAGAGCTCCGTGGTCTGGTGCTGGATGATGAACAGCAGTTCGTCATGGTGCTCCGGGACGCTGACGGGCTGCTGGGCGCTGAGCAGCGTGGGCAGCTGCAGGTAGGACGCGTAACTCATGCGGGAACTGAAGTCGCGCACAATCCCCTTGTCCAGTTTCCTGGTGTTCTTCTCTACGGTCACAGCGTCGCCTTCCTTGCCAATACTGTGTAGTGCGGACTGCCTGATGCAGACCCGGGTGGAGCGCGCAGGTCAGCGCTAGAGCAGGATGTCGTGCGTCTGCAGGACGTCCTGGCGCATCTGCTCCACGAGGGCTTCAGGCCCACGGTATGCCACCATGCCGCGGAGCCTGGCCACGAATTCCACGACTACTGTCTGGCCGTACAGATCGAAGTCCTCGATGCGCTCTTCGGGCCTGTCGATCACGTGCGCCTCCACCTGGCGGCTCACACCGTCGAAAGTGGGGTTGGAGCCAACGGAGATAGCGGCCGGCCAGCGCGTCCCGGCCTCGTCCACGAGCCAGCCCGCGTAGATGCCGTCCTCAGGGATCAGGCCGCTCGCATCGCTGGAGAGGTTGGCCGTGGGGAACCCGAGGTCCCGGCCACGCGCGGCGCCGTGGACCACCTCGCCCCGCATCCGGTGTGCGCGGCCCAGGACAGCGGCGGCGGTGCCGACGTCTCCCTCCCGCAGCGCTTCGCGTACCCAGGTGGAGGAACAGCGGCGGTCCGTCCCGCCGTCGTCATGCAGCGGGAAGCCTTCGGAGCCGAACTCGCTGATCACCAGCACCTCGAAGCCGAACTTCTCCCCGAGCTCCTGCATGGTGTTCAGGTCACCGGAGTTGCCTTTGCCGAACCGGGTGTCGTGGCCGATCACGACGTGGCTGGCGTGGAGGCTGTCCACGAGGACCGAGCCAACGAACTCTTCCGGGGTGAGGCTGGCGAGCTCCAAGGAGTACTTCATGACCAGAATGGCGTCCAGGCCGAGCTCGCCGAGCGCCTGGAGCTTGTCCTCCAGGCCCATGATCAGTTCGGGCGCGCTTTCCGGCCGGTGGACCAGGGCCGGGTGCGGGTCAAACGTCACGGCAACCGACCTGGCGCTGTTCAGCCGCGCGGTCCTGATGAGCTGGGAAAGCACCTGCTGGTGGCCGCGGTGGACGCCGTCGAAATTGCCGATAGTGACAACGGAAGGACCAAAGTCTTCGGGGACCTCAGTCGGATCATTCCAGATGTGGACCATCAACCTCGCCTTTTACTGCCTGACAGAACTTGCTCCCGGCGCGCCAGGGCCGGAACTCTCTAAGGTTACCTGCAATCCCCGCCTGTCACGGACGGCCGAGTGGCCTACCGCCTGCGGGCACGCCCGGCTAGGATGCAAAGGCAGCGGCCAGGCAGCGCTGCCCTGAGCCATCTGAGTTTCAGTCGGAGTTTCGTTTTGACCGCACGGATCGCCTGCGAGATGAGCGGGCCGGGAGGAGCCACGCCATGAGTGATGTCCAGGAGCTGCTGGAACAGATTCCTGTCCAACAGATTGCGTCCCTGTTGGGGACCGATACGGCCTCCGCGCAAGCCGCCGTCGAAGCCGCCGTGCCCACTCTGCTTGCCGGAATGCAGAGCAACGTCCAGGCACCGGATGGCGCCGCGGCGTTGGAATCCGAACTGGCCAGGCACCGGAACGGACTGGCCGACGGCGGCGTGGACCCGTCGCAGGTGGACATACAGGACGGCGAAAAGATCGTTGGCCATGTCTTCGGCGGCCAGCAGGACCAGGTGGCCAGCCGGCTTGCCGGAACCGCGAACCTGGGCGGTGTCGGCGGAGACCTCGTCCGCAAGCTGCTGCCGATCCTCGCCCCGATCGTCATGTCCTATCTGGCCAAAAAAGTCCTCGGCGGCGGACAGGATTCCGGCGCACAGGGTTCCGGCTCACAGGCGTCCCCGGCCGGAGGCGGCGGAATAGACCTGGGAAGCATCCTCGGAGGAATCCTGGGCGGCCTTGGTTCCGGTGGACAGGGTGGCGGCGGGCAGGGTGCCGGCGGGCTCGGTTCAGGCGGCCTTGACGATATCCTGGGCGGCATTCTTGGCGGCCGCCCGCAACCTCAGCAGGCTCCGCTGACAGAACAGGACCAGGAACCACCCACGCAATCCGGCTCAGCGCCGAGTATGAACGATTCGGCGCCACCGGCGCACCGGTCGGTAACGCCCGGGGAGCTAATCGAGGTGGACCTGCCCGACGAGAACCGCTAGCCCGTGGTCCCTAGACCGCGGGGGCTGCCGGCCGCCGTCGGTAGAGCCAGATGAGGCCCAGGATCGGCAGGATCAGCGGAACGAAGGCGTAGCCGCGGCCAAACGCGGACCACACGGTTTCGTGCGGGAACTGCACGGAGTCGAACAGGCTCAGCGCCCCCACGATTATGACGCCGACAAGTTCCACCAGGACGGCGGCCAGGGACACCTTGAACCAGGTGCGGCCGGCCTTGGCGAGAGACACCGTGGCCACAACGTAGACGACGGCGGCGAAGGCGGAGAGCAGGTAGGCCAGTGGCGCCTCGGAGAACTTGGTGAGGATCTGGTAGCCGGCCCGTGCGGTGGCCGAAATGGCAAAGATGGCGTAGACAGCGATGAGGAGCCGGCCGGGACCGGTGTTCCTCGTGTCGGCGGGGCGTTTGCCGGTGTGTTTGGACGTATCAGTCACGTTGCGTGCTTCTTCCACTTCAGTACCAGATCTGATTCATGCGGGCGGCCATGACGAGGGCGGTAACTCCGACGGCCGCCAGGACGAAGTTGCTCCAGCGGGTCCGTTCCAGGATGGACCAGTACACGGCGGCGACGGGCAGCAGGAGGGCGGTGGCGAGGTAGCCCCAGAATTCCCAGGCCTCCCCGGCGATCCGCTCCCCCGCGATGACCCGCACTATGGAACCCACCAGGTAGACCAGAAGAGCCAGTTCGACGGCGGCCACCGAGAGGATGGTGATGTCGTTCGGGGCCTTCTTCATGATGCCTGCCGCCACACAGATGAGGGTGGACAGCAGTCCGACAGCCAGGATGATGTAGAAATACGCGTCCAACGCTAGGCCTGCCCGCCGCCGTCGGCACGGGAACCGTTCGGAACGCCGGTGTCGGCGCCGGAACTGCTGGAGCCGCCGGAACTGCTGGAGCCGCCGGGGCCCGTTCCCGGAGCGAAGACCAGCACGGGTTTGGCGAAGCTTCCGCTGTCCGCGAGCAGCGCCACCAGCGACCCGTCAGGCGCGAACGCGGCTGCGGGCTTCTCCGCAGTGGCGGCGGCCGGTGTGCCCGCCGCGGCTCCGGCTGCGATGCGCCGGCCGAAGGAAATCTCAGTGGTTTCATCGGCGCTCAGTTCACGGTTCGGCATGAGCGCCCTGGCCGCCTGCGACATTTCCAGGATTTCGAGGTCTTCGGCGAGCTGCTCGAGGGTGCGCGCCTGGTCCAGCGAGTAGGGTCCGACGTTTGTCCGCCGCAATGCGGTCAGGTGCCCGCCGACGCCGAGGGAACTGCCGAGGTCCCGGGCGAGGGCGCGGATGTAGGTGCCCGAGGAGCATTCCACCGTTACGTCGACGTCCACGACCTCCGTGTCGTGTCCGGCGGCCCGGTCCCGGCGGATTCCGTGAATGTCGAAGCGGTGGATGCTGACCGGCCGGGCAGCCAGCTGGACATCTTCCCCCGAACGTACGCGGGCATAGGAGCGTTCGCCGTTGACCTTGATGGCACTGACGCTGCTGGGCACCTGCTGGATCTCCCCCGTCAGGGACACTACGCCGGAGCGGATGGCGTCCTCGGTCAGGGACGCGGCACTCGCCCGGCTGACAACCTCGCCTTCGGCGTCATCGGTGATGGTGGATTCCCCCAGCCGGATGGTTGCCGTGTAGGTCTTGGACGTGCCCACGATGTATGTGAGGAGCCGCGTTGCCTTGTTGATGCCGAGCACCAGCACACCGGTGGCCATGGGATCCAGCGTTCCTGCGTGGCCCACTTTCCGGGTACCGGCGATCCGCCGCATCCGTCCAACCACATCGTGGCTGGTCCATCCCTGCGGTTTGTCCACTATTACCAGTCCAGAAAGCACGCCTATCAGTATATCGGGGAGGCGGCGGGGGTATCGGGCCGCGTCGGGGGCCGCGGCGGGCCCGGCGCTAGGATGGCAGTCATGCCCGAGCTTTCCGCGCACATACGCGACGTACCCGTCAACCAGATCCGCGAGATCACCGAGGCAGCGTGGCGAACCCCCGGGGCGCTGATCCTGAGCATCGGCGAGCCCGGGTTCCCGCTCCCCCGCCATGTCCTGGATGCCGGAATCGCGTGCCTGGACCGCGACGAGACCAACTACACTCCGAACGCCGGGATCCCGCCGCTCCGCGAGGCTTTTGCCGCCAGGTTCCGGGAGCAGTCCGGCGTAGACATCGGGGCGGACCGCGTCTATGTGGTCGACGGCGCCCAGCAGGGCCTGCACTTCGCCATGAGCCTGCTGCTCGCACCCGGCGACGAAATCCTGATTCCCAATCCGGGCTATCCCACGTTTGCCATGACCAGCCGGCTGCTGCATGCCGTCCCCGTGGAGTATCCGCTTTACCCCCAGCACGATTTCCAACCCCGGATCGCGGACATCGAGGCGCTCATCACGGACCGGACGCGGGTGCTCATGCTCAACTCGCCGTCGAACCCCTTGGGCGCCGTCCTCCGGGAAGACTCAACCCGGGAACTGGTGGAACTCGCTCGCCGCCACGACCTGTGGATCATCTCGGACGAATGCTATGAGGCCTTCACGTACGACGTCCCGCACGTGAGTCCTGCCCGGTTCGATAGCACTGCCGCCGGCGAAGCACGCGTGTTCACGTCGCTGACACTGTCCAAGACGTATGGGCTCACCGGCCTGCGCATCGGGGCACTGGTGTGCCCGCCAGGACTGGAGCAGCGGATGAACAACGTCATGGAGGCGATCGTCTCCTGCGTGGCGTCACCTTCCCAGTATGCGGCGCTCGCCGCGTTGACCGGTCCACAGGACTATGTGTCGCAGGCTCACTCGCACTACCGTGCCAACCGCGACGCGGCGTCGGCCGTGTTGGCCGCCAGGGGCATTCCCTTCCTGAGCGCGCAGGGGGCGTTCTACCTGTGGGCGGACGTCTCGCACGTGAGCGGCGGAAACGTCCGGGCCTGGGTCAAGCAGTTCCTGGCCGAGGCCGGCGTCTCCTTTGCTCCGGGAACCGCTTTTGGCTCCATCGGCGAGGGCTGGATCCGCATAGCGTTGTGCGGCGACCAAAGCGAACTGGTCGAGGGCGTGGGCAGACTCCCCCGGAGGTAGCCCGACCCGGTAAGAGGTTTCAGTAGTCGGTACGTTCGGCGTTATTGCGCCAGGCATCGAACGGGTTGCCCGACGTCGGAACCGGGGTGTGGCTGACGGGCAACAGTTCCGGCCGGGAGCCGCCGAAGTATTCGTAGAAGAGCGCGTCGTCAAATCCCGCGGCTGCTGCACCATGCCGGTCGGCGGCGAAGTACACGCGGTCGATCCGCGCCCAGAGCGCCGCCGCGAGGCACAGCGGGCAGGGCTCGCAGCTGGCGTATAGGACAGCGCCACTGAGATCAAAGTTCCGGGTCTCTGCCGCGGCGGTCCGTATTGCCACCACCTCGGCATGGGCTGTGGGGTCGTTGTCCCGGGTGACGCGATTGACCCCCTCGTGGACGGTGCCATCGGCTGTTACCACCAGCGCGCCGAAGGGCCCGCCGCCGGCCGCGACGTTCCGCTGGGCCAATGCCACAGCTTCGGTCAAGTATTCGGTCACGTCTGCAGCTGATGGGTGGGCGCGCATGGTCTGATCATAGCCAGCCTCATGGCGCTGCGGGACAGCCGGGTTCCGTTTATTCGTGTTGGGGTCGTGAGCGGAAGTAGTGGTTGCGGCGGGGTTTTCGGTGGGGGTCGAGTTCTGGTGGGGGTTTGAACCAGGGGACCTCGTTGGTGACTTCGATGGTCCAGTGTTCTTTGTGGATGAGGTGGTGGTGATGGGTGCAGAGGAGGACGCCGTTGCCGGTGCTGGTGGTGCCGCCTTGGGACCAGTAGGTGATGTGGTGGGCTTCGCACCAGGGGGCGGGGATGGTGCAGTCGGGGAAGGCGCAGCCCTGGTCACGGGCCATGATGGCTTTGCGGATGTGGGGCGGGAAGACGCGTGAGGCGCGGCCGATGTCCAGGATGCGGCCTTCGCTGCCGAGGACGACGGGGATGATGTCGGCGTCGCAGGCGATTTTGCGGATCGTGGCCGGGTTCACGGGCCCGGTGAACGCGAACAGGGCGGTGCCGTCGCCGGTCCGGCCGGTGTGGCCCGGCCGGGGGCCCTGCGCGCCCTGGAACCACTGTGCACTTTGCGCTCCCTGAAGATCGTGCCGTTGCTGGAGTTCGGCGAGGAGGTCGCGGTAGTTGATGGTGACCAGGATCTGGGGCCGGTGGCCGCCGTTGGCGGGCAGGGTGTCGGTGGTGAGGGCGGTTTGGCAGGCGCCGACGAGCCCGTCGAGTCTCTTTTGGCCCTGTGACCGGTGATCCAGGGGGATCTCCGGCAGGCCCGGGGTGTCCCAGCCGGCAAGGCCGCCCTGTTCAGCGTCCCCGTCACCACCGGTCCCGCCGCCACCTGTCCCGTCGGTGCTGGTCCCGTCGGTGCTGGTTGGGGTGCCGGGGGCCGGGGTGCGGGGGTTGGTGGCGGTGTTCATGACGGTGGTGAGGGTTTCGAACTGTTCGGCGGTGGCGAAAATTTCCAGGTGCTGCAGGCCGTGTTTGGGGCGGCGGATGAAGGCGCCCTGGATCTGGCGGAGGGCCGGTTCGGAGGGTTCGGTCCCGTCCTGGTCGATGGCCTCGGCCCAGTGTTTGGTGACCCGGGTCAGGAAGTCGCCGTCGCTTTCGACGGCGGTGCGGGTCAGGGCGTGTTCCATCTCGGCGGTGACGTCCGGGGTGGTGAAGTGCCGGGCCCGGTCCAGGGCCAGGGCGATGGTGGTCCCGGCGCGTGAGCTGATCCGGGCGGTGCTGAGCGCGGCGGCGAGTTCTTCGTAGCGGGGCGGGAGCTGCTGGCCGCCGAACCCTGCCCGGGGCAGCACGGCGTCGGCCAGGGAGAGGCGGCGGCGGGCTTCGGCGGCGGTGATCCGCAGCCTGGCCTGCAGGAACTCGACAGTGGTGCGGGCCCCGTCATCCCCCGGACCCGGGCCGGCATCAACACCGGGCGTCGGGACGAGGGGTGACGCGGCGGTGGTGAGCGCCGTGGTGCGGGCCCGGTCCACAGCGCCGGATGCGATCACCTGCAGATGCTCCACGTGGCGGGAGAGCTTCTCGACCCGGCCCGCGAAATCCGCGGCCTGCCCGAAACCCCACAACCCCGTGTCTTCGGCGGTGATCGCGTCCGATGACAGCAAATCAAGGGCGTGGTCCACCACGTCGGCTTCGGAAGAAACGACCTGCAAGGCGTTGGCGCCGGCAGTAGCCAACCCACCGGCACCGGGCCGTCCGGCCCGGTCTGCGGTGAATCCCCCAATGGCTTCCATGGACCCATTCTGGTCCGGGGGTCTGACATTATTAGCCCCGCCGCTGTCCGACCGGCCGTTAGCCGACCGGCCGTTGGCCGACCGGCCGACCGACGTGCCGCCCTCGGAAGGCAGCCCATCAGGCCAGGCACCGCCGTCGTTCCCCGAAACGGAAACCCACGCACCGGCACCGGGCCGTCCGGCCCGGTCTGCGGTGAATCCCCCAGTGGCTTCCATGGATCCAGTCTGGTCCGGGGGTCTGACATTATTAGCCCCGACGCTGTGCGACCGGCCGTTGGCCGACCCGCCGACCGACGTGCCGCCCTCGGAAGGAAGCCGATCAGGCCGGCCACCGCCGTCGTTCCCCGAAACGGAAACCAACCCACCGACACCGGGCCGTCCGGCCCGGTCTGCGGTGAATCCCCCAGTGGCTTCCATGGATCCAGTCTGATCCGGGGGCCTGACATTATTAGCCCCGCCGGCAAAGGGCCCCAAGAATTTCTCCCGCACGGTCCGAAGCGGAGTCCAAAGCGAACGGTCGTGGTGTAGCGCCATCGACATGCCCCGAAAGCCGGGCTTAGAATACGGGCGTCGGGGGACCCGATTTTCGGACCACATATCGGTCTCAATGTTCTGGATGCGCACCATTGACATTGGAGACGGTATGGAAAAGCAACGAGCACTTTTGGCGGCTTTGGCGGCTGCCTCACTCCTTTTGTCGGCGTCCCCGGCGGGCCATGCGACCCCGGCAGCCAAGGAAGGGAGCCAGTCCGCACCGGCCATGCTTGCCAAGGGCCTGCTGAGCCCGCTCCACCTCAGCGACGGGCAGGACGGATCGGTTCTGGTCAGCGAGGAATTCGCAGGGCAACTGACGAAAATCGCCCGGGACGGCAGCAAATCGGTGGTCTACCGGAACGCGGCCTGGGATGTGGCAGGCAGCGACCGCCGCGGGCGCACCATATACGTCGCCGAGAGCCAGGGCGCCGGCCCCATGGATCCGAGGCCGTTGGCCGGACACATCAGAAGCATCGATGCCGACGGGAAACACCGCACCTTCGGCGACCTCGCTGCCCTGGAGATGAAGCACAACGCCGACGGCGGCACGAGCTACGGCTTCAAGGACCTACCCGCCGCCTGCGTTGCGAAGCTACCCAAAGATGTGCCGGTTTCCTACAAGGGCCAGATCGATTCGCATCCCTATGGAATCGACGTCTATGGCGACACCATCTATGTTGCTGACGCCGGAGCCAACGCCATCGTTTCGGTCGACGTCGAGTCAGGCGAGGCCGAAACCGTTGCCGTGCTGCCCGCCCGGCCGCACACGTTCACCGCTACGGAGGCCGCGGCCCTCAAACTTCCGGGTTGCATCGCCGGCCACAGCTACCGCTTCGAGCCCGTGCCCACCGACGTCAGGCGCGGACCGGATGGTTGGCTGTACGTCTCCGTGCTGCCCGGCGGACCGGAGGATCCGGCGCTGGGTGCCCGCGGAGCGGTGTACAAGATCAATCCCCACAACGGCCACGTGAAGCTTTTCGCCGACAACGTGATGTCACCCACCGGCCTGGACATGGACGACGACGGGCACGTGTACGTCGCATCCCTTTTCGGCAAGGGCGTGCTGCGTCTGTCTGCCCACTCAAGCAAGCAGACGGTGGTCCTTCCGGGAATGCTCACAGCCGACGTCGACATCAGGGGCGGGAGCATCTACGCGACGGTCAACTCCCTGCCGGCGCCGAATGCGGCACCCGACGGCCGAGTCGTGAAGGCCCCGCTGGATGACTAGTGACGAGTAGGGACAGCAAGAAGCAAGGGTGCGGCAGGATCGCATAGATCCTGCCGCACCCTTTGCTGCGCTTGGTGGCATCGGCTCCGCCGTGCAAAGCCGGGAACGCTAGCGGTTCCGGTCCTCGTCGATTGCCTCGCCGTCCGCCAGGTCGAGGTCCTCTTCGTCGAAGTCGTCTTCGTCGATTTCCACGTCCGGTTGGACGTCGCTCTTGTACGGGTCGGCATCGCCGGCGTGCTTGGCCTTCTCCGCCAGGGCAGCCACCTCGGCATCGCGCCGCTTGGCCTCCCGGAGCAGTTCCTCGAGGTTGGAGGCGTTCACGGGGATCTGGTCGGCCACGAACTCGAGTGTGGGAGTAAGACGGGCAGTGATGTTCCGGCCCACTTCCTGCCGCAGCACACCTTTGGCCTTCTCCAGGCCTTTCGCGGCGTCAGCCTGCGCGGCCTGGTCACCGAACACCGTGTAGTAGACGGTGGCATGCTGCAGGTCATTGGTCACACGGGCATCAGTGACAGTAATCCCCTCGAGCCGGGGATCCTTCACCTTCCGGCCCAGAGCCTCAGCAACAACAACCTTAATCCGCTGCGCCATCTTGGCAGCGCGTGCCGGATCAGCCATTACATCCTCCTGGATAGAAATAGAAAACTGGGACGCGCCAAGGCATGGAACAACGTTAGCGCGTAGCGATTGAGGGGGCCCGGGAGTGGCATCTAAGGAGATGGCCGCGGGCCCCGACACGAGCTTGCGAGTGTTGGGAAGGCCAGCTCCGGTGCCGGAGCGGGGTGGCTCGGGATCGAAGATCCCAAGCCACCCCGCGTAGGGGCGGGGCGCCCCCAAAACTCGGAGGCTCCCGGGTCGGGCGAAAGCGCGGGGCCGCCGGGAAAAACCCAACGGCCCCGCACCTGTGAAACTCACACGACTAGACGCGCGGCTTCTCGCGCATCTCGAAGGTCTCGATGATGTCGCCTTCGGTGATGTCGTTGTACGAGCCAAGTCCGATACCGCACTCGAAGTCCGTGCGGACCTCGGTGGCGTCGTCCTTGAAGCGCTTGAGCGTCTCCACCGTGAGGTTGTCGCCGATAACCTTGCCGCCGCGGCTGATGCGGGCCTTCGCGTTGCGTCGGATGATGCCCGAGCGAACGATGGAGCCTGCAATGTTGCCGAACTTGGAGGAACGGAACACTTCGCGGACCTCGGCCGTGCCCAGCTGGACCTCTTCGTACTCCGGCTTGAGCATGCCCTTGAGAGCCAGCTCGATGTCATCGATTGCTGCGTAGATGACGGAGTAGAAGCGCATGTCCACGCCTTCGCGGTCTGCCAGTTCGGCAACACGCTCGGCAGGCTTGACGTTGAAGCCGATGATGACGGCGCTGTCGACCGTAGCCAGGTTGACGTCGTTTTGCGTGATCGCACCAACACCGCGGTGGATAACGCGGAGCTGGACGCCTTCGCCAACGTCGATCTTGAGCAGCGCGTCTTCGAGGGCTTCCACGGCACCGGAGACGTCACCCTTGAGGATGAGGTTGAGGGTGTCGATCTTGCCTTCGGCGACGGCCTGGTCGAAGTCTTCCAGGCTGATGCGCTTGCGGCGCTTGGCGAGCTGGGCGTTGCGGTCGGCCGCTTCACGCTTTTCGGCGATCTGGCGGGCGGTGCGCTCGTCGGCGGTCACCAGGAAGGTGTCACCGGCACGCGGCACGTTGGACAGGCCGAGGACCTGGACCGGACGGGACGGCAGTGCGACGTCGAGGGCTTCGCCGTCTTCGTCGAACATTGCGCGGACGCGGCCGTGGGCCGTGCCGGCCACGATCGTGTCGCCGACCGCGAGGGTACCGGACTGCACCAGGACGGTGGCCACGGAACCGCGGCCCTTGTCCAGGTTCGCTTCGATGGCGATGCCTCGGGCGGCCTTGTCCGGGTTGGCCCGCAGGTCCAGCGCGGCGTCGGCGGTCAGCAGCACGGCGTCGATGAGCTCGTCGATGTTGACGTTCTGGCGGGCAGAGACCTCAACGAACATGGTGTCGCCACCGTATTCTTCGGGAACCAGGCCGTACTCGGTGAGCTGGCCCTTGACCTTGTCCGGGTTCGCGCCTTCCTTGTCGATCTTGTTCACGGCCACGACGATCGGCACGTTGGCCGCCTGGGCGTGGTTGAGGGCTTCAACGGTCTGGGGCATCACGCCGTCGTCCGCTGCCACAACCAGGATGGCGATGTCCGTGACCTTCGCGCCACGGGCACGCATGGCGGTGAACGCCTCGTGACCCGGGGTGTCGATGAAGGTGATGTCGCGGAGCGCGCCCTCGTGCTCGTGGCTGATCTGGTAGGCACCGATGTGCTGCGTGATGCCACCGTGCTCGCCGGCGACGACGTCCGAGTTGCGGATGGCGTCGAGCAGGCGGGTCTTACCGTGGTCAACGTGACCCATGACGGTGACTACCGGAGGACGTGCCTCAAGCTCTTCGTCGCCTTCGGCCTCGAGTTCGGCTTCGACGTCAATATCGAACGCGCTGAGCAGCTCGCGCTCCTCATCCTCCGGCGAAACGACCTGCAGCTTGTAGCCGAGTTCCTCACCAAGGAGTGCAAAGGTGTCCTCGTCCAGCGACTGGGTTGCCGTTGCCATTTCACCGAGGTGGAAGAGCACGGTAACCAGTGCGGCGGGGTTCGCCTCGATCTTGTCGGCGAAGTCCGTGATGGACGAGCCACGGCGAAGCCGGATAACGGTGTTGCCGTCGCCGCGGGGTACGCTCACGCCACCCAGCGACGGTGCGCTCATCTGCTCAAGTTCCTGGCGCTTTGCGCGCTTCGACTTGCGCTGCTTCCCACGGCCAGCGCCGCCCTTGCCGAACGCACCCTGAGTGCCACCGCGACCGCGGCCACCCTTGCCGAAGCCACCGCCGGCCGGAGCACCGCCGCCGCCACCGGGACCGCCGGTTCCGGGAGCGCCGGGACGGCCGGGGCCGCGTCCGCCGCCGCCGGGACGGCCGGCACCTGCAGGTGCGGGACGCTCGGTACGGTTAGGCATCATGCCAGGCGTGGGCCGGTTTCCACCGGCACCCGGACGGGGACCGCCGGGACGGGGGCCGCCTGCACCGGCGGCAGGACGCGGGCCGGGCGTAGCCCCGGGACGCGGAGCACCGGGGCGGGGTCCGCCTGCACCGGCTGCCGGACGCGGGCCGCCGGGACGCTCGCCGTCAGTGCGGCCGCCGCCGGGACGGGGCATGCCCTGGGACGTTGCAAACGGGTTGTTGCCCGGGCGCGGCGGACGTTCGCCGTCTCCTCCGCGGCCGCGGGGCATGCCCTGGGACGTGGCGAAGGGGTTGTTGCCGGGGCGTGGGCCGCCGGGACGCGGAGCGCCGCCCGGACGTGAGGGGGTCTCAGCCTTGGGCGCGGGACGTGCTCCCGGCTTGGCGCCGGTGGAGGGCGCAGCAGGCGCTGCGGCAGCCGGAGCGGCGGGAGCAGCCGGAGCTGCAGGCGCCTCGGCCTTGGGTGCCGGTGCCGGAGCGGGAGCCGGAGCAGGCGCCGCAGCCTTGGGGGCAGCGGGGCCGGGAGCCGGCGCGGTACGGGTTTCTGCCGGCCTGGCCGGGGACTTGGGGGCAGCTGCGGGGGCTTCGGACTTCGAAGCGGCGGCAGCCGGGAACGCGTTGCGGAGTTTCCGCACCACGGGGGCCTCAATGGTGGAAGAGGCGGAGCGAACAAATTCGCCCAGTTCCTGCAGTTTGGTTACTGCATCTTTGGAAGTAATACCGAGCTCTTTTGCAAGCTCATGTACGCGGACCTTGGCCACATTTCTCCTGTCTCGGTCCGCACCGAGCCAGGCACGAACCGTCTACTTCTTACTGCGGGCCCCCGCTGCGGTTACAGCTGAAAGGCCCATTGCAGAGCGCAACAAAGTTGTCATCGTTACGCACTCATCGCTGGGAACTCATCGGGTTTCCATCAGATTTCTGACCCGCTTTCAGGTTGGACGGTTGGTACTGCAGACGCCGGGACGTCCGCAGCGTGCGCTCCTGCCGTTATCCGGCGTTCGACGGCGGCGGTTCCGGTTGACCCGTTGAGGGCCCTTCCGAAGGCTCGCCGCTTGACCGCCAGGGCCAGGCACGCTTCGCTGGGGTGCAGCCATGCACCCCGGCCAGCCATCCGGCGTCGTTCATCCACCACGACGACGGACGAACCGCCGGTGTCGGAGACGAGCCGGAGCAACTCTGACCGCGGCCCCTTTTTCCGGCATCCGATGCAGGTACGCTGCGGCTGATTCCCGAGTTGTTGCACGTGTGCCACTGCCGAGTATCTTCCTGCCTGTACCTATCTGCCTGCCCGGCCACCCGCCACTGCCTTTCGGCAGGGCCCGGCGTCCGAACACGCTGATGCCGGCCGCTAGGCGCGGCCAAGTTCTATTCTAGCCCCTCACGGGGCCCATACCCGAAACCGGAAACCGAAACTGCCCGCCGAAGGGGCGGGCAGTTCGATCCGGCCAGGCGCTTGTGCCGGACGGTTTTCCCTCCGACCGGCCGGCGCTTCTAACCGCGCGGAGCCGCGGCGTCGGAGACGATATCGATCCGCCACCCCGTCAGCTTGGCGGCGAGGCGGGCGTTCTGCCCCTCCTTGCCGATGGCAAGGGAGAGCTGGTAGTCCGGCACCACGACGCGGGCTGAACGGGTGGCCTCATCGGTGATGGTGACTGAATTCACACGCGACGGCGACAGCGCGCTGGCGATGAAGGAGGCCGGATCCTCGCTGAAGTCAACGATGTCGATCTTTTCGTCGTTCAGTTCGGTCATGACCGCCCGCACGCGAGAACCCATTTCGCCGATGCACGCACCCTTCGCGTTAATGCCCGGGGTGTTCGCCTTGACGGCGATCTTGGTGCGGTGCCCGGCTTCGCGGGCGAGGGCGACAATCTCCACGGAGCGGTCTGCGATCTCCGGGACCTCCAGTTCGAAAAGCTTCCGGACCAGGCCAGGGTGCGAACGGGAGAGGGTGATGGACGGGCCCTTGGTGCCGCGGTGCACGTCGATCACGTAAGCGCGAAGCCGGTTCCCGTGGATGTACTTCTCCCCCGGTACCTGCTCCGGCGGCGGAAGCAGTGCTTCGACGGTGCCGAGGTTGACCTGGATCATGTGGGGGTTGTTGCCCTGCTGGATCAGCCCGGCAACAAGCTCACCCTCACGGCCCTTGAATTCACCCAGGACGTTGTCGTCCTCTACGTCGCGCAGCCGCTGCAGGATAATCTGCCGGGCGGTGCTGGCGGCGATGCGGCCGAATCCGGCCGGCGTGTGCTCAAACTCGCCGATGGGTGCGCCGTCGTCGTCGATTTCCGTGGCCCAGATGGTTACGTGGCCGCTTTTGCGGTCCAGCTCCGCCCGGGCCTTCTCGAAGGCGCCCGGCGACTTGTGGTAGGCGACAAGCAATGCCTGCTCGATCGTGGGGATGAGGAGATCCAGCGGGATTTCGCGCTCACGCTCCAGTAGTCTCAGCGCGCTCATGTCAATATCCATCAGGCCTCCTCAGAAGGTCCATTGTGCTCAGTTTCCAGACCGGCCTCGTCGAGGCGGCTGAACTCAATTTCGACTTTTCCGCTGCGGATCTTGTCGAAAGGAAGTTTTACGGGGTCGCCCTGCCTGGGCTTCATGCCCTTTTTCACGGCGATTTCGGGGACGAGGGTCACACCGGCGTCGTCAACAGAGCTGATCCTGCCCGTGACGTTCTCGCCCTGGATCACGTTGACGTTGACCATGCGGCCGCGGGCGCGGTGCCAGTGCCGCGGCTCGGTCAGCGGCCGCCCCACGCCGGGCGATGAAACCTCAAGGTCATAGGGACGGCTGTCCGTGCTGGGGTCGCTGTCCAGGATGTCGGAAAGTTCCTTGGAGATGTCGGCGATGACGTCAAGGCTCACCCCGCCCGTTTCTTCCTGCGGCAGATCCACTACTACGTGGACCACACGGTTGGAACCTGCGATGTGGATGGCAACATCCTCCAGGTAAAGCCGGTGCGACTGGACCGCGGGTTCCAGCAGCGCCCGGAGGCGTTCAGCCTCGGGATTGTGGACAGCCGCGGGCTCAGCCTTTCCCGCGTTGGTCCGGTCTGATGAAGTCGTGGCTTCTGCATTGCTCACGATGCCGGCCGCCTCCCGTTAGATGATGTTGTGACTACTAGCGTAGCGATTTTCCGGGCGGCTTGGTGCACGGACTTCCCGCCGGCCGTGACAACATGGTCTGTTGTGAATGACGACAGCGGGCAAAAAAGAAGGCCGGCCAGCTATCTCCGGTACGGCCTGCTGGCGCTCTCCGCATTCCTGGTGCTGAGTCTCGGTTTTGCGCTGATTCCGCGGGAATCCCCGGCACCGGCAGCCCCACCATTCTCCGAGCAGGCGCGCACCGCCGCCCTTGCCGAAACCCTGGACCTGAGGACTGCCGGCCAGCAGCTCGCGGACGGGTCGTCCGGAGCCCGGCGGCAACTGTTTTCGCACACTGTGACATTGCTGACTACGCAGGCCAGGGCGCTCCTCCTTCCCGGCGGCGCCACCGCCGGTTCTGCGGCCGGCGCAAGTCCAGCGGCCGGCGCAGGTTCAGCGGCCGGCGCCCCGGGGAGCGCAGGCCCGGCCGCCACGGCATCGTCAGGGACGGCACCATCGGGCACGGCAACGCTGCCTGCGCTGGTAGCGGCGCTGTCCAAGAGCGGCAAGGCACGTCTCGTCCATGCCGAGAAGGCCGACGGCGGGATGGCCCGCCTGCTCGCTGCGGTAGGGACCGCTCAGCTGCTTCAGGCGACGGCGCTGGCACAGGCTGCCGGAACACCGCCCCCTGCGATTGAGGCGCCGACGGCAACGCGGGGCAACGCGGCCACGGCGTGCAGTTCCCCGGGCAGCAGCGCCGGGTCGCAAGATGCAGCCCGCCCAAGCAACGGTGACCAGTCCAGCCAGACAGCGGACCCGTCTGGCAATGCCACGCTGGCTGGCGCCCTGAACCGGGTGGTCCGGACGGAAGTTGAGACGGTGTACGGCTACCAGGTGGCGCTGACGCGCCTGGACGGGTCCGCCGCGGACCAGGCGGCCTCCCTACTGGCCACGCACGAGACCCTGGTTGGCCAGGCCGAGGCGTACACCCGTGTGCACTGTGTGTCCGTTCCTCCCCGCGAACCGGGCTACACGCTGGGCACCTCGTTCCTGCAGAAGCCCGCTGCGGGACTGGCCAGCCTGGAAGCCGGAACACTTCCTGTCTACGGTGACCTGGTGGCCCTGAGCGAGGGTGAGACCCGGCGGTGGGCAGTCTCCTCGCTGGTCGCGGCTGCCCAGCGGACCATGCGCTGGGGGTCCGATCCGGGGCCTGTACCCGGCATTGTGCTGAACACCACGCTCCTGCCGGAGCTTCCGGAGCCGGCTGCGCCCTCGGCGCGCCAGACCGGCGGCGGCGCAGCGCCAACTCCCGCTGCACCATAGACACACTGGCAGCCGGCTGCCTCCAAGTGGTTTGCTGGAGCCATGGATTCAGCGGACAAATCGGCGTTGCCCCCCGACGCGCAGCACGCCAATGAACCCCACAACAACGACATCGTGCACCGCCTGAACTGGCTGCGTGCCGGTGTCCTCGGAGCCAACGACGGGATCGTGTCGGTCGCGGCGATTGTGGTGGGTGTGGCCGGTGCGACCAGCGAGCACGGCCCCATCCTCGCTGCCGGAGCTGCCGGGCTCGTGGGCGGTGCCGTATCCATGGCCCTGGGCGAGTACGTCTCCGTCAGCAGCCAGAGCGACAGCCAGAAGGCGCTGATCGAGAAGGAACGGCGCGAACTGGCCGAGGAACCGGAAGAGGAGCTGCTGGAACTCGCCGCGATCTACCGGAGCAAAGGCCTGAGCGAAGAAACAGCCCGGAATGTGGCGCGGGAACTCACCGAGCACGACGCCCTGGCCGCACACCTTTCCGCCGAGCTCAACATCGACGAACAGGACATCGTGAGCCCCTGGCATGCCGCCTTTGCGTCAGCCATCGCCTTCACGCTGGGGGCCGTGCTGCCGATGCTCGCCATCCTGCTGCCTCCGGAAAACATTCGCGTTGCCGTGACTTTTGGAGCCGTCCTGCTTGCCTTGGCCGTGACGGGCGCCGTCGGCGCGTGGATCGGCGGTGGCTCCAAAACCCGGGCGGGTGCACGCGTGGTGGTGGGCGGTGGCCTGGCCCTGGCCGCAACGTTCACCATCGGCAACCTGCTGGGCGCCAGCGGCATCGTGTAGCGGCGCCAGCGGCAACCTGCTGGGCGCCAGCGGCATCGTGTAGCGGCGCCAGCGGCGTGGTGTACGGGCGACAGCGGCGTCGTCTGGGCAGGAGCTGTCCGGCCCTTCCCGCTTCGCACGGCCCGCTACGATTACGCTGGAGCTGTGAGCCCGCCAGCAGACGTTCCCATTCCCCCGGACCTGACGCGCCGCTATTCCCGCAGCAGCGCCGGCAGGGCCTGGCTGGCGTCGCTGCCCGAGATGATCCGTGGCCGGCTGGAGCAGTGGCAGCTTGGGCTTGACCTGGCACCGGGAGCGCTTCCGTGGAGCGGGCACGGCGGTGTTGTGGTGCCCGTCCGCGTGGCAGGATCGGCCGCGGCATTGAAGGTGGCCTTTCCGCATGATGAAGCCCTGGTGGAGCGCCATGCGCTGGCGCTGTGGAACGGTCATGGTGCGGTGCGGTTGCTTGCCTCCGACGCCGGAACGTGCTCCATGCTCCTGGAGCGCCTGGATGCCGGCAGGTCGCTCCGGACAGAGCCGATGGACACCGCCATTGAGGTGTGGGGCGGGCTGATGCGGCAGCTGAGCCTCGTGCCCGACGGCAGGCCGCAGTGGCAGGAATTTGTGCATGTCGCCGCCCGGGCAGAACAGTGGAGCGATGACCTGCCCGCCGAATGGGAACAGCTCGGCCGCCCGTTTCCCCGATGGTTGCTGGAGGCCGCGCTCGAGGTCTGCCAGACGCGCGGCGCCGTGGGCCGCCGCTCCTCCGTGGACGTCCTGGTCAACACGGACTTCCACTACCTCAACATCCTGGCAAGGCCGGAAGCGCCCGGGCCAGCGTCGGGGAGCACAACGGCCGGAAATGCTGTCGCCGACGGCTTTGCCGCCATCGATCCCCAGCCGATGGTGGGTGAGGCGGAGTTCGCCGTGGCTCCCGTGCTCTGGAACCGGATTCCGGACCTGCCCGCAACGGATCCCGCCGCCGGCCTGCTGGCCAGGTGCCATGACTTCAGTGCCGAGGCCGGGCTGGACCCGGAGGTGGCCCGGCAGTGGAGCCTTGCCCGTGAGGTGGACAACGCCCTGCACTACACCTCGAGGCCGGGCCACGCCGGTGACGTGGCACGGTCACTGTGGGTGGCCAGCACACTTGCCGGGCGGACCTTGGACGGGCTTCCGGCTGCCCACAACTTGCCCGAACCGGGCGAGGGCGCCAAGAACACGTCGCCGTCGTAGGCCGTCAGGGCGCGCCCGACTGGACGGCTTCGACGGCCGTCCGCACCGCATCCACCGCAGTGGCGACGTCGTCGGCGTCGGTGGTCCAGTTGCTGACAGATATCCGCACCACGTCCCTGCCATGCCAGCGGGACCCGGACATCCACACCTTGCCGTCAGCGATGAGCCGATCCGCCACGCGCCGGGTTGTGTCGTCGTCGCCGAAGGCCACCGTGATCTGCGTGTAGCCGACGTCGTTGAGCACTTCCACCCCGTCAATGGCGGTGAGCTTTTCCGCGAGCTGGGCAGCGGAGGAAGCCAGGCGGCGTATCTGTTCGGCAACGCCGTCCCTGCCCAGGGACCTCAGGGCCGCCCAGACAGGCACTCCCCTGGCCCTGCGGGAAAGCTCCGGCACCCGCTGGCTGGGATCACCGGAGCCGTCAGCATCCTGGAGGAGGTAACTGGCATTCAGCCCCATGGCACTGCGCAGCGCCTGGGCGTCCCGAACCGCGACGACGCCGCAGTCGTACGGGACGTTGAGGCTTTTGTGGGCGTCAGTGGCCCATGAGTCAGCCCCTTCCACACCCGCGGTCAGCCCTGTGAGCTCCGGGACGGCCGCGGCCCAGAGTCCGAAGGCCCCGTCCACATGCACCCAGGCGCCGTGTGCTTTTGCCACCGCGACGGCTGCGGCGAAGGGATCGAAGGCCCCGGAGTGGAGGTTACCGGCCTGCAGGCACACGAGCACCAGGGCAGGCCCCGGACTCCGGTCCCCGCCAGAGTGGTCCGCGGAAGCATGTTCCAGGGCGATCCGGTCCAGGGCACAGTCCAGCTCCGCGGCGTCGATGCGTCCCTGGCTGTCGGCCGGAACCACGGTGGGGCTGCCCATTCCCAGGTATCTCAGCGCAAGGTCCACCGTCTCGTGCCGTTCTTCCCCCACCAGGCAGTGGATCCGCGGCGCGCCGAAGAGTCCGTCGTGTTCCAGGTTCCAGCCGGCGTCCTTCAGGAGCCGCCACCGGGCGGCCGCCAGCCCCGTGAAGTTGGCCATGGTGGCTCCGGTGACAAAGCCGACGTCGGATTCCTCCGGCAGGCCCAACAGCTGCAGCAGCCAGTGCCCGGCGGCATCCTCGATGGCGGCAATGGCGGGGGTGGCGTAGCGGAGCACCGAGTTCTGGTCCCAGGAGCTGACCAGCCAGTCGGCCGCCAGCGCAGCCGGCAGGGTGCCGCCGATGACCCACCCGAAAAAGCGTCCGGACGGCATGGCCATCAGGCCCGGCTCGGCGTGGCGGGCCAAGTAGTCCACCACGTCCGCCGGAGCCATGCCGGACTGTGGCAGCGCTCCGTCGAACGCTGCGGCAAGCTCCCGGGCTGCCTGCTGCGGACCTACCCGGCGGCTGGGCTGGCTTTCCAGCCAGCGCGTGGCGTGCCGGACGGCCGCAGCCAAGGCATCCCGGTACGGTTCTGCACCGGCTGACATAGAGGCATGCTACGCCGTCGCTGGGCAGCCCGCGAGGAATACCTCCGCAGGGGGCCAGGTTCAGGCGAAGTTCTCCTGCCAGACGTCGAAGGCGAGTTTGACGATCAGGGCGAAAACCACCACAAGGAACACCGCACGGACGAACTTACTCCCCTGCTTTACTGCAGTGCGCGCGCCGAGATAGCCCCCGGCCATGTTGGCCGCGCCCAGCAGCAGGCCCACTCCCCAGAGCAGGGACCCGTGCGGGAGGAAAAATATGAGCGCCCCGGCGTTCGTCGCCATGTTGACGATCTTTGCCTTGGCGCTGGCCTCCAGGAAGGCGTACCCCATCGCCGAAACCAAGGCGATGACCAGGAAGGATCCGGTGCCGGGCCCGATCAGGCCGTCATAGAACCCGATCACGGCGCCGATGGCGCAGGCAACGACGTAGTGTGTTCGGCCGTCGTGCCTGAGCTCGGTGAGGTGTCCGGCGTCGGGCTTAAGCGCCGTGAACAGCGCGACGGCGACCAGGGCCACCACGATGATCGGCTTGAACACCTCCGCCGGCAGCCGGGTAGCCAGGACCGCCCCGCCAAAGCTGCCCGCCAGCGCGATCGCAGCCATGGGCACGGCCGTCCTCAGATCAGGCCGGACCCGGCCGTAGTAGGTCACGGCGCTGGTGGTGGTGCCGAAGATGGAGCCCATCTTGTTGGTGGCCAGTGCCTGCACCGGGGTGATCCCCGGCACGAGCAACAGCGCCGGCAACTGCAGCAGGCCGCCGCCGCCCACGACGGCGTCCACCCAGCCTGCGGAGAAGCCAGCCACCACTATCAGGACAATTGTGGCGAGCTGGATCGACTCGAACCCCGAAACCACTTAGAGGATCGGCGGTCAGTTGCTGCGGACGGCGTTGACCACGTAGTCAACGGCCTTGTCCACGGCCACGTTTTCAGCCTCGCCGCTGCGGCGGTCCTTGATTTCGACGACGCCTTCCGCCAGTCCGCGGCCGACGGCAAGGATGGTAGGCACGCCGACAAGCTCGGCGTCGCCGAACTTCACGCCGGGGGAAACCTTGGGCCGGTCATCGTAGATGACGTCCAGGCCCGCGCCTTCCAGCTCGAGGGCGAGCTGCTCCGCGGCAGCGAAGATCTCCTCGCCGCGGCCGACCGCCACCACATGCACGTCGGCGGGAGCCACGGAGCGGGGCCAGACGAGGCCCTTCGCGTCGTGGTTGGATTCCGCCAGCGCGGCCACCGCACGGGTGACACCCACGCCGTACGAACCCATGGTGACCACCACCTGCTTGCCGTTCTGGTCCAGGACCTTCAGTTCCAGCGCTTCGGCGTACTTGCGGCCCAGCGCGAAGATGTGTCCCATCTCGATGCCGCGGGCCGTTTCGAGGGGTCCCGAGCCGTCCGGGGCTTCATCACCGGCGCGGACTTCGGTGCATTCAATGACGCCGTCCCACGTGAAGTCGCGGCCGGCGACGAGCCCGTAGACGTGCTTGCCGGCCATGTTGGCACCGGTGATCCATGCCGTGCCGCTGACGACGCGCGGATCCACCAGGTAGACGAGCTTGGCTGCGCCTTCCAGGCCCAGGAGGGGTGCGTCCAGTGACATGCCCGGGCCGAGGTAACCGCGCACGATGAGCGGGTTGCGGGCCAGGTCCTCCTCGCCCGCGGCTTCCACGGCGATCTCGCCGGCGACGGGGAGGTAGGCGCCGATGTTGGCCTCGACGCGCTTGAGGTCGACGCCCCGGTCTCCGGGGACGCCGAGGACCACGATCTGGCGTTCCCCGGTGGGCAGGGTGACGGCGAGAACAACGTTCTTGAGGGTGTCAGCGGCGGTCCAGGGGCCGCCGTCGGCCTCGCTGCGCGGCATGAGCTCGTTGGAGGCGGCCACCAGCGTGTCGATCGTGGGAGTGTTCGGGGTATCCCAGATCTGGGCGGCCGGGGCGCTGGTGAAGTCGATCTCGGCGGGAACCACGGTGGTCACGGCTTCGACGTTGGCGGCGTAACCGCCGGCCGAGCGCACGAAGGTGTCCTCGCCGACGTCGGTGGGGTGCAGGAATTCCTCGCTCCTGGAGCCGCCCATGGCGCCGGCCGTGGCCGTCACGGGGATGACTTCCAGGCCCAGCCGCTCGAAGATCTTCAGGTACGCCGCACGGTGGGCGGAGTAGCTGGCGTCCAGCCCGGCGTCGTCGACGTCGAACGAGTAGGAGTCCTTCATGATGAATTCGCGGCCGCGGAGGAGTCCGGCGCGGGGACGTGCCTCGTCGCGGTACTTGTTCTGGATCTGGTAGATGCTCAGGGGCAGGTCCTTGTACGAGGAGTACAGGTCCTTCACCAGGAGGGTGAACATCTCCTCATGCGTGGGGGCCAGCAGGTAGTCGCCGCCCTTGCGGTCTTTCAGCCGGAACAGCCCTTCGCCGTACTCGGTCCAGCGGTTGGTCGCCTCGTAGGGCTCCTTCGGGAGCAGCGCGGGGAAGTGAACTTCCTGGGCGCCGATGGCGGCCAT
The DNA here is from genome assembly GCF_059568005.1 of Arthrobacter sp. BGA-UO-ETr-C19. Lineage (NCBI taxonomy): Bacteria > Bacillati > Actinomycetota > Actinomycetes > Micrococcales > Micrococcaceae > Arthrobacter > Arthrobacter sp. BGA-UO-ETr-C19. Next base: position 109,957 of record NZ_JCAQPC010000020.1, read on the forward strand.
CTCTTCCCGGATGATCTGCTCCACCTTGCGCAGGACGCTCAGTCCCAGCGGCAGCCAGGTGTAGATGCCAGGAGCCGCGCGGCGAATGTATCCCGCGCGCACGAGCAGGCGATGGCTGGCCACTTCTGCGTCGGCGGGGTCTTCACGCAGGGTGCGCAGGAAAAGCTTGGAGAGTCGAAGAACCACGGGTAGGTGTCCGTTTCTGGGGGAAGTGCTGATTGTCTGGGTACTAATCTACCGGCTGGGCAGCAGTACAGGTTCCGGGCCCTGTGGTAGCCGAACAGAAAAGCCACGCCCCGCAGAAGAAGCCCCTGGCCGTTTCCGGCTGGTCATCCCTGCGGTGGCGTGGCTTCGCGGCCGGTCATGCCGCTAATTCTCGAGAGACCACCCGAGTCCGTAAACGCGGTTAGAACGAACCTATGTGATAGCCGTCACCGATTCCAAATCCGCTTGGCTTGCCGCAATCTAGAAGAGAACTGTAGCGAAGGTCCCCACCTGGCGGAAGCCGACGCGTTCGTACGTTGCCCGTGCCCGGGAGTTGTAGTCATTGACGTACAGGCTGGTGACGGGTGCCATTTTCTGGGCCAGCAGCACCACGGCCGCCATATAGCCGGCGCTCAGCCCGCGTCCCCGGTGGGTGGGATTCATCCATACGCCCTGCACCTGCGTGACCTCGGCCGTGACGGCGCCGAGTTCAGCTTTGAACACCACTTCGCCGTCCTCCAGGTGGACAAGGGAGTGGCCCTGGCGGATCAGGCCTGCCACCCGGCGGCTGTAGAAGTCGCGGCCGCCGAGGTAGGGCGAGTAGCCAACCTCCTCCTCGAACATCGCGGCGCAGGCGGGGAGGATGGCGTCAAAGTCTGCGTACTGCCCATATCCCAGCTGCCAGTTCGGTTCGACGGCGGGAGGGCCGGTGATGGTCATGAGCGGCTGGTCGGGCCGTACCTCGTGGGCCAGGTGGCCCAGCTCCTCCAGGTGGCGGTGCAGGGCAAGGACCGTGCCGGCCGGTCCGAAGATCGACGCATACCGGCGCCCGAAGCGGTGGGCTGCAGCGGCCACCGGTCCGGCCAGTTCGGGGTCCAGCTGGACGGGGACCAGGTTGGCGCCTGCCCAGCAGGCGCCAACCAGCACGTCGTCGTCGAAAACGCCCAGGACGTTGGCCCCGCCCGGGGTGGGCGCCGCGGAGTCCGTGGACTCCAGGTGCGCCAAAATGAACACGTTGGCTACGGGATCTGTCTCTGCCAGTTCACGGAGTTGACGGGTGTCCGCAACACCCAGCACCCGGACGGTGGCACCGTCCGGCGCCGGGCCGTCCTTATGAGACGCTAACCACGGGGCTACCCTTGACAGCATCTTCGCCATCGGCCTCCCCCATCTCTTCCGCGATACGCATGGCCTCTTCGATCAGTGTCTCAACAATCTGGCTCTCGGGGACAGTCTTGATGACCTCGCCCTTCACAAAAATCTGGCCCTTGCCGTTGCCCGAGGCGACGCCGAGGTCAGCTTCGCGTGCTTCACCCGGACCGTTGACGACGCAGCCCATGACGGCGACGCGCAGCGGGATCTCCATTCCCTCGAGGCCGGCGGTGACCTGCTCGGCGAGGGTGTAGACGTCCACCTGGGCGCGTCCGCAGGACGGGCACGAGACAATTTCCAGCTTGCGGGGCCGCAGGTTCAGCGACTGCAGGATCTGGTTGCCCACCTTGATCTCCTCGACCGGAGGGGCGGAGAGGGACACGCGGATGGTGTCGCCGATGCCGCGCGAGAGGAGTGCGCCGAAGGCTGTGGCCGACTTGATGGTTCCCTGGAAGGCGGGGCCGGCCTCGGTCACGCCGAGGTGCAACGGCCAGTCGCCCTTCTCGGCGAGCATTTCGTAGGCCGCCACCATGACCACGGGGTCATTGTGCTTGACGGAGATCTTGAAGTCGTGGAAGCCGTGCTCCTCGAACAGCGACGCTTCCCAGACCGCCGACTCGACGAGGGCCTCCGGGGTGGCCTTGCCGTACTTCTTCAGGATGCCCGGTTCCAGCGATCCGGCGTTCACGCCAATGCGGATGGACGTGCCGTGGTCCTTGGCCGCCTTGGCGATCTCCTTGACCTGGTCGTCGAACTTGCGAATGTTGCCCGGGTTGACGCGCACTGCCGCGCAGCCGGCCTCGATGGCTGCGAAGACATATTTCGGCTGGAAGTGGATGTCAGCGATGACCGGGATCTGCGACTTCCGGGCGATGATCGGAAGCGCTTCAGCATCATCGGCGGATGGGCACGCCACGCGGACGATGTCGCAGCCGGACGCGGTCAGCTCGGCGATCTGCTGCAGTGTGGCGTTGATGTCGGTGGTGGGCGTGGTGGTCATTGACTGCACGCTGATGGGGAAATCGGAACCGACGCCGACGGAGCCCACTTTGATCTGGCGCGTCTTGCGGCGCGGGGCAAGGACGGGCGGCGGTGCGGATGGCATTCCCAGGCTGACCGAGGTCACGTGGACTCCTTGAATTCGAAAATCGGTGGTGCGGGACGGCTAGGCTGCGTGCTCAGCCAGGAGGCCGGTCACGGGTGCCCATTCGGTGGTTCGGATGCCGGAAATGACGCCCGCAGCAGCGAAGGGATCCTGCCGCAGGATCTCGTTGAGTGCAGCTTCGTCGGCCGCCTTGAAGATGAGCAGGGCGCCGGCACCGTCGCCGTAGGGTCCGCTGGCAAGAAGCGTGCCGTCCTGCGCGAGTCCTGCAGTCCATTCACGGTGGGCGGGCCGGGTGGCCGCACGCGTTTCGGAGGACTCGGCGTCGTATACGTACTCAACAGCAAAAACAGTCATAGAGATACCCTATCCCGCAGCCGGGCTAGCCGAGGAGCACGACCTTCGTGAAGGCGGCAACTCCCGCCGCCCACAGCATCGAGGCCAGGGTGCCGATGATGAACCGCTCCGCGGCCACGGGCGTTTCCTTGAGTTCCGCGAACCGGCCCAGGCCCTTGATGGCCACCACGTAGGCGATGGCCACAGGCTGCCCGGTCAGGATGGCAAGGCAGACAGCCAGCCGCTCGAGCACGCCGATGATGGCGCCGCCCCGGAGAATCCGTGTGGCCGAAGCGCCGCCTCCGGGTGCCGGCGCGGCATCCGTGCCTGCGTCCACCGTAATATCGCCGTTCACTGTATTGGCCCGGTCCCCTGTGGCCCGGTCCCCCGGGCTGTCCGCGGCAGCGGGGCTGTCCACCGTCACATCGGCCGAGGGATCGTCGGTGGCGTCCCGGCCAGCGCCGGCCGCGGCGGCATCGGCTTTGTCGTCGATGGTACGGGCCAGCCGGAAAACCAGGGCCGTGACAGGCCAGCCCACGAATCCGGCCGTCAGCATGGCGGCTGCGATCCAGACAGCGTTCACGGTTCTCCTCGATTGTTGTTGCCGCTTCGGTGATTCTGCGCGGCGTGGGCCTCCAGGATGAGGCCGTGGGCGGTTGCCAGCAGCATTTCCACCGCCGGCCTTGCCGCCCATTCTTCCTGCCAGCCCGACCGGAGGACGGCCCGGCTCACCGACTGTTCACTGATTCCCAGTTCCCGGGCAACCTGTTTCTGGAATCCGTGACGCCCGGGACCCTGCTCCGCCGTGGCTCCGCTTTTCGCGCGGAGCGCATCCACCACGCGCCATTGGGCCTCCGTCCGGTCCTGCACCAGCCTGCCGACGAGCCGCAGCACTGCCTCCGCATTGGCGCAGGCCACCGTTCCCTCACCCCGCGGGGCGCCCGCGACCACGGCCGCGGGGACATGGCTCGCAGCTGACTTGGCCCGCTCCACCGCCCGGCGCGCGGCAACAAAGGCGGGTCCGGACCCTTCGCGGGGGCTGGCGTCCGGCGCCAGGGTTCCGGGGCCGACGCCGATTCCCACGTACCAGTGCCCGCTTCGCAGGGCATGCAGCGCGACGTCGACCACCAGGGCAGGGTCCTGCAGAACCCCCTGCACCTCGTCGCCGACGGAACGTTCAAAGCGGACACCGGGATGGCTGCCGAGGGCTCCAAGGAGCTCCGGCACACGGTCCACATCATTGGTGCTGCCACGCTGGTCGATGGTCAGAACGTACATAACTAAACCGTATCCGGCTTATATTTGAAAATCAATCATTTAGAGCTGATTTGGCGGATTCATCCGTCAGGGGTGATATACACACATCACCCGAAGAGATTGACCGGTTTCACGATGTCCGCATAGATCAGCAGCGCACCCATTCCCATGAGCAGCGCGGCCACCACGTAGGTCACAGGCAACAGCTTCGCAATATCAAAGGCGCCCGGGTCGGGTTTGCCGAGCAGCTTCGCCACCCGGCGCCGCACGGCCTCATAGAGTGCGCCGGCGACATGGCCGCCGTCGAGCGGGAGCAGCGGGATCAGGTTGAAAACGGCAAGGGCAAAGTTAAGCCCGGCGAGGAGCCCCACCAAGGCGGCAAGCCGGGCCTGGGCGGGCACTTCCTCCATAGCGGCCACCTCGCCGGCCACACGGCCTACGCCCACCACACTGATGGGGCCGTTGGGATCGCGGGGTTCTTCGCTGAACGCCGCCTTGGCGACGCCGGCAACCCGGGCAGGCAGATTAAGCACCACCCCGGCCACCTGCTTGATGTTCTCCCCTGCCATGGGCAGGACGGACGACGCCGGCTGGGGAACCAGGGCGGTCTGCGCACCGATGCCCAGGAAGCCGACGTCCTGGTACAGGAGATTTCCGGCGTCGTCCTTTGCCTGGCGCCCGTCGGCTCCAACGACAGGGCGTGCGGACAGGACAGGGGTGACGGTGCTGGTCACCGGGGAGCCGTTGCGCTTCACGGTGATGGACACTTCCTTGCCGGCGGAAGCCCGGATCCAGCCCGTGAGCTGGTCCCAGCTGGTCACGGGTTTTCCGTCGAATGAGGTGATGACGTCATTGGGCTTGAGCTGGGCTGCAGCGGCCGGAGTCGGCTTGCAGTCGGCCGAGTCAGGGTCGACGGTCTCCCCCGCCTTCACCTGGCACTTGGAAACATCCGCGATGGTGGTGGTGGGCTCGGAGATGCCGAAGCCCATCAGCAGCACGGCCGTAAGCACGAGGCCGATCAGCACGTTCATTGCCGGCCCGCCGAGCATGATGATGATCTTCTTCCAGACCGGGAGCCGGTAGAACACGCGGTTCTCGTCCCCGGCACCCACATCTTCATGGGCCATGGAGCGGGCCTCGCTGGCCAGCGTCTGGAACATGCCGGTGCTGGACGGGCGCACCGAGCCGTCCTCCTTGTTGGGCGGGTACATGCCGATCATCGACACATAGCCGCCAAGCGGCAGCGCCTTGAAGCCGTACTCGGTCTCACCCTTTCTGGTCGACCAGAGGGTGGGGCCGAAGCCGATCATGTACTTGGTGACGCGCACCTTGAACAGCTTGGCGGGCACCAGGTGGCCCACCTCATGCAGCGCTATCGATACCGCGATGCCGAGCGCCACAAAGACGACACCAAGAATAAAGAGGATGACGGGACTCATGCTTCAGATCTGCTGCTTCCTAGAGACTGCTCACTGCTAAACGTTCGTGGGTGCGCGCACGTGCCCATTTCTCAGCATCGAGCACGGATCCGACCGTCAGCCCGGAGGAACCCGAATGTTCGCTGAGGACGGCTTCGATGGTGTCCACGATGCGCGTGAACCGGATGTGTCCGGCGTGGAAAGCCGTCACGGCTTCCTCATTGGCGGCGTTGAATACAGCGGGGTAGGTGCTTCCCTGCCTCGCGGCGTCCTTGGCCAGCCGGACGGCGGGGAAGGCGGCGGAGTCCAGCGGCTCGAACGTCCAGCTGGTGGCGCGGGTCCAGTCGCAGGGGGTTGCAGCGTTGGGCACCCGGTCCGGCCAGCCCAGGCCAAGCGCAATCGGCAGACGCATGTCCGGCGGCGACGCCTGGGCGATGGTGGAACCGTCCACGAACTGCACCATCGAGTGGATCACGGACTGCGGGTGGACCACGACGTCGATCCGGTCCAGCGGGATGTCGAACAGCAGGTGCGCCTCAATGACTTCAAGGCCCTTGTTCACCAGGCTGGCTGAGTTGGTGGTGACCATCAGGCCCATATCCCAGGTGGGGTGGGCCAGCGCCTCCTCCGGCGTCACGGCGAAGAGCTGTTCGCGGGTACGGCCGCGGAAGGGCCCGCCCGAGGCCGTCAGGATGAGCTTGTCCACCTCAGCGGCGGTACCCGAGCGCAGGCACTGGGCGATGGCGGAGTGCTCGGAGTCAACCGGCACGATCTGTCCCTCCGCGGCGGCGGCTTTGACCAGCGAACCGCCAACGATCAGGGATTCCTTGTTGGCGAGCGCCAGGGTGGCGCCGGTTTCCAGCGCGGCCAGCGTGGGCGCCAGCCCGATCGAGCCCGTGATGCCGTTGAGCACCACGTCCGCCTTGACGGCGGCGATCGTGGTTGAGGCGTCGGGGCCGGCGATGATCTCGGGACGGTACTGCCCGATTCCTGCCTCGCGGGCGGCGTCGTTGATCAGGTCCCGGAGTCGCCCGGGATCGCCTTCGGCGATGCCGACGGCGGCGGCCCGGGTGTGCACGGCCTGCCGGGCGAGGAGTTCGAGGTTGCCGCCCCCGGCGCTCAGCGCCACAACCTCAAAAAGATGGGGGGCGCCGTCGACGACGTCAATCGCCTGGGTGCCGATGGAACCGGTGGATCCGAGGATGACAATGGTGCGCGGCTGGCTGGCTGGACGGCTGGAGCCGGAAGTCTGCATGGCTTAAGTATCCCGCACCGCCAGTGGCCGACGGACGTGCGGGGACCGGCGAGGGCGGGCTGCGCGGCACCATGCCGCAGCACCTTGACGCGCTTCCGCGCCGGGGTAACGTGGTGCCCGTGGACTGGGCCGCGTGGTTCGATGCGCCGGACTATGAATTCGCCCGGCAGGTGCTGCAGCGCGGTGTTGCCGCACTCTATCTTGTTGCGTTCCTCTCCTCCCTCAACCAGTTCCCCGCCCTTCTCGGCGAGCGCGGACTCCTTCCAGTTCCGGACTACTTGAAATCGTTCAGCCGGATGCGCCGGCCCACCCTGTTCCGCTGGCGCTACTCGGACCGGCTGTTCCGGGCTGTCTGCGCTGCGGGTCTGGTCATCTCGGGCGTCCTGGTCCTCGGCCTCCCCCAGCTGGGTCCGCCCTGGCTGCCGCTGATCGCGTTCCTGGCGCTGTGGCTGCTGTACATGTCAGTGGTCAACGTTGGGCAGACGTTCTACGGGTTCGGCTGGGAAATGCTGCTACTGGAGGCCGGCTTCACCGTGGCCTTCCTGGGATCCGACCAGACCGATCCGCCCCGGACCGTCCTGATCCTCGTGGCCTGGCTGGTGTTCCGGCTGGAATTCGGGGCCGGCATGATCAAGATCCGCGGCGGCCGGGAGTGGCGCGACCTCACGGCCCTGTACTACCACCACGAGACCCAGCCGATGCCAGGACCTCTCAGCCGGCAGGCGCATCTGTTGCCGAAGTCCTTCCACCGGCTGGAGGTGGTGGGCAATCACTTCGCCCAGCTGGTGGTGCCGTTCTTCCTCTTCGCACCGCAGCCGCTGGGCAGCATCGCGGCGGGGATCATCATCTTCACCCAGCTGTGGCTGGTGGCCAGCGGCAATTTTGCGTGGCTGAACTGGATAGCGATCGTGCTGGCCTTCGCCGGCGTCAGCGACCCTGTGGCGCACGCGGTGCTGCCGGTCATTCCGCTGGACTGGCACACCACCGGGGAGACGCCGCTGTGGTGGCTCATCATCACGCTGGCCGCGTCCCTGCTCCTGGTGGTCCTTAGCTACTGGCCCATCCGCAACCTGTTCTCCCAGTACCAGCTGATGAACGCCAGCTTCAACCGCTGGCAGCTGGTGAACACCTACGGCGCGTTCGGCACAGTAACGAAGCAGCGCATCGAGGTGGCGGTGGAGGGCACCCTGGACGAGGAGCCGGACGAGGCGGCCGACTGGCGCGAGTACGGCTTCAAGGGAAAACCCGGCGAGGTGCACCGGCTCCCCCGCCAGTGGGCCCCCTATCACCTGCGGCTGGACTGGCTTATGTGGTTCCTGCCCCTGCGCACGGTCCACGAGGAATGGTTCTACGCCTTCCTCGGCAAGCTGCTCGAGGCTGACGCAGCCATGCTGCGGCTGCTGCGCCATGACCCGTTCGACGGCGAACGCCCCCGTTGGGTGCGCGCCCGCACCTATCTGTACCGTTTCGCCACCCGGGCGGAGTTCCGGGAGACCGGCCAGCGCTGGATCCGGACACCTCTATACGAGGCAATCCCGCCCATTTCCCTGCGGGCAGGGAAATAGCAGATGATTTCGGAAGCAGCCTGCGGGGCGGGCGCTGAGATTCGCTCCGCACCCGCCCCGGCCGGTTCCCACCGACAGCTACGCCGCGAGGGGCAGCATCTGGATGCCAGAGCTGACGCTGATCTCCGCGCCCTGAACGGAAACTGCGACGCTTCCGCCAGGCTGCACCTCGGACGCCACCAGCAGGTCGGCGATGCGGTCGTCCACCTCGCGCTGAATTACACGCCGCATGGGACGCGCACCGTATTCCGGTTCGTAGCCCCGCGCGGCAATCCAGTCAACGGCCTCCCCGGTCACGGTAAAGCCGATCCCCTGCGCATGCAGGCGGGCTTCGGTCCCGTTCAGCATGAGCCGGACGATCCGGCGTAGCTGCGCCTGGTCAAGCTTGCGGAACAGGACGATCTCGTCGAGTCGGTTGATGAACTCCGGCCGCATCGATTCACGAAGCCGGGCCATCACGCGTCCGTGCAGGGCCCGCTCCGAACCGGCGGCTCCGTCGCTGGCCTGGATGGCGAATCCGGCCGGGCCCGCCTTGCTGGCGAGGAACTCGGATCCGAGGTTCGACGTCATGATGATCACGGTGTTGCGGAAGTCAACGGTGCGCCCCTGCCCGTCGGTCAAACGCCCATCATCCAGGACTTGGAGCAGGAGGTTGAACACGTCCGGATGGGCCTTCTCAATCTCGTCCAGCAGCACAATCGAGTACGGATTCCGCCGCACCCGCTCGGTCAACTGGCCGGCCTCGCCGTAGCCGACGTATCCGGGAGGCGCACCGACCAGGCGGCTGACGGTGTGCCGTTCGCCGAACTCACTCATGTCGAAGCGGACCAAGGCGTTCTCGTTGCCGAAGAGGGACCGGGCCAGCGCCTTGGCCAGTTCGGTTTTACCGACGCCCGTGGGCCCGAGGAACAGGAAGCTGCCGATCGGCCTACCCTCCGCGCCCATGCCGGTGCGGTTGCGGCGGACGGACTTGGCGATGGCCGTTACGGCATCATCCTGCCCGATGACCCGCTCATGCAGTTCCTCTTCCAGCTTCGCCAGCCGTTCCCGGTCACCCTCGGTAATGCGGCTTGCCGGGATGCCCGTGGCCCTGGAAATGATGTCAGCGATGCCCGCTTGGTCGACCACCGCAGGGACGGCACCGGGGGCCGCCCCGGCGTCGATCTTCTCCTTCACGGATGCGATCTCGTCCCGCAGCCGGGACGCCTCCTCGAACCGCTCGTCAGCGACGGCGGCATTCTTTGATTCTTCCAGGGCGGTGAGGCGTTCGCGCAGGGCATTCAGTTCACCTGCACCGCGCCGCAGGCTCAGCCGCGCTCCCGCCTGGTCGATGAGGTCAATGGCCTTGTCCGGCAGGAAGCGGTCCGTGACATATCGTGCGGACAGCTCAACCGCCGCCCGGATGGCAGCATCGGTGTACTGCACGCCATGGTGTTCCTCGTACCGGTCCTTCAGCCCAGCCAAAATCTGGATGGCATCCTCAATGTCCGGCTCACCGATGTGGACGGGCTGGAACCGCCGCTCGAGGGCCGGGTCCTTTTCCACCTTGCGGTATTCGTTCAGCGTCGTGGCCCCGACCAGATGGAGTTCGCCGCGTGCCAAGCGGGGCTTCAGGATGTTGCCCGCGTCCATGCCTCCCTCACCCGCCCCGCCGGCACCAATCACTGTGTGCAGTTCGTCGATGAACAGGATGATGCTGCCCGCGTGGCCGCTGATCTCGTCCATCGCCTTGGTAAGCCGCTCTTCAAAGTCGCCCCGATACCGCGTGCCGGCGAGCATGGCAGGCAGGTCCAGTGCAATGACGCGCTTGCCTCGAAGCTGCTCGGGAACCGCGCCTGCGGCAATGGCCTGCGCCAGGCCCTCAACAATGGCGGTTTTGCCCACGCCGGCCTCGCCGATCAGGACCGGGTTGTTCTTGGTCCGGCGGGCGAGGATCTCGATGGCCTGTTCGGTCTCCTCCGAGCGCCCGATCACCGGATCCAGTCCGCCTTCGCGGGCACGCGCCGTGAGGTCCGTGCCGTAGGTGTCAAGGGTGGGCGTCGCCGGGGCGGGCCCGGTGGCCTGCTGGCCGGACGCCGGCGAACCTGGTCCGCCTGCGGATCCGCCATCAGGTTCTGCCTCAGTGGCTCCCGACTGGAAGGACTCGGGCGTCACGCCGGCGGCCATGAGGATCTGGCCTGTTGGCGCCTCCTGGTTGAGCACCAGGGCGACGAACAGGTGATCGGGATCGATGTAGGTAGAACCGAAGGCACGCGCGACTTGGTGGGCGTCAAGCAGGGCCCGCTGGGCCGACGGCGTCAGGGCGGGTGCTCCGTCCACTGCGACACCTGACTTTTCGGGCAGCCGCTCGTCTGCCGCCTGGGCGACTGCGGCGGGGTCAGCACCTGCGCGCCGCAGGTAACCGGCGGCGGGTTCGGCCTGCACCATCACGCGAAGAATATGCAACGCGTCGACTTCGCTGTGGCCATGCTCCATGGCGAACCGGGCAGCGAGGGCAAGCACCTCATGGGTACGGCGGCTCAGCAACCGGGTGAGGTCCCGGGCGCGCGCCGACCTGGCAGCCCGCTGGCCCTGAAGGTAACGGGCAAAAAACTCATCAAACGAACCGTTGCCGGAACTGGCAGGCCCGAAAAGCGTAGGCATTCAACCTCCATAGAAACTTGAGTGTACTTGACTCAAGTCTTACTCGTGGAGATTTATTCCCCTGCCGCCTGTGGCCCTCTCCCGGGCTCTCTTCTTCCCTGGACAGTTAGCGGGATCTGGCCAGCACCGACTCCGCGTGCCGCAGGATGGGCCCGTCGATCATCCTCCCCTGATACTGGAACACGCCGGTTCCGGCAAGGCGTGCGGCTTCTAGGAGTTCCCTGGCCGCGGCGACGTCCCGCTCGGAGGGCGCGTACGCCTCCCGGACGGCGGCCACCTGCCTGGGGTGGATGCAGGCCTTGGAGCCGAATCCGGAGGCAGCGGCGTCCCGGGCCTCGGCGGCAAGCCCGTCGAGGTCGGGGATGTTCACGTAGACCGCGTCCACGGCCTGCTTGCCGGCTGCGCCCGCTGCCAGGAGAACGGAGGAGCGGGCATGCAGGGCAACGGCGCGGTACCCGCCGTCGTCGTTCCTGCTGGAAGTGCCGCCGAGGGAGGCCAGCAGGTCCTCGGCCCCCCACATCATGGCCACCACGTTGGGTTCGGCAGCAATGGCGGGTGCGTGGACCACGCCCGCGGCCGTCTCGCACAGGGCAATCACATGGAAGTCCGGCAGCGCCCGGAGCTGGCTCGCGCTCTCCGCCTTAGCGAGCATGACGGTGCGGTAGGGCGTGTGGGCCAGGCAGTGCAGGTCCTTCTCGAAGTCCTCGGTGCCGGCCGGGTTGATCCTGATGATGGTCCGGCTGGGGTCCAGCTCCGGCCCCTCGCCGGAGCCGCCGAGCTGGGCCAGGATGGCACCCCGTGCCCGCTGTTTGTCCGGCGCCGCCACGGCATCCTCGAGGTCCAGGATGACGGCGTCGGCGCGCTCGGCAGCCTTTTGGAAGCGTTCGGGGCGGTCGGCAGGGCAGAAAAGCAGGGCGGGGCCCATCACAAAAGTCATACAGCCATTGTCCGATTATTTGCCCCGCTGCGCCTCTATATGCGCCTCGCGCGTCCACACCAGGCAGCTGCGCGTGGCCAGTGCCACCACGGTTCCGTCCTGGTTGCGGCCGGTGTGCTGCATGGTGACCACTCCCTGCCCCGGCCGTGACCCGGAGAGCCGCTTGCCGGTGATGACGGTCTCCGTATAGAGCGTGTCGCCGTGGTAGAGCGGGTGCGGGAAGGAAACGTCGGTCAGTCCCAGCTGCGCAATGATGGTGCCCTGGGTCAGCTGGCCGACGGACTGACCCACCACCGTCGCCAGCGTGAACATCGAGTTGACTAGCCGCTGGCCGAAGGGCTGGCCCGCACTCCACGCAGCATCCAGGTGCAGCCCCTGCGTGTTCATGGTCATGGTGGTGAACAGCACGTTGTCCGTCTCCGTGACGGTCCGCCCCGGCCGGTGGGCGTAAACGACGTCTTCCTCGAGTTCCTCAAAGTAGAGCCCGCGCTGCTCAACGACGCGGGCGCCACCGGTGGATGAGCCTGTCGAAACCCCGGCAGCACTCTGTTCAGGGTTCGGCGTCATACGGTAAGTTCCTGGTCTTCCTCGAACAGCTCCGCACCGGTAGCCGCGGCAACATCCTCCGCCGACACATTGGGGGCAAGTTCGCGCAGGATCAGGCCGTCGGGTGTCACGTCGAGGACGGCGAGGTCGGTGATGATGCGGTCCACGCAGGCCTTGCCCGTCAAAGGCAGCGAACAGCGATCCACGATCTTCGGTTTCCCGCTGCGGTCCACGTGCTCCATCATGACAATCACTTTTTTGGCGCCGAAGACCAGGTCCATGGCGCCGCCCATCCCCTTGACCATCTTTCCGGGGATCATCCAGTTGGCGAGGTCCCCGTTGGCGGCCACCTCCATGGCGCCGAGTACGGCCACGTCCACATGCCCGCCGCGGATCATGCCGAAGGACTGCGCGGAGTCGAAGAACGCCGCGCCCTTGTTGACGGTGACGGTCTCCTTGCCGGCGTTGATCAGGTCCGGGTCCACCTCGTCCTCGCCGGGGTAGGGGCCGACGCCGAGGATTCCATTCTCCGAGTGCAGCACCACTTCAACGCCGGCCGGGATGTAGTTCGGGATGAGCGTGGGCATGCCGATCCCGAGGTTCACGTACTGGCCGTTGCTCAGCTCCTGGGCCACGCGGGCGGCGAGCTCGTTGCGCGTCCAGCCCTTGCCCTCGGGGTGGGATGTGGCGGCGCGCCGGTACTCATGACGGACGGCTTCGGGGCGGGGCGGCGCCCCCTGCGAGGTGTTCGACTCCATGGCTACGCTCCTGCCTGTTCGGTGGTGCCGGTGGTTCCTGCTGCGCCGGTGATTCCTGCTGCGCTGGTGGCTCCTGACTGGGTGGCCGACGCCGCTGACAGTGCCACCGTCCGCTTTTCAATGCGCTTCTCGGACTCGGGCACCACGACCACCCGCTGCACGAAGATGCCGGGCAGGTGGACGTGTTCGGGATCCAGCTCGCCCGGCTCCACGAGTTCTTCCACCTCCGCGATGGTGATCCGCCCTGCCATGGCGCAAAGGGGGTTGAAGTTCATGGCCGTGGCGTGGAAGACCAGGTTCCCGTGGCGGTCGCCCTTCCAGGCGTGGACCAGGCCGTAGTCGGGGGTCAGCGACTCCTCCAGGACGTAGTCGACGCCGTCGAAGCTCCGCACTTCCTTTGGCGGTGACGCGATGGCGATGCCTCCGTCGGCGTCGTATTTCTGGGGCAGGCCGCCGTCGGACACCTGGGTCCCCACCCCTGCCTTGGTGTAGAAGGCGGGTATGCCGGCGCCGCCGGCACGCAGCTTCTCGGCCAGGGTTCCCTGCGGGGTCAGGACCACTTCCAGTTCGCCGGCGAGGTACTGCCGGGCGAACTCCTTGTTCTCCCCCACGTACGAACTGACAGTCCGGCGGATCCTGCCGTCCCTGAGGAGGATTCCCAGGCCCCAGTCGTCCACGCCGCAGTTGTTGCTGACGGTCTCCAGTTCCTTGGTGCCATGGCGGTGAAGGGCATCGATGAGCGCCACCGGGATCCCGCACAGTCCAAAACCCCCGACGGCGAGCGACGCGCCGTCGGATATGTCGGCGACCGCTTCGTCAGCGCTGGCAACAACCTTGTCAATCATCGTTGATCCTTTCGGCGTCTCCACAGACTTTCGACAGTCACGGCCACCGGGCCTGCTACAGCCCGAGTTCCCGGGCGATCAGCATCAGCTGGACCTCCGTGGTGCCCTCCCCGACCTCCAGGATCTTGGAGTCCCGGTAGTGGCGCGCCACGGTGAACTCGTTGATGAAGCCATAGCCGCCGAATACCTGGGTGGCATCCCGCGCATTGTCCATGGCCGCCTCGCCTGCGACCATCTTAGCGATGGCCGCCTGGGTCTTGAACGGCTTGCCGGCGAGCATCCGCGCGGCCGCGTCGTAGTACGCCAGGCGGGCCGTGTGGGCGCGGGCTTCCATCCGGGCGATCTTGAACGCGATCGCCTGGTGCTTGCCGATATTGGTCCCGAAGGCGTTGCGGTCCTTGGCGTAGCGGACCGAGAGGTCCACGCAGCCCTGCGCCGCGCCGGTGGCCAGGGCGGCGATGGCGATCCTGCCCTCGTCCAGGATGGACAGGAAGTTGGCGTAGCCGCGCCCGCGTTCCCCCAGCAGATTTGCCTCGGGGACGGTGACGTCGCGCAGCGTCAGGGGGTGCGTGTCCGAGGCGTTCCAGCCCACCTTGTTGTAGGCCTTTTCCGCTTTGAAGCCGGGCGTGTCGGTGGGCACCAGGATGGTGGAGATTTCCTTCTTGATGCTGCCGTCCTTGCGCTCATGCTGGCCCGTGACGGCGGTGACGGTCACCAGCTTGCTGATGTCTGTTCCCGAGTTGGTGATGAACTCCTTGTTGCCGTTGATGATCCATTGTTTTGCGTCCCCGCCCCCTACCAGCCGGGCCGCGGTCTTCGTGCCCCCGGCGTCGGAGCCTGCCTCCGGCTCGGTCAGGCCGAAGCCGGCGAGCGCCTTTCCGGATGCGAGCAGCGGGAGCCATTCCTGTTTCTGGGCCGCGGTGCCGAAACGGTAAACGGGCATGGCGCCAAGGGACACCCCTGCCTCCAGCGTGATGGCGACGGACTGGTCCACCCGCCCCAACTGTTCCAGCGCGAGGGCCAGCGCGAAGTAGTCGCCGCCCATACCGCCGTACTCCTCCGGGAAGGGCAGGCCGAACAGCCCCATGTCGGCCATTTGCGACACCACTTCGTAGGGGAAACTGTGTTCCTCGTCGTGTTTGGTGGAGACGGGGGCCACCACCTCGTCGGCGAATTCGCGGACGGTCTTGCTGAGGTCCTGGTATTCCTCGCTGAGGTCAAAATCGGCCATGGTTAGGCCTCCTTACGTTCTTCTGCTGGATCCTGTGTTGCGGTGCCTGCCGCGTGAATGGTGGCTACGACCTGGTCGGCCTTGACCAGATCGCCTGTGGCGACGGTGATATGGACGGTGCCGGAGACTTCGGCCATGAGTTGGTGTTCCATCTTCATGGCCTCCACGGACAGCAGCACCTGGCCCGCTGCCACCGGATCGCCGTCGCGCACCGCAACGGAGACGACGGTGCCGGGCATGGGTGACCGGACTTCCGGATCTGCGGCACCCTCTTCGCGTTCGACGGCGGCCAGCACCCGCTCCAGGCGGGACTCGCGGGTGAGGACTTCGAGCCCGCAGGACCAGCCGCCGCTGCCCACGTAGACATGCCCCGCCCGCACGGCTCCGCGACGGCCGCCGTCGGCATGTTCCGCCCTTGACACGCCAATGGCGAAGGTGTGCTGCTGGTCCCCCACTTCGAATGTGATGGCGTCGGGTCCGGTGCCGTCGGGTCCGGTGCCGAGGACCCGCACCGCGAGCTCCGGTCCGTTGTCGACACGGACCAGGGCGTGGCCGGCGTCGCCCTGCCAGGTGATGGCCACTGTGGCCATGGCACCGCCGGGAAGACCGAAGCTCATCCGCCACGGCGCCGGCGCTCCGAGGCGCCAGCCCCGGGCGCTGTCCCAAGGGGACAGGGGACCTGCCTGCCCCCCGCCGGTTTCAACGGCCCCGTCGTCGCCAGGCACGGCCCCGACGTCGCCAAGCCAGAACCGCAGGGCGGCCGCTGTCAGCTCCGTGGCGCCGATGTCCCGGAACGCCAGCTCCGGCATCTTGCGGTCGATCAGCGTGGTGTCGAGGCGGCCGGCGCGGACGTCGTCGTCATTAATCAGGAGCCGCAGATACTCCACATTGGTGTCGATGCCGAGGACGGTGTACCGCTCCAGCGCCGCGTCCAGTTTGTCCAGGGCGGCCTTGCGGTCTGTTCCCCAGGCGATGACCTTGGACAGCATGGGGTCGTAATCGCTGGAGATTTCCAGCCCCGGCAGCAGGGATGAGTCGATCCGAACGCCGTGGCTTTGGAAACCAATGCTGGGAGCCGCAGGCCTTTGGGGGCCCGGCAGCCCCAGGGGCGTGAAGAGTCCGCCGTCTTCGTCGAGGAGCACCACCTCGCCCGAGGATGGCAGGAAGTTCCGGTGCGGGGTTTCCGCGTAGACGCGGGCCTCCGCGGCGTGGCCGTTAAGTTCGACGTCGTCCTGTCCGACGGTGAGCACCTCACCGGCGGCGATCCGTACCTGCCATTCGACGAGGTCGACGCCGGTGACCATTTCAGTCACCGGATGTTCCACCTGGAGCCGGGTGTTCATTTCCATGAAGAAGAACTCGTCAGGGGAGTCATCCGAAACGAGAAACTCCACCGTGCCGGCGCCGGTGTAGTGGACACTGCGGGCGGCCTGGCACGCGGCCTCGCCGATCTTCGCACGGACCGCCCCGCCGTCGGACAGGGATTCCAGCAGCGGTGACGGCGCCTCCTCGATGACCTTCTGGTGCCGCCGCTGCAGGGAACATTCGCGCTCCCCCAGATGGATCACGTTGCCGTGCGTGTCGGCCAGGACCTGCACCTCGATGTGCCGCGGGGACGTCACCAGGCGTTCCAGAAAGAGGGTGTCGTCTCCAAACGCGCTCGCAGCCACGCGCCGTGCGGTTGCCAGGGCGGCCGGCAGGTCCTTCGGCCGCTCGACGGCATGCATTCCCTTGCCGCCGCCGCCCGCCGAGGGCTTGATGAGCAGGGGGAAGCCCACGGCCGGGGCGGCGGCGATGAGTTCCTCATCGGTCATGCCGGGCTCGGCGATGCCCGGGACCACCGGAACGCCGTACCCAGCCACGTGGTTCTTCGACCGGATCTTGTCGCCCATGACCTCCAGGGCCTCGACCCCGGGGCCGATGAAGGCGATGCCGGCATTCTTCAGAGCCCGGGCGAAGTCGGCGTTCTCACTGAGGAAGCCGTAGCCGGGATGCACCGCCCGCGCGCCCGTGTCCTGGCAGGCCCTGATGATCGCCTCGATGCTGAGGTAGCTCTGGGCCGCCGCAGCGGGCCCGATCCGGACGGCGGCGTCGGCTTCGCGCACGTGGCGGGCACCGGCGTCGGCATCGCTGTAGACCGCAACCGAACGGATGCCCATGGCGCGCAGGGTCCTGATCACCCGGCAGGCAATCTCTCCCCGGTTGGCCACCAGGACGGTGCGGAACATGTTCTCAGTAGTCATCTCGGGCTCACATTCGGAAGAGGCCGAAGGAGGTCTCCGGCAGCGGAACACGGGACACGACGTCGAGCGCCAGGCCCAGCACGGTGCGGGTGTCCGCGGGGTCGATCACGCCGTCGTCCCACAGGCGGGCCGTCGAGTAGTAGGGGCTGCCCTGGTCCTCATACTGCTGCCGGATGGGTGCCTTGAACGCCTCTTCATCCTCCGCTGACCACTCCTGCCCGGCCGCCTCGAACTGGTCGCGCTTGACGGTCGCCAGGACGCTGGAGGCCTGGTTGCCGCCCATGACGGAGATCCGGCTGGCTGGCCACATCCACAGAAAGCGCGGTGAATAGGCCCGGCCGCACATCGAGTAGTTGCCGGCACCGAAGGACCCGCCGATCACCACGGTCAGCTTGGGCACGCGGGTGGTGGCAACGGCGGTAACCATCTTCGCGCCGTTCTTGGCAATCCCGCCCTGCTCGTAGTCCTTGCCCACCATGAAACCGGAGATGTTCTGCAGGAAGAGGAGCGGAATGCCCCGCTGGTCGCACAGTTCAATGAAGTGGGCGCCCTTGAGTGCCGACTCGCTGAACAGCACGCCGTTATTGGCCACGATGCCGACAGGGTGTCCGTGGAGCCTGGCGAATCCCGTCACGAGGGTGGCGCCGTAGTTCTTCTTGAACTCGTGGAAGCGGCTGCCATCCACCAGCCGGGCGATCACTTCGCGGACGTCGTACTGCGCGTTGACGTCCGTGGGGACGGCGCCGTAGAGCTGGCCGGGCTCGGCAGCCGGTTCGACGGGGATGTCCACGTCCCAGGACGGCGCGGCGGGCCGGGGCAGCGTTGCGACGATGTCACGGACGATCTGCAGGGCGTGTTCGTCATTTTCGGCGAGATGGTCTGTAACGCCGGAGATCCTGGAGTGCACGTCGCCGCCACCGAGCTCCTCCGCGCTGACAATCTCGCCTATGGCGGCCTTCACGAGGGGCGGGCCGCCGAGGAAGATTGTCCCCTGGTTGCGGACAATCACCGTTTCATCGCTCATTGCGGGAACGTAGGCGCCGCCCGCGGTGCAGGAGCCCATAACGGAAGCGATCTGGGGAATGCCGGCAGCGGACATGCGGGCCTGGTTGTAGAAGATCCGGCCGAAGTGGTCCCGGTCCGGGAAGACCTCGTCCTGCTTGGGGAGGAAGGCGCCGCCGGAATCCACGAGGTAGATGCACGGGAGCCGGTTCTCGAGCGCGATCTCCTGGGCGCGGAGGTGTTTCTTCACGGTCATGGGATAGTAGGTGCCGCCCTTGACGGTGGCGTCGTTGGAAATCACCAGCACGTGGCGGCCGTGCACCAGGCCGATGCCCGCGATGATGCCGGCGCCGGGTGAATCGTCGTTGTACATGCCGTTCGCGGCCAGCGGGGCGATCTCAAGGAAGGGGCTGCCGTCGTCGAGAAGGCGGTCGATCCGCTCCCGGGGAAGCAGCTTGCCGCGGGCCATGTGCCGCTCCCGGGATTTCTCCGGCCCGCCCACGGCCGCCGTCGCAAGCCGTTTCCGCAGCTCATCGGCGAGCGCGCGCTGCGCAAGGCTGTTGGCCTCGAACGCGCTGCCGGCGGTATCCAGCCGGCTGGCGAGTGTCTCCATTGACCGCTTCCATTCCCGGGCACCTCCGGCGGCAGTCCTGCCGCGTTTTCGGTTAGTGCCTCGTAACTGAGTTTAGGTTAGTCTCTAGTAACTGTGATGTCCAACACAGGATGTTGGTAGAGTTCTTGGGTTCCGAGGAGGAAATGTGCCCACCACAGATCACGGAGAGCTCACCGCTGCCGGCCAGACCGCAGCCGGCCATGAGACAGCCGGCCCCACCCAGCGCAGCCGGGCGAAGGAGTCCCGCCGGCAGGCGCTCCTGTCCGCAGCGGCCACGCTCTTCGCCGTCAACGGGTTCAACCGGGTCTCCCTTGAGGACCTTGGCGCCGCCGCAGGCGTGAGCGGACCCGCCGTGTACCGCCATTTCCCCGGAAAGCAGGCCGTGCTGGGAGCGCTGCTGCTCACCGTCAGCCAGGACCTGCTCGACGGCGGCCGCCACGTGGTGGCCGACGCCGCCGATCCCTCCGCGGCACTGTCCCGGCTGGTGCAGTTCCACGTGGACTTTGCCCTCAGCAACCCCGACGTGATCCGGGTGCAGGACAGGGATTTCAGCAACCTGACCGGCGAGGACCAGGCCCAGGTGCGCGCCCTGCAGCGCAGCTACGTGGAAGTGTGGGTGGACGTGCTGGCTGGCATCCACGGCACCACGGATACCGCAGACCTCCGCATGCGCGCCCACGCGACGTTCGGCCTGATCAACTCCACGCCGCACTCTGTCCGCAACCACGGCCGGCGGATGGCCATCAAGTCCGCGCGGCCGCTCCTGGAGAACATGGCGCTTGCGGCCCTGCTGGTGACAGCCAGCCCGCTGGCCGAGTAAGCCTGCTGGCCGGTTGGCCGCACTGCCCCGGCCTCCCTGCCAGGTTCCGCGCCAAAACGGGGCACTTTGAAACGGGGCACTTTGACATGGACACGCCGGGGTTTGGGCGATTAAACCCCGGTTGCGGCGTCAAAGTGCCCCGTTTTGGTTGCAGGTTGCGGCTAGGCCATCGCGAAGGCCATGCCGGGATCCGCGAGGAGGGCGCCGACGTCGGCCAGGAACCGGGATCCCTGCTCGCCGTCCACGAGCCGGTGGTCGAAGGACAGGCTCAGCGTCATGACCTGCCTCAGCGCGACCTGGTCCTGGTACTCCCACGGGGTCTTGCGTACGGCGCCCATGGCGAGGATGGCAGCCTCCCCCGGGTTGAGGATGGGTGTGCCGGCGTCGATCCCAAAGACACCAATGTTGGTGATGGAGATGGTGCCGCCGGAGAGGTCTTCCGGGCTGGTCTTGCCGGCCCGGGCGGTGTCCGTCAGTTCCGCGAGCGCCGCGGACAGGTCGATGAGCGTCAGGCGGTCGGCATCTTTGATGTTGGGAACAGTGAGGCCCCGCGGCGTTGCGGCTGCGATGCCGAGGTTCACGTAGTTGAACTGCACGATCTCCTGGTTGGCCTCATCCCACTTCGCGTTCAGGCCGGGATTGCGCCGCAGGGCGATCAGCACAGCCCTGGCCACGAGGGTCAGCGGTGTGAGCTTGTGACCGGCAAAGGGCTTGCTTTCCTTGAGCCTGGCCAGCAGTTCCATGGCCGGAGTGACGTCGACCGTCAGGAACTCCGTCACATGCGGCGCCGTGAAGGCGCTGCTGACCATGGCAGCCGCCGTGAATTTGCGGACGCCCTTAATAGGCGTACGCACCTCACGGTCGCCCCGGGCCGTCGCGGACTGGGGCGCCGTTTCCTGTGCCGCCAGCTCCTGGGCGGCCGCGGGAAGGTCCCCGCCGCCCACGAAATTGCGCACATCGTCACGGGTAATCAGCCCGCCGGGGCCGGTCCCGGCCACCTTCTCCAGATCCACGCCGAGGTCCCTGGCAAGCTTCCGGACGGGCGGCGTTGAACGGGGCCGCTCGGCGGGGTTGGTAGCGGCAGGCTTGGTTTCGACAGGCTTGGTTTCGACAGGCATGGTTTCGACAGGCATGGTTTCGACAGGCTTGGTTTCGACAGGCTCAACCACCGGAGGGGCGGGCTCGGCCAGCGTGCGCTGCCGGCGGACGGGGCGGCCGGTGCTTTCGACGACGGCGCCGTACCCGACGAGGTTGGGTTCCCTCTTGGGGAGCGGCGCTTCAGCCGGAGCGGCAGCGCCGGGCTGGTTACCGGCGTCGTCCTTCACCTCGAACGAGACAATCGGTTTGCCCACCTCCACCACGGTTCCCGGCTGTTCATGCAGGGCCGTGATCACGCCCGCGAACGGTGAGGGCAGCTCCACCACGGCTTTTGCCGTCTCCACCTCTGCGATGATCTGGTTCAGGCTGACGGTGTCGCCGACCCCCACCTTCCAGCTGACGATTTCGGATTCGGTCAGTCCTTCGCCGAGATCGGGCAGCCGGAATTCCTTGATCATGGTGGCGGTCATCCTTCCAGCCCGCTCAGCGAATTCGGCCGGCCCAGCGCGCGATCGACGCCGTCGAGGATCCGGTCAAGATTCGGAAGGTGGTGCATCTCCACCTTCGAATAGGGATACGGCACGTCAAAGCCGGTGATGCGGACCGGCGCCGCCTCCAGGTGATAGAAGCAGCGCTCGGTGATGCTGGCCGCAACCTCCGCGCCGAGCCCGCCTGACTGCCCGGCCTCGTGGGTGATCACCAGCCTGCCGGTCTTGCGCACCGAGGCTTCAACGGTGGCGAAGTCCACAGGAGCCAGGGACCGCAGGTCAATGACCTCAACCGAGACGCCTTCGTCAGCGGCCGCCGTGGCGGCATCGCGGGCCGTTTTCACCAGTGGCCCATAGGCCACGAGCGTGACGTCGCTGCCGTCAGAGACCACCCGCGCCTGGCCCATCGGCGGGGCTGAACCGGGATCCAGTGACTCGTCCACCTCTCCTTTGTCGTGGTAGCGGCGCTTGGGCTCAAAGAACACCACGGGGTCATCACAGGAAATGGCCTGCTGGATCATGGTGTGGGCGTCCTGCGGGCTGGCCGGAGTGACCACCCGCAGGCCTGCCGTGTGGGCGAAGTAGGCCTCCGGCGATTCGGAGTGGTGCTCCGGGGACCCGATGCCGCCGCCGAACGGGATCCGGATGGTGATGGGCATTTTCACGGTGCCCCGGCTGCGGTAGTGCATCTTCGCCACCTGGGACACGATCTGGTCGAACGCGGGATACACGAAGCCGTCGAACTGGATTTCCACCACCGGCCGGTACCCGCGGTAGGCCAGGCCAACCGCGGTGCCCACAATGCCGGACTCAGCCAGCGGCGTGTCCACGACGCGGTGCTTGCCGAAGTCCTTCTGCAGCCCGTCGGTCACGCGGAAGACGCCGCCCAGGGTGCCGATGTCCTCGCCCATGAGGACCACTTTGGGATCGTTGTCGAGGGATCTGCGGAGGCCGGAGTTGATTGCCCGCGCAAAGGTCATCTGCGTCATCAGCGTGCACCTTCTTCTTGTGTTGCCGCTTCGGGATCGCCGAAGGTGGCAAGGTACCGGGAGTAGTGGTCCTGCTGGCGGTCCAGCCAGGAATTCGGGGTGCTGTAGACGTGCTTGAAGACGTCGAGGGGTTCGGGGTCCGGCATGCCAGTGCAGCCGGCGCGCAGTTCACGGGCGACGGCGTCTGCCTTGGTCCGCACACCTGCTTCAAACTCCTCGGTGAACAGGCCTTTGCGGTCAAGCAGCGCATGGACCCGGCCGATCGGATCCCTGGCCGCCCAGTCCTCGAGCTCATTGGCATCGCGGTACCGGGTGGGATCATCCGCCGTAGTATGCGGCCCCATCCTGTAGGTGACGGCCTCGATGAAGGTGGGACCGCCGCCCCGGCGGGCCCGGTCGAGGGCCACTCGGGTGGCAGCCATGACCGCCAGCACGTCGTTGCCGTCGACCCTCATGCTGGGGATGCCGAAGCCGGCCCCGCGTTCCACAAGCTGGGTGTGGGACTGGAGGCGCACCGGTTCGGAGATGGCCCAGTGGTTGTTCTGACAGAAGAGCACCAGGGGCACCTGGAAGCTGGCGGCAAACACCATGGCCTCGTTGACATCACCCTCGCTGGTGGCGCCGTCACCGAAGTACACAATAGCGGCGGAGTCGGCGCCATCGTTCTGGATTCCCATGGCGTACCCGGTGGCATGCAGCGTCTGCGCGCCGATGACGATCTGCGGGATGGCCATGTTGACCGTGTACGGGTCCCAGCCGCCGGAGGCAGCGCCGCGCCAGACACGCAGGATGTCCGCCAGGTCCACCCCGCGGCAGTAAGCCACGCCGTTCTCGCGGTAGCTCGGGAAAATAAAGTCGTCATCCCGCAGTGCCCGCACGGATCCCACCTGCGAGGCCTCCTGGCCCAGCAGAGGCGGCCACAGGCCAAGTTCGCCCTGGCGCTGCAGCGCGGTTG
The DNA here is from genome assembly GCF_059568005.1 of Arthrobacter sp. BGA-UO-ETr-C19. NCBI lineage: Bacteria > Bacillati > Actinomycetota > Actinomycetes > Micrococcales > Micrococcaceae > Arthrobacter > Arthrobacter sp. BGA-UO-ETr-C19. Next base: position 133,414 of record NZ_JCAQPC010000020.1, read on the forward strand.
CCTCTTTGTCGATCCGCCGGATCACCACCAGGTCCTCGTAAAGCGAGCACAGCTGCTCGTCTGATACGTCCCTGACCCAGGGGTCATACTCCGGATGGCTGACGCGCTCCCCCGCGGGGGTGATCAGCTGAACCATGCTGTGGCCTGCGCCACCCTGGTTCCCTGCTTTGTTGTCGTGGCCGGCGGCTGTTTTGCCCTGGCCCGCATCGTCTGTCACCACTGTTGCCGCAACCTTCTGACGTCGTGTAACCATCCCGCGGCAGGACTCGTGATACCGCCGCGTTCCGGCCCCCCGGGCGCCTTTGCCCCGGTTAATTGTGACCATACTCACAATGCTCAGGTGGTACAACCACCGCGGCTAAAACTGAGCACAATGCACTGTTTGGTGGCTCCGGACCGTGCTAGCCTTGCGCATTATGCAAGCTTTGGATGGCACAGACACCCGGCTGCTCTCTGCTCTGGCACAGGACCCGCGCCGCACTGTGGTGGCCCTCGCCCAGAAGCTCGGCCTCTCCCGCAACACCGTCCAGGCGCGGATGGCCCAGCTCGAGAAGAAGCACGCCTTCCTGTCGTTCGAGCGGCGCATCAATCCGGTGTCCCTGGGCTATCCGCTGATGGCTTTCATCTCCGTGCATGTCCAGCAGCAAAAGCTCGGCTCCCTTGCCGAGGAACTGGCAGCCGTGCCGGAAATCCTCGAAGGCTACGGCCTGACCGGCTCGGCCGACCTGCTGCTGCGCGTGGTGGCACTGGACGCCGAAGACCTCTTCCGGATCAACGGGAAGATCCTGGCCTGCGACGGTGTCGAGAGGACCGATACCGCCCTGGCCATGGGTGAGCTGATTCCGTTCCGGATCCAGCCATTGCTGGAGCGCAACTCAGCTGAGGACTGATCGCAGCGGACGCGTAACCACGGGAAAACATCGCTGTTCCGGGCCGCCGGCGCTATAGGCTATTCCACAAAAGTGACCGGGCGCCGGCTGTGCCCCGTTAGTTGGGGCGCCGCTTGTGCGGTGCCGGAAAGGCCCACCCTTTGAGCAACCCCCCGCTCCCCCCGCAGCAGCCCGGCGCTCAGCAGCCCGGCCCCTACCCACCAGGACCGCAGCAGCCCGGCCCCTACCCACCAGGACCGCAGCAGCCCCTTGGCCGGCGGCGGCTCCCGCCTTCCCCTTTCGGCCTGCCCGGCATGCCTCCTGCCAACAGCCGGAAGGGCCTGTGGATCGTCCTGGGCATTGTGGCGGGCGTGCTCCTGCTGGTGGTCGTCGGGGTGCTGCTTCTGGTGAACCTGGTGGGCGGAGCCACGCGGCAGGCCGGGGACCTCGCGGACAGCTTCACCAGGCTCGTCATCGCCGGAGACACGGGCAAGGCCTACAACGACTACATGGACCCGAGCCTCAAGGCGCAGCTGTCACGGGAGGAGTTCGATTCCGGCGTCAAGAGCCTCCAGCTGGACCCCTCCTGCACCACGGCGTACGACGACCTCAAGGTCAGCGACCAGAACGGCAGCAAAATCGCGGATGTCGCCGGGCTCATCAAATGCCAGGGCAAGGACATCGAGCTCGTGTACCGCTTCGCCGGCAAGGACGACCTCAAGATGGTCACCATCCGGCTCCGGCCAAAAGCCTGACTCTCTTTCAGACCGCCCACCCATCCAAGCGCACAGCGGACCCGAATTGCTTCCGGGAGTCCCGCCCGGGGCTCCGAAAAACTGGCCAGGGCACTGACCCGGCCAGCAACCGGAAGGAATTTGGGCCATGCGCAACTCACCGAACCGACTTATTGCCACGGTCTTCGGAGCTGTTTACCTCCTGGTGGGCCTCGTCGGCTTCGCCGTGACCTCGGGAGTCGGCTTCTTCTCCACCGAAGGGGCCAACCTGATCATTTTCGAGGTCAACCCGCTGCACAACGTGATCCACCTGGCCATCGGCGCCGCCCTGCTCTACGCGGGGGTCAAGGACATCCAGCTTGCGCGCACCGTCAACACGGCAGTGGGGGCGGTATACCTGCTGGTCGGTATCCTCGGCCTGTTCCTGCTCAGCTCGCCGCTGAACATCATTGCCCTCAACGGCGCGGACAACGTTCTCCACCTGGCGAGCGCCGTCCTGCTGCTCGGCGTCGGCCTGTCCCTGGACAAGGTCCCCGCCACGGCCCGTGCCTAGATGACCCCGCGCCTAAAGATGGTGACCGGCCAGGCCATCGCGGCACCCCCGGCAACGCAGGAAACGTTCCGTTCCGATGCCGTGCGGCTCGTCGCCGGCTTTGCCGGCCTCGGCGCCGCAGCGGTGAACCTCGCCGTCGCCTCCAGCCTGTTTGCCGCCGTCGGCCCTGCCCTCCCAGTGAGGGCGGCCGGCGCCGCGGCCGCGCTGCTCTGGGGAGCGGCCCTGCTGGGGTGGACGGTTGCCGGACTGAGCAGAAACCGCTTCCCGTTGCCGCGGGCCTCCACCCTCCTGCTGCCTGCGGCTGCCGCGGCGCATGTGGCGGCCATTGTTCTGGGCGCCGGCAGCGGCATGGCGGGCCTGGGCATCAGCCACCTCGCGGCCCTGCTGCTGACCCTCATGATCCTGGCGGCCACATCGTGGCTTGGCCGCACATCCCCCAATCTTCCCGGCGGATCGGGCCGGAACGCGCCGGCCCGCATGGGCGCCGGAGCGCTGCTCGGCGCCGCTTTCACCGGTGCGCTGCTGGTTGCCGCCATCACGACGCCGGGACTCGCCGCATCGACGGCGGGCCAGTTCGCAGTGCCACACGGTGAACACATCGGGGGCCACCACTCGCCTTGAGTCGCGGGCTTACCCCGGACGGCGCCCAGCCCGACGGCGGCAGACACGGCAGGAGCCCCCGCGCGGTGCGCGGGGGCTCCTGCCTGTTCGTCGGGTTCTAACGAAGGACGGGTTTTACCGGAGGACGGGTTCTACCGGAGGACGGAGTTTGCGCGAACCGGAAGCGGCTAGTGCTCCACGGCCTTCTCGGCGCCGACCCCGGTCAGCGACCGGACTTCCATTTCGGCCTGCTTGCCGCGGTCCTCCTGCCTCTTGTCCAGCACCGTGCCGAGCCAGCCCAGCAGGAAGGCCAGCGGGATGGACACGATGCCCGGGTTGCTGAGCGGGAAGACAGCGAAGTTGGCGCCCTTGATCATGGAGGTCGCAGTGCCCGACACCACCGGGGAGAGCGCGATCAGGATGATGGCCGACGCGAGCCCGCCGTACATGCTCCAGACGGCACCCTGCGTGGTGAACCGGCGCCAGAACAGGGAGTAGATGATGGTGGGCAGGTTGGCGGAGGCCGCGACTGCAAACGCCAGGGCCACCAGGAACGCCACGTTCTGGCCGTTGGCAAAGATCCCGCCCAGGATGGCGAGGATGCCAATCACAATCACAGTGCGGCGGGCCACCTTAACTTCGGTGTCGGCGTCGGCCTTCCCCTTGGCGATGACGTTGGCATAAATATCATGGGCGAACGAGGCGGCGGCGGTGATCGTGAGGCCGGCAACCACGGCAAGGATCGTGGCGAAAGCCACGGCCGAAATGAAGCCCAGCAGCAACGGGCCACCCAAGTGGAAGGCCAAAAGCGGCGCCGCGGAATTGACCCCGCCCGGGGCCCCCTTGATGGTGTCCGCCCCCACGAGGGCAGCGGCGCCGTAGCCGAGGACCAGAGTGAAGATGTAGAACAGCCCGATCAGCCAGATGGACCACACGACTGATTTGCGGGCTTCTTTGGCGGTGGGCACCGTGTAGAAGCGCATCAGCACGTGCGGCAGGGCGGCCGTCCCCAGCACCAGGGCCAGGCCGAGGGACATGAAGTCCAGCTTGGAGGTTTCCGTCTTCCCGTACTGCAGGCCGGGGTTGAGCACAGCCGGGTTGTTGGCCGCGTCAACCGCGCCGCCCAGCAGGCTGGAAAGGTTGAAGCCGTAGATGGCCAAAACCCAGAGCGTCATGACGGCGGCACCGGCGATGAGCAGGATGGCCTTGATGATCTGCACCCACGTGGTGCCCTTCATCCCGCCGATCAGGACATACATGATCATCAGCGCACCGACGACGATGATTACCAGTGCCTGTCCGCCCCAGTCACTGATGCCGAGCAGGAGCGAGATCAGGCTTCCGGCGCCGGCCATCTGGGCCAGGAGGTAGAAGAAGCAGACGGCCAGCGTGGAGATGGCGGCCGCGATGCGCACCGGCTTCTGCCGAAGACGGAACGAAAGGACGTCGGCCATGGTGAACTTGCCGGTGTTCCGGAGCAGTTCCGCCACCAGCAGGAGCGCCACCAGCCAGGCGACCAGGAAGCCGATGGAATACATGAAGCCGTCGTAGCCGTTGACGGCGATGGCGCCGGTGATGCCCAGGAAGGATGCAGCGGACAGATAGTCGCCCGCGATGGCGGTGCCGTTCTGCGAGCCGGTGAAGGAACGGCCGGCGGCATAGTAATCGGCGGCCGTCTTGTTGTTCCGGCTGGCCCGGAGAACGATGACCATGGTGACGGCGACGAACAGGGCGAAAATGCCCATGTTCAGCAGCGTGGTGTCCTTGAGGGCGGCAACGTCAACCGCTGCGGGAATGGTGATCATTTTGCCCCTCCACCCTGTGCGTTGCTGCCGGTTTTGTCATACTCGTGGCCTTCAATGCCGTGCCGGATGTCCGCGGCGATCGGGTCCAGGCGCCGGTTCGAGTAGCTGACGTACCAGCCGGTGATGGCGAACGTGGTCACGAACTGCAGCAGGCCCATGATGATGCCTACGTTGATGTTGCCCCACACCTTGGTGGACATGAAGTCCACGGCGTAGGCGGCAAGGATGACGTATGCGAAGTACCAGAGCAGAAACGCGATGGCCATCGGGAACACAAAGTTGCGGTGGCGCTTGCGCAGGTCTTTGAACTGCTGCGTGGCCTGGACTTCCTCGAAGTCCACGGACGCCGCCGCGTCCTTGGTTCGGGCATCGTTACCCATCATTCCTCCTCATTGAGACTGGCTCACACACGGCCGCACTTCACGAGCCAATGTGACTGCCATCACTGTGCGTCGCGGCGTGGACGATAAACCAGTGGTTGCCCGCCGCCCGTCGGCCAGCGGCGGCGATGCTGCGCCAAACGGCACGCGCTACGCTGGGCAGCATGCCGGATTCCCCCCTTTATTCCGCAGCCGCCGTGGCCGTCATCGCGCTGGCGGTGGCCCTCGTCGTCGCCGTCGGGCTCAAGGTGCTGCGCTCCTTCCGCGAGCTTGGCACCGATGCCGAGCGGGCCACCTACAACACCCTCCACGCCGCCTCGAAAGCCGGCCGGCACCTGCGGACCGGCTTGAACCCCGCGGGCGCCACCAAGGCCAGCCGCCAGCTGCGCACCCTGCTTGGCTGTGATGCGCTGGCCATCCTGGATGTGTCCGGTGTGCTGGCCTGGGACGGGACGGCGGAGGAACTGCGGCCAGGGCTGATGGGGCTCGCCGCCGACGTGCTCTCCAGTGGCAGGACCCAGGTGTTCAATGCCGCCGACCTGCAGCTCCACTCCCCCAAATCCGGGTCAGTCGCGGCCGCCGTCATAGCTCCCGTCCGGGCCGGCTCGCGCGTGGTGGGAGCGGTTGCCGCCTTCGCCCCGCAAGCGGGGGCAGGGCTGGTGCGCGCCACCACCGAGGTGGCCGACTGGGTGGCCGCCCAGGTCGAGCTGGCCGAGCTGGACGCCTCCCGGACGCTCCTGATGGAGGCGGAGGTGCGGGCCCTCCGTGCCCAGATCAGCCCGCACTTCATCTACAATTCGCTGAACGCCATCGCCTCCTTCATCAACACTGATCCGGCCCGGGCGCGGGAACTGGTGGTGGAGTTTGCGGACTTCACCCGGTACTCCTTCCGACGGCACGGGGACTTCACCACGCTGGCTGAGGAGCTGCGCTGCATCGACAGGTACCTGCTGCTGGAGCGGGCCCGGTTCGGCGAGCGGGTCCAGGTCAGCCTGCGGATTGCGCCGGAGGTCCTGAGCACGGTGATCCCCTTCCTGAGCCTGCAGCCGCTCGTGGAGAATGCGGTCCGGCACGGTCTGGAAGCGAAGGAGGGGCCGGGCCACATCACCATCTCCGCCAACGATTCGGGCGCGTTCGCCGAGGTCACCATCGAGGACGACGGCGTGGGGATGGACCCGGTTCAGCTGCAGTCCATGCTGGCCGGCCACCTGGACGGTGAGCACGTGGGCCTGCGGAACGTCGATGCCCGGCTCCGGCAGGTGTACGGCGACGAGCACGGCCTGGTGATCGAGACGGCTCCCGGCGAGGGCACGCTCATCACCATGCGGGTCCCCAAGTCCCAGCCGGACCACGATGCCTGAAATGCCTGAATTTGCCGGCGCCGGACGTTCCCCGGCCCGAAGCTGCGGGCCCGAAAGATAACCTAGGACCATGATTAACGTTCTCGTCGCCGACGATGAGCTGCCCGCGATCGAGGAGCTTGCCTTCCTGCTGGGCCGTGACGAGAGGATCGGCACCATCCTCCGCGCGTCCTCCGGTGCCGAGGCCCTTCGGGTCCTCGAAGCCGAGGCGGTGGACGCCGTCTTCCTCGACATCCACATGCCGGCGGTATCCGGCCTGGACATCGCACGGGCCCTATCCCGCAGCAGCCGGCCTCCCGCCGTCGTCTTCGTGACAGCGGATGAGGACTGCGCCCTGGAAGCGTTCGAGCTTGCGGCCGTGGACTACCTGCTGAAACCCGTTCGGGCCGAGCGGCTGGCCCGCTCCGTGGGCCGGATCAGTGAACTGATCCGCGACGGCGGTGCCGCGCCGGAGGTGATTACCGTGGACCAGGGCGGCACCACCCGGATGATCCGGCGCGACGACGTCACGTACGTCCAGGCACAGGGTGACTACGCCCGGCTCCACACCACCGATGCCAGCTACCTGATCCGGGTTCCCCTTGCCGACCTGGAACAGCAGTGGGCGGACGCGGGTTTCATCCGCACCCACCGGTCCTACCTCGTGGCCCTCGCCCACGTCTCCCACCTCAAGCTCGCCGCCGGCCGCCCCAGTGTGTCTGTCGAGGACGCTGAACTGCCGATCAGCCGCCGGCACCTGCCGGCCGTCCGCGAGAAGCTTGAGGCGACCAGGATCCGGCCGCAGGCATGACGCGCGTCAGGGTCACGGCGCCCCGTTCAGCGGCGCGGCCGACGGCCGAACCGCGGGAGTCCGCCGAGGAGTCGGCCGTCGGCCAGGTGTTCGTCCGCTCGCTGATCCGCTCCCAGCTCCGGCTCGCCCTGGTGGTGGCCGGCGGCTTCCTGCTGATCCTCGGCGCCTTTCCGCTGCTGCTTGGCGCGATACCTGGACTGGCGCAGACCCGGATCGCCGGCATTCCGTTCGACTGGCTCCTGCTGGGCGCCGGGATCTACCCGGTAACAGGAATCAGCGCCTGGCTGTACATCCGCAGCGCGGCGCGGAACGAAGCCCGTTACCGCGACCTCGCCGGGGATAGATGATGCACCGGAAAGTGATGCACCGATGAACCCGGCAGTGGGCATCGCGGCGGTAGCGGCCGTTTCTGTGGCGACGGCGGTGATCGGCTTCTACGGGCTGCGGATCTCCCGCACCACCGGCGACTTCTATGTCGCCTCCCGAACCGTACCGCCGTGGTGGAACGCGTCGGCAATCGGCGGGGAGTACCTGTCCGCCGCCAGCTTCCTGGGCGTGGCCGGCCTGACCCTGCTGTCCGGTACGGATGCCCTGTGGTATCCCGTGGGCTACACCGCCGGGTATCTGATGCTTCTGTTGTTCGTGGCCGCGCCACTGCGGCGTTCCGGGGCCTACACCATCCCCGATTTCACCGAGGCCAGGCTCGATTCGCGGGCCGTGCGCCGTGTCACCAGCGTGGCTGTGGTCATTGTGGGCTGGCTTTACATCGTCCCGCAGCTGCACGGCGCTGCCCTGACCATCCGGACCACTACCGGCCTGCCCGCCTGGGCCGGCTCAACCGCCGTCGTGGTGGTGGTGTGCCTCACCGTAGTGGCCGGCGGCATGCGTTCGATCACTTTCGTCCAGGCCTTCCAGTACTGGCTGAAGCTCACGGCCCTGGCCGTGCCACTCATCTTCATCCTGCTGGTGCTGACGGACAACGGCTCCCCGGCGCTGGCGGCAGCGGCCACGAACCCGGGCGGAGCGGGTCCGGCCAGCCCCTACCAGAGCATCTCGCTCCTCGTTGCCCTGCTGTTCGGAACGCTGGGACTGCCGCACGTTTTGGTCCGGTTCTACACCAACCCTGACGGGCACTCGGCGAGGCGGACCACGCTGATCGTGCTGGGCCTGTTGTCCGTGTTCTATCTCTTTCCCACGGCGTACGGCCTGGCCGGCAGGCTGTTCGCCCCCGATCTGGCGAGGACGGGGCAGGCAGATGCCCTGGTGCTGCTGCTTCCGGGCCGTCTCGTTGGGGGCCCGGCAGGCGAATTGTTGTCTGCCCTCGTCGTGGCAGGGGCCTTCGCCGCGTTCCTGTCCACAACGTCGGGGCTGGTCGTCTCGCTGGCCGGCGTGATCAGCCAGGACGTTTTGGGCGGCAGTGTGCGCGGCTTCAGGGTGGCGGCGCTGGTCTCGATCACCATTCCGCTGGGCCTGGCGCTCATGACGGACTCGCTGGCACTGGCCGGCAGCGTGGGCCTGGTCTTCGCCTTCACGGCGTCAACCATCTGCCCGGTCCTGCTGCTCGGCATCTGGTGGCGGGGCCTGACCGATGCCGGCGCCATCGCCGGCATGGTGACCGGCGGCCTCCTGTGTGGCGGCGCCATGGTGGCGGGGACGGTGCTCGGTGTGGCGGGAACGCCGCCGTGGCTGGCGCAGCCCGCGGCCTGGACGGTGCCGGCGGCCTTCACCGTGATGGTCCTGGCATCGCGTGCCACCAGTTCCCGGGTGCCGCGGACCATCACCCGGGTGATGACCAGGCTGCACACGCCCGAGCGGCCAATGGCCACGGAACGCTGAGAGGCTGGGCCGTCAGTGAGCCGTCAGTCGATGGCGGCCATCAGCTCGACCACCCGGTCGAGGAAGGCGTCCACCTGGGTCTCCTCGTAGCCGTCCGTGCCGATGGCTGGCCGGAAGACGGCCCGGCGCACGTTGTCAACGCTGAGGGGCTTGTCCTGCTCCAGGTAACCGATCAGGTCCCGGCACAACGTGTCCACGTCTCTGGTGTTGTAGCTGCGAGCCTTTTTCTTGACCGGGCGGCGGAACCTCTCGCCGTCGGGCCGGTGAAGGCGGCCGCGGAGCGTCCCGGAAAGCTGTCCGATCTGCCGGAGCCAGGCGTCCTCGCCCCGTTCGGCGATGAGATCGTCCCGCTCCCGGCGGGCGAAGGCGTCTTCCAGCCGGTCCAACGCGGCGTCCACAGCGGTGGCCGAGTATCCGCCCTTCACGGGGTCGAAGGACACGGACCGGACGTCAGCGCTTTTGATGGGGCGGGCGGCAGCCTCGGGCGTCTCCAGTGATACGCGGGCCTGCTGGAGGAACTGGTCCACCTGCTTGGCGTTGTACCCGTACTCGGTCCGCGCCACGCGTTCGAACGACGCGGGAATCTGCCGCTTGCTGTCCACTCTCACCATGTTTCCTTCGATACTTCTTTGGCGGGTCGTAACCGCATTATTCTAGGGCGTTGCGGAGGGCCGGATGCCAGAGGCCCCTGCCAGAAAACTCAGGCCGGGAAATGCTCAGGCCCCGGAGAACAGGACGAACAGCATAAAGGCCACCGGCGAGGCGAACACGATCGAGTCCAGCCGGTCCATCACCCCGCCGTGTCCTGGCAGGATGCTGCTCATGTCCTTGACGCCGAGTTCGCGTTTGACCATCGATTCGGCGAGGTCGCCGGCGGTGGCGGAAGCGACCATGCCGATCGCCAGCACCACCCCCACCCACCAGGGTTTGTCCAGCAGGAAGATGCTGGCCAGGATACCGACGAGCATGGCGCCCGCGATGGATCCGGCAAAACCCTCCCAGGACTTCTTGGGGCTGATCTTCGGCGCCATGGGGTGCTTACCCAACCGGGCACCCACGAGGTAACCGAAGGTGTCGTTGGATACCACCAGAAGCAGCAGGATGACAATCTGCCAGGCGCCCTCAGGCACTGTTCCGCCGGGCCACGGCCCCACCGGCGAGGCGCCGCCTTCGACGTGCAGCGGCAGCGCGGCGAAGCTGATCAGGAAGGGCACCCAGGCGAGGGTGAACACCCCGGCGAAGATGCTGCGGGCCGAACCCGTTGCACTTTCCACCGACCGCCAGAGCAGCACCGCCACGCTGCTGGCGAGCATCGCGAACAGCAGGCTTTCCAGCCCGCCGAAGTAGGCCGAGAAGGGCATTGCCACCGTGCCCACCATGGCCGGCACGATGGGCAGGCGTGTGCCGTTCGCTTCGAGCGCGCGGAAGATCTCCCACACGCCAAAGGCTGCGAAGGTGGTGACGACGGCAACAAAGCCGAGCGGCAGGAAAAGCAGCCCGCCGAGCACCGCAAGGAGCATGGCCAGGCCCACGGCGATAGCCGCCGGCAGATTGCGCCCGGCCCCGGGGGTGGGGTTGGGCCGTGGCTGGCGGGTCCGGGTTCGGGCCCGCGCACCGGGGGCCTGCTGTGCCTGGCCCATCAGACCTCGAGCAGCTCAGCTTCCTTGCGCTTGAGGAGCTCGTCGATGCCGTCGACGTGCTGCTTGGTGATCACGTCAAGTTCCTTTTCGCCACGGGCGCCCTCGTCCTCGCCGGCTTCGCCGTCCTTGACGAGCCGGTCCAGGGTTTCCTTGGCCTTGCGCCGGATGTTGCGGATGGACACCTTGGCGTCCTCGCCCTTGGACTTGACGATCTTGACGTATTCCTTGCGGCGTTCCTTCGTCAGCTCCGGGATGGTGATGCGGATGACGTTGCCGTCGTTGGACGGGTTGGCGCCGACCTCGGAATCGCTCAGCGCGCGCTCGATGTCGCGCAGGGCGGTCTTGTCGTAGGGCGTGATGAGGATGGTGCGGGCGTCGGGAACCGCGAAGGAGGCCAGCTGCTGCAGCGGTGTGGGGGTTCCGTAGTACTCCACCATGACCTTGTTGTACAGGCCGGGGGTGGCACGGCCGGTGCGGATCGAGGCGAAGTCTTCCTTGGCTACCTCAACAGCCTTGTCCATCTTGTCCCCGGCTTCGAGCAAGGTTTCTTCGATCACGATCTCTCCTCAGAAATTGGTTCCCGGCCAACCGGGCATTTCATAATCCTGGTCCCGCCCGCTGGGCGGAACCGTCCTGGAAATATCCTAGCTGTAACTAGGGCGTGACCAGGGTTCCCAGCTTTTCGCCGCGGATGGCGCGCGTGACATTGCCTTCGCCTTCCATGCCGAACACCACCATGGAGAGCTTGTTGTCCTTGCACATGGTCATTGCGGTCTGGTCCATGACGCGGATGTCGCGGCGGAGGGCGTCGTCATAGCTGAGGTTTTCCAGCTTCTCCGCCGCCGGGTCCTTCTTCGGGTCGGCGGTGTACACACCGTCCACGCCGCTCTTGGCCATCAGCACCACGTCGGCGTGCACCTCGAGTGCGCGCTGGGCAGCCACAGTGTCAGTGGAGAAGTAGGGCAGGCCTGCGCCGGCACCGAAGATGACCACACGGTTCTTTTCCATGTGGCGGATGGCGCGGCGGGGAATGTAGGCCTCGGCCACCTGTCCCATGGTGATAGCGGTCTGGACCCGGGTCTCAACACCGGCCTGCTCCAGGAAGTCCTGCAGCGCGAGGCAGTTCATGACGGTACCCAGCATGCCCATGTAGTCGGCACGCGAACGGTCCATGCCGCTCTGGGACAGTTCGGCACCCCGGAAGAAGTTGCCGCCGCCAACCACGATGGCCACCTCGACGTCGGGAACGGCTGCGGCGATCTCCTTGGCTACTGCGCGGACGGTGTCCGGGTCGACGCCCAGCTTGCCGCCGCCGAAGACTTCACCGGACAGCTTCAGGAGGACCCGGCGCCTGCTCTTCTCTGACTGGATGGGAGGATTGACGGCTTCCATGGTGCCTTCCGTTTGGTGAACTCTGAGCTAGGTTATCGTGCATCCGGCCAGCGCTCACATTCTTATGTGGCCGGTGCATGCAAAAGGGGCGGCCACCGAAGTGGCCACCCCCTTGCGTGTCAAACTAGGAGCCGACGCGGAAACGCGTGAAGGCGGTTCCCTTGACGCCGGCCTCTTCAAGGACCTGCGCCACAGACTTCTTGGCGTCCTTGGCGAAAGCCTGGTCAACCAGGACCTCACCCTTGTAGAAGCCGGTAACGCGGCCTTCGACGATCTTGGTCATCGCAGCTTCGGGCTTGCCCTCGGCCTTTGCGGTTTCCTCGGCGATGCGGCGCTCGGATTCGACCAGGTCAGCCGGAACGTCCTCGCGGGAGAGGTAGTTCGGGGCCATTGCCGCAATGTGCACGGCGACGTCGTGGGCTGCGGTTGCAGCCGCTTCGCCTTCGCCGTCAACAGCGAACAGCACGCCGACCTGGGCCGGGAGGTCCTTGGAGGTCTTGTGCAGGTAAGCGTCGACCGTGGCACCCTCGATGCGGGCGATGCGGCGGACAACAACCTTTTCGCCGAGGATAGCGCCCTCTTCGACGACAACCTCGGACAGCGGCTTGCCGTCAACGTCGGTGGCGAGCAGGGTCTCGAGGTCGGCAGCGCCGGACTCGACGGCGATGGCCAGGACCTTGTCAGCCAGCTGGATGAACTTGTCAGCCTTGGCGACGAAGTCGGTCTCGCAGTTGACCTCGATCATTACGCCGACGCCGCCCTCGACCTTGGCAGCAACCAGGCCTTCAGCGGTGGAGCGGCCTTCGCGCTTGGTGGCGCCCTTCAGGCCCTTGATGCGGATGATCTCGATCGCCTTCTCGGCGTCGCCGTTGGCTTCGTCGAGAGCCTTCTTGACATCCATCATGCCGGCGCCGGTGCGCTCGCGCAGAGCCTTGATATCAGCGGCAGTGTAGTTCGCCATGTGAACCCCTCTGTCTAGAAAATTTTTGTGTGTACGGACCGACAGGACGGCAGCTCACTGGGTGAGCGGCCATCCTGTCAGTTGCCCGGACGCTGCGGACAGCGCCCGGAAATCCCGATGAAGTTGTTACTTCGCGGAGTCGGTGCCCTCGGCGTCAGCCGGGGCTTCCTCAGCGGCGGGAGCAGCCTCGGCAGCCGGAGCTTCCTCGGCCTTGCTGCCTTCGAGGAGCTCGCGCTCCCACTCAGCCAGCGGCTCTTCCGGAGTCTCGGTGGTGCCGGTTGCGCGCTGGTTGCGGGCGATCAAACCCTCGGCAACGGCGTCAGCAACAACGCGGGTCAGGAGGTTCACTGAGCGGATGGCGTCGTCGTTGCCCGGGATCGGGAAGTCGACCTCGTCCGGATCGCAGTTGGTGTCCAGGATGGCCACAACCGGGATGTTGAGCTTCTTGGCCTCGTCAACAGCCAGGTGCTCCTTCTTGGTGTCAACAACCCAGAGCACGGACGGTGCCTTGGTCAGGTTGCGGATACCACCGAGGTTGGACTCGAGCTTGGTCAGCTCGCGGCGCAGAAGCAGCAGTTCCTTCTTGGTGTAAGCGGAGCCGGCGACGTCGTCGAAGTCGATCTCTTCGAGTTCCTTCATGCGCTGGATACGCTTGGCAACGGTCTGGAAGTTGGTGAGCATGCCGCCGAGCCAACGCTGGTTGACGTACGGCTGGCCAACGCGGGTGGCCTGCTCGGCAATGGCTTCCTGGGCCTGCTTCTTGGTGCCGACGAAGAGCACGGTGCCGCCGTGGGCAACTGTGGCCTTGACGAACTCGTAGGCACGGTCGATGTAGGACAGCGACTGCTGGAGGTCAATGATGTAGATGCCGTTGCGCTCGGTGAAGATGAAGCGCTTCATCTTCGGGTTCCAACGGCGGGTCTGGTGTCCAAAGTGGACGCCGCTGTCAAGCAGCTGGCGCATGGTTACGACGGGCATGCCGACGCTCCTTCCGGCAGGTCATTCATGAGAGCGGCCGCGGCCGCTCTTACCCTGCCAATAGTTGACGGTTATTTAGCCTTGCCCGGACGGGCGCAGGCTCCTGGCATCCATTGCACATCTCATCAGGACCGTTGCCGAACCTGACCGCAAGAGGCACAATCCCCCGCAGCAGCAAGCAAATGCTTACCGGTTGTGGAGGGCTGGATACGCGTAGTCAGCTGCTGCTCCCCCGCACTCCTGAATGGGGCGTGCTGACGCTAGCCACGAAATGGAATGCGTTGAGGGCACAGCAAACTGCTCCACCAAGTGTACTACAGCGGACCGCGGCAACTGCACCCGTTCTGCCGCCGGGCAGCGTTTTCCACATAGGCCGAAGACCCCGTTCCGGCAGGCGGATCGGGCGACCACGCTGGGGGCATGAAAGTTTACGTGATGGCGGCGGTGCTTCTGCTCACGACGGCGGCCACCGCACCTTCCGCCGCCCCCGCACTGCCGGCTTCCCGAGCAGCTTCCGGCGTCCCGGTCCTGCCCCCTGCCAGGGTCAGTTCCCAGGCAACCACGCCGGCGCCGGCGGGCTGGAGCTGGCCACTTGCGCCGCGGCCGGCGGTCCTGCGGCCGTTCGATCCCCCGGACAAACCGTGGCTGAGCGGACACCGCGGCGTGGATCTCGGATCAGCGTCCGACGGCGGTCCGGTCACCGCCCCGGAGTCCGGAACCGTCAGCTTTGTGGGCGTGGTGGTGGACCGGCCCGTCATCACCATCGATCACGGCAATGGCCTGCGCAGCAGCTTCGAACCGGTGCGGAGCACGCTCAGGAGGGGCGCTTCCGTGGCCAGGGGTGCCGTGGTGGGCACCCTGCTGGCCGGCCACTGCGGCCCCTCGCCGTGCGTGCACTGGGGCGTCCGCCGAGGAGAGGAGTACCTCAACCCGCTGTCCTTCATCCTGGACCTGCGGCCCTCGGTGCTGCTGCCGCTGAACTGACGTTGAGGATCGCGCCTGCTAGACGATCGCAGAGACGCCGGTAATGGCCCGGCCCGCCACCAGGGTGTTGACTTCGTGGGTGCCCTCGTAGGAGTAGATCGCCTCGGCGTCGGCGAAGATCTTTGCCATCTCAAAGTCCGTCACAATGCCGTTTCCGCCTAGGAGGCTGCGGCCGATGGCCACACTCTCCCGCATCCGCGCTGTGGTGAACGCCTTGGCGAGGGCTGACTGTTCATCCTTGGCCTGGCCGGCGTCCTCGAGCTGGGAAAGCCGCACCATCATGCCCATGGAGCTGACCGCGTTCCCCAGGATCTGGACCAGCTGGCTCTGCACCAGCTGGAAGGAGGCCAAGGGGCGCCCGAACTGGTGCCGCTCCACGGCGTAGTGCCGGGCCACGTCGAAGGCGGCGAGCTGCTGGCCCACCGCCTGCCAGGCGACGGCGAGGCGGGTGACCTTCAGGACCTTGTTGGTGTCGCGGAAGCTGTTGGCGTTGGCCAGCTTGAAGAAATCCGGGACCGCCACGTCTTCGAGGGTGATGTCGGCGTTCTGCACCGTCCGCAGCGAAATCTTGTTCTCGATCTTCGTTGCGCTGAATCCCGGCAGTGCCGTGTCCACGAGGAAAGCCTTGACCTGGTTGTCGGCCACGTCGCGCGCGTAGACCACCACCCAGTCGGAGAATGTCGCGTTGCCGATCCAGCGCTTGGCGCCGTTGAGAATCCAGCGGTCGCCGTCGCGCCTGGCCGTGGTGCGCGTGCCGCCAGCGACATCCGAACCGCCCAGGGGTTCCGTCAGCCCGAAGGCCCCGATCTTGCGCAGCGAGTAGATGTCCGGCAGCCAGGCATCCTGCTGCTCCCGGGAGGCCAGGGCCTCGATGGAACCGGTGAAAAGGCCGTCGTGCACACCCATGAAGGTGGCGATGGACGTGTCCGCGCGGGTAACTTCCGCGTGCACGATGCCGGCAAACAGATTGGAATGGCCCTGGCGGCGCACCGGGCTGACGAGGTCAAGCTCCGCCAGCTTGGGAATCAGGTCCAAAGGAAATTCGCCACGGTTCCAGCAGTCCACCGCTATGGGCTTTACTTCCCGGGCCAGGAAGGAACGGACCTCGGCCAGCCTGTCCTGCTCCTTGGGACTGAGCAGCTGTTCGAAGGAGAAGAAGTCGCCGTCGGCGTAGGGCAGGCTGTTGATGTCGGTTGCAGCTGCGGACATGGCGCTCCTTCGCACTGGCCAGCGTCGCGGTGGAACAATACGACGCCGGCGGGATAGTTACTGGTCAGTAACATATCGCAGTACTGCAGAAAATGAAAAGAGCCCTGATCCGCGAAGACGCGGATCAGGGCTCTCGAGGTAGGGCTACTCGGACTTGAACCGAGGACCTTAGGATTATGAGTCCCGCGCTCTAACCAGCTGAGCTATAGCCCCGTGCACCAGCCCCGGATACCGGGATGTGCGCCCGGCCGGCGCCGGCCCGGGAGGGGCCCGTCGTCGGCGGGGCAGATTCACTCTAGCAAACCGGCGAAGCGCTTCAGACCACTTCAGGCACCGCCGGACCCTGAGACGAGCCCCACCTCGGACGACTAGGACCCTAGACGACCTTGTCCTCGTAGTTCGCCCCGTAGTACAGGTCCTCAAATGTCTGCAGGGTCCCCTGGATGCTGTGCGGTTCCACCATGCACCGGCTGGCATTGCCCATGGCTTTCCGTTCCTCGGCCGGCAGGCGGAATATCCGGGTGATTTTCTCCGCGAGGTCCGCACTGTCATTCGGCGTGAACAGGTATCCGTTTTCGCCGTCGCGCACCAGGTGCGGAAGGGCCATGGCGTCCGCCAGCAGAACGGGCGTCGATGCTGACATGGCCTCCAGGGTCACCAGCGACTGCAGTTCCGCGGTACCGGGCATGCAGAACAGGTCGGCCCGGATGTAGGCCTCGCGGAGTTCGTCATCGCTGGCCAGGCCCAGGAACTTCACCCGGTTCTGCAGTCCGAGCCGTTCCACCAGGGCCTCCAGCGACGGGCGCACCTCGCCGCCGCCGACGATCTCAAGATGGACGTTCAGGTCGGCAGGGGTGTTGGCCACCGCCTTGATCAGCACGTCAACGTGCTTCTCCTCGGCCAACCGCCCGGCAAACAGCACGGTCGGGTGTTCGTGTGGCTCAATGACCTCGTCGGGCTTGGGCTCGTATGCTGCTGAGTCAATGCCGTTGGACAGTGGCAGCACCTTGCGCAGGAAGGCATGCTGGTGCATCGCCTTGGCGGCCAGCGGCGTGGGCGTGGTGACGACGTCCGCCTTGCCCATCACCTTCCCCATGTCCTTCCAGGAGATCTTCCCTATGATGTCCTTGAACCACTGCGGGAACGGCAGGAACGGGTTGAGGTTCTCCGGCATGAAGTGGTTGGTGGCGACGATCCTCACGCCTCGTTTTACCGCCTCGTACAGGACGTGCTCGCCGATCATGTAGTGGCTTTGGATGTGCACCACGTCCGGCTGGACCTTGTCGAACAGCAGGCTGATTTCCTTCTTGATCTCCCACGGGAAACAGACCCTGAAGTATTCGTGCGTGAACACGCTGTGCGAGCGGAGGCGGTGGACAGTGGCTTCGGCGCGGAACTCCGTGAAGCTCTTGCCCTTGTCCTGCCGGCAGGCCAGCACATGGACGTCGTGTCCGCGCGCCGTCATGCCCTTGGCCAGCCGGTAGCCGAACTGGGCGGCTCCGTTAACGTGGGGCGGATACGTGTCCGCCGCGATGAGGATGGTCAGTGGACGCTGGGCGTCGGGCATGGTCACGTAGAAAGCTCCTGGTGGTCATGGTGGTCGGCTGCGGCTGACCACACTGGCCGGTGCCGGCACGTGATGCACCGGCACATTCTTGCCTGGTCCGCAGTAAAAATCGGCTAGTGGGACGCCCTGCCCGTGGCCTTCCGAACGTCCTTCTTCCGTTTGGTGACCTCGGGATGGTGTCTTGAAAGGGCGATTACCCCCACGATAGCAAGGGTTGCCGCCGTACCCATGGCAATCGCCAAGACGGCGTGGACATCGGGACGCAGCTCGCCAAGGATCGTGATGCCGATCGCGATGCCCACAATGGGGTCGACCACGGTGAGGCCGGCAATCACCAGATCCGGCGGACCGGTGGAGTATGCGCTTTGGACGAACCAGGATCCCAGTCCTCCGGCCGCTGCAATGGCCACCAACGAATACCACGGCACGTTCAGCAGGAACAGGCCGTTCGGATCCAGCAGGTGTTTGCCGATGATCCGTGTCAGCACGGCCACGAAACCAAACAGGATGCCCGCACCCAGGATGTAAATGAACGCGCTCATGCGGTGCTTGAACATGGCGGCGAGGCTGCCGAAGATGCCCACCGCCAGGGCAAGCAGCAGAACGATAGTGAGTTCGTCCTCAGGCGTGACGTGGTGGCTTTCCTGGGTGACGTTGACGGCCAGCAGGACGAACAGCGCCGATCCCGTCACGCACAAGGTAATTGCCACCACCGTGGCGCGGTTGACGCTCAGCCCCTGGTCCTTGGTGTTGACCACCGTGGTGATCACCAGGGCGATGGCGCCGATGGGCTGCACCACGGTGAGGGGCGCCGTGACCAGCGCTACGGAGTTCATGGCCATGCCGAGGCAGAGCAGGAGGAGGCCAAAAACCCACCGGGGGTTCCGCAGGAGGCGCAGGAAACCGTTGGAGCTCAGCGCAAGGCCGCCGGTATCCCCCTTCACGGCGCTGCCCTGGCGCTGGGCACCAAAGGCGAGGCAAAACGCGCCCATGACCGCGAGCAAAACCGCAAGCCAGACCATCAGCCGTTCCCGCCGTCGTCGGCCGTCAGCATTTTTCCTTTGCGTTTGATCGCCCAGAAATAGTTGTAGGCGGCAACCCAGTGGCCAACAAGCCCCAGCCCCAGAACCACCCAGGCCGCGACGAACCATGCTCCGGCGAAGGGAATGGACAGCTTGGACAGCACCAGGAGCGGAGTTCCCAGCAGCAGCAGGCCGGTGCGGGCCTTGCCCACAAGACTGACGGGCAGGTCCGGATGTCCGCGGAAGTAGAACAGCGACATGCCCAGCAGGACGGCGTCGGGAACCACGAGCGCCGCCAGGTACCACCACTGCACGACGCCGGCGATCACCAGGGTGACCGCGACGGCTATCAGAGCCAGCCGGTCGGCGATGGGATCCAGGACGCGCCCCAGTTTGGAGGCCTGGTTGAACCGCCGGGCGATGTACCCATCCACCCAGTCGGTGCTGCCCATGATGGCCAGCACCAGCACGGCAAGCCCGTATTCTTTCTGGGCCAGCACAAGCCAGATGAAGATCGGCACGCCCATGAAGCGAAGCACCGTGAGGAAATTGGGGACGGTGTAGACCAGATCGCGATCGACATGCGGCTGGCCGGGGCGGGAACCAGCGCCGATGAATCTCATCAGGCCTTCCTCTCCACGGCCGGGGGCCTCGTACAGTCTTCGTTCAGGGCAAGGCTCAGCTCTTGAAGAGTTTCCGCAGCAGGGCGAGCAGGACGGCAGTGGAGGCTGCGAGAGCAAGAAGCGGCTTCCAGCGCGCCTCCAGCTGGCCGGGCAGCGAGGCCTCCGGAACCCCGGATCGGGCCGACGCCGACACGGCGGCGAAGCGTTCGGCCGCACGTTCGCGGACCTCCTGGAACTTCTCGTTGCCCTCCGCGGCGCGGTGCCTCGCGGCGCCGAGTAGAGCCTGGGCCTGGATCTTGACGTCCAGTTCCTCGCCAAGCTCATCCCGCACACCGGTCAGGTGTTCGCGGCGCTGCTTCAGCCGGCGGCGGAGTTCAGGCTCGGTGGCCACGGGAACCTCCACGGCCTCGGCAGCCTTCTTGGCTTCCTTGTCCGCCTTCTCCTTGGCCTTCTCCGCGGCCTTTGCTTCCGCGGCCGCCTTGGCCTGCGGCGAGTTGGGATCAAGCACGGCAGCGTCGAAGTCCGAGCCCTCCTTCGCGATGCCCAGGTCGTGCTTGAGGCCGCGGACGGTGTCCTCGGGAATCAGCGGCATGGCCTGCTTGAACTTCCGCAGGCCGATGAGTCCGCCAATCAGGGCAATGAGCAGGAAGACCGCGCTGACGAGCAGAGCCGCCAGCCAGGCCGGCATGATGGTGGCCAGGCCCATGATGGCGGCGACGATCAGACCGGTGACCAGCAGCGCCAGGAAGACGGCGGCCACCCCGAAGAAGGCGCCGGCGACGCCAAGCTGCTTGCCTTTGCGCTTTGCCTCAATCTTGGCCAGCGCGATCTCATCATTGAGCTGGCGTGGCACTAGTTTGATGGCGAGCCTCAACGTCTTTGGCAGCGCAGTGATACGCAGTCCTTGGTTGGCCCGCCCGGTGTGACGCCCGCTCATAGGTTCCGCCTAACTGGTTCTGTGGTCGATTTTTCGTCGCTGCTTTGGGGGTTTCCGGTGCGCCCGCGCGCCCCCGCTGACAAAACTATCATTCAGGGTCAGCCGGAACTTCTGGAATTAGCCCCGGCGAGCCCTCCAACGCTGTAAAAGTCTGATCTGTCAGCCCTAGGATGGTTCTCTGTGACCACCAGCAACCCGGGCGATGCGCTCAGCCGCCGGCAGAAATTCCTCTACATCCTTCTACTCGGCGCCCTGACCGCCCTCGGGCCGTTCACGGTGGACCTCTACCTGCCGGCCTTCCCCGCCCTGGAAGCGAGCCTCAACGTCTCGGAGGCAGCCGTCCAGCTCACCCTGACCGGCACCACTGTCGGCTTTGCCCTGGGGCAACTGGTGGTGGGTCCTTTCAGCGACAAGTTCGGGCGCCGGCTCCCGCTGATCCTGGCCACCGCGGTGCACATCGCCGCCTCGCTGGGCGCCGCGCTCTCCACCGACATCGCGACCCTTGGCGTGTTCCGGGTCCTGATGGGCGGCGGCGCAGCCGGCGGCGGTGTGGTGGCGATGGCCATGGTCCGCGATCTGTTCAGCGGATACGCCATGGTCCGGATGTTCTCCCGGATGGCGCTGGTCAACGGGCTCGCGCCCATCCTGGCGCCGGTCATTGGCTCCCAGCTCCTTCTGGTCATGCCATGGCCGGGCATCTTCGTGTTCCTGGCGTGCTACGGCACTGTGGTGATCCTTGCCGCCGTCGTGCTTGTCCGGGAGACGCTGCCGCGCGAGAAGCGTGGCCAGTCCGGCCTGACGGCCCGGCAGCGGTATGGCGTGCTCTTCTCCGACCGCATCTTCGTTGGATTGCTGATGCTGGGCGGAATGAACTTCGGTGGCCTGTTTACCTACCTCTCGGCTTCCCCGTTCCTGTTCCAGGACGTCTTCGGGTTCTCACCCCAGCAGTACGGCCTGCTCTTCGGCGTCAACTCGCTGGGAATCGTCGCGGGGGTCCAGACAAGTTCCCGGCTGATCAAGCGGGTCCCGCCGCAGTGGATCCTGGCATGCTCCACGGCCTGGATGTTCCTGATGGCCGTGCTGATCGTCGTGTTCGACCAGCTGGGGTTCGGGCTCTGGGGCGTCATGGTGCCGCTGTGGTTCTACATCCTGGGCACCGGGTTCACCTTTCCCTGCGTGCAGGTCCTGGCGCTGGCCAGCCACGGAGCGCAGGCTGGCACGGCTGCTTCACTGCTCGGGGCGTCCACGTTCCTCATGGCGGGCATCATCTCCCCCGTCGTGGGGTGGCTGGGAGGAAATTCCGCCACTCCCATGGGCGCCGTCCAGGCCTGCTGCATCTTCCTCGCCGCGGCGGCCCTGTGGCTTGTGGTCCGGCCTCGGACCGTGCCTTCCATCCACTGATGGCCCCTGGCTGGTTCCCCGGCCCCGGCTGGTTCCGCGGCCGCGGCGCCCCGGGCGTCGTCGGCGGCGGCGCCCCGGGCGTCGGCGGCGGCGGCGGGTAGGCTGGCACCATGACCCGCAAACCCCACCGCAACGGCCGGGGGCTCGTCCTCGGAGCCATTCTCGGCGCAGTGGCCGGCTTCTTCGCCGGCAGGATGATGGGCAACGCGGCTCTGGGCATCCTGGTGGGCGCCGTCGTCGGTTCTGCGCTGCTGTACCGCGTCAATCCGGGACCGTGGAACAGGCCCTGACCCGCCGCTTCCCCTGAGCCAAGCGGGGCCTCCAAGCCGGGCCTCCAAGCCGGGCCTCCAGACAGGGGGCGATCGACGCCGGGCCATCTGTTCGCTTGGGTACCTGCGCGATAAAGTTGTTACGTGCCCCACTGGCAGGATCATCCTCCACTTCCGGCCACGTGGCAGCGGTGCGACTCCGGCATTCTGCCGTTGTGGTGGGACCGGCTGTGCACCCAGACCAGTGCGCAGTCGGCAGCGCTCTATGCGGCGGGACTTTTCACTGAGGACCGGCGCCGGCCCATAGCCCAGTGGTTCAACCCGGCTTTCAATGCTGCCCTGCTGGTGGCCCCCGAGACCTCCCCCGAATGGCCCGTCCAGCGGTTCGGCATCTTCTATGCGCCGCCCGACGGCGGCTTCACGCGCGTGCACTCCTCGCCCCACGAGTGGCACCCCCGCGAACCGCGGAAGTCCCCCACGGAGAGGGAAGCGTTTGAAGCTGCCATAGCCGAGGCCGAGCGATTCCTCCAGGTGGAGATGGATTTCGTCTGACCCCGGCCCCCCTGGCACACAACCTGGCGCCGGACCTGGCAGCGGCCCGGGCACAGCGCTGACGACACAAAAAAGTCCCGCGGCCGGCTCTGGGGCCAACCGCGGGACTGTGCGCTCCTCCTGCTGGACTTGAACCAGCAACCCTTCGATTAACAGTCGAATGCTCTGCCAATTGAGCTAAGGAGGAATGAAGCAGGTATGACATTAGCAAACGTTCTCCCGCAATGCGAAATCGGCGCCAGCACTGGGCACAAATACCCCTCCGGGGTATAAAAAAGTCCCCGTTCCGGAACCCGGAACGGGGACTGTGCGCTCCTCCTGCTGGACTTGAACCAGCAACCCTTCGATTAACAGTCGAATGCTCTGCCAATTGAGCTAAGGAGGAATGAAGCGGGTACTAGCCTAGCAAACACCCGGCCCGGATACGAAATCGGCGTGTTTCTAGGCATCGGAGCGCAGCGACCGGCGCTCCATTTCGAGCATCATGAGCTCACGGTTCAGCTGCTGGAACTCCTCGGGGTGGGCGGCGGCATCCAGCCGCTGCAGCTGCCCCAGCTTGTCCGCCTTCACACGGGTGATCTGCAGCTCGAACAGCCTGGCGAGGATGTCCCGGCAGTACTTCTGCACCGCTTCGGCGGTATGGGCCGGCAGCGGAACCACAGCGAGCTCCGAAACCAGCGGCTGCAGCGGCTCGGGAACCTCCTGCCGCAACGCCTCCACCCACTGCACGGCATCCCCCGAGAACCCGGGAGCCGTGGCGCGGATGGCATCGTGGATGGCCTGGTAGGCGGGCGTGGCGAATCTGGCGGTCGCAAACCGCTCCCAGGCAGCGCCCCC
Organism: Arthrobacter sp. BGA-UO-ETr-C19; assembly: GCF_059568005.1. Taxonomy (NCBI): domain Bacteria; kingdom Bacillati; phylum Actinomycetota; class Actinomycetes; order Micrococcales; family Micrococcaceae; genus Arthrobacter; species Arthrobacter sp. BGA-UO-ETr-C19. The sequence continues at coordinate 156,714 of NZ_JCAQPC010000020.1, forward strand.
CAGCATTGCCGGCTCCTGCAGCGCCACCTCGAGGGCCTGCCGCTCCATGGACGCCACCGGGTCCCGGGGATCCGGACGGTGGAACGACGGAAGAACGCCCGACGGCGGGAGCGCCGCCACGCCGGGCGCGTTCTGGCCGCTCCCCGGGGCCGGGTGATGTCCGGCTGAGCCGGGTGCCTGGGCCCCGGACGCCTGCGCACCGGATGCCTGTGCACCGGGCGCCCCGCGCTTCGCGGCGGCCCCCACAGCCCGCGTGACGTCCTCAATGGGCATCCCCAGCCACCCCGCCAGTTCCCGGGCATAGCCGGGCCGGAGCCCGGCGTCGCGGATCTGGGCCACGACAGGCGCGGACTCGCGCAGCGCGGCCACCCGCCCCTCCACGGTGTCAAGGTTGTGCCGCCGCAGGGTGGCGCGGATGGCGAACTCGAAAAGCGGGCGACGGGAACTGATGAGCTCGCGGACGGCGGCGTCCCCCCGCGTCTGGCGCAGGTCGCAGGGGTCAGCCCCTGTGGGTTCGACCGCCACGTAGGTCTGGGCCACGAAGCGCTGATCCTCCTCAAAGGCCCGTAGGGCCGCCTTCTGGCCGGCCGCGTCGCCGTCGAAGGTGAAGATGACCTCTCCCCCGGTGCCGTCGTCGGACAGCAGGCGGCGGGCAATCTTGATGTGGTCGGCGGCGAACGCCGTACCGCAGGTGGCCACCGCCGTCGGAATTCCCGCGAGGTGGCAGGCCATGACATCCGTGTAGCCCTCCACCACCACCAACTGCCGGTCCTTGGCGATGTTCCGCTTGGCAAGGTCGATGCCGTACAGCACCTGCGACTTCTTGTAGAGGGTGGTTTCCGGGGTGTTGAGGTACTTGGGGCCCTGGTCGTCCTCGTACAGCTTGCGGGCGCCGAAGCCGATGGTGTCGCCGGCGATGTCGCGGATGGGCCAGATGAGGCGCCCGCGGAACCGGTCGTAGATCCCCCTGTTGCCTTCGGAGAACATCCCGGTGAGCTTCAGTTCGGGATCGGTGAAGCCCCTGCCGCGGAGGTGCTTGAGCAGCGCGTCCCAGCCCTGGGGTGCGTAGCCGACCCCGAAGTGGTCGGCGGCGGCCCGGTCGAAGCCGCGCTGCTGCAGGAATTTCCGGCCCTCTGCAGCGCCGGCGGTGAGCAACTGGGCGCGGAAGAACTCGTCGGCGATCTTGTGGGCGTCCAGGAGCCGCTGCCGCTTGCCGACTTCCTCGCGGCTTGGACCGGTGCCGCCGTCCTCGTAGCGGAGCTCGTACCCGATCCGCGCGGCCAGCTTCTCCACGGCCTCGTGAAAGGAGGTGTGGTCCAGCTTCTGCACGAAGGAGATGACGTCGCCGTCCTCGCCGCAGCCGAAGCAGTGGTAGCGGCCCACCTGCGGGCGGACCGTGAACGACGGCGAGCGCTCGTCGTGGAAGGGGCACAGGCCCTTGTAGGAGCCGAGGCCGGCGCCCTTGAGCGTGACGTAGCCGTCAACGACTTCCTTGATGTCCGTGCGCTGGCGGACTTCATCGATATCTTCCCGTTTAATCAGCCCAGCCACGAAGCAATCCTAGTCCCCGGGTACGACGGCGGGAGCCGCCGTATGGCGGCCGTCACCAAAGCGAGGGCAGGCTGCCCACGAGCCGTTCGTACATGGCCAGCGCGGAGCCGTCCGTCAGCGATGCCACCTGGTCGATGACCACGCGGAGCCGGGCGCCGTCGTCGGGCGCTTCACGCCAGTCCGCGGCGAACATGGGCTCGAGGTGGCGGTCGCCGGAGGCGTTCAGCGCCGTGACCAGGGCGTGGAGCACCTCGCGCTGGCGTTCGTAGATGGGCTGCCGGTGGTCCGTGGTCATCACGAACGTGGTGGCCAGGCCCTTCATCACCGCAATCTCCAGGACGGTCTCGTCCGGGACCATGAGCTCGGCGTTGTAGCGGGTCAGGTTCGCCGGACCATAGACGGCGCGGGTGGTTTCCAGTGCGCTCTGGCAGAAACGGCCAATGAGCTGGCTGGTCATGTCCTTCAGCGCCGCCATGGACTTGCGGCTGCCGTCCGCCTCGCGCACCCAGACATCGGTGGCTTCCAGCCGTGCCAGGGCGGCGTCGATGGCCGCTGGATCGTTGTGGGGCAGGTACCACTGCTTGGCGTAGCCCACCACCCGGGCCCGGTGGTCCGGGTTGTCCATCCAGCGCAGCTGGAAGTGGCCGGCCACGATCGCGTCCTCAACGTCGTGGACCGAGTACGAGATGTCGTCCGCGAGGTCCATGACCTGCGCCTCGAGGCAGGACCGCCGTTCGGGGGCGCCTTCCCGGATCCAGTTGAAGATGGGCAGGTCGTCCTCGTAGGCGCCGAACTTACTGGTCCGCTGGCCGTGGATCACGGGGGCGTCCAGGGCGGACCACGGATATTTTGCGGCCGCGTCAAGGCTGGCCCGGGTGAGGTTCAGCCCGGCCGGCCTGCCCTCGGAGTCGAGGACCTTCGGCTCCAGCCGGGTGAGCAGGCGCAAGGTCTGGGCGTTGCCCTCGAACCCGCCGATTGCATGGGCCATCTCGTTGAGCGCCGATTCCCCGTTATGCCCGAACGGCGGGTGCCCGAGGTCGTGGCTGAGGCAGGCGGTATCCACCACATCGGGGTCACAACCGAGGGCGCGGCCAAGTTCCCGGCCCACCTGGGCCACCTCGAGGCTGTGCGTCAGCCTGGTGCGGACAAAGTCGTCGGTGTCCGGAGCAACCACCTGAGTCTTGGCGCCGAGCCTGCGCAGGGCCGAGGAGTGCAGCACGCGGGCACGGTCGCGCTCGAAGTCCGAGCGGTACGTGCTCTTGGGCGGCTCCTCCACCCAGCGGGCCGAATCGTGGGCTTCGTAGCCCGGCAGCGCCTGCGGGGTGGTGCGGGCTTCCGCAAGCCGGCTTTCAGCCACCGGACACATCCAGTTCCGCCGCGGCGATGTCCCGCGACTGGTCCTCGTTCAGCTGGCGGCTCAGCAGCCAGTCCTTGGGCAGTGCCGGTCTCTTGGGTGAACCAGCACGCCCGCGGGGCCCTTCGGAATCGCTGCCGGGATACGGCAGGTCCACGTCCAGCTGGTCCAGCAGTTCGCGGAGCACTTCGAGTGTGGGCACGGTGGCCAGTTTCGCCCGCAGTTCGCCGCCCACCACGTAGCCCTTGAAGTACCAGGCCATGTGCTTGCGGATCTCCCGCAGCGCCTTGTATTCGTCGTTGCCGAAGGTTTCCACCATGAGTTCGGCGTGCCGGTAGACGCCCTCGGCCACCTCGCGCAGGCCGGGCCGGTGCCGGTGGTCGCTGCCTTCGAATGCCGCCTGCAGGTCGCCGAACAGCCAGGGCCGGCCCTGGCAGCCACGGCCGATCACCACGCCGTCGATGCCGGTTTCGCGGACCATGCGGACGGCGTCCTCGGCAGACCAGATGTCGCCGTTGCCCAGCACCGGAATGTCCGGCAGCGCCTCCCGCAGGCGGGCGATAGCGGACCAGTCCGCCTGGCCGGAGTAGAACTGCGCCGCCGTGCGGCCGTGAAGGGCGACGGCGGCAACACCGGAATCGCGCGCGATCCGGCCGGCGTCGAGGTACGTCAGGTGGTCATCGTCGATGCCCTTGCGCATCTTGATGGTCAGCGGGATGCCGCCCTTGGACGCCTCCCGGACGGCGGTCTGGACGATGGCGGTGAAAAGGTCGATCTTCCAGGGCAGGGCCGAACCGCCACCGCGCCGCGTGACCTTGGGCACGGGGCAGCCGAAGTTGAGGTCGATGTGGTCCGCCCGGTCCTCCTCCACCAGCATGCGGACGGCCGCACCCACCGTGACGGGGTCCACGCCGTAGAGCTGCACTGAACGGACTTTCTCGTCGTCGTCGTGCGAAATGATGCGCAGCGACTCCGGCGTGCGTTCCACCAGTGCGCGGGAGGTGACCATCTCCGCCACGTACATGCCGCCGCCGTATTCACGGCAGAGCCTGCGGAAGGCGGTGTTGGTGATTCCGGCCATGGGGGCCAGCACCACCGGGGTGTCCACGGTGATGGGGCCGAGCTTCAGCGGCGGAAGTTCCAGCCGGGGGGCGGGAGGCGTTGCTACAACAGTCACCCGTCCATTGTCTCAAAGTCGGGCAAATCGTCTCAAAGCCGGGCAATCCGGCGCGATGCCGGCGGCGGCACCTACTCCCGCTGGGCTGCGCGCCGTCCCCGACGGGTCGCCGGCGGCGTGTCAGCGTCGGCGTTTTCCCGGCCGGCCACCGCGGCGGCGGCCGCGAGCGCGCCGGTGTTGTCGACGTCGTCGGCCGTCACTGCCGTCCTCCCGCGCGACTGCTGATCGGGCACACCGGCACTCCGGACTCCCGTGGCCTTGACCACCAGCACGGCGATCAGCGTGGTGACCGGAATCGCCAGGACCAGCCCGATTGAGCCGACCAGCGTGCGGATGACCTCCTCGGACAGTTCGGCGCTGGTCAGCGCCTCCCCCAGCGGCCGGTTGTAGAGCATCACGATGATGAGGATGGGCAGGGCGGCGCCGGCGTAGGCGAACGCAATGGTGTACACGGTGGAGGCGATGTGGTCGCGGCCAATCCGCATGGCCGAGGAGAACAGCTTCCGTGCGCTCGTGTTGGGCGCGAGTTCGTACAGTTCCCACACCGCAGAGGACTGCGTGATGGTGACGTCGTTCAGCACGCCGAGCCCGGAGATGATGAGGCCGCACAGGATGATGCCGGAGATGGAGATGTTGTCCGAGATGTTCACGAGCGTGGCGGCGTCGTGGCTTCCCACGCCTGCGAGGTTCGCCGCGTCGGTGGCCCACGCCGCGAGCAGCGCAGTGATGCCCAGCCCGAATATGGTGCCCAGCAGCGCCGTCGAGGTCCGCGCCGAGAAGCCGTGTGCGAAGTACAGCACCCCAATCATGATCACCGTGGAGCCGACGAGGGCCAGCAGGAGCGGCGGCTTGCCCTCCACGAGGCCGGGGAGCATGAAGCTGCCCAGCACAAAATAGGCGCCGACGAGGCCGATCAGCGCGCGCAGCCCGCGCCAGCGCGCCACGGCCACCACCACGACGGCGTAGAGGATGGCCAGCAGGATGATCGGCATGGTGCGGACAAAGTCCACAAAGATGTACGACGGCGACCCCTGGGCCGCCGGCGCATCGGCGCCGGTGGCGGCCGCCTGGGCGTGGGACAGGTTCAGGTAGCGGATGTTGTCGCCCACCTTCACACCGTGCGACTTGGCGATGTCCGGATTGATCACCACCTTGACCGGGTTGCCGCCCTTGTCCGGCTCGGTGAACGCGAAGGTGCACTGCGAGCCGCCGTCTGTATTGCCCTGGGCTGTGCCGTCCTGGGCTGCAGAGTCTCCGGCTGGCGCCTGCGTGCAGCTCTCCGTGACCACCCGCTGGATCCGTCCGGTGTCGAAGGTGACGCCCGGAGCTGCGGCATACGGGTTGGCCAGGGTCAGGCCCTCCTTGCTGCCCGAGGGCCAGAGGGCCGCCATGGCCGCGAGGGTCAGCAGGGTCAGCGGGACCAGCACCGCAGCCAGAATCCTGTTGGCTTTCCTGCGGGCAGCCATCGCTTCAGCAGTTGGCTCCGAATGCCCTGTATGACCGTGGGAGTGACCTGCACCCATCAGCAGCTAAACCTCATGCTTGAACTCTACGGCGGCCGCCATAGGGTTGATAAATGAACGACGAAGTGTCGGAGGATGCAGCAGTGAGCCAACGCCGAACTGACCACGAAGCGGTGCTGACGGTTCTGGCCCCGTCCGGTCCTACCCGCGGCGTGGCCCTGGTGCTGCACGGCGGCAAGTCGCACAGCTTCGAGCCCGTCCAGGCCCGGCACCTGAGCCCTGCGCGGATGGTGCCGTTCGCCCGCCACCTGCACGCCGCCGGCCGGAAACATGGCCTGGCGGTGTGGATCCTGCGGAACAGCGTGCGCGGCTGGAACGGCGAGGAGATGACCCCGCTGAAGGATGCGCGCTGGGCGCTCGCCAAAATCCGCGCGGAGCACCCCGGCGTGCCCATCTACCTGCTGGGGCATTCGATGGGCGGCCTCACCGCGATCTGCGCCGCGGACGAACCGGACGTGGACGCCGTGGTGGCGCTGGCCCCGTGGCTCGACGATGCCACGCCCGCTTCCACGGTCAATGGACGGAAAGTCCTGATTGTGCACGGGAACGAGGACCGGTGGACGAGTCCGTCGGCCTCACTGCGGTTCGCGCGGCGCGCGGCACCGGGAGCGGCGGAGCTGCGGTACGTCTCGCTCCGCGGCGCCGGGCACTTCATGTTCCGGCGGGTCCGGCTGTGGCACAGGCTGGCCACCGGGTTCCTGATGAAGGCCTTCATGGAACGGACCGGAGTTCCCGGGGCAGCGCCCTCCGCGTCCGCCGCAGCGCTCGACAGGGTACTTCCCCCGTCCGGCGAGACATTGCAGTTTCTGTGAGGCGACCACTTTCATGAACCCGTTTCCGCTGGAGGCGTTCCTGGCCAGCCTGCCGTGGACGGCGCTGGGCGTGGTGCTGGTGCTCGCCGTCACCTATGCCGTGGCGGTCGGCCAAGCGCGCCATTCGGTGATGGACGTGGCGTGGGGTCCGGGTTTTGTCGTCGTCGCGGTGATCTCCTTTGTCCTCTCGGCCGGGGAAGGCGACGGCGGCAGGCGGGTGCTCCTGCTGGTTCTGACGGGCATCTGGGGGATCCGGCTTGGCGCGCACATCGGCCGCCGGGCGCGCGGCGGCCATGAGGACCCCCGCTACGTGGCGCTGCTTAAAGGGGCACGCGGGTCCCGGAACGCCTCCGCCCTCCGCCGCGTTTACCTGCCCCAGGGCCTGGTGATGTTCTTCGTCTCGCTCGCCATCCAGGTGGGCATGTTCGCCACTGGTCCGCTGGGTCCGCTCGCCGTGGCAGGTTCGGCGGTATGGCTGACCGGGTTCATCTTCGAGTCCGTGGGCGACCGGCAGCTGGAGCAGTTCAAGAGCGATCCGGCGCGAAGGGGAACCGTCCTGAACACCGGGTTGTGGCGCTACACGAGGCACCCTAACTACTTCGGGGACGCCGCCGTCTGGGCGGGCCTGTACCTCATCGCGGCGGAGTCCTGGCCCGGCGTACTGACCGCCCTTTCCCCTGCGCTGATGGTCTGGACCCTGGCCGCCAAGACCGGGAAGCCGCTCACAGAGAAGGCCATGTCCGGCCGACCCGGCTACCGTGAATACGTGCAGTCCACCAGCGGCTTTGTCCCTTGGCCGCCGCGGCGGCACTGAAGGCGTCCGCATGCCCTGGACCCCAGCCGCCAGCGACCGCTTCTACCGCATCCTCATCCGGACCGGGCTGTTCCTGCGCTGGCTGTTCCGGATCCGCCTGATCGTCACCGGGCAGCAAAACCTGCCCGGCGGAAAAGCACCGAGTGGCGACAACGCGGCGAGGGCGGTGCTGCCCGGCCGGGGTGCCGTCGTCGCCATCACCCATTTCGGCTATCTGGACTTCGCCGCTGCCGAACTGGTGTTGTGGCGCCACAACCGCGGGCAGCTGCGGTTCATGATCCACCAGGGAGCCGCTGACCATTGGCTGGCGGGTCCTTTCATCAGCGCAGCGGGCCAGGTGGTGGTGCGCCACGGCTCGGGAACTGCGGCCTATGACGACGCCGTGGCCAGGCTCCGCGCCGGCGAATACGTGGCCGTCATGCCCGAGGCCGGCGTGAGCCGCAGCTTCAAGGTCCGCGAATGCAAAACGGGGGCCGTGCGGATGGCAGCCGAGGCGGGCGTGCCGCTCATTCCGGTCTCCGTCTGGGGTGCCCATCGGATCCTGACCCGCGGCAACGGCCTTCCGCTGCACCGCATCCGCCGCGCGCCGGTCCGGGTGCATATCGGCGAGCCGGTGCACCCGGCCCTGGGCATCGACCCGGAGGCTGAAACGGCGCGGCTCCGCAGGACGCTCCAGGCGGGCATCGACGCCGCCATCGCCGGCTTTCCGGTGGCCGCGCAGCCGGGCGACTGGTGGATGCCGGCGGACCTCGGCGGCGGCGCAATCTCGGAGGCGGAACGCCAAAGGCTCGATGCGGCCGATCTGGCGAGGGACCGCCGTCGTACTTCCCGAATAACAGCGGGTCCAGAGGGAAACAGCCCAAGTAGGTAGCAGCTCAGGGCGTTCCCAGGCCTGGGAACGCCCTGAGCTGCTACACAGCGGATGAGCGCCGCTGGCGCGCCGTGGAGTGGGAAAGTATGCGCCTAGCTCGCCGAGGCTCTGGCGACTTCCCGGGTTGCGGGTTGATCATGGGACTGTTCGTCTCG